>SIBR01000027.1 GCA_009695065.1 Opitutus sp. | reverse complement strand
CGGGGAAACAATTCCGTCAGGAGGCGGCTGGCGGCCACCGCGAGGACTTCGCCTCCGCCGGGTGCCACGCGGGCGCTCTGCACCTCGTAGGCCTTCTCGGGGAACGCCTTTTCATTGGGAATGTAGCTGAGGGAGCCGTTGGCCGACTGCTCGCTCACGAACGTAAACGCATACGGGGAATTCTGCTTCATGAACAATCCCAGCTCCACGAACGAATCGCCGGGATAGCCCACCAGCGCCAGCTCGCGGCCAAACGTGATGGCCTGGACTTCGCTGTTCCAGAATCCGTCGCGCCCGTATTCGGCCAGATCGAGGTCACGCCAGGCGTGAATCACCTCGGCAAAAGGCGCCCCTTTCCCCCACCGGCTTAAGATTGCGCGTGCCTCCTCGATCCGCTGCGGCGAAGGCGCGGCCCGCACGGGCACTCGGACCGACCGCGAAGCCACGCGAAACAGCGAGGGCTCGATGGGCTGCAGGTTCCGGTAAGTCTTCAACACCGCCGCGGCCAGCACCGTGCCGACCCGGGCAGCCTCCGCCTCGCTCGGGAGTCGCTGCCCGGGATGAAGGACGTCGACGTTGTTGATGTTACCTGACATCCCGTTGATGAAGAGCGTCAGCATGCCCTCCCCCTTCACCCGGCTCAGGGTTTCCGCGAGCGTGTGGGGATAATCGGCGGAGGTTTTGGTGCCGGTCACGATGGCGACGTGCAGGGCAAAATTGACGATCGTCGCCAGCGGCTTGCCGTCCGGGGACTCGAGGTAGACGACTCCCACTTCGGGATCGATCGGTCCGACCCGCCGCACCACGTCGGGCGCCCGCCCGCCCATCGTCACGGTCCCATTGCGCAGGAGGTAGCGGCGATTGAAACTGATCGTGTCCTCGTGGCCCCGGCCCACGAACATTTTGGCGGGCTGGAGATCGGCTTCGGCGAGACGCACACTTTCCGCGATCAGGCCCGGCAGCTGCTCGACGTAGGCTTGGCTGAGCTTCCGGGCCCTCTCGGGGCCGAGATTGTAGAGCGGCGGGTGGGTCTGCGGGCCGGCATGACAATGCGTGGCAGCCATGATGACCCGGTCCGGTGCCACCCCGGTGCGCTCCGCAATCAGCGCGCGAGCCCGGGCCACGATGGGCTGATGCAGGCTGATGAGATCGCAGGCGACGAGGGCGGCCTTGGCGCCATCGATCTCGAACACCACCGCCTTGGCGTGGAGGTTGGAAGTCACGCCGGTCGAAACCTCGACGCCATAGGAGTTGCCCATCACGCAGCCCACCGGCGGCGTGATGACCACCTTGGCGCGGCCCACGCGTAATTCGGCGCCGGTCATCGCCCCGGCAACGAACGAGAAGAGCACGATCAGACCGAGAGCGAATCGCACTGGGGGAAGCGAGGGTGAAGACCATCGGGGGTAAGCGGAGGAAGGGATCATAGGGGAGAACTTCAGTTGCTAATTCGCGGATCGGGGGAGAATGGCCTGAACTGGCTATTACCTTGGGAGAAAGCTGAGACACTTAATCCGAAAATGTCGGCCAAGAAAAAGGCGGTGATTTCAGCGCCGTCAGGTAATGTTTGGCTGATGAGGGTGGGCTCTCGGTGCCGGAGCCAAAGCGGCGGTCTGACTGGACCGCCGCGACTCGTCCGGCCCCGGGCGATGAGACACGACTGTCACTTCAATGCCATCTGCGCCGAAAATCCTGGCGTCAAAAGCTGCCTTTGATGCCAGCGGAAATCAGGGATCCATATTCCGAGGTTCGCAATTGCTGCGCGTAGCCCGGGGTTTGCGAACCGTAACGGGTTTGCACCGCATTCACGTTGAAAATATTCCTCGCGTTGGCGGTAAAGCTCAACCGGTTGTTGATCTGATACTCGAAAGTCAGATCGGTCTGGGTCTGGGCCTTGCTGTAAGTGCCCCCATCGGGCCCGAACGTCGTGGTGGCACCGGTGTTGGCTTCTCCCCGATGATTCCAACGAACGGTGACCGCCACCCGGTCTTTTCTGAAGATGGCTCCCCAGTTGACGGTGAGGGGAATAAAGGTGGAGAAATTCGCGCCTTGGTTTCCCTCAAGTTTGAGTTTGGTGCCATTGACAAAAAGCGAAAAGGCCCGGCCCCAGACTCCGAAGCGCTCCAGCGAATGCCGGGCGCTCAGTTCAACTCCGGAGACCTTGGCGTCGCCCGCATTAAATTTTGTGCGAAGTTCGTAGCCAACATAACGGGGATCGAGCCCGAAGTCAGCCAAGTCGGCCGCGGTCGCAATCTTCGTCCCGCTGCCGAAGAAATTCTTGATATCTTTCTGAAAAACGCCCGCGCTGAAGAGGCCCCCTTGGGGAGTATAGTATTCCAGCGAGAGGTCGTAGTTGCTGGCCGTCCAGGGCTTCAAATCGGGATTGGTGACCGTGATTGAGCCGGGCAACGCGTCCGGGTTGGTGAAATCCGTGTTTTCCTGAATCGTAGTGGAGGCGATGATGTCACCGAAGTTCGGCCGACCGTAGGTGAAGGCATAAGCGGCCCGAGCGAGGAAATTGTCGGTAATATTGTAGGTGAGGTGGAGGCTCGGGAAAAAATCGGCAAAAACACTGTGCCCACGTGCACCCCGCTCCTGGCGGGTCAGGCGCAACTCTTCCATCGAGCCAACCGCGCCCGCTTCCGGCTTGCGAATCAAAGCGCCGGCCGACGTCCGGGCCAACGTGCCGTTCGCGTTCCGCACGTAGACGGCGTTCGGATCGAACAGGGGGCCAGCGCCATCGTCCACGGTCCGCTCGTGCCGGACACCACCCAGCACGTTCAACCGGTTCTGCAACAGCTTTGCTTCCGCCTGAAGGTAGAGCGCGGAGACGGTTTCGTCGACATAGAGCGAATTCGCGATACGAGACGTCTCCGCCGCAACCGCCTGTGCCGTGGTTTGACTGAAGAGATTGGGATTTCCCTTCCAGGCGTCCCAAACATTGAGCGGTGAAACCCACGGCACGTTCTTGTATCCGAAAGGCGAGCCCTTGGTATTGAAAACCGTGCTGAGGTAGGGGGCAGGTGACTCCAGCGTGCTGGCGAGGCCGTCCAGGCCGTTGTAGGTATAGGTTGGACTCCAGCGGCGGCCGTTCATCCATTGCTTCGTCCGCAAAGCACCCGTCTGGATGGTGGTGGGAAACGGCAGCCAGCCGATCTTTCGCTTCACCGTCAAATCCGCCGAATCAACCCCCGTGCGGTAGGAGTATCCGGAAGACGTGGCCGCGGTGAGCACGTAGTTATCGATGTTGTACAGGTCGATTTCCTGATTGGCGTTGTTGTAGGCCTTGGTCGTGCTAGGTCGATCGGGCGTGATCCCCGCAAAGTTGACCCGCACCGGATCACGCAGCGAAATCGTTAATCCGCCGGAATAGCCACCACTATCGGCCCGCCGGTCGAACCGGCGGGTAGTGGAGTGGCCAAGGCCGGAAACGACACTCCAAATGCCATCGTCGAAGCGATACCGGGCGTTTGTGCCCAGACTAAACGCGTTCTGTTTTTGGTAGCCGTGGCCGAACGTGACCGCGCCGCGGCCGGTGGCACCATTGGTATAATTGCTGCCAAATGTCATCGGCACGCCGGTCGTCGGCGTGGGCGTGCCCGTGGTGCCGGCATTCTGGGTCCACGTATTCGTGCCGATGTCGACAAAAAGCCCATTTGCCTGGGCACCGAACGAGAGCACCGACGTCGGCGTAACCCGCCAGTCGACCTTGGCCGTGATGGATTTTCTGCGCTTGTCCCGCGGCCCGTCGATCAATCCGAAGCTTTGGAAATAAGGGTTGGTGAGCGAGGCTCCGGTGCCCGTTCCGCCCGTGTTCCAGGTCGTGCTCGAGATGTGCTGTTCATTATACTGGTGCGACGTATCCCCGGTGATCACGACGCCCAAGTTTTTGTTGATCACCCAGGTGGCATCGAAAGTGAACGCCGGGAAGACCAGGTAGACCTTGCGATCGAACGAAATCGGGACCTTCGAAAGTGTCAGCTGGTCAGAGTTCCCTTGCAGGCTGACGCCGTAATTCAACCGGCTCCCCCCGGCTTGGTCGAAGGAACTCTTGCTGATCATGTTGACCGATCCGCCCAGCGAATCGGCCGGATTCGCCGGCGTCGGCACCTTGGTCACCTCAATGCGGGCGAGATTGTTCAAACCGAGGTGATTGAGTCGGGTGCGGCGGGTCGCGGAAAGGTCACCGCCGGCCATCGGCGCGCCGTCGCTGGAGTAGTTGGTATACGCGCTGCCGAAGCCCCGCGCGGATACCCCGGCGACCTCGATATCGCTGTACTCCACGGTGAGCCCGGGCATATATTTCAGAAAATCTCCCAAGGTGCCCCCGGTGATGTCGCCGTACGCATCTGTCGAGATGACATTCTTGATGTTGGGTGCGGCCCGCTGTTCATGCGTGGCAATCTCCTCGGCGATCACTTCCTTGCCGGACACCTGGAACTTCTGCATCTTGAGGATATCCGAGCTCACCTCGTTCAGCGTGACATCGTGCTCAAGGCTGCCACCAGCCGATAGGTTGAGCGTCGCCTCCGCTCGTTCCTGGCCCGTGTAAGTCACCTCGATCACCACGGGGCCGCTTGGAACATTGGCCAGGCGGTAAATGCCGAACTGATCGGTACGGGCGCTCAGGCTGGTGCCCTTTACCGCGACCGTCGCATTGTTGACGTATTGTCCGGTGGCCAGCTGGACCCGTCCCGTGACGACTCCGTTTTGAGCGGCGTCCGCCGCCTGGCTGGCCGAGGCTGGCGCCAGAGCAAACGCGATCCAGCCGAATAACAGGGCAATGTGGTTGTTTTCTTTCATCGGAGTGGGTGCTTCTTCAAGGATACTGGGATGATACGATTGACCGGGCGGTCGCCTGCCGTCATTCGCGCCGCCCGTGAGCCGTTTGGGTCGTTGGGCTGCACCTGCTCGGCGAACCAACGGTGATTACTCGGAGTTCTGGGGTGGCACGGCAACCAAGGCCCGCGATGAGCCGACGCTACTTCGTTTATTCGGAGTCGCACGGGAGTCCAATACAATATTGTTTTCCGTCGTCTGGCCCGGTGCGCCCGCGCCGAGGTCGCACAGATGCGCTCGATCGAAAAACGCCCGAACTCTCTTGGTCCGGGGACCGGTAACGTTTCATTTACCCGCTGGCGACCGCCACCGGGGCCAAAGGCAATTTTTTCTCGCGCCCCGTTGTACTCATCACTCTTCAGTAGGCATGCGCTTGCTCACGACTGAACTTTACCGAGTCGATTTGAAGAGCCGCATGACCGTCAAATACGGCATCGCGACGATGACTTCGCTACCGCACGTCTTCCTGCGGGTGACCGGCGAATTCGACGGCGTAATCCAGACCGGCGTGGCGGCGGAGAATCTGTCGCCGAAGTGGTATACCAAGGATCCGCTCCGGGACACCCGGCTGGAAATCGACGACATGCTCGACGCGATCCGCCAGGCACGAACGCACGCGCTCGCGCTGGATCCGGCGGCGAACCCGTTCGCCTTTTGGCGGAGCCTGTGGGACCGGCAGGATGCGTGGGCGAAGGCAAACCGCATCGCCCCGTTGCTGGCGCATCTCGGCACTTCCCTCGTAGAGCGCGCGATGATCGACGCCTTCTGCCGCGCCCGGAAACTGACGTTCGGGACGGCCCTGCGCAAAAACGAATTCGGCATCCAACTCGGCACCCTCCACGCCGGGCTGGCCGCTACCGGACCGAGTGACTGGCTGCCGGCCGCGCCGCCACCCTGGCTCCCGGCTCGCCACACGGTCGGCATGACGGATCCATTGACCGACCAGGATATTTCTCCGCCAGACCGGATCGACGACGGGCTGCCCCATTCCCTCGAAGCCTGCATCGCCACGTATGGCGTGCGCTACTTCAAGGTGAAGGTTGGCGGCCCCAAGGACCTGCCGCGTTTGCGGGCGGTCGCCGGGCTGCTCGCCCGGGCCGCGCCCGCCGATTACGCCTGTAGCATGGATGGCAATGAAACTTTCCGCGACATCGCCTCGTTCCAGGAATTTTGGCGGGAGATCTGCGGCGATGCAGCCTTGGCCGATTTCCGACGGCGGGTACTTTTCGTCGAGCAGCCCTTTCACCGGGAAATTGCCCTCAGCGAGGCGATGCATGCGCTGAAGGACGAAGGGACGGCGCTGCCACCGATTACGATCGACGAATCCGATGCCGAGCTGACCAGCGCGTCCCGGGCACTGGCGCTGGGTTACGCGGGCACCACGCACAAGAACTGCCGTGGCATCTTCAAGGGTGTGGCCAACGCCTGCCTCATGGCGGAGCGCCGCCGGCAAGATCCGGGCGGACGCTGGTCGTTCACGGGGGAGGACATGGGCAACGTCGGCCCGGTGGCCATGCCGCAGGATCTGGCCGTACAGGCGGCAATCGGGGTGTCGAATGTCGAGCGCAACGGACATCACTATTTCGCCGGCCTTTCGTTCTGGCCGCCAGCCCTGCAGCAGCGGATGCGAGACCATCATCCCGATCTGTATCGGAACAGCCGCGACGGATGGCCGACCGTGAGAATCGAAAACGGACGGATCAGCACCGTATCGGTCAGCGCCGCCCCGTTTGGCGTCGGTTTTGAGTTCCACCCGGAGGAGGTCGCCGCGAAAGTCAACTGACCGCCGGTCGGATTCCGACTCGGATTTGAACCCGGTGCCGGCGTGACGCAGCCCTTCGCCGGCCGCGAGCCGGTGGGTGAGCCGACTGCCCCAGCCCCTACTGCGAATGTCGGTCGACAACGGCGCGGCGGTGTGACCATGATTTTCCATCCGCAACCCGCCTAGTCGATTTTCGAATCTCCCCATGAATACCTCACGTCGTCGTTTCCTCACCAACGCCTCCCTCGGTTGCGGCACGCTCGCCGCCCTCGGTTCCCGCCTCTTCGCCGCCGCCCCCAAAGCCGCGCCGTCATTCGTGACCGGCAAGTCCCGGATGAAACTGGGCACCGTCACCTACAATATCGCGCAGGACTGGGATATCCCGACGATCATCAAGAACTGTACCGAGACGAAATTCGAGGGCGTCGAATTGCGCACGACCCACAAGCATGGCGTCGAAGTCACGCTCAACGCCGCCCAACGGGCCGAGGTGAAAAAGCGGTTTGCGGACTCGCCCGTGGCGCTGGCGAGCCTCGGCAGTGCCTTCGACTACCACACGCCTGACCAAGCCAAGCTGCGCCAGGATATCGCCGCGACCAAGGAATACATCGTGCTCGCCCAGGACGTGGGCGCCACCGGCGTCAAGGTGCGGCCGAATGGCTTCCCCAAGGGCGTGTCGCAGGAAAAAACTTTGGAGCAGATCGGCCGTTCGCTGCGCGAACTGGGCGAATTCGCGCAGGGCCACGGCCAGCAGATCCGGCTTGAAATCCACGGCCCGGAGACCTCGCGGGTGCCGCATTGTGCGCGCATCATGCAGGTGGCGGATCATCCCTCGGTCGGCGTCTGCTGGAACTCGAACCAAACCGACATCGAGGGCGCCGGCTTCGATGCCAATTTTGACCTGGTGAAATCGAAGATATTCACCGTGCACATGCGCGATCTCTATCTGGACGAATATCCGTTCCGCCGGCTCCTCACGCGCCTGAACGAAATCAATTTCTCCGGCTTCTGCTTCGCCGAGATTCCGGCCAGCACCGATCCGTTGCGCGTGATGAAATATTTCCGCGCGCAGTGGCTCGCCTATCAGGGCCTGCTGTAAGCTAGGCCTGAAGCGCGAAAACTATTTCGCGCCCGTTTCGGCAAACTGCCACGCGAGCGCGCCGTTCTGCACCGACGCGACGACCAGCCGGCCGTCGATGCGCCGCGGCCCCGCATTCGTGTCGAATGCGAGCGTGCCGGAACCGGGTCGCGACATCACGTAGTCGGTGCCGAGCGCGGTCTCGATGGCGAGGGTGCCGGCCGGATCGATCCGCCGCACGCTGCGCACGAACGGCTCGCTCCCTTCCTGGCCCTCGAACACCGACATGAAGACCTTGGCCCCGGCACCCTCGGCGCGGCGCACGATGTAAGGAACGGTCGCACCGATGTCGGAGTTCTTCCAGTCGCGCTGTCCCCAGCCGTCGGCGATCAAAACCCGCTCCCCCGGTTGTCCGACGTTCCAAGCCACACCGGTGAGATGAGCGCCGGCCCGCCAGCGGGCCCGCCACACGCCGGAACCGTCGCCGGTCCGGACGCCGGAGAAATCGTAAAGTTTAGCCGCCGGCGCCGCCGTCGTCTGCAGATCGAGGACTTCGCAATTCGGCGCCGTCCCGTGGTAGACATAGTCCTGCGTCCGGCCGCCTTGCACTCGAAAGAAATCGACGACGTAACTGCGGCCGCCGCCATGGTCGATCAGCGCTGAGGTGCGGCGGTAAAGCTGCGCGCCCGGATAGGCTTTCGACTCGGCCTCCATCGCCTTCACCTGCGGCGACGTCCGGAAAAACAACACGTCGCCGCCCCGCTCCCTGGTGACCTGACTCTTCTCATCGATCACCACCGTGTTGTGGGCCACGGTGCGCCCCGCCTGGTGTTTCAGCGGATGGTCCCACAGGTAACCGAGATCGGACAGCACCTCGCCGCCTTTCTTCCAGTAATAAAGACTGAGGCTGTCTTCATGGTGATGGCTGCCCCAGCGGCTCGCGCTGAGCAGCAGCAAACTCTCGCGCCCGTCGGCGCCGGAGCGCATATGCCCGATGCGCAATTCCGGCGGGCACCCGTCGGGGAGGACCAGCGGCGGCACCACCTTTGCTGCGAGTCCCGGTTCGCGATGGTACAGCGCCAGCGGTGCGTGCCCGCCGGCCAGATCCGGCCCGCAGATCTCCTTCAGCAACGCCAGATACTCCGGCCGCTCCGGATAGTTGGCGACCATCAGCTCGACGAAATTCCCGCCGAGCGCCGAGGTCCGGTAGGAATCGGCGTACGGCGGATACAGCAAGTCGCCCTGCTGGCTGTTGAACATTTCCGCCCAGACCCTTTCGTAACCCGTGCCGTGATACGGATCGAGCGCGTCCATCCGCGTGCCGTCGCGTGCACGATAGCCCAGCGGATCGGAATAACCGCGCAGGGCCTGCGCGAGGTCCCAGATTCCGCCGAGCGTCATCAACGCATACGCCGGCGATTCCGAAGTCGTGCCATCGGGCAGAAACCAGCCGTTCACCGTCTGCTGAAATCCCTCCCAGCCGAAACGCACCAACCCCGGATGCCCGACGCACAACCCGACCAGCGCCGCGGCGGTGCGGTTGCCGACGGACTTGTTGTTGATCTGCTTGTCGCCCACCAGCAGCACCGTGCCCTCCAGCAACAGATCGTTTTCGATTTTGCGCCGTTCCGTGGCCGTGTAGACGAGCTGGCCCGCGTCATCCCGCGCGCTGCACGTGAAATCGTAGGCCTCGACCATCTTGCGTACGAAGCCCGCCTCCATACCGGTCGCATTCGCGCGCCCCGCCGTCCAATAGCCCGTATGCAACTTGCGGTCGGGGCGGTTGGGCGGCGCCAGCAGTTCCGGGGCCGGCAGATTATTGATCGACTGGGCCGCGATATGGGGATCGAGGTCGGCAAATTCGCCGTAACCAGAGTGCACCAGCCAAGCGGGATAAACTTCCGCAAAGCGCAGCAGGATCGCACGCACGCCACGGGCGTATTCGATTTTCCCGGTCAACAAAAAGGCCTCGGCCATCGTGCGCACCACGCCGGCCACGTGATTCACCTTCCGGGCGCGGATGTTGGCTGCGAAACTCGGCCGCCCCGTCTTGTAACCGAAAATCACGAACGGCTCGGCGGCGCAGAACGTCAGCGTCTGCGGTTTTCCCCACGTCGTTTTGAGCACGATACTCTCCGGATATTTCTCGTGCGGGAAAACCGTGCGACAGACATCGCACTGCAACCGGTCCGGCGCGGCGGGAGTCCAGCTCCACAGCCCGTGAGGATGCACCGGCTTGCCTTGATCACGACACGCGGGACACGGCGTGAACTTCGGATCGCCGGGCGTCGTCTCCGGGATCATCGTCGTGAGATACTCCGGCGTCAGCCCCGGCAGCGCCACCCCCGCACTTCGCTCCAAACCCGCCGCGTAACGCTGCGCCCACGGGTAACGCCGCAGGTTTTCCTTCGCCCGCGCCAGGTCGGCCGTCTTGAACGTCACCGCCGGATGCGTCACGCCGGCGCGATAACGGTCCGCGGCCGACCAATCCAGCAACGGATCCGCCGCCGGCGCCCCGCCAACAACCGCGTTCACCAGCAGAAAGCCACCCAGGAGGAAGCGAAAATTCATCGGCGGTTTTTCTGCGGAGCACTAGTCGGGAACCTTGACGAGAGGGAAGCGCAATCGACTCCGACCGCGAACAAACTGCGGCCCACGGATCGACCGCGCATCGTCGCCGCATTCCCCGGAATGTCAGCGGCAAAATCCGTTCGCCGCATCGCCCCTACCTCCACCCGCGCCGTATCTCCATCCCGCCGCATCATGCAAACCACCGTCGTCAACCAGTCGTTGCCACGCCTGCCCTCCCTTGAGGAGGGACGCTCTCCGCCGGGACGCGGGAGCAGGTTTGTTTTCCTGCGGGAGCTTCACCGGCCGACGCACCTCCCTAAAAGCCAATAAGCTTTTCTCCGGGCCAACCGCCGCGCACGCTGCGCCGGCCTCGCGATCGTCCATTCCCCTGCCATGCGCCCCGCTCTTCTTTTTGGCATACCCCTGGTTTTCCTCGCGTGCGCGACCACCGACGGCGCCGCCGAAATCCGTACGATCGCCGGCAATGGTCAACCCGCGCACACCGGCGACGGTGGACCCGCCGTCACCGCGGGCCTCGGACAACCTTTCGGGCTGACGCTTGGACCCGACGACGCGCTCTATATCTGCGAAGTCGAGAATCACACGGTCCGGCGGATCAATCGGAAAACGGGCACGATCACGACCGTCGTCGGTACGGGGAAAAAGGGATACACTGGCGACGGAGGGCCCGCCACCACCGCGCTTTGCAACGAGCCGTACGAAATCCGTTTCGACGCCGCGGGAAACCTTTACGAAGTTGAGCGCCTGAATCACGTCGTCCGCCGCGTCGACGCCCGCTCGGGCACCATCACGACGGTCGCCGGGACGGGTCAACCCGGTTACACCGGCGACGGCGGGCCCGCGACGCACGCCCAGTTGAGCCAACCCCATTCGATCGCGCTCGACGACGCCGGACACCTCTACATCGCGGACATCGGCAATCACCGCGTGCGCCGCGTCGATCTGGCGACCGGGATCATCACGACGCTCATCGGCACCGGCGGGCGACGGTCCACGCCCGACGGCGCAAAGTTCGCCGGCACACCGGTCAACGGCCCCCGCGCGCTCGACTTCGAACCGTCGTCCCGCTCGCTGATCCTCGCCCTGCGCGAAGGCAACGCCGTCTACCGCCTCAACCTGCGGGACGAAACGCTGCAACATCTGGCAGGCACCGGGCAAACCGGCTACGCGGGCGACGGCGGGCCCGCCCGGGCCGCGCTCCTCTCCGGCCCCAAGGGCGTCGCCGTTGCACCCAGCGGCGACATCTTTCTCGCCGACACGGAAAGCCACACGATCCGTGTCATTCGCCACGGTTCCGGCCTCATCGAAACCGTCGTGGGCACCGGTCGCCGGGGCGACGGCCCGGAGGGAGCGCCGCGCGATTGCGAGCTGAACCGGCCGCACGGCATTTATGTCAGCCGCACCGGGGAGGTTTTCATCGGGGATAGCTCGAACCACCGCGTGCGGCAGCTACCGCCCCGTTGAAGTTACGGCGGCCGGGCGGCGGCGAGACGGAAACTGGCGGGCCCGACCAAACGGATTGCACGGCCCGGCCGTAAGCCGCACATAGACCGTGATGCACCGTTCATCCGCCGAACTCACCGCGCCTGCTTCCGTCGACCAAACCGTCGTGAAGATCCTCGTGGCGTTGAGCGCTTCCCATCTGATCAACGACACGCTGCAGTCGCTGATTCCCGCCATGTATCCGCTGCTCAAAGATTCGTTTCACCTGAGCTTCGCGCAAATCGGGATGATCACCTTCACGAACCAGCTGACGGCCTCGCTGCTGCAACCGATCATCGGCAGCTACACGGACCGCCGCCCGCACCCCTACTCGCTGGTCTGGGGCATGGGCCTGACGCTGATCGGCCTCGTCCTGTTGGCGATCGCGGGCAACTTTCACACCATTCTGGTGGCCGTGGCGCTCGTGGGCATCGGATCGTCGATTTTCCATCCCGAGGCCTCGCGCCTCGCGCGGCTCGCCTCGGGGGGCAAGCACGGCCTCGCCCAATCGCTGTTTCAAGTCGGCGGCAACCTCGGCAGCTCGCTCGGTCCGCTGCTGGCCGCACTCGTCGTGGTTCCGCGCGGCCAGCGACACGTGCTGTGGTTCTCGCTGCTCGCGCTCAGTGGCATCGTGCTCCTCGCCAAGATCGGCGGCTGGTATCACCGCCGCCTGAGCCGGCGCGTGGGAACAAGCCAGGCCGCACCCGCGCACCGGGCGGCGCGTTTCGGACGCGGCCGGATCATGCTCGCGCTGGCCGTGCTCGGGGCCCTCGTGTTTTCAAAATCCTTCTACCTCACCAGCCTGACGAGCTACTACACGTTCTACCTCATCGGCAAATTCGGCGTGTCGGTCGCCCACGCCCAAATCTATCTCTTCATCTTTCTGTTTGCCGTCGCCGCGGGCACGATCATCGGCGGCCCCATCGGCGATCGGATCGGGCGGAAACTCGTGATCTGGGTTTCGATTCTCGGGGTCGCGCCCTTCTCGCTCGCGCTGCCCTACGTCGGCCTGGGCTGGACCGTGACACTGTCCGTGATCATCGGCGCCATCCTCGCATCGGCGTTCTCCGCGATCCTCGTCTACGCGCAGGAACTAGTCCCCGGGCGGGTCGGCCTGATCGCGGGACTGTTCTTCGGCTTCGCGTTTGGGATCGCCGGCATCGGCTCCGCGCTACTCGGCACCCTCGCCGACCATACGAGCATCGAGCACGTTTTCCGGATCTGCAGCTTTCTGCCCCTGATCGGACTGCTGACCGCTTTCCTGCCGAACTTGGAGCACCCGGGCCGGGGATAAAAACCCGGCAGGGCGCTTCCCCGACAACGGGAACGGCGCCACACTTACAACACGGCCACGGCCTCGATCTCGATTTTTAGGTCAGGGTGCGCCAGCTCCGTGACGCCCACGGCAGTCGAAGCGGGATAGGGCTGGGAAAGATACTCTTTGCGGACCTTGCGATACGCCGGCAGATCGCGCGCGAGGTGCACAAAATAAACGCGCAGCATCACGACGTTCTTCAGCGAAGCGCCGGCCGCCGCCAGCACTTTACTGACGCAGTCGAACGTCTGACGCGCCTGCGTCTCCATGTCCGCATGGAAATCGCGCGGGCCCTGGCCGGATACGACGATCAACTTGCGCCCTTCAGCGAGAATCCCCGGCGTGTAGCCGGCATCGGCCGTCGGAACATCTGCGGGATGCAGGCCGGTGATTTTCACCTTCGACCCGGTTTTGGCGCGGTTGGCCGCGCGCGCGGACGTCTTCGACTTGGAGCGGAGCGGAGTTTTGCGCTTGGATTTCATCGAGGTAAAATCGTCCGCCAAAGGCCCGGAGGGGGTCAACCCTGCAGATCATCCGATCTTCCCGGCGGGGTCGCCCCCGATTGAAAAAATCGCTCAGGCGATCTGATAACGTGCCATCATCTCCTTGAGCACTTTCAGGTCCTTGCGGAGTGCCGCAGGGAGTTGCCGCCGCTTCTCGGCGTTCGACAACGGCGGGCGCACGCCTTCAAACGGCGGATATTCGAGATGCATCGAAATCGGGCCGCCGAGCTTCAACTCGCGGACCAGTTTGAAATACTCCGCGAAATTCACCACGCCCTCGCCGAGCGGCACGATCTCCGCCGTCTCCTTCCCAACCACTTGACGCCATTTGAAATCTTTGAGGTTGGAGCAACGGATCCACGGGCTCAGCAGCCGGAGCGCGACCGGCCACGATTGGCCGCCTTCGACGGTGGCGTGCCGGATGTCGTACTGGTTGCCGATCCAGCGGGGATCGTGCTCTCGCAGCAGCTCGAACATATCCCAGAGAGCGGCGCCCATCCGGGGGCCCGTCTGGTTCTGAAACACCCCCTGGATGCCGTGTGCCCGGTTCAAGGCCACCAGATCCTTCACCACGGGTTTCAGCTGCTGCAGCGAGTCCCACCCGCTCCGCTTTTCGTCATAAGTGATCACCCCGAACCGATAGTGTTTCACGCCGAGTTTCGCCGCGGTCCGGACAAGGGCCTCCGCCTGCTTGTCGGCCGACGTGATGCCCGTGACAATCATCTCCACCTTCAACCCGGCTTGGCGCGCCGCCTCCACGGCGCGCGGCAGGTCGTCCTCGACCCGCTCCGGCGACACATGGCCGCCCGTCCGCACGGCATAATCGATGCCGCCGTAACCAGACTCCGCCAGAATCTCCGCACTCTCCGTGTAGGAAAATGACTGCGTGAATTTCGCGTAAACGTGGATGCACGTCGGGCCGCTGTTCGCCGGCAACGGCGCGGCAGCGCCGCCGCTCTGGGCCGCATCAGCGTGGGGCGCGAATCCGGAGAAAGGCGCCGCGGCGCCCGCGAGGGCCATGAGCCCGACGAAGTCGCGCCGCGTGCACGGCGCCGGGTTTGGGGAGGAGGTCTTCATGTCATGGTTTTCTCGAGGGACGCCCCCGACGAGTATTCGCTGCGGTGCTGCATAGCCGAGGAAAAAACCGGCCGCCAACCTCCGCCGCGATCAAGATATCCTGTTTTTCCAAGCCTCGTACTATGGACAAACGCCCTGCATCCCAGACCGATCGCGGAAGCGCGAAAAGGCGAAATTACGGAATTCAACCGGCTCTTTTCGCGTTTTCGCTCTTCCGCGCTTTCGCGATTCATTCGGCAGATTGGAATCCAGCCAACGGGCCCGAACTCCTTGTCCCGTTTCGCGAGCCGGCGCTTAACGCTTAGCCGGTTTCCAGCCCGCTTCCTTCAGGATCTCCGAGATCTTCACCGGCTTGCCCCCGAGCTCCTTGCTGCGGGCATCGGCTTCCATGAACGCGAGGATCTCGATCGTCTCCTGCTCCGGAATGGGCGAAACGCCCGTGCGCGCAAAGGTGACGATCTGCGCCACGAGCGGCGCATAGCCGTCGAGCGTGCCGACCTCCGCTTCCCCTTTTTCGCCGATCGCCTTGCCGCCGTATTTACCCTGGCGGTAGACGCCCGTGCGCCCGTCGGCCCACTGGCCCTCGGTGACAATGGCGCCCGCCGCGCTGCTTTTTCGCGTCACGGTTTCCAACCCGGTGCCCATGACGGTGAAGAGGGACTCGACGCCGTGAATCCCATACCAGAACAAATCCGGATGGTGGGGCTCGAAGCTCGCCGGGCTGCCGGTCTGCGCCTCCCGCACTTTGCCGATCGAACCGCCGCGCACGGCCTGCGTCGCCCGGGCGAAGCGCAGCGACGACGCACTGAAGACTGGCACCTTGTGCTGCCGCGCGAGGGCGAAGATCTGCGCGGAATCTTTCACCGACGCGGCCATCGGCTTGTCGACGAAGACCGGTTTGCCCGTGAGAATCGCCCGGCGCGCCTGGTCGAGGTGCGCGTGGCCATCGGCGCTCTCGATGAGAATGACATCCACGTCCTTCGCGAGCGCCTCGATGGAGGGGTACATCTTGATCCCGAAATCCTTCTCCAGTTTTTCGCGACCCTCCTCGGCGCGCTTGGCGCTGACCTCGACCAACGCGCTGGCCTCCTTGTAGGCCCCGACGACCCGTCCGCCGGCCACGTGGTCCTTCGCGGTGGGATCGTGGAGGATCTTCGTAAACGCCGCGGAGTGCGACGTATCGAGTCCGACCAGTCCCAGCCGGACATCTGCGGCCGGAGCGAGAGCGACAATGACCAATGAAAGCAGCAGGGAAAAGACACGGGGGTAACTCATGGTAGGCCCAAAGGGTCCAAGCCGGGGGTCGGAAAGCAAGGTCGGATGCATTACCCACTAAGGCCCACCCCAAACCAATGAACGCCGATGCCGGAGAAACGGCCCCCGGATTGACTCGAATTACCAAACGGAATCTTCTGCCGGCCGTTCGAGCTGCCCCTCCCACCCCGCGTTTCCGCCATGTCCCCTCACCCGATCGACCGACGCGACGCCCTGCGCTTGATCGGAACCGGCGCCGCCCTCCTTGCCTCGGCCCGGCCGGGCGCCGCGGCTGCCCCAACCGTTCTCCCCGCCGCCATGCTCACCCGCCGCATTTCCGCCTCGAGCGATGAATCGCTTCCCGTCATCGGCCTCGGCACGTGGCAGGTGTTCGATGTGGGTTCCAGTGCGGCTGAGCGCGCATCGCCGCGGCTGTGGCCTAGCCGCAACCAGCGATCGTTTCTCCACTCCTCAATCCCATGCACTCCGCTCCAATTCGCCTGTTGTTCTCCCTCGCCCTGCTCACCGTTCTGATCGCCGGCGGATCGACGCTGCGGGCCCAAAACGCAACCAACCCCGCGGGCGGCGCCAAGACCGCTCCGCCGGTACCCGCGGAATTCTGGAACGGCCTCGAGCGCCACGAAATCCAGCTCAAGCAAAAGCTTCTCGTCGTCAAAGGTTCGCGCGGAGTCGTCGCCTGTCCCTATCTCAAATTGGAAACGTTCGCCCGCATGGATGAAGCCTGTGCCATCGTGCCGGCCGCCAACATCGACGGCATGCTGAAGTCGAAGGTCACCGCCGTGACCCCGGCCGCGCAGAAACTCGGCATCGAGGTCGGCATGTCCGGCCGCGAGGCGCTGGAGCGGATTCGCTGACGAGTCTTCGCTCCCGCGCCCGCCGGCGATTACGCCGCCGGCGGAATCTTCATCTCGCTGATGACTTTGCCGGCGCGGATGCAGTGCACCGGCTCGATATCGCGGGTGCCGTTTTCGCTGTTCTTCAGGCTGTCGGTGAGCACGACCTTCTTGTCCACCACGCGAAACAGGGTGAGGTCGGCGACGGTGCCGGGGGAAAGCGAACCGAGTTCCTTCTCCTCGTCGATCAAGCGGGCCGGGCCGAGCGTGGAAACCTTGACGATTTCGGGCAGCGCATAGCCGAGGTGAAGCAATTTGGCCATCGTGCGACCGTAGGTCCACACCGGGCCATGCAGGCTGCCGAGATGGATGTCGGTGGAAAGCGAATGCAGCGGGAAGCCGTGCTTCCGGGCATGGCGCGCCGCCTCCCACGCGAAGCTGCCCTGCCCGTGCCCCAGGTCGAAGCTGACGCCACGTTCCAGCGCCTTCCAAGCCTCCGCCACGGGGCGGCCGTCGCGGTGAAAGATTCCCATCGGGAAGCCCTTGAAGCAGTGGGTCACGAAGTCGCCGGGCCCGAGCAGGTTCAATACATCTTGGATCAGCGGCGGCGCCATCCCGATGTGCGCCACCACGCGCGTGCCGCTTTCCCGCGCGGCCTGCACCGCCAGTTGCGTGGGCGTCAGGGTCAGATTGCCGGCGTGATAAATGGACGACAGGACCTTGACCCCTTTGATCACGTCGCGGTTTTCCTCGATCGTCTTGATGGTGAGCTCCTGGTCAAACAGCGTGAAATCACCCTGCATCGGGGTGTTCGGCTTGTTGCGGTGTGCGGCCACGTTGACGAAGCCAACGACGCGCGTGACGGATTTTCCCACGATTTCGCGCCGGTAAATTTGAATCTCGTCCGAACAAAATCCGCCGGGATCGGCCACCGTGGTGACTCCCACGTTCACCCCCGCGTCGCGATCGGGATGCACACCGAGGGGATTGATCTTCAGAAAAATGTGCGCGTGCAAATCGATCCAACCCGGCGAAACAAAAAGGCCGGTCGCATCCACCACGCGGGTGGCGCGGGCCCGGTCGAGCCGGTCGGCGACCTGGACGATCTTGCCCGCCTTGATGCCGACGTCGGCGACCCGGTTGATCTGGTTGTAGGGATCGATGACCGTCCCGCCGGCGACGATCAGATCGAACGTCTCACCGGCCGGCTGCGCGGAAAGCAGGTGGCGGGTCCCGGCGGCGAGGGCCAGCGCCGCGGCGCCCTGTTGCAAAAAAGACCGGCGGGAAAGCATCGCCGCCGATGGCTCGGCGCCGGTTTCGGATTTCGATTTTTTCATGGGGTAAACAAGGGTTGAAAAAGTGAAGCGTTCCTCGCCCGCCGCCTGAGGGCGACGGAGAAAACCGTTAGCGACGGCTTCCTGTAAGTCGAGTTCTGGTCGCGCCGGCTCAGCGGGAGCGCACACCGGAAACCGCCCAAAACGCATCGATCTCCGCGGGTGAAAGCGCCCGATCAAACACGGCGATCTCGTCGAGCTTGCCCTCAAGTCCTTCGCCAAAGCGCAGTGATGCGACCTTGCCCGAAGGGACCACCGCCTGCTCGATCGCGCCGGTCGCGGAACCATCGAGGTGGACGCGCAGACGATCGCCGTCGCGCACCACGACGGCAAAATGCCAGTCATCCGCGCGCGCCGCCGCCGGCCCGGATCCCGGAGCGGTATCCCGCCCACCCTGCACGTAAAGCTGCATCCGATGATCGGCCGACTGGCGGTAGCGCAGCGATTCGCCGGTCGGCCACGTGACGAGACTGCCGCTCCGTTCACTCGCCCCACTGGTTTCGCCGAGCCAGAACCAGAACGCGATGCTGTGGACGGGACCGAGATTCAATCGGTCCGCTTCCACGCGCCCGTCGACGAGGTGCACGGCGCGATTGAGCTGCAACGGACCCGAAAAGGCGGACGGCGTAAGCGCCTCCTGCACACCGCTGCCCGAGCCGGTACCGGCGCCCGGGAGGTACAACGCGCCGCGCACAATCGCGGCAGCGGGCGCATTGGCGACGGCGTTGTGCGCCATGGTTCCGGCGATCTCGTTCAGGCGCCAGTAACACACCGGCTTGCCCGCCAGAATCGCCTGTGCGTAGGGCCCGTGCTCATCGTGGATCACCCGGAGCTTTCGCCCTGACACTTCTTCCAGGGCCGCGAGCAGCGCCACCATGATTTTCGGCTCAGCCTGCACCTCAAGTCCCGCCGTGCGCGCCGGCCACGTGGTGTAGCCGCCAAAACCAAACTGCTCCGGCGGCGGGATGTAGCCCTCGGCACCATTGGCGAGCTCGATGTTGAAATGCGCGCCCAGCGGGGCCTGCGCCTTGAGCTTCAAGCCCGTGATCGCGAACACCTCGTTCGGCAGCGTTGCGATGCTCAGGTCGCCGATCCGGATCGCCTGCAACAGCAGTTCGGTCTTCTGGCGCTCGCGCAGGTAAACGGCCTCGTGTGCATAGATGTCCGGCCGGGCCTTCGGCACTTCGTCCTTGAGCGCCTCCACGCGGGCCCGCGCCCAAGCGAGCCGGGCGGCGTCCGGCACGCGGTAGGCCAGCGGCAGGCTCCTTTGCACCATGCCGAGCGGCACGTGATCGCGCCACGCGATGGCCCGATAGGCGCGCAACGCCTCCTGCGCGACTTCGGCGGCGTAGACCTCGAGCGTCGGGGATTTCTTGGGCGCGCCGTAGTCCATCCACATCAGGTCGCCGCTGGTCCCCTGCGACATCATAGCCACAAACGGGCCCTCGCTCGACACCTGGCCGAGCAGCTGCGCCATGTGCCGGGCGAACGCACCATAGTAGTCTGCGGAAATCGGCGTCGCGCCGAAGTAATGCTGCGAATAGTTCGCCAGCACCGCGAGCGGCCGGCCGTCCCGGGTCTGCACCGCGAGCACGCTCAGGCCCGGATCCACCGGACCCGACGGCCCGATAACGTCCGGGCTTTCGTAACCCGGATGCATGTTCGCGCGCACGGTCACGTTCCCGAACGGATCCTCGATGGATCTGTCCGCCCGGCGAATCCAACGACGATTGTGCGTGTGCGCCCAATCGTCCACGGCCGCCCAGCCGACCCGGGCCGGCTGGAGATTTTCGACCGCCGCGCGGATCGCCGCCGCTAGCCGGGGCGGGAGCCACGCGACATAGTCAGGATCGGCCCGGCTCCCCAGGCAGCCCATCGACGAAGCCGCCGTGTGCGTGTGCGTGGCGGAAATCATCATGCGCTCAGCAGGCAGTCCCGTCTCCCGGGCCGCCATCGCCTTGGCCCGATCGATCAGGTCCCGCGGCAGCATGCAGGTGTCCACGATGCAGAAGACGATGTTCGTGGCGCCGTCGTCCAGCGCGAGGCTCCGCGCGTGCAGCGGGTCCATCGCCTTTTGCGCGAGCCGCTCCGTCATGTTGCCATTCACCCGTACCGGAAATTTCGGCGGCGTGATGTCGACGGCCGCCGCGCCCGCGCGAAAGCCCGCGCCCGCCGCATACGTCTGGCCGGCCAAGCCCATGCCGCACATGCCAACGATGAGTCCGACCAATAACCGGAGGATAAAATTCATGGGGATGGCTGCGGGCTCAATCGTCCGTGAGTCACCCGCCGCGGAAACAGTCAAAGCGTCTGGCCGGAACGAGGCAATCAACCGCTTCCACCGTGCCCGATTCGCTCCGGCTCGAACGAGCGAATGCTTACGTTTGCTCGACCCTCGGGCCCCAAAACGTAGGGTTCAAGTTCTCGACTCGTCCAAACCCACCCGCGAAAACGCATGCCTGAGAATCTCATCCTCGTAAATCGCCGGAACCGGGCGATCGGCGTCGCCGAAAAACAGGCCGTCCACGAGGCGGGGCTTCTGCACCGGGCTTTTTCCATTTTTCTCGTCGACGAGCGCGGCCGGATCCTGCTCCAGCGTCGCCACCCGAAAAAATATCATTCCGGCGGCCTCTGGTCGAACGCCTGTTGCGGACATCCCCGCCCCGGCGAACGCACCCTGCGGGCCGCCCGCCGGCGGCTGGGCGAGGAACTGGGCGCGACCTCCGATCTCACCTTTGGATTCCGCACCCACTACTCGACCGCCTGCGGGAACGGGCTCCGGGAAAACGAAATCGTCTACCTCTACTTCGGGGCCGCACCGAAACGAATGAGGCCTCACCCTCAGGAGATCTCCGGCACAGCGTTCGTCAGCCTGCCGGAACTCCGCCAAGCCATCCTCGCCCATCCGGAAAAGTATTCCTTTTGGCTCAGCTTCTACGTGCTCCGCCACTCTCGCGCGTTGCGGCGCGGCGTAAAAGCGGCGACGCGCGACGCGGCCTAACGGTCCAACGGATGCAGTTCGATGCGCCGGAAGAAAATCTCGGCGCCTTCCGATTGGAAAAGCAGGCGGCCGTGCGTCAGCGAACCGTTGGTCGCCTCCAGGATTTTGGTCCCGTTCAGGAAGTAAACCAGATCGCCGCCCTTGGCGACGATCTCCGCCCGGTTCCATTGGCCCACCGGCCGCTCGACATCCTGCGGCCCGCGAAACCCGAGTTCGTCCTTCCACGCGCGGTCCCGGCCGTACCAATGCAGGTGGCCCTTGCCGGAAACGAATTCGCGGGGCGTCCCCTTGGGATCCCAATAAAAGTCCCCCGGTTGGGCACGCATGGTCAGCGTCGGCAGGATCTTATCCTTGCTGCCGCGCTTGGCGCCACCCACTAGGATTATGTCTCCGGTGCGGCCCTCAAGAATCTCGTATTCCACCGAAAGGAGCCACGGCCCCTTGAAGTCCGGCCGGTAGCTGCCGTCCTCGCCCTGGCAGTGGAGCAGAATGCCGCTGTTGCGGGCGCGGCTCTTGCGGTCACCCCAAGTCGCCGCGCCCCAGCGATATTCCAGCACCATCCGGTAATCGCGATAGTTCTGGCGGGTGACGATCCCGCCGTAGTCCTGCCCGCTCACCCGGATGGCCGGCGCACCGTCGAGCGCATCCACCACCGTGAAGACCCGGTTGGGATCCGTGTAACCCAGCGGACCCAGCCAGGTGTAGAATTGCGAAAGGTCGGCGACCGTCTTGCCATCGTAAAGGATGATGGGCTTCGTCGGCGCGATTGCGGGGGTGCTGTAGTCGGCACCGCGGACGCTGCCAACGGCCACGAGCGCCAGCGCAAAAAAGATTCCCCGGCCAGAACCGGAGCGAGAGGCGAAAGCAATATGGGAACAAGAGGTCATGGGATGTCCGGGGTTTCGAAGGGCAACGAAGGTACGGGTTGAAGCGATAACTCAAAAATCACAATCCACTTCTCGTGGCGCGGCGGACATCATCGCGGACTCGGCGCCAGTGAAGGACCTCACCTCCAAAGCTCGGCAATGAATTCGGAGGTCTTTTTCCGCAACATCCCGCCACCTTCGGCGCCGACGGGGTTCGACTGGGGCTGCGAGCCATACCCGCCGCCCGCAATCGCACGTGGACTCGACACGTAGGAGCCCGATCCGGCGAGTTGCACCAGAAACGTCTGCGTGGCGGGGCTCTTCGCTTTGATCTGAATCCCGTAGTCGAGATAGTACTCGAACGGATTGGTCGCAAACGCGACGTCCCCCAGACGCACCACATGGATTTCCTCGGCGCGGGTGGGCTGGGTTTTTTGCCGCTCGAAGCGTTCCCGCACCTGTTCGTTCCAGCGCATCCGGCCGTAGGCGCCGGTGATCGCCACATACCACCGGCCGGCGGTCGGCGGCGGTGCCGCGGCGAGTTTCGCCTTCTCCGTTTCGTAACGGTTGCCCCAGATCTGCCGTTCCTTCTCCGCCTCGGCGACGTCGCTCTCGGTCAGCCGGTTCAAAGGCAGCGCAAGGGTCTCGACGCGATGCCGGAGGACCGGGTTCGTCTCGATCGTCGGCGCGATCAGCGGCAGGACCTCCTCGGTGGCATTTGCCAGCCGGTGCGCGATCTCCTGGCGCACGGTCCTTTGCTTGAGCTTGAGCATGCGCAGGGCCGGCTTCGCATTGTAACTGCTCTTGTAGTCGAAGTGCGGCGCGATGTCTCCCGCGGTGCTGCATTGCGCCGCCACAAACAGCTTCGCACCCAGCCGGCGCCGCAGTTCCACCCGCGTGTCGTGCCAGAAATCGGCGCTCAGGGAGAAGAGCGATTCGGTCACCTGCGCCGGGCACGCCAGGTTGGCGACGAGGCCGGTGAGCGCCCCCTGCTGGTCGTAGGTCGCGAGCAGATTCAGATCATGATCCTCAAAGCCCTCGATGTGACTGAAACCCTCCCGGCCCACGTCTGCATACATCGTGCTGGTGCCCTTGTCGTCGACCGAGCGCCGGTTGCGACCGACCACGGCGTGGCCCAGTCCAAAACTGATGCCACCCGGGGCCCGCGAATCCCAGGCCCGAATCACCGCCTGCGCAATCAAGTCGGCGGTGAACGTCACCAGCTCCGCGGTCGGCATCACCTTGAGCGGCAGTCCGGGAATCTCCGCGTCCGGACGCAGGTCGGGGCCGGTGTGCGAATGTGTGGCGTGAAGAATGACCTTGTTGGGATTCAACCCGGGATGCCCCGCCAGCCGGGCCCGCACTCCGTCCCGGAGGGCGTTGGCGATGCCGACCAGGTCGCAACTCACCCACGTGACCTGCTCCCCGCCGGACTCGAGCACGAGTACCGTGGCCGTGATGGGATCCAGGATGCCCTCGGAGACCCGCGCGTGAAACTGCCCAGCGATCAGGACGGGCTGCTTCGGCGTGATATCCTGCTCGGCCCAACCGATATTGATCGCCGCCGAAAGGCGCGGCGTCGTCAGTGACACGAGGAGCAACCCACCGAGGCCGTACCACGACCGGAGCCGGGCAACGAGCCTGCGGGACGAAACGGCATCAGGAGTCCTGACGTCCGGGCACAATCGAAGCCGGACACTTTCACGGGGTAATTTCACCCCGGATTTTTCGTCGATCGAATTTTCAAAGGCAAGCCGCCCGGAAACGCCCAGCGCGCGCCTTCCGAGTCTTTAGATCCGCGGCAACTCGAAGATTTTGCCGGTGGCGCCGCCTTCGACGCTGTGAGCATACAACTCGGCCACGGCGCCCGCCGGCTTGCCGGGCGCCGGGTCCATTTTGAATTTTATCAGCGTCTCGGTCACCCACGGGGGGCTGACCACGTTCACGCGAATGCCACGCGGCGCCTCGATCGCGGCCGCTCGCGCAAACCCCTCCAGCCCCGCATTGACCAGGCTGATCGCCGCACTCCCCGGCATCGGCGAATGCGCCAGCACCCCGCTGGTGAGCGTGATCGAGCCGCCTTCGCGCACGTGCGCCAGACCGAGGCGGACCAGGTTCACCTGCCCCATCAGTTTGTTTTCCAGGCAGAATTGAAAGTCCGCATCGCTCAGATTCGCGAGCAGCGCAAATTTTGCGGCACCGGCCACGCTCACGATGGCATCGACCTGGCCCACCGCGTGAAACAGGGCCCGGATCGAATCCGGCTGCGACATATCGACCTTGATGGCGGCCGCCTGCCGGCTCGCCGCGACGACATCGTGCCGTTGGCCCAGCAGTTGCACGACGGCCTGACCGATGGTGCCCGTGGCACCGACGACGAGCATGCGCATGATCGTAAGTTCCTCTGCGGATGTTTCAGATTGAAACGACGGCAGCGTTACTTCGCGGCGACAAACACCGCGGAGACGGGCGAAGGTACCGCCAGGGGTTTGCCGGTGGCGGTGAGGTGACCGGTCCGACCGTCGATGCGAAACACGGCCACCGTGTCGGAGTCCTGATTCTCGGCCAGCAGCCACGTGCCGGTCGGATCCACGCCGAAGTGCCGCGGCGTCTTGCCAAGCGTCGGCTGGTTCTCCACGAGCGAGAGCTTTCCGGTACCGGCATCCACGGCAAACACCGCGATCGTGTTGTGCCCGCGGTTGGACCCGAAAAGGAATTTTCCGTTGGGGTGCGGGATCACCTCGGCCGTGCTGTACTCGCGCTCCACCGCCACGCCCGGGGGCAGCGTCGATACCGTCTCGACGCTGCTCAATTCACCGCGTGCCGCATCGTAGCGGAAGACCGACATCGTGCAGAGCATCTCGTTGATCACGTAGACAAACTTGCCCGACGGGTGAAACGCAAGATGCCGCGGACCGGAGCCCGGGGGCACGGTCGCGAAGGGAACCGGCGCCGGGGTGAGCGTGGCGGTGGCCGCGTCGAGCCGGTAGGCCACCACCTTGTCGATGCCCAGGTCGGCGGCAAAAGCGAAGCGGTCGTCCGGCGCGAGGGCGAAGCCATGCGCATGCGGCGCCTTCTGGCGGGCGGGATTCACGCTCGAACCGGTGTGCGGCAAAAAGGAACGCATGGGCCCGACGCGCCCGTCGGCCAGCAGGGGGAACGAAGCCACGCTGCCGCCCGTGTAGTTGGCGACCACCACGCTCCGGCCGCCGGTCTCGATGGCGAGGTGGCAGGGCCCCGCCCCACCCGACGTCTCGTGGTTGAGGAGTTTCAGATTACCCGTGGCCGGATCGAGGCTGTACGCACTGATGCCGCGGCCGGGCTTGCGGACCGGATCGGCGCTCTCGTCGATCGCGTAGAGGAATTTTCCGTTCGGGTGCACCGCGAGAAAGGCCGGCGTATCCGCCTCGACCGCGACCTCGGCGGGCGAAAGCCGGCCGGAGGCAACATCGAGGCGGGCGCGATAGATGCCCTTGCTCTTCGGGCCGGTATAGGTGCCGAAGTAAACGAAGTATTCCTTGGGGGCCGCAGCCTTGGTTTCCATGGCGAAAAAGGGAGAAAGAAGGGCAAGTCCTAGGGCGAACACGCGCGCAACGGCGAGGGGATTGTTCATCCGCGCATGCAACCCCGGATGCGAAGCAACCTCAAGCAGGCACTGCAATCGCTCCCGCTTTTTGCCTCCGCCCCGCCCGGCGACCGCCGGATGAAGGAACTACCAGCTCAATTCGAGAATCCGCCCGGGATTCATCGGGCGGCCCGACGTTTTGTCCGTCGGCCGGGTGTATTCCAAGATGTAGAGTTTCCGGCTCACCTGGAGCAGGTCGAGGGGACGGGCCACCGGCGCGAGAAAGGTCTCCATGCGGGCCTCGTAAACGCCCGTGGCGTTGCGCTGAAGATCCACCGCGAGCAGGTCGAAGCCAACGTTGTGGTCGTGCAAAAAATTACCGAAGCGCCCGAGAATGAACTTGCCGCGCAGCGCCGCCGGCCATTCCGGTCCGCAGAACACCATGCCGGCCGGGGACGAGTGCGGGTGAAACGACGCGATCGGTTTCTCCGCCGAGCCGCCGGCGGCCGGGCCGAAATTACGCACGGCCGGGGTGAACTTTACTCCGGGCGGCGGCGTGGGCGTGTGGGGATAGGCCTTCGCCTCGCTGTCGGCGAATTGATATGGGAAACCGTAGTGCCGGCCGAATTCGACGTGGTCCAGCTCCTCGGGAAAATCCGCGTCCGGGCCGTTGCTCGCGCTGAAAAGTTCGCCGCGATCGTTCCACGCGAAGCTCCACGCATTGCGGATGCCCCGCGCGAACACCTCGATCGTCGGCGACTCCTGACGCGGATCGACCCGCCAGATCGCCGCCGTGATCTCGGTCTCGCCACCTGTCCAGAGCGTGGGATCGGTGCCCGTCTCGCCGCCATCCGTCCGCGAGCCGCTGTTCACGTAAAGCATCCCATCCGGGCCCTCGGCAATGTGACCAACGCCGTGGTTATAAGGACCGACGCCCCACGGATAATCGGTGCGCAGCCACGGTTTCACCCCGGTGGGCACGCCCCGGGTATCGAGCGGTGCGGACCGATAGATGACGACGCGATTGGTCTGCGTCGGCTTGGTTGCAACGCGCTGGTTCGCGACGATGTAGAGGCGGCGACGCGAATCGATCGTCATGCCGAGCACCTCGAGTTTGCCGGCGGCCACGTCCGTGTAGTCCTGCACGGGCAGGATGCGCACGAGATCGCCCGTCGCCGGCTCGAGCCGGTAGACGTCGCCCCCGTTGTTCAGGACCATGATCCACGTCGCGCCCGGCATCGCGGCGAGGCGCACACCATGGGCGGGCAGCTTGACGACCTCGCGCACGGTGAAGCCGGCCGGCGGCCGCGGCAGCGGGGCGTAGGGATCCGTTTGCGGGAGATTCGCGGTGGCGAGCTTCGCCCGTACCGCCTGCACCTCGGCAACTCCCACGGGTTCGCCGCGATTACCCCACGAAGCGCGGACGTAGGTGAGGACCTCCGCCACCTTCCGGTCGTCAAGTCCCACGGGGGCCGGCATGACGCCGTTGTAGTCCACGCCGTTGACGACAATCGGGCCGGCCGTGCCCTGCAAAACGATGCGGATGCTGCGCTCCTTGTCGGCGAGCAGAAAATCGGAACCCGCCAGCGGGGGATAAACGCCCCGCACGCCCTCGCCGCCGAATTGATGGCAATTCACACAGTGGTTGGCATAAAGGGCTCGCCCGCGCTCCTGCTCCGGCGAAACGTCGGTCGCGCCAAAGCCATGGGCCGGAGAAAAAACGAAGGCCGCGAGGGGTAACGCCAGCGAGCGGAAGGACATTCGGCGGAAGCTAGGAATGCCACCGGCTGCGTCAAACCGGGACGGCCGCGGACCCGGCGCCGCGAATCCTGCCGCTACGGAAACCCGGCCGGCAGCGTCGCCGCGCTTCAACGCTCCTCGAGCCACTGCACAGCATCGACCACCACGTAGCCCTCCGTGCCCGCATTGGAAATTTCGACGTATCCGCTCCGGCCCTTTTCAAAACGAAAGGCGCCGACCGGCTCGAGCAGTTCTTCCACCGCGGGGATTTTCGTCTGATTCAGCGTCACCTGCGTCTCGCCGTCGGCGTGGCGGATCGTGACGGGCACGCGAGGCGCGCGGTTGGCATTCCACGGGTAGGCGACGAGCACGCGGTAACGGCCGGCCCGCGGCAGATCCGGCACGAAGCGCGCCCTTTGCTGACCTTTGCCGGTATTACCATCGTGGCGGTAACCTTGTTCTACGTTCGTCGCGTGCGCCCCGCTGATCGGGTCGAACCCGGTGAGCTCGGCGTCGAGATCGTCGACCACGATGCCGCCGGGCTTCGCCTTGGGGACGACGACGCGGGGCGCCACGGGCAGGCTCTCGAAATCGAGCACCTGGCCGTCCCGCACCAGCCGCTCGCGTAGCCGCGCGTCGCTGATGCGCTGGACGTCCACGCCTTCCTCCAACGCGAGGACGGCGGCGGTCGCGGCGCTCTGGCCCAGCACCATGAACACGGGCTCCATCCGGATGCTGCCAAAGGCAATGTGCGAGGAACTCAGGCAGACCGGCACGATCAGGTTGGTGCATTCCTGCGCCTTCGGGCGGATGCTGCGGTAGCTCACCGGGTAGGGCCGCGTGCGAACCTGCACGTCGCCCTCGTTGCGCACATGGCCATCCGCCGTTACGTAGCGCTGGATGTTGTGCGAATCCATGTTGTAGGCGCCCATGCCGACACTGTCGGGCACGATCTCGGTGCGCGTACAGTTCTTCTCCGTCATCACGTAATCACCAATCATCCGGCGCGACTCGCGGATATAAAGCTGGCGCGGCCAGTTGTCGTTGTCGGTGAATTCGTCGCGCGCGAGACCGAGCCGTTGAAACTCGGCCCGCACGCGTTCGGGGACGCGGGGGTGATTGGCCAGCGTCCACATCAGGCCCTTCTGCCAGTCCTCGTGCGCCCGCCAGATCCGCGCGCGGGTCGCGTAGTCCGCCTCGGGATAGTCCCAATTCATACCGATGAAATCCGTGCTGATCGCGAAATTGTTGTTCGTGTCCGTCTTGCGGTTCGGCATCCACACGGGATTCCACGGCACGCGGTGATCGCCCGCCTCGAAATTGCGCAGGAGCAATTCGAACCATTGCGGATCGTAGTTGGCGGGCTTTTCCCACGCGCGCCGGTTCGCCGGCACGTCGGTGGTGCACATGCGGAAATTATACGCCTGCACCTTGCGATCGCCGCTGAACTCCTCGCCCGGCCCGTTGGGATTGATGCCGGGAAGCAACCCGCTGGCGCGGTCCCCGGGTTTGATGTAGGGGTCCACCTGCTTGGTGAACTGGTGGTAAACGGTATGCGCCGCCTGCACGCCGTTGATCGTCTCGCCGTAGACCCGGTTGGCCTCCCGGCCGACATGGTAGCTGACGCCGGCCTTCGCCATCAGGTCGCCCTCGTAGGTGGCGTCGATGAACATCCGACCCTCGAAGGCGCGGCCGCTTTCCATGACGATCCGCCTGATTCGGGCACCCTCTTTCACGACCCCACGCGCCAGATCGAGCCGCTCGCCCTTGATGACCGTGACCTTGTCCGCGACCTCGCGCAGCATGTCATCGTAAATCTTCGAAGCCACGTGGGGCTCGAACGTCCACATGGTTTTTTCCTGCGGGTCGTTCCGGCCGGCGCGCGCCTTCAGGTAGTCGGCGCGCGTTTCCTGCCGCCAGCTTCCCGGTTGGTTGTAGTGCTGCCAGACGCGGCCATAGAACTCGCGCGAGATGCCGCCGATGGCCGCCTTGTTGCCAATGTCCGTCGCGCCCAGTCCCCCCGTGGTCAGTCCGCCGAGAAAATGCGTGGGCTCGATCAACACGCAGGTCCGGCCCATGCGGGCCGCCTGGATCGCGGCGATGACGCCCCCGGACGTCCCGCCATAAACCACCAGATCGTACGGGGCGGCCGCGCGCCCGGAAACAAGGAAAACCGCCAGCAACAGGGGAAGTGAAAGCATGCGCATGACCTGCCCACTCTGACAGCTTCACGGGGACCGACCAGCTTCTTTGCGACGCCGGCGAAAACCACGCTGTGCTCGCCGCGGGGCTCGCCGCCATCCGGTGGTTGCCACCCATTGGCCGCCGGCGTAAACATCCGCTTCCCGATGAAGCACGTGGTTCCGAGTTCCATTCGCCCGGCAATCGTCGTCCTCAGCCGCAGTCTCCTGCTGGCGCTAGCGATTGCCCTCCGGCCTCTCCCGGTTGCCGCGCAGACGGCGGCGGCGGAGCCGCCGGTGCAACTGCCGGAATTCGTCGTCGAATCGCAACGTGATCTGCCGCCGCCGGAGTCGTGGCGTTATGCGAAAATTCCCGGCTTCGAGATTCTCGCCAATTCACCGGACGGCGAAACCCGGCGGTTGATCCGGAATTTTCAGATTTTTCAACGGGCGCTCAGCATCGTCTGGCCGGGCACCGAGCAGAAGACCACCGTCCCGGTCGCGCTCGTCCTGTGCGGTGCGAAGGACCAGTTTAAGCTCTTCCGTCCTGCCGGCAAAGCCGGGGAGGCCCGAAGCGATGTCGCCCTCGCGAGCCTGTTTTTCAAGGACCGGGAACACGGCGCGATCGTGCTCGATCTCCAATCCTCGGGCGCGGCCCTCGTGAGTCATGAATCGCTCGCGATGCTGGCCGACGTCGAGCTGCCCGACGACGCGTCGACCTTCGCCAACTCCGCCTCCGATTATCGCATCGAACACGCCAAACAACTTTACCGCGAGTACGTCCGCTTCCTGTTGAGCAACGACCGGCAGCGCGCCCCGGCGTGGTTCGAGGAGGGCCTCGCGCAATTGTTCATGGGCATGCGCATTGGAAAAAAGGAGATCGTGATTGGCCAGCTCAGCGCCGAACCCTACCAGACGCCGTTGACCGCCTCGTCGATGGCCCTGGCCGGCCTCAATCCGCGCGGTGCCGCCTTTGCCCCCGACCAGCAGATGGCGCGCGATTTCCGGCGAACCCAACAGCAGTTGGACGGCTACACCGAAAAGGATTTCAACCACGCGCTCGCCCACCGGGATCTGATCCCCTGGCAGGAATTCTTCACCGTCGAACACGGCTCGGCGACCGCCCTCAACCCGCTCGGCAGCCGCTGGGAAAAGCAGGCCCAGGCCTTCGTTCACCTCTGTCTCTACGGGCGGGACAAACGTTATCAAAAGGCGTTTCTCACCTTTCTGTCCCGGGTGCACCGCGAGCCCGTCACCGAGGCACTCTTCCAGGATGGTTTCAAAATGAGCTACGCGAAGATGTCGAACGAGCTGTCCAGCTACATCCGCACGACCGCCCATAAATACTACACGCTGAAGCTGGTTGCTGGCACGCTGGAGGATCCGCGGCCGGTGGAGTTGCGGGACGCCACCGAAACCGAGGTCGGACGGATCAAGGGCACCGCGCTGGGCCTCGCAGATAACAAGACCGCGGCGCGGCTGACGCTGCTCGCAGCCTACAGCCGCGGCTCGCGCGATCCGGAGCTGCTGGCCGCCCTCGGGCTCGCGGAACTCGCCGCGGACGACCAGACCCGGGCCGAGAAATTTCTCGAGGCCGCCACCACCGCCCAGACCGGGTCACCCCGGGCCTACCTCGAACTGGCGCGCCTGCGCTTCGACCGCGCAACCAAGGTCACCACCGGGGGAAAACTCAACGCCAGCCAAGTCGGCGGCATCCTCCAGCCGCTTTTCGTCGGCCGGGAAAAATCGCCGCTGCTGCCCGAGATCTATCGGTTGATTGCGGATACGTGGAGTGCGTCGCAGGACGCACCCCGGCGCGAGAACCTCGGCGTCCTGATCGAGGGCGTGACGCGGTTTCCCTCGAACACCGCGCTGATCGCCAAGGCCGCCGCGCTTTACCGGCAAAACGGCTTCACAGCCGAGGCGGACGAACTGGATAAATTCGGCCGGGGCAGCGGGAAATAATTTTCCCGCATCCCGGCCACAACCCCTGCCGGCGCACGGCCGGCGTTACAGCTTTACGGTCTGGCCCTCGCGCATCGAGCGGTCGGCCGCCAGCACGATGCGGAGGCTGTCGATCGCGCTCTGCCAGTGCTCTTCGAGGTCGACGTTCTCCCGCACCGTGCGGAGGAAGAAATCCTGCTCCCGCCGGCAGAGCTCATCGTGGTCGGGCTCGTCGGTTACATCGATGATCTCGTCCGTGCGTGCGAGGGTGCCGTCCGGCCGGAGTTCCGCATGATGCAGGAGCAGCGACTCGGTCTTGGAGTGCGAATCGACGTCGGCGGACTTTCCGGCCGCGCCCGCGCTCTTCGCCACGATGCTGACACAGCCTTTCGGCCCGATCACATCCTTCACGAAAAAGGCCGTCTCGCTCATCATCGGGCCCCAGCCCGCCTCATACCAGCCGACCGAGCCATCGGAGAATTTCACCTGGAGATGGCCGTAGTTCACCTGGGTGGGGGCGATCTCGTCACTCAGGCGCGCGCCCATGCCATTCACGCTCACGGGGCGGGCGCCGGTCATCCGGCACATCACGTCCACGTAGTGCACGCCGCAATCCACGATCGGGGACATCGAGCGCAGCAGGTTCTTGTGCGTGGCCCAGTTGGCCCCCGAGCTCTGCTGGTTGAGGTTCATCCGCATCACGAGCGGCTTGCCCAGCGTGCGGACGATCGAGATGAAGCGCGTCCACGACGGATGCACGTGCAGAATGTAACCCACCACGAGCTTGCGCCCGCTGCGCCGGGCGAGGTCGACCAGCCGGGTGCATTCCTCGACGGACTCCGCCAGCGGTTTCTCCAGGAACACATGGGCGCCGGCCTCCAGGGCCGCCGCCGCATACGCCGCATGGGTGTCGGGATACGTACTGATGCAGACGGCAGACGGCTGCGTGGCCTTGAGCGCGGCGGCGTAATCCGCGAACTCCGCGTAGCGGCCACCGAACTCGGCGTTGAGCTTTTGCCGGGAGGCCGCGCCGCGGCTCACCAGCCCCACGATTTCAAAGTCGGCGGACATCCGATGATAGGCGCGCGCGTGCGACGTGCCCATATGCCCGCAACCGACCACGAGAATTCGAAGTTTTGAAGCCATGATAATTTAAAGAGTGAACAACGGAAACCACGCCCTGGGCGGCGAGACAAAAATCGCCGCCGGCGCGATCAGGGTAACTCGACGGCGCGCAGGTTCCGAAATTCCACCTTCATGTCCAACCGTTGATGGATCTGGACGGCCAGCGGACCGGGGCCGGCATACTTGGCATCGGTGTACCGCGAAACCTGGTGGCCGTTGAGCCACACGGTAAACGTGTTTCCGCGCCCCTCGATGCGCAGCGTGTTCCAGTCGCCGAGTTTCAAATACTTGCCGGCCTCCTTGGCCAGCCCCGCCTCCACGTAGCCGCCGGGCGTGATGTAGAACGAGCCGGTCAGGTCTTTCTTCAAGCTGATCGAGGTTCCGACCTGCACCTGCAGCGCCGGCGTGCGCATGAACACCCCGCTGTCGATCGGGCCGTTCCAGCGCACCTCGGTTTCGAAGGCAAAGTTAGCGTACTTCTTTTCGGTCTGGAGGAGACTGCCGGATTTCTTGGCGTCGCTCTCGCCGATCAAGACGCCGTTCTCGGCCCGCCAGAGATTGGGCGTGGGCACGACCCAACCGCTGAGGTCCTTGCCGTTGAAGATCGGCTGGAGGGCCGGTTGCTTTTCGGCCGAACGCGCACTCGGGCCGGCCAACGCGGCCAAAAGGAAGGCCAGGCTCAACGCGGCAGTTCGTGATTCTAGTTTTAAGATCTTGATCGGGTTCATGGGAAAAGGTGAGAGGCGGGAGATTCGTCTTGTTTTAGGTCGTGCCGGTCAAATCCGGAACGACAAAAGGCGCGCGATAGTCCCGCGAAAGCAGCGGATTCGCCTGGGCCCCGGTCGGACCGGTGAATCTTTCGGTGCCGGGTGCCACGGTCAACGCGAGGCCGTAGGTCAGCGGGGTCTTGTTCAAGTCGACTCCGTTGAGCTCCAGGTGCCGCGCCATTCGCTCATAGGCCTCGGCGAGGTGGGAGTTTTTCCGCACTTTTTCGAGCAGGGACCGGGCCGCCACGGGTGCGCCAAGTTGGTGGGAAATATTACCGAGATGGCAGAGGGCGCTCGAAACGTGGCCTTCCTCGATCGGACCGCGCAGGTCGGCGACCTTCCGGCTGCGCACCACGGCGATGAAATTAGCCATATGGCCATCCTCGCCCTTAAATTCCTTCACGACCTTGCCGGCGCGGTCGTAGGCGCGGGCCGAAAAATAGTTCGGCACCTCGACGTGACCGCCGGCGCAATCGATGATGTTGCCGATCGACACCCCGCGGTACTTGTCCATCCCCGCGGTTTCCGCTCCCGGAGCGCCCTTGGCCGGCGCCGTTTTGCGGCCTTTTTCCAGTCCGGCCGGCAATCCCCGCACTTCGAAAATAAGCGGCGCCGTGGCGTAATCGTGAATCACGACCTGCGTGTTGGGGGTATCGCCATCGTCGAGGTACCCCACGCGCGCCCCGACGCTCAGGGTGCTGCGCGGCAAGCCCGGCTCGCCGAGGAACCAGCGCGCCACGTCCATCTGGTGGATGCCCTGATTGCCGACGTCGCCATTGCCGGTGACGTACTGCCAGTGCCAGTCGTAGTGCAGTTTCTTGCGAAAGAGCCGGTCTTTCGGCGCGGGACCGCACCACAAATCGTAATCGACCGTTTCGGGGATCGTCTGGGGCCCGGCCGTCCGGCCGATGCTGTCGCGCCGCTTGTAACAGAAGCCGCGTGACGCGGTGATCTTGCCGAGATTGCCGGCCCGCACCCATTCGACCGCCTCGCGCAGTCCGTCGCCCGAGCGGATCTGCGTGCCGGCCTGAACGACGCGGTTGTATTTTTTCGCCGCCGCCACGAGCTGCCGGCCTTCCCACACGTTGTGCGAAACGGGTTTCTCGACGTAGACGTCCTTGCCCGCCTGACACGCCCAGATCGCTAGGATCGCATGCAGGTGATTCGGCGTCGCAATCGTGACCGCGTCGAGGTCGGGCATCGCAACGAGGTCGCGGAAATCGATGAACGTCTTCACGTCCTTGCCAGCCGCACCAAGCCCGGCTTTCGCCTTCTCCAGGACCGCCTTGTCGACATCGCACAGCGCCACGACGCGCACGCCGGGAATTTTCGCGAGGCTGCCCAGATGGTTCTTCCCGCGCCCGTTGAGGCCGGCCACCGCCACGCGGATGTCGCCATTGGCGCCCATCACCTGGGCCCACGAGCGGGGAGAAAGCGCCATCGCGCCAGCCGCGAGGGCGGACGTCCTGAGAAACGTGCGACGGGTAGGAGCATTCATGGGGTCTGATCGATGAGGTTAAGGAAACTGCGACTGCGCTTTGAGTCTGCCCAAAGCGAACGCCGGAACAGGGCGCCGGGCGTCATCGTTGGAAACGACATACGAACCCAAAACAGGCGCAAACGGAAAACAGCCCCGCCACGGGCCGAAAATCGCGGGGGCTGCTCACCGAGACAAGCTTATCGCCCGAATCTCTGCCCGAAACCGCTGCTCGACAGCCCGGGACCCGCACCTTTGCCTCGCGTCCATGGCCGTGTCCGTTCAACGCCCCGCCCTTATTCTCGCCGATCGCTGGCGGGACTACCAGCTGATCGACTGCGGCGACGGCATGAAGCAGGAACGCTGGGGCGAGTTCACCCTCGTGCGGCCGGATCCGCAGATCATCTGGCCCCGCCACGGCACCGTCGGCCAAGCGGCCACACCGTGGGAAAAATGGGACGGCTTCTATCACCGGAGCGAGACCGGCGGGGGCAAATGGGAATACCGCCGGCCCCTGCCAGACTCGTGGAAAATCCGCTACGACGCGCTCGACCTCACGTTCAAGATCCACCCCACCTCGTTCAAGCACACCGGCCTATTTCCAGAACAGGCCGTCAACTGGGAGTGGTTCAGCGAGAAGATTGTCGCCGGCCGGCGACAATCGGACCGCGAGGTCAGCGTCCTCAATCTCTTTGGCTACACCGGGGCCGCGACCGTCGCTGCTGCGAAGGCCGGTGCGACCGTCTGTCACGTCGACGCCGCCGAGGGCATGGTGAAATGGTGTCGCGAGAACGCCGCGTTGAGCGGCCTCGCCAGTGCGCCTGTGCGCTACATCGTCGACGACTGCCTCAAGTTTGTCCGGCGTGAGTTGAAGCGCGGCCGGACCTACGACGCCATCATCATGGATCCGCCGACCTACGGCCGCGGCAGCACCGGCGAGATGTGGAAGCTCGAGGACCATCTCTGGGAGTTGTTGAGCGAATGCCGCGCCCTGCTGACCGAGCGGCCGCTCTTTTTCCTGATCAACGCCTACACCGCGCGGCTCTCGCCGACGGTGGTGGCGAATCTGCTCGCTGAACTCATGCACAAACGCGGCGGCCGGATCACGGCGGGTGAAGTGGGCCTGCCGGTGCAGCGCGACGGCAAGGTGCTGCCGTGCGGCATCTACGGGCGCTGGGAAAGTTGAGATCCGGCAAAAGCGGACCGGCGTGCGCCGAGGCGCCGGGAGTTCCCGCCGCTGGCGTGGCGGGCGGCTTTACGTTCCCTCAATCCTGCTTCATGGCGCCGAACACGGCCGCGGCCGCTTCGCGCCAGAAGCATTCCGGCTCGGCGAAGCCCGCCTCGGCCAGCAGTCGCAGCTCGGTGATCAGCGGCGGATAGAAGTCCTCGTGCGCCCAGCTCGCAAAGTGCGCAAACGCCTGTTGCTCGTCGATCCCGTGCGCCGCCATCGATTTTGCCCACCCCTGAAACGCATGGTGTCTCAGTTTTGGTGCCGCACCCACTGCGGTGTCGGCGTTCACGAAAATTCCCCCAGGCCGTAGCGCCGCGAATATATTCCGGTAAATCGCGCCCTTGGTGGCCATGTCCTTCACGTGGTGCAGCGCGATGCACGCCGCCACCGCACCGCAATCCGGCAGGGGTTCCGTGATAGGACCGCTGCACATAGCGCACCCGCGCGCCAAACGGCGCACACCTTTCCTGCGCCACCGCCAGCATGTCGCGGTCGGTGTCCCGGATTTCAACTTCCGCCGTCGGAAACCGTTCCGCGAGCGCCGCCGCCAGCGCGCCCGTGCCACCACCGAGGTCGAGCACGCGTCCCCCCGACGCGGGCAGGCCGAGCGCCAGCAAATCGAGCTGTTCCGGTCGCATCGCGGGATACGCGGGGACGAGTTTGCGGATCAAGTCGTCGTATTCGGCCACGCGGAGCTTGAGGTGACCGGAAACAGAGTGAGCCATGGCGGACCAAATTTGCCCGGCCCCCGCCGCGCCGCGAGCCCAGCGTTACACGATTACTGCCCGAAACGACCGCCGCTTTTTCCGTTCGCCAACTGTCTGCAGTGCGACTTACTCCCACCTCCTCCCATGAACGAGTTGTCCTCCACCGCTGCCGCGCCCATTCCCAACGTCCTTGCCGAGCGCTATGCCTCGGGGGCCATAAAAGCCATCTGGTCGCAACACGGCCGCGTGGCCTTGGAGCGCGATTTCTGGATCGCCGTCATGAAGGGCCAGCGCGATCTCGGGGTGCCGATCCCGGCGGAGGCGATCAAGGACTACGAGAAGGTCAAGGGGCAGATCGACCTCGCGGCCATCGCGAAGCGCGAACGGGTCACGCTCCATGACGTCAAGGCGCGGATCGAGGAATTCTCCGATCTCGCCAAGCGCCAGTTCATCCATCTCGGGCTCACCAGCCGCGATCTCACGGAAAACGTCGAGCAGCTGCAGGTATTTCGGGCGTTGAAACTCGTCCATTTCAAGGCGGCCGCTGCGCTTCTGGCTCTGGCCACCCAGGCCGAGGCGCATCGCGACCTGATGATCACCGGCCGGACGCACAACGTGCCGGCGCAGCCGACCACCTTCGGGAAGCGGCTCGCCATGTTCGGGCAGGAATTGCTCGTGGCATTCGCCCGCATCGAGGAGTTGCTGGAGCGCTATCCGGTGCGCGGCCTCAAGGGCGCCGTCGGCACGCAACTCGACCAGCTCACACTGCTCGGCGGGGATTCCAACAAGGTGGACCAGCTCGAAACGCGCGTGCTCCGGCATCTGGGCTTCCGCGCCTCGTTGAGTGCCGTAGGGCAGGTTTACCCGCGCGGTCTCGATTTCGAGGTCATCACGGCGCTGCATCAGCTCGGCGCCGCCGGCGCGAGCTGCGCGACCACGCTGCGGCTCATGGCGGGCGCCGGCCTCCTGACGGAAGGCTTTCAGGAGGGCCAGGTCGGCTCCTCGGCGATGCCCCACAAGGTCAACGCCCGCAATTGCGAGCGGATCTGCGGCTTTTCGACGATTCTCAGCGGTTATGTCACCATGACCGGCGCACTGGCCGGGCATCAATGGAACGAGGGCGACGTGTCGTGCTCCGTCGTCCGGCGCGTGGCGTTGCCGGATGCGTTTTTTGCGATCGATGGTTTGATCGAGACCTATCTCACCGTGCTGCGGCAGATGGAGGTCTTCCCGGCCGCCGTGGCCGCGGAGAACGAACGCAACCTCCCCTTCCTCGCGACCACGACGATCTTGATGGAAGCCGTGAAACATGGCGCCGGTCGCGAGACCGCCCATGAAGCGATCAAGGAACATGCGCTCGCCGCCGCAAAAGCCCTGCGGTCGGGTGGCGGCGATCCCGATCTGCTCCTGCGGCTGGCGGGCGACAAGCGCGTCGGGCTCGGCAAGAAGGCGCTGCAATCCATTCTGTCCGAAAACGCGCGCTTCGTCGGCGCCGCCCCCCATCAGGTAGATGCGTTCATCGCCGAAGTGAAGCCGCTCGCGAAAAAGCACCGCGGGGCCGCGGACTACCAACCCGGCCGGTTGTTGTAAGACGGCTACGACGGCATCGAGCCGGACTGGGAAAATGATCCGGCCGAACGCCGGACGCCGGGCGATTTTCGCCTTCGCCTCCGCTAGGGCGGTCCCCGGTGTTCCCCGCCCGGAGGAAATTTGAGTTTGCCACCGTTCGGCGCGATGCGCTTCTTTGAACACTCACGTTCGCTCAAACCCTCTATTCCATCCCTCTGTCATGGCTGAACTCGTAGGAAATGTCTTGGTGGGCCAGTCCGGTGGCCCCACGTCCGTCATCAACGCCAGCGTCGCGGGTATCATCTCCGAAGCGCTGAACCATGAGTGTATTGAGGAGATCTATGGCACCTTGAACGGGGTGCTGGGCATTCTGCAGGAAGACCTGATCGACCTCGCCTCGGAATCGCAGCAGCAGATTCGCGCCCTCCGCCATACGCCGGGCGCGGCGTTGGGCACCTGCCGCTACAAACTGAAGAAACAGCAGGACTTCGAGCGCGTGCTGGAGGTTTTCAAGGCCCACAACATCCGTTACTTTTTCTACATCGGCGGCAACGACTCCCAGGACACCGCGGACAAAATCTCGAAGGTCGCCCAGCAACAGGGTTACGATCTGCGGGTCGTCGGCGTGCCGAAGACGATCGACAACGATCTGCCGTTGACGGACCACTGCCCCGGCTATGCCAGCGCGATCAAATACATCGCGACCACTGTGCGCGAAATCGCGTGCGACAACGAGGCGATGGGCCAGGGTGACTTGGTCTCGATCGTCGAAGTGATGGGCCGCAGTGCCGGCTGGATCGCCGCCGGCGCCGCCCTCGCCAAGCGTCGCGATCATCCGAACGACGCGCCGCACCTCATCCTCCTACCCGAGATTCCCTTCAACCAGGAAAAGGCCATCGAGGACATCAAGCGCATTCTGAAACGCGAAAAGTACTGCCTGATCGTCGTGGCCGAGGGGCTCGTCGATGCCGACGGCAACTACGTCGCGGCTGAATCCGCCACTGACGCCTTCGGCCACGCCCAACTCGGCGGCGCCGGCGATGCCCTGGGTGAAATCATCGGGCAAAACATTCCCGGAATTAAAGTCCGTGTCGCGAAACCCGGCCTCGCCCAGCGTTGCGCGGCCCACATCGCCTCCAAGACCGACATCGATGAATCGTATCTCGCCGGTCAGGCGGCCGTGAAAGCCGCGATCAAGGGCGAAACCGACGTGATGGTCACAATCGTCCGGGGCGAAACCGAGCACTATACGAGCGAGACCGGCCTGGCGCCGCTCAGCGAAGTGGCCAACTCGGTGAAGAAGTTGCCGCGCGAATGGATCAACGAAGACGGGGTGAGCATGAATTTTCAGTTCCTGCGCTACGCCCAGCCGCTCGTGCAGGGCGAAATCGTGGTGCCCTACGACAACGGTGCGCCCGTGTTCGCCCGGCTGGAAAAAGTCCGCGTCGACAAGCAGCTCGGCGGCTACGAAGTGTAAGCCGCCTCGCGGTTCGAAAATCTTACCGAAGGCCGGTCGCAAGACCGGCCTTTTTTGCGCCCATTTTGACGCAGAGCGCCCGCCCAACGCCGCCGCCAATCCGACGTCAGCCCACGCACGCGGCCAGCAAACGGTCGTGCACGGCGGTGGCGGCGATCGGATCCGCGGCGTTCCCCGCGCCGATCAACACCGGCCACTCGCTCGAATCCGCGGGACAGGTTCCGTGCGAACCTTTCACGAGCGCCGGATCCAGCGGGATGACATCCATCAGCATGCGAAACCCGAGCTTCTTGCGCAGCAGTTTTCCCACGACGCGCAGCTTGGGGAGGCTGAGCGCAGGATCGACGAACAGCTCCACGGGATCGTAGCCGTATTTGCGGTGGATATCGACGCACCGCGCGAAGTCCGGCGCCTTGCGCTCGTCCTCCCAGTAATAATACGTGAACCAGGCGTCCTCCGCGGAAAACGCCACCAGATCGCCGGACCGTTCGTGGTCGAGGCCGGCCGTCCGCTTGCCGGCGGCATCCAAAACCTGCGCAACGCCCTCGACGCCTTCCACCAACGCGCGGACGGCAGCGAGCAGCGACGGATCGTTGACGTAGATGTGCGCGATCTGGTGGTCCGCGATCGCGAAGACCCTGCTCGCACCGCAATCGAGCAATTCGAGCCCCAACTCGTCCTTGACCGTGATCCAGCCTTGGGCCCGAAAAATGCGATTCAACGCGACCGACCGGCGCACCGCGGTGATGCCATATTCCGAAAGCACGAGCGTGCGCACGTTGCGCCGCGCGTAAAAATCGAGCAGGTCGCCCGCGACGCGATCGATCGCCCGACAATCGCTGGCCAGCGCCGGAGCGTCGGGGCCAAGCCGCTGCAGATTGTAGTCGAGATGCGGCAGGTACACCAAAGACAGATCCGGCCGGTGTTTCTCCTCGATCCACTGCGCGGAGCGCGCGATCCACTCGGAGGAACCGATCCCTGCCGTCGGACCCCAAAACGCCGGAAAAGGAAACGGCCCCAGGTCGCGCTTGATCTCGTCGCGCAGCGGCATCGGGTGGGTGTATACGTCGAAGACCTTGCGGCCGTCGGCCGGATACATCGGGCGCGGCGTGATCGACCAGTCGGTCGTCGAATACATGTTGTACCACCAGAAGAGCTTCGCGCAGGTAAAGCCGGGGCGCGCCGCCCGGCATTTCTCCCACAGCTTTTCGCCCTGCACGAGATGGTTCGACTGCTTCCAGAAATGATGCTCGGCCAAATCACGGTCATACCAGCCGTTCGCGACGCAGCCGTGGCCGACCGGCGCCCGGCCCGTCAAATACGTGCTCTGGGCCGTGCACGTGACCGCCGGCAACACCGGTTTTACCCGGATCAATCCGCCCGCCTTCGCCGCCTGCTGGAGCCGCGGCATGTCGGGCCCGAGCAAACGCGGAGTCAGACCGACCACATTGAGAATCGCCGTGCGCTCAGCCATAACGGGCTCTCAGCTCGTCGAGCACCGCTTTCACGATCGGACCGTCCATGTCGTGCACGTCGATCCGCTCGCCCGGCGCGCGGATCATGGGGATGGTCAACCGGCCGCCCATGTGCTCTCGGAACTCCTCCAGACCTTCCAGCATGTCCCTCCGACCCTGGTCCACGCGCACCTGCCGGATCGGTGCATACAGTTCGAAACCAAGCCGCTGGATGACATCGAGAATGCGCTCCGCGGCGGGCTCCGGCAACAGGCCGATGCGCTTGGCATAAATCAGGTCGAGGGCCATGCCCACCGCCACCGCCTCGCCATGGCTGACGCGAAATTCCGACAACTGCTCCAGCTTGTGCGCCGCCCAGTGCCCGAAATCGAGCGGCCGGGCCGAGCCGCGCTCGAACGGATCGCCCCCGGTGGCGATGTGCTCGAGGTGTTGGCGCGCGCTTTCGCGAATGACCGCCTCGTAGGGCTCCGGGGTGAACTTCGCCAACGCATCGACGCGCGCGGCGATGAATTCGAAGAACGCCCCGTCCCGGATCAACGCCACCTTGACCGCCTCGATCAACCCGGCGCGGCGATCCCGCGGCGGCAGGCCGTGCAGGAAGGCGAGGTCGTTCACCACGGCATGGGGCACGACGAAGCTGCCGAGCCAGTTCTTCTTGCCGAAGAAATTGATCCCGTTTTTGACGCCCACCCCGCCGTCGCCCTGGCTCAGGCTGGTGGTGGGCAATCGCACCAGCGGCAGCCCGCGATGGGCCGTCGCCGCGCCGAAACCCACCAGATCGAGCAACGCGCCGCCCCCGACGGCGATGACATAGGAATGACGGCACATGCCCGCGGCCTCGATGCCCGCCCAGACGCGCTCAAGCTGGTGAAAATCGTTCTTGATCGCCTCGCCGCCCGGCAGCGCAATCGGCACGGCCGCCAGTCGCACACGTTCACTCTGCGCGGCAAACCAATGCGAAATTTTCTCGCCGATGCCCGGGAAGGCCCGCTCCAGTCCGCCATCCCAAAACACCAGGGCGCGCACGCTCTCGCCCGGTTCGCGCGGAGTCAGTACGTCGACCAGCGTGGAATTTTCCGCGGCGAAAACGTCGCGCGTGAAAATCAGGCGGTGGTCGTGCCGCAGCGTGATGGGAAAGGAAAGGGAGTCGGGTCGATCGGGCATACGCTGAATTAAGTGGAGGCGGCGAGCCGTTGGGCCCAGCGCCCAAGCGGAACCGCCGCCGCACACACCATGGCGGGAATCCACGCGCCCACGAGCAGCAACGCAAGCGCATCGATCAGCGGGATGAACGCGAGCAACCCGCCGACCATCCGGCCGAGTTTCGCCGCCGGCGCGCCCGGCTTGTATTCCCAGCGCGCCACCAGGCTCAGGCCGGCGATGTAGACGAACAGGGCCCCCACCCACCAAAGAAATTGCGGCCGCGCCACGTGATCCGGAAGCGACGCGATCGTCACCGCGAGCAGCACCCGACATCCGGCCATCAACACCACCGAGCCCACCCAGCGTTTGTGAATCCAATCGTAGGCAAGAATCGTCGCCGTGAGCGCTGCACCCCAAACCATCGAAGCACCCAGCACGGCCAGCAATCCCAGCCCAGCCGCCATCTCAAGAGTCGCGCCCCATGCGGCCCCGGAGCGCGTCACGGCCCCGCGTGGAATCACGCGACTGGGCCGGTGCCGGGCGTCGAACGCTGCGTCGGCCACGTCATTGAACGTCGCGCCACCCGCATAGATCAGGCACCCGGCGAGGATCGCCACCGCGAGGAGACCCCCCGCCAGCCAATGCGCGCCCGCGGCCGAGGACAACACGAGCGCCGCCAGCACATTGCTTGCGACCGAGGGAAAATTTCCCGCCCGGGCGAGGTCGAACCACGCCCGCACGGGAAAGCGTGCGGGGGCCGGCGGCGCCATCAGACCCCCGCCTCCTGCGCGCATTGTCCGGCCAGCGCCGGATCCGCCAGGCCGCGCTGCGCGAGCGCGTCGAGCGTCCACGCATATTCCCGCACCAGCTGGTCCTCGATGGGCAGGCGCATCGCCGGCGGCAGCACCTCCCATGTGTAGGTCTCCATCTCGAGGTGCGTGCACGCGCCCCGGTGCGCGCCCAGCCAGTCGAGCGCGCCCATCAGATGATCCCGCGTATCGGAAAACGGCGCGCCCGGCGCCGCATGCAGCGGCACGTGAAAATGAATCCGCCATTCGTCATCCGGTCGCGAAACCTCGGGATCGGCCAGCGCGTCCGGCAAATCGGTGAACCGGCGACGAACGTCATGCCCGCGCCCCACCACCACCTGATGCAGGTAGGTGGGCTCGACAAAGGCGCCCATCGCCCGCCGGCCTTCCGCATCGGGGCGCACGCGCAGCGCGGAGCTGAGGTGCAGCTTGCTCAGCCGCAATCCGGCGGAGGCAATACGATCGAGCGCGGCCTCCGCCCGCTCGAACTCGACGGCGAGATGGCAGCAGTCGTAGTTTACGCCAACCGTGCGCAGCAGGGAGTCGACCGCGCGATCGCTCGCCCGCCAGTCGTTGAAGAAATCAACCGTTTCCTCGCTCGTCTCGAACAGGCAGCACGGCTCGGGCTCGAGTCCCAGGTGCAGATCGCGGCCCGTTTTTTCGGCGAGCGCGGCAATGGAGCGCGCACACGCGGTCAGGTTGGTGAAGATGGCGGCCCGCCGGCCGGGATCGGCGGCGACAAAGGCTTTGAACGAACCCGGCACGGTGCTGACGCTGCCCGCGACACCCGCCGGCAGGAGCTGCACGAGCAGCTCGAAGAGCCGTTCGGTGTAGGTGACTCGCTCCGGCGTGGACCAATCGGGCGCATAAACCTGCTCCTTCACCCGCGTGCCGTGGAAGCTGCCGTAAGGAAATCCGTTGATCGTGAAAACATAGCAGTCGTGCCGGTCCAGCCATTGGCGAAAGGCGAGGAGCGCGGCCGGTTGCGCCAGCTCCTCCGCCGCGCGCTGGCCCAAGCGGAGCCCGATGGCGTAGGCGCGCCCGCGCGCGACCCGCTGGCGCACCATCAACGTGTAGCGTTCGAGCGCCACAAAGGTCTCCGCCCAAGTCTCACCCCGGTGGACGTTCGTGCAGTAGGCGAGATGGATGCCGTCGTTGAGCTTCATCGGCCGGACGGCTCGCTGAGGCGAAACTTCGGGCACTGCGAAAGGAAACGATGCGGATTCTGAAACAGGACTTGGTCGACAAACTCGGCGCTGTAGCCGCGCCGCCGCATTTCCAGCGCCGTCTTCGGCACGGCCAGCGGATCGCTCACGCCCCAGTCGCAGGCCGAGTTCATCCAAATCCGTTCCCGCCCGCAAATTTCGAGCATGTCGACCGCGCGCGGCGGCGAAGACTTGGAATCGGGATACAGCGTGATGCCCGCCCAGAAACCCCGGTCGAGCACGCGCTGAATCGTGTGCTCTTCGACGTGATCGATGATGACGCGCTCCGGTTTGATTCCCCGATGCCCCCCCAACACATCGAGAATCAGATTGGTCCCCTTCAGTTTGTCTTCGAGATGCGGGGTGTGCACCAAGATCAACTGGTCGTGCCGGACCGCGAGCTCGATGTGTTGCTCAAGCACCGTGAGTTCGTTGCGCGTGTTCCGATTGAGCCCGATTTCACCGATGCCGAGCACATTCGGCCGGGACAAAAATTCAGGGATCAGCGCGAGGACATCGCGGGCCAGCGCCAGGTCTTCCGACTCCTTCGGGTTGAGACACAGCCAGCAGAAATGCGGGAGGAGGAATTTGGCCGCGCGGGCCGGCTCATATTCCGTCAGCTGGCGGTAATAGTCGCGAAAGCCGTCGACCGAGCCGCGGTCGAAGCCCGCCCAAAAAGCCGGTTCGCACACCGCCATGCAGCCGGCGGCGACCATCGCTTGATAGTCATCCGTCGTGCGGCTGACCATGTGCCCGTGTGGTTCGATGTAGCGCATGGTCGTTTACTTGGCCGGAGCGCGCCAGGCGCCGAGCGCCGCCTTGCCCGAGGATTTAGTTTCGGGTTCGATGGTCGGATCGCTGAACTTCTCCAAAATCCGTCGCGCCCTCTCCGGTTGCCCGTCGACAAGCAGCAACGCCGCTTCGCGCAGCGCGGCGCACCGAAAATCGTCCGCGACGCCGTGGCGCTCCACGCGATCCAGAAATGCGGCGACTTCGAGCAACTTCGCCCGTACCGGAATAAAACCATACTCGATCACCGCCTGTTGCGCACCCGGCGAAGCAGGCAGACTGCCCTGAGCGGTTGAGTGACGACGCGACGACATAAGAGGGAATGATGAAAAGTAAAATCCGCAGATCGAGGTCAAATCAAACCAACGCCATGCCCGCCCCGAAATCAACGAGGCGCCCCATTCTTCGGCCAAAAAAGCTCCCCTGATGGGCCTTATGCCCGGAAGGCCGGCGGTGCGCGCCGTCGCCGGAGGCCGATTTCGACCTATGCCTTCGCGGTGCCGGCAACCGGCACGTAGGGCTCCTCCCGCAACGGCGACGGCCGCTTGCCCGCCAGCAGCTGCCACCAAACCCGGGCGTTCGCCGCGACGACGATCGCCACCAACACCAGGAAAACGGCCGTCACCCCCGCATCCACGCGGTTGTTGAGCAACTGCGCCTGCCACATCTTGAGCTCGGCCGCCGTGCCGCCCGTGGCGATTTTCGCCTCCAGGCCGCGGGCGATCGCGAGGAATCCCAAGGGCGCCGGGCTGAAAATCTTCATCCAGCCGGCGGTCATGGTGACCGAAAGCAGCCAGCCCAGCGGCAGCAACGTCGCCCAGATGTGCCGGGTGCGCCCCATCTTGATCAGGATCGTCGTCCCGAGGGCGAGGGCGAGCACCGCCAGCAGCTGGTTCGCGATGCCGAAAATGGGCCAGAGCGAATTGATGCCGCCGAGCGGATCGACCACGCCTTGATAAAGAAACCAACCCCATGCCGCGACAAAGAGCAGGGTGGCGAGGCTGCCGCCCAGACTGGACCGCGTGTCGCCCAGCGGTTTCCAGACCGCTCCGAGGAGATCCTGCACCAGGAAGCGCCCGACCCGCGTGCCAGCGTCGATCGTGGTCAGGATGAACAACGCTTCGAACATGATCGCGAAATGATACCAGAGCGCCAACGCGGCCTTGCTCCCGATCACCCCGGCGAACATGTGCGCCATCCCGACCGCAAACGTGGGCGCCCCGCCCGTCCGTCCCACCATGGTCTTCTCGCCCACGCTCGCCGCCAGCGCATCCATCTCGGCGGTCGTCACCGGATAGCCCAGCTGCGTGACTTTGGCCGTCACCGCCTCCGCCGTGCCCGCCATGTTGATGGCGAAATACTGGCCCGGCTCCATCGCACAGGCGGCAATCAACGCCATGATGCCCACGCACATTTCCGTGACCATCGCCCCGTAGGCAACGGCGCGGATGTCCGATTCGCGGGCGATCATCTTGGGCGTTGTACCCGACGAGACCAGCGAGTGAAACCCGGAGATCGCGGCGCAGGCGATCGTGATGAAGCAAAAAGGAAACACCGGCCCCGCGAACACCGGCCCACTGCCGTCGATGAACTTGGTCACAGCGGGCATTTTCAGCGCCGGCGCGAGCGCGACCACCGCCAGCCCGAGCGCCATGACCGTGCCGATCTTCATGAACGTGCTGAGATAGTCGCGCGGCGCGAGCAGCAGCCAGACCGGGAGCACCGAGGCGAGAAACCCGTAACCCATGATCCACCACGCCAGCGTGGTGCCGTGCAGCGTCAGCGCCGCTTCCAGCCGCGTGCCGGCGAGGAATTGACCGCCCCAGACCGCGCCCAACAAAGCGATCACGCCGAAAGCGCTGATCCAACCGAGCGCGCGCCCACTGTGGCCCGCACTCCGCATCGCCAGGCCCATGACCACCGCGATCGGCATCGTCATCGCAATCGTGAAAAGGCCCCACGGGCTTTCCGCGAGCGCCTTCACCACGACCAGTGCCAGGACCGCGAGCAGGATGATCATGATCGCGACGATACTCACGAGCGCCACGCCGCCGGCAAACGGGCCGACTTCCTCGCGCACCATCTGGCCGAGCGATTTTCCCCGGCGGCGGGTCGAGCAAAACAAAATGACGGAATCGTGCACGGCCCCGCCGAGCGTCGCGCCGACCAGCATCCACAACATGCCGGGCAGGTAGCCGAATTGCGCCGCAAGCACCGGCCCGACGAGCGGACCCGGTCCCGCGATGGCCGCGAAGTGGTGGCCGAACACGACCCACTTGTTGGTCTTCACGTAGTCGTGCCCGTCGCCATGCACCTCGGCGGGCGTGGCCCGCAGGTCGTCGAGCGTGAGGACCTTCGCCATCAGCCACGCGGAATGAAAGCGATAGCTGATCGCGAAGACGCACAGGGCTGCCACCACCATCCAGAGCGCATTGACGGATTCGCCGCGCGACCACGCCAGGATGGCCGTGGCCAGGGCGCCGGTCAGAGCGACGGCACTCCAGCCGACGATCCGAAGAGTTTGGTTTGAGGAAGACTGAGCCGGGGTTGCTATGCTCATTGGGAAAAAAGAAACGTGGCGCAAAAGATGGCGGGCGGAGGAGAGCGGCGCAAGCGCCGGTACGCTCAACACGCCCGACGCAGTTCCGTCCATGCGCGAATCCACGTTTGCGCGTCGCCGAAGCCGCCCGGCTTCACCGCCAGCAGCATCGCACCCAACGCCGCCTGTCCGCGCGAAATGCTCAGACCCGGCTCGAGCTCGTGCAGAAACCGCAATGCCGAAATCTCCAGCTGCCCGCACAGCGCAAACGCCGTCTCCCCGCCGGTGACAAATACCCGCCGCACGCCGCCTTCGGTTATCACCCGGGTTGCGGCGGCGGCGATTGCGGCCAGCGCCACCCTGCTGTCGGTCCGCGGTGTCTCCAAAAGGAGTGCAGCCGCACCCTGCGACCGCACACTGGCAATCGCCGCCTGAATCGCCGGACCACCGTC
>SIBR01000060.1 GCA_009695065.1 Opitutus sp. | reverse complement strand
CTTGCCCCACATTTCGAACGCAGCACATGCGGTTCGCGCCGGGGAAGCGCCCGGAGCGGCGGCTTTCCAGCCGCCGGTATTCACCGAATACCGGCCCGCGTGAGCCAGGGCGGCTGGAAAGCCGCCCCTCCGGGAAGGCAGATTTGCTGACGCGGATTTGTGAGGCACGCGCAGGGCAGGGGATCGAGCCGGGCCGTTTTCGCGCGGGCTCCAGGACTGCAGACGTCCAGATTCCTCTGCTTATCGCTGACCGGAAAGTTCGCGATGCGCGAACCCAAAAAAATTTGCCGCGAAGGCGACTTGTCCGCCATAGCTCCGCAGGAGCGGAGGAGGATGAGCCGAAGTTCTCGTGGAAGATTTCATCCATTGATGAAATCCGATTGGCGGTTAATCAGTCTGGAAGTTTGGCTGAAGATCTTCTCCGCGAAGCAAGAATCACGAACGGTGTAATACCGGGGAAATATCCGGGCTACCGCGGAATCCGATTCAGCGTGTAATAGGCATCCGGATGCGCGAGCGCCGTGCCCGCGGCTGAACGCACGCCCGGGGCGAGCAGCTCGTGGACAAAGAGGGGGCGCAGGCCGTCGACCTTCAACCGCACGCGCCGCCGGTCGGCGCTGACGGTCGCGCTCGCGATCGGGAGCGGCTGCATCTCGATTTCCGCGCTGCCATATGCGCTGGAATAAAAATACGTGTAACTCTTCATCGAATACGACGCGGCGCCAGCGGCGGTCGCCGGATCCACCTCCGTGGTGAAGACCAGTTCGAAGCCGTCGGGCCGCGCGCGCATTTCCTGGATGGCAAACGGCGTCACGCCGTTCCAACGCACCCGTTGCAACCCGTAGGCCTGCGTGCCGAGCGAAGACCAGCCGCGGCTCGTCATGCCGACAAGCAGGCTGCCGTCGGGCGCGAAGAGCACGCGTACCACGCCGGAGGCGAAGTCCGCGAGAAACGGAAACGCCGCGCCCTGATATTCGCCGTCGATTTTTTCCAGGAAAACGCGGCTGACCTTCGCGTCGGTGAATTCGCCGACAAACAGCTGGCCGTCGAACGGGCCGAATTTTCCTCCCGGCGGACACACGGCGAGGTCGGTGCCGCTGCGTCCCACCTTGTGATAAGGCAGCCAGACGGCGGGCGGCACCATTTCCGGCAGCGCGCGGAGCGCCTCCGGATACGGCACCTTGTTCGGTACGGGCGCGGAAAGTTTCAGCGGTGAACCCGGCAGTTCCTGGGAGGCGATGCCCTCCGGGTTGAGAAAAAACGCGCCCTTGCGCAGGTGATAAATCGGAGTGGCCGGTATCCACGTCCCCTGCTGATCCACGCAAAACATGTCGCCCGCGCCGTTGGCGCCAAGGCCGCAGGGCGAGCGCATGCCGGCGACCATCGGCGCAAACGAGCCTTCGGGGCCGATGATGCCGCTCCACCCGCGCCAGGCCGCCTTGTTGTTGCTGCGTTCCCCCATGTCCAGATTGAGCGCCACCCAGAGGTGGCCCCGGCCGTCGCGCTTCGGGCCGTATGCGTAACCATGATACGCACCGGAGACGTTCCAGCCGCGCGCGGCGGTCAGGTATTCATCCGCCACGCCGTCGCCGTTGGTGTCGCGCAACCGGGTGACTTCCGTGCGCTGAGTCACCAGCAGGCTGTCGCCGTCGCGCAGCACCCCGAGCGGTTCATGGAGGCCCGAGGCAAAGAGCGAATAGCGGACCTGGTCGGGTGCGCCCAGCACACCATCGAGCAGCCAGACCTCGCCCTTGCGGATCGCGACGGCGAGTTTGCCGTCCGCCATGAAATCCATGCCGCTGACCTCGAGGGTGAGTCCGTCGCCGGGTTTCCAGGTGGCGCTGCGCGACGACGTCGGCGAACTTCCGGTGAGGATGTTCTGAACGTCGTAGCCTTCAGCGGCCGCAAGACGCCCAAAGACCGCGAGAAGAAAACTAGCCGCAGCCAGCCCCGGGAACGCCGAGTTCCAGCTCGGCCGCTGGCGGAAGGAGGCCGAGCTAGAGCTCGGCGTTCCCGGGGTGTCAGGCACGAATGGCGGGGTGCACTGGGTCGACGATTTCATGGCCACGAATAAATGAAGGTGAGTTTCCCTGCCGCACTGCCGGCCGCCTCGGTGACAGACACGCCCTCCGGGTGCGTCACCGGCAAGGACCGCAACGTCTCCACGTTCCAGCGGAGGCTCCGGCGCAGGCCGTTCTCCGTCGCCTCGAAACGCTCCTCCACCGGGACGCCACCGATGGAGAACAGAAACGTGGGCACGCCGGCGGCATCCAGCCGGTAGCCGTAAAAACGGCGCGCGCCTGCGGGCCCCGCCGGTGCCGGCCATTTCACGACCGACTCGCCCAGGGGTTTTTCGAAGGGCGCGAACCGGCTAAACCACGTGCCGTAGGCGTCGAAGAACCGGCCCTTCCACGCCAGTGCCGGCCGGCCGCCGAGGCCGTCGTAGGCCAGGTGGAAACCCGCCGGAAACCCGACAACGATCGCGTGCGTGCCGACATCCTTCAGAAAGGTGCGCATCACGATCGGTCGCTGCACCGGCGTCAGTTCAAACTCGCGCGCGGTGGTGGACGGAAACCCCTCTGGCAGGCCCTGTCCGCCGCGGGCAAACGCCAGAATCGACGCGATCTGCCGATCCGTGTCGCCGCCGAGAATGGCGTGGTTCGCCGCCTTTCCCTCCGGCCAGAACGAGGGCATCAACGTGCCCGGCCGATACGCCGCTGGATTCACGAGATATTCCCGCAGCCAGCCGGGTCGCAACCGCCCCGCGAGATTCGATATATCCGGACCACGGATACCGAGCGACGTCCGCTCGCCCCAACCGTGGCAGGTGATGCAACCCACTCCGCCCAGCGTCCCCAGGAGCTTGCGTCCCGCCTCGACGTCGCCCGCCGGCAACGCATTTTCCGGACGGGAATCGGCCTCGGCTAGCAGCGCCGGCAGCGCCGCCACCGCCGCGCCATAGACCGGCATCTGCGTCCGCAGATAGGGCCTGACTCTCGCCGCACCCTGCAGCGTTTTCTCCAGCCAGGGCCGCTGAAATTTGCGTCCTGCGCCGGTCAGCAGCGGAGGATAACGCCCGGTGTCGCCAAGATTGTGGTCACCGAGAAAGTACGCGCGACGGGCCGCATCCGGTCCACCGTGCCCGTCGCGTTCGTGGCACGCAGCGCAGTTCAAGGCCTCCAACGTGAGCGCCACGCGCTGGGCTGCCCCCAGCGTCAGGTCGCGCACGGCCAGAAACGCCTGCAAGGCCTGCCGCTGCTTGCCGCCCAGTCCGTAGCGTGGCACGCCCGGGGCGGGCGCGCCGGCCAGGCAGCCACCGTCCGAGTGGTGTATCGGAATTATTTGGACGGCGCCGGCCGCCGGCAGGTCGTGGCAGGCGGCGCAGCGCAACGTCGTCACAAGTTCGCGGCCCCGCTCCGCCTTGGCCGGCTCGGGCGTGATCGGTTCCAATTTCGGCGCGACCGCGCCGTTGCTGCCCGGGATGCCCAGAAGATAGGCGGCGATGTCCAACGCTTCCTGCGCCTCCATTTCGGTCCGCGGCATGCGTCCGTCGGGACGCGCCTTCAACGGATCGCGGAGAAATTCGGCGAGCGCGCCGAGATCGTATTTCTCGGCGAGCCGTGGAAAATCCACCGAACCATGCGTGGCATCGCCCGGCACGGGCCGGCCGTCCGGCGGCTGATAATCGTCGTTGGCCGCGTGGCAGGCGACGCAACCCTTGGTGTGGAAAAGTTCCCGGCCGAGCGACGCGTTGATATGCCCGATGGGCTTCGCCTTCGTGGCCACCTTCGGCCGCAACGTGCCGAGGAAATGCAGCACCGCCTCGGCGTCCGCGGCCTCGCGTCCGTCCAGGAGCCGGGGCATCGCGGTCCCGGCACGGTGGCCGTCCGGGTCGGCGATGAAGCCGCGCAGCCATTCGGCGGTTGCGCGGGCGGTCACGGTCGCCAGGTCGGGCCCGCGCCGCGGTGGCAACCCGGTGTCGCCGCCGTGACAATTGGCGCAGCCGAGTTCGTTGTAGAGCAGACGCCCGCCTGCCGCGTCCGGTGTGGCCGCATGAAAACGCTCGTAGCCGATGACCAGCGGCTCGGCCTGCGCGGCGGACGCGCCGAGCCAAAGCAGCAAGAGCCCGGCGAAGCCGCAACGATGCCGTCGGGTGCAGGGGCGCAGACTTGCTGCGCCCACGTGCTTTCGAATGAAAATCAGGGCCCAGCAAGTCCGCCTCATGGTATCTACGGACACCATTTGGTTTCGAACGACACCAATGGAGTTGCGGTCCGACTGCATCGTTACGGCCGCGCCGTGTCTCATCCCGCCACCTCACGGCGACAGCGTTCGACGTAGTCGCGGGAGCGGTTGATGGCCGCGGTGATCTCGACGACCGTCGGCAGAATCGGCACGCCGCGCGGCGTCGGGTGCATGAAGATTTCCACGAGACCCGCGTAGCGGATGTCGGCCAGCGCCTTGACGATCGGCCGGTAGTCGAGCGCGCCGCCGAAGCCAGGCAATTGCTGCAGCTCGATTTCCTTCGGCACCGTCTTGTAGATCCCCTCGGAGTGTTCCTGGAAATACATGAACGGAATCTGCTTCGCCCCGAGGTCGCGAATCAACGCCGGGATCTGATCCGCCCACGGGTGCAGGTGATGCGGGGCGAAGGCGACGCCCAGATGGGCCGACCGGTTGAACTCCGCGAAATAACGCAGCGCGTCAGGGTGATAGAGCAGCTGCTTGGCGTGGTTCTCGAGCGCAAGCGTGACGCCGTTCTCCTCCGCGACGGCCACATGCGGTTTCATCTTTTCGATCAGCTCCTTCACCGCCGTCTTCGCCTCCGCTCCCGAGAGTTCGCTCGGTCCCTTGCTGCCGGTGACGACAATGCGGGTGCCGAATTTTTTCATCCACCGGATTTCCTCCGCCTGCCCGGTGGGTCCAAGGGTGTAGCTCGTGTTCACGCCGAGCTTCACCCGGTGTTGCGCGAGCAACGCAGCAAAGGCCTCGTCGCCCATCGCCTTGATCTGCTCGCGTTGATTGCCGTGCGGCCGGCACCAGATGTCGATCGCCTCGCAACCGGTTTTCGCCACCTCGGGCAGGATCGCATCGAGCGGCATCTCGCCATACAGCGCGGAGGAAAGAACATACCGGAGCTTGAACTCCTGGTTTTTCGCGGCACGGGCCATCAACGGCGCGGCGGACGCAACGGCGAGCGTCTGGATAAACTGGCGACGGGGAATCATGCGACGGGGGCGGAGCGAGTCATCGGATCGACTGCTATTTTGACCCGGCATCGCGCGCGGCTTCGAGCATTTTAATCCACGGTCCCAGATAGTGCCCGTTGTCGCGGTAGGTGCGGCCCGAGACGAGATTGCCGTCCACGACACACGCCGCGTCGACGTAGATGCCCCCGCAGACTTCGAGGTCGAATTTACATTTCGCCACCGTGGCCATGCGGCGTCCCTGCACGCAGCGCGCGTAGGCCGGAATTTCCACGCCGTGACACACCGAGGCGATGGGCTTGTTCGCCGCGAAAAAATGTTTCGTGATCCGCACGAGATCGGGATCATAGCGGATGTATTCCGGGGCACGCCCGCCGGAGAACATGATGCCGAGATACTCCTCCTCCTTCACCTCTGAGAACGGCACGTCGACGTCGATGGTATAGCCCTCCCACTCCTTGGTGATGGTCCAGCCCGGCTTCACTTCGTGCATCACCATCTGGTAGCGGCGGCGCTCGGGGCCGGTGACGACGGGTTGGATGCCGGCTTCGATCAGCCGGTAGTAGGGATAGAGGGTGTCGAGCGTTTCCGCCGCGTCGCCCACCACGATGAGTGCCTTGCCTTGGAATGGAGGAGTCATGCGCGCAGTATATTCTGCTTGGCTGTAATCGTCACTGCACGGATTAGTCACGAAACCTCAGGTTTTTCGTCACCCCATTATTCATGGCCTCCCGCCGTCGCCGTCCTCCCCGGGTCGCGCTCCTGGTCGAAACCACGCGCACCTACACCCGCGAACTCCTCGCCGGGGTGCGGCGTTATGTCGCGGCCCACGGCCCATGGTCGTGCTTTATCGAGTTGCGCGCGTTGGAATCCGGTCCGCCGCCGTGGCTGAAAAACTGGGATGGGGATGGAATCATCACGCGGACATTCACGCAGGAAATGGCCGACGTGATTGCCGCGACGGGGCTGCCCGCGGTTGAGCTGCGGGCGACATTCTTAAAGAGTGCATTCCCGTTTGTCGGCATGGACAACCGTTTGATCGGGCAGATGGTCGCCGAGCATTTTTTCGACCGCGGCTACCAATCCTTCGCGGTGTACAGTCTGCACACCGAGCGGTTCTTCGTGGAGCGCGTGCAGAATTTCGTCGCGGCGGTGCAGGCCCGCGGGGGCGCCTGTTCGATCCTGCCCGAGCCGGTTTCCGATCGCGCGGCCGACTGGGAGAAGGGCCAGGCCCGGCTGATTTCCTGGCTCACCTCGCTGCCCAAGCCGGTCGGGATTTTCGCCGCCAACGACCAGCTTGGCGTGCGCGTGCTGGACGCCTGCCAGCGGGCGGGCATTGCGGTGCCGGAGGACGTCGCCGTGGTCGGGGCCGAGAACGAGGAGACCCTCTGCGCCTTTGTCAATCCACCGCTGACGAGCGTGCGTTTCGACGGCGCGGCCGTGGGCTTTGCCGCCGCGGAACTTCTTGCCCGCATGATGTGCGGCGGCGCACCGCCGAAGGGCGAAACGTTGTTTCCGCCGAAAGGAATCGTGGTCCGCGGCTCGTCGGATGAATTCGTGATCACCGACCGCCTCGTCGCCCACGCCGCACGGGTGATCCGCGAGAACGCCACCACCGGACTCAACGTCGACGATCTTTGCCGGAAACTAAACGCCTCCCGCAGCACCCTCGATCGCCGGATGAGGGCGGCGCTTGGCCGCACGCCCAAGGAAGAGATCCTCCACGTCCGTTTCCGGGAAGTCGAGAGGCTGCTCCGCGAAACCGACCTGACGATCGAGGCCATCGCCGAGCAAACGGGGTTTGCCTACAGCCACTACCTGCAGGCCGCGTTCAAACAGGTCCATGGCCTGACGCCGGGGGAGTTCCGACGACGGTCACAGGCGTATTCAACCCTCACTTGAAACGCGTTGAACCATTATGCTGTTCGAGATTTTTCCGATGGTTGCGGCAGGAGGCCGTGTTAGGAACGCGGGGCGAAATATCGATGGGCAATCCAGAGTTCGCCTGAGTTTTGCGTCGTACGTCCGTCAAAACCAAGCGTGCTTGGGAAGCGCGCGAACACTGGAGCACCTTAACTAGGCTCATGCTAATTTACAATTACTTACGACATCATTTTACTTGAAAGGCCTGTTTTACTTGTCAGTAAAAGCAATACTCTGAGTGAAACAAAGCTCATCACCACCGCGCATCAGCTCGCTCTTGTCGCCCACGAATTCGTCCTGCGCGATCACGAACTGGACTGGCGCTTCGTCGACGAAGGCCAGCACGCCCCCGATCGCGGCTACGACGCGCTCCTGCGCCTGCACGTCGCCGATCGCGACCTGATTTTCGCCGTCGACTACCAACTCGTGCCGAGCGCTCGCGCGATCGCCGCGCTCGCGGAACGCAAGCTGCCTCACCCGCCGCTGCTCGTCACAACCAAGCTGACGGACAACATCGTGAAGCTTTGCCGTGAGCGCAGCATCCACTGCCTCGACGTGAATGGCCGCACGTGGATTAGTCGCGAGGGCGTGTTCATCGACCGCGCCGGACGATCGGAATCATACAAGCCGGCCCAACTGCCGCCAGATGCCTTTTCCACCAAGAGCGTCCGGCTGGTTCGCGCGTTGCTGTCCGGGAAAGATCGGTCATGGACGCAGGCGGAACTCGGCACCGCGACACAACTCAGCCCCGGCCTTGTCTCGCGCCTGCTCCGCCATTTGCGCGACGACGGTTTTGTCGAACGCGAGAACCGCTCGGTGCGGATTGCACGCCACTCCGAACTGCTCGAAGCGTGGGCGGCGAAGGACCGCTGGGCCAACCGGGTGACGCTCCGCCAGTATTCGATTCTTACGTTGAATTTCGACCAGGTCGCCGACCAGGTGCTGAAGTTGACGCCAAACACGCGAGTGGCTTTTACGCAGTGGTTCGCGGCCAACCAGCGCTTTCCGTATACCCCGGCACCCGTGCTTTCGGCCTACGTATCCGCTTTTCCGGACGATTCTTTCCTGAAGGAACTGCAGGCCCGCCCGGTCACCGATGGCGGGCGCCTCTGGCTCGCGGTGCCCAACGACCCCGGCGTATTTCAACAAGTCCGACTCGTACGGAACTGGCCGCTGGTCGCCGATCCCCAAATCTACCTCGACCTGCTCTCCATCGGACTGCGCGGTCCCGACCAAGCCAAGGCCCTGCGCGACTGGGATGGATTTTGCCGATGACCAAGCACCCGCATCATCACGCCTACCCGGAGGGAAGCACCGATTTCGCCGTGGCCGCGCTGCTCACCGTCTGGAGTTCGCTCCGCGATTACGAAAGCGACGTCGTGCTCGTCGGCGGGCTCGTGCCCAAATTTCTTTGCGACCATTCAGACTTGTGCGATCAAAGTGTGCGAGGTCGGCCCTTTCCTCGTCCTCAAGCTTAACGCCTTCGCGCACCGACAGCAACCGAAGGATGCCTTCGATGTCTACAAGACGGTCCTGCACTACGACGGCGGCACGGCGGCGGCGGCCCAGAGATTCCGCGCGGAAGCGGAACTCAACTCCGGTTTCAACGTCGCGTGCGACGCGCTTGGTGCGCACTTCGCCACCGCTATCGGCGGCAGTCCGACGCGGTGCGCGGAATTCATGATCGGCGGGCTGCAAGGCCAGATGCCGGCGTCCGACTTCGCTTTTCGTCGCAATCAAATCCAGGAGGAAATGGTTGGGATTGCCGACCTGCTGCGGCGCAAATGACGCGGCGGCGGAAAGAGACGGGACCGGGCGTTAGCCGACCTGAACCTGCGCTCCACCGCGTTCAAAGAGGTCCATGGCCTGACGCCGGGGGAGTTCCGACGGAAGGGCGGCCTCTGACGCACTGGAATTCAGTCAACGTGGAGTAGCGAAATACCCTCGTCATCGCATTCCCCGGCGGGCTGCCGCACGGTCCGATGACGAAAAACCTGAGGTTCCTTGCGGCAAAACCGCAGTGACGCGGTTCCCGGACAGGTTATGATACGAGCGCGGTAACGCCGCGCACTCGTGACAAAACGAAGCCCCCGCACCTTTTCGCGCCGCGCCCTGCTCTCAGGGACACCATTCGCCGCCGCCGGCCTGTTGGCCGAACTCGCCCGACCGCCTGCTCTGGCTTTATCGGCAGGCCGCGCGCCCCGAACTCGGCCTCACCTTCGACCGCAGCCATTTTGAGCTCGAGGGGTATTCGCTGGCCCAGAGCGTGCCGCCGCTCGCGGCGCACACGAAATTCGTTCACCTCAAGGACACCAAGGGAACCCCCGCCGCCTACGACTCCTTCCTGCCGGGCGAAGTTTACACCGACTACCCGCCGTATCTGCGCATGCTGGCGGACGGAGGCTACCGGGGCCCGCTCGTCGTCGAGGTGAGCGGACGCATCTCCGGCAAACCCGGCTACGATCCCGTCGCCGTCGCCCAAAAATGTTACGCGGCCATGTCGGACGCACTGGAAAAGTCCGGGCGCCCGCGGAACTGAGCGGCGCGCCACCTCGTTCGGCGCGGGCAATCGACCTCTGACGAAGAACCTGAGGAAAGAAGCCCCAAAACCGCAGTGACAGCTCCGGCGCATGATGTAGGATGAGAGCCGAGAAGGCCGCCCTGTGTCAGCAGGTGCCCGTAACCAAATCCCCGCAGCCCAGGAAACACCCCGCCCCATGAAACCAAACAGAGATCCCTACCCGGTCAGCATTGCCCCGTTGTCGTCACTCCTGCTTTTCGCCGCCACCGCCGCCACCTTGTCCGCCCAGGGCACGCCCGCCCCGACCGGTTCGCCTGGCGCCAGCCCCGCAGCATCCCGAGGTGGTGCTTCTCAAGGATAACGGCCGATGAATCGGAAAAACCAATCACACCCAAAAAAATTATGAAAACGCGCAACGTTGCCCTCGTCTCGGCCGTGTTAAGCGCCGGATTCGTTTCCCTGTATGCCCAAGTCGTGGATTCCAAGAAGGACTCTCCCGCCAAAGCCGCCGAGACTCCCGTCGAACTTTCGCCCTTTGAAGTCAACGTGAGCAAGGACCGCGGCTATCTCGGCGCCACTGCGCTGTCGGGCACACGGCTCAACTCCAGTTTGGAGGATTTGGCTTCGTCGATCACCGTGATCACGAAGGAGCAAATGCTCGATTTTGCGGCCCTCGACATCAACGACCTGTTCAAGTACGAGGCCGGCACGGAGGGCACGGCGACTTTCACCAACTTTACCACCGGGGCGAACGGGGAGGTATTTGACCAGGTGCAGCTCAATCCCCAGACTTCCAATCGCATCAGGGGTTTGGGCTCAGCCAATATTTCGATGGATGGCTTTCCCCGGAATCCCGCGATTCCGATCGACCCCTACAATACTGAACGCGTGGAACTGAGCCGCGGAGCGAACACGAGCCTATTCGGACTCGGGGCGGCTTCAGGTACCGTCAATGTCCTTCGAACGCAGGCCAACCTCTCCCAGAACATCTCCAGCCTCACCCTGCGCGGGGACAGTTATGGCGGCTATCGCTCGAGCATCGACCTCAGTCGGCCGATTGTACGCGACAAGCTGGCCTTGCGCCTTT
>SIBR01000004.1 GCA_009695065.1 Opitutus sp. | reverse complement strand
CGGCCGAAAACCCGCGGGTTCCGCTTTGCTTCCAGTCTCCCCGGAAGGTCCGCCCGCCGCGTCGTGGGAAGCCAAGGAGAGCAAGAAGTGAATTCCATGGAAGCGAAAAAGCGCAACGTCAGGCCAAGGTGGCATCATGGCAACGACTATCTGTGCGTCCGGCCCGAAGGCAAAAAGGTTCGGGAAAGCGGCCCTTCGAAGTCGGCCAGGGCCGGCAAACGCGAGGCGACCGGCGCTCGATCTCCATTCTTCGCAACCGAATACAAATCATGCCTCGCCGCCACGCCCGCCACCCCGGGACGGGCCAGCTTAATTTTGTTTGCTATCCCTCCACCCGGGGTGAGTTTATTGCCATATTGATATGATGCCCGTGCAGTCCTTACCTGCGCCTACCCAGGTCCAACAATTGCTTAATGGCATTACTGCCCGGTTGGCGCAGTTGGCCAAGGATCCACCTGACCTCTTAGTTTACCTGCGGGCGCATGCGGAGTGTGTCATGAACGCGTTCAAGCCGGTGGGTTTCGTGTATGAAATGCGCAACGGCTCGACGCTGCAGAAGGTGCTGCAGGCGAATATCGAATCGCTCGGGTATCAGGGCGCACCGGAGCAGGAAAATGCCTTCCAGCGGGCGCTGCAGTTGGTCGCCGATCAGCGCAAGCCGCTCCTGCTCCCGCCGCACAGTAACCAGAGCAGCGGCCTCCAGGGACTTTCGGTCGATGATTCTCCAGCCCCGGAAGAACTGCCCGTTTTCAATCGCACCGCCTTTGAGGTGATGTTCCTGCCGCTCCCGTTGGGTGACACCAGTGCCGGCGTGCTCCAAATCTGGTTTCAACCGGCCAATGCCGCGTCCTCGCAGGCCCGCCTCACGTTACTGAAACAAATCTGCGTCGAAATTGAGCTCTACCTCAAGGCTCGCCGCGCTCGGGATGTTTCGCAGGAAGTCACCCGCCTGAGTTCGTATTCCAAGCTGCTCGAGGAGCTCACGGGAGACATTAATCTGGAGTCGGTCGGCTGGAATCTCGTAAACCACGCACGCGAAGCGGTGGCCTGCGACCGGGTCTGTCTCTTCATCGCCTGCAATTACGATCGGACCCTGAACTCCGATGCGGTGATGAGCGGCTTCGAGTACGAATTCATCCTGCAGGCGTGCAGCGGACTGAAGAAGCCGCACCCGAAGAGCGAACAGGCGGTGGTGCTCCAGCGCGTTGCCCAAACTCTGACCCAGATGTCGCTGGGGAAGACAGCGGGCGAGCCGGAACCGGTGCCAGGAGGGGAAAGCCCGGCCCTGCTGACCGAGGATTCCATCAAGCGCCCGACGGCAGAGCCCAAGCCCGCGCCGGCCCCCGACGCCCGTCGGCCCCGGACGCAAATCACAGTGATAATGCGCGATCCGGCCAAGACCGCGACCCGGCCGGCCGAGGTGAATGACTACTTCCACCTGATGCCCATGAACTGGGCCACTGTCATTCCCCTCTTCGATCGCAACCAGCGGGTCTGTGGCATCCTTTTGTTCGAGGGCATCAAGCTGGAGGAAAAGCTGGGCAACTCGCTGAAGCCCATGTCGGAGCTGGCCGTTTCCGCCGGCCGCGCCTTGGGTACCGCGCTCTATTGCAACCAGCACCGTTCCATGCGCGTGGCGCGGCGCCTCATCAGCTACCGGCAGACCTACGTCAACACCCCCGCCAAGCGCAAGTGGCTGCATTTCGGACTTCCTTTAATCGTCCTGGCGGGAGCGATGATTTTTCCGGTCACCTACCGCATCAAGGGCAATGCCAGCATCCTCGCGGTGAAGCAGAATACGCTGCCTTCGCTGGTAAATTCGAGCCTGCTCGAGGTGCCGGTTCGAGAAGGAGAAGCCGTCAAGAAGGGCCAGATTCTGGCCCGCTTCGACACCCGTGACATCCGGCTGCAGTTGTCGCAGGTCGAACAGGAGTACGAACGATCGCTCCTCGAAAGCGATGCCGCGCTGGGTGCCGGCAACGAGAGCCAGATGCAGATCTCCCGGCTGAACGCGTCCAAGGCCGCCGCGGTGGCGGAGAAGCTTCGCGCCGATGAGGCCCGCGCCATCGTCCGCGCTCCCTTTGATGGTCTGGTCCTGGGCGCACAATCCCTTTCCACCCGCATTGGCGACATCCCGCGCATCGGGGAGCCCATTCTCCAAGTGATCGACCCGGGCGCCTGGCAGGTGAAGGCCAGCCTCCGTGAACGGGATCTGGTCTTTCTGGATCGACGCCTGCGTGAAAACGGACCGGTTCCCGCCACCCTTCGCCTGGCGTCGAATCCGGCCCATACTTATCAACTGGAACTCAAGTCCGCCGACCAGCTCGCTTATGGCTTGGATACGTCGTTGGGAGAATACCAATTCACCGCCATGGTCCCGCTCGCTGCCGTCCTGGACGATGCAAACTTCCTCAAATCCGGGTTCACGGGCCGGATTTCGTTCGACGCCGGCTCAAAGTCGCTAGCTTACGTTCTTTTTAAGGACTTCATCGACTTCCTGACGGTTCGCTTCTTTTAACCGAGCCACCGTCCTGTCGCCCATGTTTCGCTTCCGCCTCTCCCTTCTCGCAGTCCTGTTCCCCGCCGTCACCGCGATCGCGGATCCATCGCTGCTGCCGCCGGCCGCGGGGGTCGATCCGACGATGCCCCTCCACACGCCGGGCGGGACCATGCGGGGTTCGTTCCGCTCCGTCCTGCGCCCGGCGATCGACGTCAGCCTGAGTGCGCGGGCGGCCGGCATCGTCGATGCCATTCTGGTGCCAGAAGGCCATAAAGTGAAGGCCGGCCAGTCGATTATCAGTCTCGATTCCGACCAGGAACGAGCCGAAGTCGCCCAAGCAGAAGCCGCCGTCAGGGGAGCCGCGGCTGAAATGGAGCGCGCCGCGGCCGAGTTCGAGCGCATGCAGCGCCTCCGCGAGGACAAGATTTACAGCGAAAAACAGTTCCTGGACGCCAAGTCACAGGCCGCCCAAGCGAAGGCTCGCTACGAGCAAAACGAAGCCGGATTGCAGATGGCAAAAGTCAGGCTGGCAAACAGATCCATCAATTCGCCGATCGCCGGCATCTTCCTGAAGACCTCGAAATTGGTCGGCGAAGCCGTCGAGCGGTACGAGACTGTTGCCCGGGTGGTAGATGTAACTAGCTTGGAAATGGTCGTCTTCTGCGATGCCCGCTATTTTTCGCTGTTCAAGACCGGCCAGCAGGTAGATGTAAGAGTCTTCAAATCCACCGAGGACCAACCCATCGTATCCGGAACTGTCTTTCATACCGATCCCATCATCGACCCGTCCAGCGGCACCTTCCGCGTGAAGATCAAGCTGGCACGTTCCGAGCAATCCGTCCCAGGACTTTCCGCCCTCCTCATCGCACCTGCCGCCGGGACCATTCGTTCCGCCAACTAAGCCTGACCATGAATGCGCCCCGTCGCGCCAGCCGAAATCTGACCTTGGAGTCCCTCGAGTCGCGCACGCTGCTCGCGGCGGATCCGTTCGGACTTCTGGCTGATTTTGACCTGACGGTGCGGGCGCTGACCAGTTCGGGGCAGTTTTACGCCTCGTTTAGCACCAACTTCGGAAATGCCCAGTTGGTCCTCAACGGCCATGGGATCGAGGTCCTGACGATTGATTTGGATCGGCTGCCCTCGTTCGTCACGAATCTGAAAATCTCGTCGTTCGCCACGGTGAATTTTGTCGGAACCGATCGGGTCGACAATCTTATCGTCAGCGATGTGGGGGCCATCGTCGGATCCAACCTCAGCGTGACCAAGAGCCTGCACGTCATCAATGTTGGTAGTGTGGTTCTGGCCAGCGCCGGAGCCATTGCGGTCCTCAAGGGCACAGATACCAGTCTCTCGGTTCGCTCCCTCGGTGAAACCATGATCCTGTCGGATCTCCAGAAGCTGACCCTCGATTCCGAAAGTACCTCGCTCTTCGTCGTCGCTCTCAACAGCGATCAGATCCTGAACTTGAAGTACCGTCCCGAGACGATCTCGCTGGCCGGACTGCCTTCGTCCTCGGTTCACTTGGTGGACAAGTTGGCGGCGCTCCCCGCCCCCGAGATGCCCAGTGGCCCAGTCAACACCGGCTCCACCGGCAGCGGAACCATCGTCGATCCCGCGCCGACCCCAGCGCTTGATCCAGTGCTGGTGATTACCTTGCCCCTCAACGAACGCACCCGGGCGTTCATTGCCGAGCTGAGAGACGTGCTCCGGTACTCGAGCAAGGATTCCCAGCAACTCGTCTTCGAATTCATGGCGCAGGATGCGCCGAACTTCAGCCTCCAGGCGGCGATCACCGGCAAGACCGCCCTTCTCCCGGCGGCACCCCGCGAACTGGAAGCATTTGCCCGCGGCCTTTCCGCGCTGCCCATGACCGGCGAGGCTGGTGCTTCTGACTTCGACCCAATGACCTTTGGCGCGCCCCAAGACTCGAATCGCGACCAGCATCACTTTACCGACCGCCCGATCGATTTCGGTGGAATGGACCTCCCCATCTTCGCACCGGCCTCCCGCCCGATTGAGATCGATGCCACTTGGCCGATTGCGCTCTCGCCGCTCGCCGCCCGGGACAACGGGACTGGCATGGCGCCGAACCTGCGGCGCGACACCGAGTCTGAGAAAGTGAAGATCCAGGACACGTTCCTGGCGTTTGGGAGTTATCTCGTTGATCGCGTTTCCGCCGAGCTCTCGCCCGGCGAACAGTCCCTGTTCCTTCTCGTCGACCCGAAGCCGACTCGCGGATCCGGCACGAATCCGACCACGGCCTTGGATCAGTTTGCCCGCGGCAGCCGTACGTCCCTGTCGAATTTGCGGCGGGTCATGGGTTGAGCGGGGGCGACCAGCCAGATCGCCCGCTCCGGAAGCGCGGATCCAAGATCCGCATTTACCTTCCGCTGTGTCCGGCGCAGCGTCGCGGGTCTGCCATTTTGATTGTCGGCGCCCGGCGCCGCCCTCACTCACCGCGTCCTTCGTCGCCCTGCCCGAATTCCCTTCTCCCGCGTGAACATCCTCTTCGTCAACTACGGCGATTTTACCACCAACAGCCTGAACCACATCGGGGGCTTCGCCAACACGCTTTGCGCGTCCGGGCACGCCTGCGTGGTCGTGGTTCCCCACGGAAAGGATACGATCGCCCACGTGCGCGACCCCCTCTTCGTGCCCGCCACCTACGACGAGGCGCTCGGCCAACCGGGTATCTTCCCCGACTCCCGCCCCGCCGATCTCATCCACGCGTGGACCCCGCGGGAAGGCGTGCGCAAATTTGTCCTCGCGTATCAACGCGCCATTGCCACCCCGGCGCGTGTCCTCATCCATCTTGAGGACAACGAGCGCTACCTCCTCGAAAGCTACACCGGCCAAACCTACGCCGCCCTTCAGGAGGCTTCCCCCGCCGGAACCGGCAGCTGGCTCGTCGACGCCCTGCCCGATCCGCTGCGCCACGAGGGATTCTTGCGCATTGCCGACGGCGTCACGCACATCGTCGACCGGCTGCGCGAATTCGTGCCCGCCGGCACGCCGACTCACTTGCTCCCGCCGGGCGTCGATTTCTCCCTTTACCGGCCGCAGCCGGCCGACGGCCACCTCCGCGCCGAACTCGGACTCCAGGATGACGAGCGCGTTATCGTCTTTACCGGCAGCAATACCTTCGCGAACGAACCGGAGATGCGCGAACTCTACCTCGCCGTGGTGCTGCTCAACCAGCGCGGCACCCCGACCCGTCTCGTTCGCACGGGATTAAATTCACCGGAGTTTCTTGCCAGCCTTGCGTTCGACCACGGCAAGTACGTGCTCGACCTCGGTTTTGTCGACAAGGCCAGGCTGCCGCGCCTCCTCGCCCTCGCGGATGTGCTCTTGCAACCCGGACGCCCCGGGCCGTTCAACGACTACCGCCTCCCTTCGAAGCTCCCCGAATTTCTCGCCATGGGCAAAGCCGTCGTGCTTCCGCCGACGAATCTCGCCCTGCTGATGCACGATGGCGAGGAAGCCGTTTTTCTAAAAACCGGCGCACCGGAGGAAATTGTCGAAACGTGTCTGCAGTTGTTCGCCGACCCGGCGCTCTGCGCTTCGCTGGGCGCGAACGGGGCCGCCTTTGCCCGTTCGCATTTCGACCTCGTCACGAATACCCGGGGGCTCGCGGCATTTTACGCCGCCACCCTCGCCCGCCCACCCACCACCCATTGGTCACTCGCGACCGATCCCTTCGCCACTGAAGTGACGCTCCTCGCCGCCCGCGCCGAATCTCTTGCGTCGCAATCGGGAGAAGTCGACGCAGTCCTTGCCGCCGATCTTGCCCTGCTTGCCCGGCTTGTGCGCCAGCTCGAACTCAGTCTTGGCAGCGGCCTCAACCAGGCCCTCGAGGGTGAGCGCCTCGCGAACGAGCAGCATATCCGGAACCTGCAGGAGGGCTTGCGACTCACGCAAAGCCATGCCGGCAATCTCGAGCGTGTCCTCGCCGAAGTTCAGGCCCATGCCGGCAATCTCGAGCGTGCCCTCGCCGAAGTTCAGGCCCATGCCGGCAATCTCGAACGCATGCTGGCCGATCTTCGCCCTCGCTTCGATCAGGCGGATCGCCTCCGACATCGAGCCGAAACCCTGCTGAAGGCCGCACGCCAGCAGATCGGCGCGTTCGAGAATGAAATTGAGCGATTAGAAACCACGTGGCAGCAGCGTCTAAATCTGGCTGAAACGAATTTTCGCCAAAGCGACCGCGAAGCCCAGTATTATAAGAAACTGCTGCATCAACACTACGCGGAGAGCCAAGCCTTCAATGAGGCCGCCCGGACCCGCCATGTCGAACTTCAGGCGTTGAACGGGGAATTGGCCCGGCGGGACGAAAAGCTTCGTCACATCCAAGCTTCATTTTCGTGGTGGGCCACCGCATGGCTGCGCCTGCTGCGCCGCAAACTCGTCGATCCCTTCGTCCGTCGCCCCACGCTCGCTGCCACGGCGCCGCAAACCGCCCGGCCCGGCCCCGACCGGCTGATGACCGCGCCCGCACTAACATTTCGCTACAGCGTCGATTACCCGCAGGCATGGAGTTTTCCGGCGAAAAAACTGCTGGTCCGAGGCTGGTGCCTAGCCCCTGAGCTTTCAATGAAACAGCTCCGCGCCACAGTGAACGGATGCCGTCGCTATCCGGGAGTTTACGGGCTGAAGCGCCTGGATGTCTTCGCTTCGATACGCAACGTCCCGCAGGCGGAGTATTGCGGTTGGAAGGTCGAGATCCCACTGGAAAACGAGGATCACGAACTGGTGCTGGAAATCGGCGACGACGAAGGCGGCTGGCACATCTTTTTCACCACTCCTCTGCGCGTAGGCAACGACACCGGTCCGGCGGAGCTGACATCCTACGAACGTTGGACGGAGACCTTCGACCGCCACACGCCCGAGTCGCTGGCGGCACTGGCGAAAGACGAATCCGCCTTCGCCCTCAAGCCGCTGATCTCGATCGTCATGCCGGTCTACAATACGCCGCAGCGCTGGCTGCTTAAGGCGGTGGCCTCAGTCCAGGCCCAGGTTTATCCGCGTTGGGAGCTTTGTATTGCCGACGACGCCTCGCCCCAAACCCACCTCCGACCTCTCCTCGAAAAACTCGCCGCGGGCGACGCGCGGATCAAGGTCTGCTTTCGGGAAAAAAACGGCCACATCTCGGCCGCGTCCAACTCCGCCCTCGAACTCGCCACCGGCGAATACATCGCTCTGCTCGACCACGACGACGAACTCGCGCCCAACGCCCTACATGAGGTTGTCGCGCTGCTCAACGTCCACTTGGACACCGATCTCGTTTACTCCGACGAGGACAAGATCGACGAGGAGGGGCACCGGCACGAACCCTACTTCAAGCCGGACTGGCTGCCGGATCTATTCCACGCGCAGAACTACCTCTCCCATCTCACCGTCCACCGCACCACCATGGTGCGCGACGTCGGGGGTTTCCGCATCGGTTATGAGGGTTCACAAGATTGGGACCTCGCGTTGCGCGTCGTCGCCCGCATTACCGACCCTTCCCGCATCCGGCACATCCCCAAGGTCCTCTACCATTGGCGCGCGATCCCCGGCTCCACCGCGCTGATGCTGAGCGAAAAAAACTATCCACTGGAGGCCGCGCACCGCGCCCTGACAGACCACTTCGCCACGCGAGGCGAAAAGGTGACGCTGCACCACGTTCCCGGCGATCACTGGCGCGTCCAATATCCGCTCCCGCCTGCGCCGCCGCTCGTTTCACTCGTCATACCCACGCGCAACGGGCTCAGATTTCTGCAGCGATGCGTCGACAGCATTCTGGAAAAGACCACATATCCGAATTACGAGCTCATCATCGTCGACAACGGTTCCGACGACCCGGCGACCCTGGCCTATCTCCAGTCGCTCGCTGACGGCACCCATCCACTCCAGGCCGGCGTAGCCGCCGAATCCATGCGCTCGACCGGAACCCGGCTGGATCGCACCGTGCGCGTCTTGCATTACGACGCGCCCTTCAATTTTTCCGCGATCAACAACTTCGCGGTCGCCCAGGCGACGGGTGAACTCATCGGCCTGCTCAACAACGATCTCGAGGTCATCCACGGCGGCTGGCTCGACGAAATGGCGGCGCAGGCCCTGCGGCCCGACGTGGGGTGCGTCGGCGCCATCTTGTATTATCCCAACGACACCATTCAGCATGCCGGCGTGATCGTCGGACTCGGCGGCGTCGCCGGTCATGCGTTTCGCGATTATCCGCGCGGCAGCGACGGGAACTTCAACCGGGCGCGGCTGGTGCAAAACTACAGCGCGGTTACGGCGGCCTGCCTCGTCGTACGACGCGAAATTTACCTGCGAGTCGGCGGACTCGACGAACAGAATCTCACCGTCGCCTTCAACGACATCGATTTTTGTCTCAAGGTGCAGGCCGCCGGCCATCGCAATCTCTGGACGCCCTTCGCGGAGCTCTACCACCACGAGTCCGTCAGTCGCGGCGCCGAGGACACCCCGGAAAAGCACGAGCGCTTCCGACGCGAGGTCGAAACGATGTTGCAGCGCTGGCCGGCCGTCATCCGCCACGACCCGGCCTACAATCCCAACCTGACGCTTGAGCATACGGACTTTTCGCTCGCAGCCCCGCCGCGGCCATGGATGCCATGAGGTTCGCTCCCGACGATTGCCCCGCATCCGCCGCCGCCGGCCGCCCTCCGTCCCTCCGTTTTATCGCGCGTTTCGCGTCATGACTCACGAGGAAAAAGTCGCGCGCTGGATTGGCGGAGGAAAAATCGGGGTCGAGATTGGCGCTTTTAAATCCCCGGTGCCCGGGTTGCATCCGCCTCCTTTCTACGTCGATTACTTTCGCGAGTTCGGTCGGGAGCAGGTCCATGCCGACTATTACGGCGAAGCCTGCAACCTGCCGTTTCGCGACAACTCGCTCGATTACGTCGTCACGTCCCACGTGCTCGAGCATGTGGGCAATCCCATCGCGGCCCTCGCCGAGTGGTGCCGCGTGCTGCGTCCAGGCGGAATCATCTACCTCGTGGTGCCCGACCGGCGACTGACGTGGGACCGCCCGCGAGCCCTGACGCCCGTCAACCACCTTCTGGAAGACTACCAACGCAAGGTCACCGCCTGCGATCCCACGCATATCGACGATTTCGTTTTCGGCGTGGAAGACACTTTTTTCGGCGGAGCCGACGCCCAACACCATCGCGATCGGCGGGCCAAGCTGGCGGACGATTTGCGTGAAGCCGTGCGACAGGGGCTGGAAATCAACATCCATTTTCACACTTTCGAACCCTCGAATGTGCTCGGCCTCCTCCAGGAACTTCAGCGTGGAGCCCATGCCGGATTTGCGTGGGACATTGTCGACCACGCGGAACGCTTTCCCGCCGACAACCCCATCGGCTTTCTCGCGGTCGCGCGGGTGAGAAAGAATCTCGGCCATTGGCTGGCCGGATGGCGCAACCGCCGCCGCAGCCGCGAGGATCGCGCGTATCCACTGAAGTCTGACGCGCGCTCGTTCCTCGAACCCGCCCGCGAAACAACCGCGGCCGGAACTTCCCCGGGACCGGCTTCGCCTCCCGCCGCACTTGATGCGCCCGCCGCGGGCGCCGTGGTGGATCCGCTGTGCCTGCGGCTGCAGGGCTGGGTCTGGTTCGGTTCCGACGCGTCCGGAATTGCCGCGATCGAGGCATGGGCGAACGATCAGTTGCTGGGAGAAACCTGCACGCTGCACGGGCGCCCCGACGTATCGGCCGCGCTGGCGCTGCCCGCCGGCGCGCGGCCGGCCTTCGATTTTTTCGTGCATCATCCCGCCGCCACGTTTGGCCAGCCGTTGCAGCTGGAACTGCGCGGCAGGCGGTTGGATGGCACGCGCACGGCGCCTTTTCTCTCGCGCGCTTTTGCCGCGATCGCGCGCGACTACCGGCAGGCGGATTATGGCGTGCTGCTGGACCAGGCCACGATCGCCGTTCATCACCGCGCGCACATCTACACCTCGGGCCCATCGCTGTCCGCGCCGAGCGGCGAACTCGCAAGCCGCCTGCGTCAACTCATCGGTCCCCCGCCGGTTCGGCTCATCGACGTCGGATGCGGATTGGGTTCGTATGGGCGTGGCTTGCTGGCCGACGGCTACGACTGGATGGGAGCGGAAGTGAAACAGGCGGATTGCGCGGAGCTCACCCGGCTCGGTCTGCCGCACCGACAAGTCGATGGGAAGAGCATGCCCTTCGCCGACGGGGCATTCGACACCGCGCTCTGCATTGAAGTGCTCGAACATATCGAGGACCCGCTGGCTTTCCTCGCCGAGGTGCGCCGCGTGGCGCCGCGCCAACTCATCGTTTCGGTTCCTAATTGCGAGCTGCTCAGCTATCTGTCGCCCCGCCTCGCGGTGCCCTGGCACATGCTCGAGGCGGATCACAAAAACTTTTTCACCCGCTGGAGCCTCGGTGCCCTTCTGCGGCAATATTATCCCCGGGTCGAAATCGGCTTCCACACGCTCCATCCCCTGCGCACCGTGGAGGGCACTCCCCTCCATTACCATCTGCTGGCCGTGGCCTCGACCCCACCGGGTGACTAAGATGGCCACACTCCGTTCTCGATGCTCCGGCCGGGCCGCGCTGTTGCTTTCCCTGCTGCTGGCGATCCTTGGGGCGAAGCTGCTGCTGATCGACCGCTACGGCAGCGACCTGCCCTATTGGGATCAATGGGATGCCGAGGGTGATTTTCTTTTCCGGCCGTACCTTGAGGGCAGGCTGACCGCCGCCGATCTGTTTCGCGCCCACAACGAACACCGGCCTTTCTTCACCCGCAGTCTCGCACTGGCCTTGCTCGAGGCTGGGGGCCGCCAGTGGGATCCGCGGGTGCAGCTCGTGGTCAACGCCGCGCTGCACGCCGGAGCCGCGCTGCTTCTCCTCGGCGCGGCGTGGCGTGCGCTGCCACCGCTCGCGGCCGCCGGCTTCGCCGGAATCTGTGCGCTGTTTTTTTCCACCTCGGTTTCATGGGAAAACACGCTTTCCGGTTTTCAATCGCAATTCTACCTCGTCCTGCTCTTCACCGCCCTGCACCTCGGCGCAACGCTGCTGGCACGGCCGCGCTCGTGGCGCTGGTGGATCGCACCCCTGGCGGGAGTGGCGGCCTTGTTCTCGATGGCGTCGGGACTTCTTTCCGCTCTGGCCATCCTCGGCGCCACCGCCGCCCGGGCCCTGCGCGATCGCAGGCTAACCCGGGATGACCTCTACGTCTTCGGCACCAACGCGGTGCTGGTGGTCGCCGGCTGGCTCCTCAAGGCCGACGTTCCCGGACACGCGGTGCTCAAGGCCGCCAGCATCGGTCCTTGGCTCGACGCCTTCCTGCACCAGTTCTCGTGGCCCGTCATCTCGCTCTGGGCCGCACCCCTCGGGCTGCTTCCGCCCGCGGCCCTTGCCCTGGCGTATTTTCGCCGCCGGATCGACGGCCCCGTCGCATTGACGCTGCTGGGCGCCAGTACCTGGTTCTGTCTGCAGGCCGCGGCGATCGCCTACGCCCGCGGGGCCGAGACGCACGGCTACGCCTCGCGCTACTGTGACACCCTCAGCGTGGGGGTACTGACGAGCCTCCTCGCCCTGGCCTACCTCGCGGCTACAGCTCCCACCGCGCGAGCCCGCCGGGGCTGGATCGCGATGGTGGCGATTTTTGCCGGCACCAGCCTGTGGGGCCTTTCGCGCGAGGCCGCTACCACGCAAGAGAACACCCTGAACTCGATGCCCGGCATCAACGCCGCGCGCATCGCCTGCGTGCGGGACTATCTCGCCTCGCACACGCCCGAGTTTTTCAAGAAGGCCCCGTGGGACGAGCTGCCCTACCCATCCGCCGAACGACTTGCCGGACTTCTGGACAGCCCGGCACTGAAAAACGTCCTGCCCGAGTCCGTGCGTTCCCCGTTGCCGATGACGGCCGACGACGGACAAACGCGCGGTTTTAGTCCGTCGAACGAAAAGCTCCCGGCCGGCCTCACCGCTCCGGGAATGGCGGGGTGGATGAGCGCAGCGGGCACCGAGGCGCGCTTTGTCAGCGTGCCGTTCCAAGTCGATCACTCGCGACTGAGCGTCCTTGTCGCAGGCGACGGAGCGGGCAAAACGACGCTGCAGCTGATCGAAGGAGCCGGCCGCGCCATCGAACCACTGGGGCGCCTCGAGCCGCTGCCGCGCTGGAAGCGGCTCAACTTCAATGTTGTGCCCGGAACCTATCGGCTGGAGGCCAGCCACACCGGAACGGGCTGGTTTGCGTTCACCGCGCCGAAATCGAATACCCGGCTGTCCGTTCTCGCGCTGAAAATCGTGCAGCTCGGCCCGTGGTTGCTCGGCGCCAGCGCCGCACTCGGCGTGGCCGCACTGGTGCTTTTGTGGCCGGCGACCCGTTCGACGAGATCATCATCACACTCCCACTGGCTGGGCCCGGCTACTACTGCCGTCTTCGGTCTGGCGGTTGGAGCGGTGCTCGCCGTCCGACTCGGACTCGTCGCCCATTCCCCATCCCCTCCACCTCTACCGCCTGAAATGGCGAAAAAAGCCTCCCCGGACTTTGGCCTGCGGGATCCGACGACACCGGGGCGCGTCGACGGAAAATTTACCGGCGCGGTTTTCCCACCCGGGCGGGCCGATCGAAAATGGCACGGCACCTACGTCGGCGGGGATGTATTCACCGGGCGCGTCATCAGCACCTCCTTCATTCTCACGGAGGATATTCTGCAGGTGCCGATCCTCGGCTATCCGGGTTCGCCCGGCAACGGGCTCTCACTCGAGATCCTCGACGAAGCCGAAACCCCGACCGCGGCCGTACACTACCGCGGTCCGAATCCGCGGGAACGCCCCGATCAATGGGCCGTTCGCGTGGGCCAGTGGCGTAGCCGCAAAGCTCGGCTCGTCCTCACCGACGGGCAGACTACGCCCAGCGGATGGCTGGCCGTCGCCACCCCCGTAAACAGCACCGGGCACGGGTTGGTTTGGCTGGACGGCGTACCGCGCAACCCCGGTTGGATCGGGATCTCGGCCTTCGCCCTGACGGGACTGCTTTTCCTGCCCGGTCTCGCCTGCCGGTCGTGGTGGCGCGGGCGTTTCCCCAGCAGCACCGCATTTCTCGCGCTGCCTGGCCTCGTAGTCCTGGCCGCCGGGCAGTGGTCGATTGCGTTGGGTGTTCCCGCGGACACCGAACTGGCGGCCCAGATAGGCCTCGCCGGCTACGTCGTGCTCGCCGGCACGCTCACGCTACGCTGGTCGCGGCACGGGAATTCACTGACGAAATCCGAATTTTTCCAACTTGGCGTTTACGGATGCATTGCAATCGGGGTTTTTGTACTGACGCTGCCGTTCTGAGGCCACTGCGCGGGCAGGCCTAGGCCGCGACTTCCACGAACGTCTTGCCGTGCTGCTCATCACCCAGATCCCCGCCATCGTCTTATCGGTGGCGTTGCCACCTGCCCACGTCGGCATCGTCGCGGCGCTATGATGACACTTCCGGCTCCCTGGAATCCCCTGCTCGCCGTGGCCCTTTGCGGGGGACTGCTGCTGCTCGTCGGCAGTGCCGGCGCGCTGCTCGCCGCGGAGAAAAGAATCCGCCCCGAATCGTGGCTCAACGCGGCCCTCACGGTCGCGCTCGCCGGCTACGCCGCCTTCTGGGCGGGCATTTTCCATCCCGCCTTCGGCCGCTTTTTCTCGTGGTTTGCATTCGCTGCGGCTGCGGCAACGTGCTGGCGAATGCGCCGTCCGGGCGCGGCTTGGCTGCGCGCGCACCGCGATCTTCTGCTCGTCGGCGCGCTCGTCGCCGTGGGCTACGGCGCCACCCTGTACCTTTTTCCGGCGCCGACTTGGTCCGCGGGCGCGTCGAGCCGCTTTCTCGCGGACATGCCCGGCGACAACGAACAGCCCCGGGTCTTCACGGAAGTCGTCAGCAGCGGCAATCCCACGCGCGTGCTCGGCGGCGACTGGCTGACGAGCGACCGGCCGCCCCTGCAAACCGGCGTCGCGCTGCTCACCTGGCCCGTCCTGCGCACGCTCGGTTTCGACCTCGACACCGCGTGCGCCGCCACCGGGTTATGGCTCCAGTTGCTGTGGATTCCGGCCCTGCATCTCCTGCTGCGCTCGCTCGGCGTGGACTCCCGGCGGGCCACCGCCGTCGTCGCGGCACTCGCGTTCACCGGCTTCCTGCTTTTCAACTCCGTCTACGTCTGGCCCAAACTCGCCGCGGCCGCCTTCACCCTTGCGGCGTTCGCCGAGTGGTTTCTCCAGCCGGACACGGGTGATGAAACCGGAAAACGCTTTCGTTACTTTCGCGCCGGTGCCTGCGCCGGCTTTGCGTGGCTTTTGCACGGCGGCGTAACCTTTGCCCTGCTGGCGCTGGTCCCCTTCGTCGTCGCCACATGGCGGCGCTGGCGCTCGTGGGCGTGGGCCGGACTGGCCTTTGTTGTCCTTGCCCTGCCGTGGCTCGCCTACCAGCGCGGCTATGCCCCGCCCGGCAACCGGCTCGTGAAATGGCACATCGCCGGCGTCATCCCGCCCGATTCGCGTTCGGTCGGCGAGGCCCTGCGGGACAGCTACACGAAGCTCGGGTGGAGCGGGGCCTGGGACGCCCGGCGCAAAAACTTCGCCATGCTTTTTGGCGGCAGCTGGAGCAGTCTCGTCAACGCCGGACCCAGTCGTGCGCCACTGTCGCGACGGGTCGACGATCAATATTTTCCGCTCCGCACCGCGGCGCGGTGGTGGCTCGCCCTCGGCGCGCTGCCATTTTGGGCCGTCTGTCAGTGGCGCACAAATTTCGCGCAGCGGGAAGTGGGACGGAATCACGGGCTGACTTTCGGCTGGTTGGCGGGGACCTGCGTGGCCTGGGTCGCGCTGATGTTTTTTCCCAACGAGGCGTTCACGCATCAGGGATCCTACACCGTTCAACTCCTGCTGCTCGGTCTGCTGGCCGCGTGGGCCGTGCTCGCGCACCCGTTGGTTTTCGGTGCGATTGCGGCAGTCCAGGCAGTCGAGTTTGCGTTTACCTGGCTTCCGCCGGGACGCGGCATCGTCACGCCGCTTTCCGGCGCTGCGGCGGCGGTAACGCTCGCGAGCGGGCTCGGATTGATCTACCTGATCGTCACGCGGCTGGTCGGAGCAAAGCCGAACCAACCTTTGCCGGATGCCGCCTCTGCTCCGGCCGCGCCGCCCAAGCCGCGGTGGCGGGATCGCTTCTTCACGCCAACGCTGCTTTGGGGTGCCGTGGTCATCGCCATCTTGTTTGCACGACGCCCCGAAATGTTCCTCCATCCGCAGCTTTGGGCCGAGGACGGTCCCATTTTTTTTCCTTCAGGCCGACACGTACGGCCTCGGCGCGCTCCAGACGCCGCACGGCGGCTACCATCTTCTCCTCCTCCGGTTGATTGCCGCCGCGGCGGCGCCACTCGACGCTCTCTGGATTCCAACCGCCTACTTGATCGCCAGCCTCGCGACCGTGTTCGCGCTTGGCGCGGCTATCTTTTCCCCGCGGATCGATCTGCCCTGTCGCGCAGCCTGCTTCGTCGCAATCGTCCTCCTGCCGCACACCGGAGAAGTCTTCGGTAATCTCACCAACCTCCAATGGCTCTCCGCCTTCGGGCTGGTGGGGCTCCTTCTCGCGCGCGATGCCGCCACGTCCCGGCAACACGCAACCGACGCCTCGATCGCGATTATCGTCGGCCTGACGGGAATATTCTCCGTTCTCTTGAGCCCGCTTTTCGTCTGGCGCGCCTGGCGACGTAAAACCCGCGCCAGCGCTGTTCTTGTCGTCCTCGTGGTCCTCGCCGCAGGCGTCTAGGCGTGGAGCGTGCTGCAATCCACCACGGCCCCCGCCGGAAGCGAAAGCTTCACCCTCGACTCCATGGCTTGGTTTGTAGGATTCCGATTGCCGGCTTCGCTCTTCCTGCCTCCCGTGTGGGCCGAACACCTGCCTCGCGCGGCGCTCATCGCGCTCGGGCTCGCCGCGATCGGCGCACTCCTCGTCTGCGCTCTTGCCCCGGGATCCCGCCGTGAATTCCGCCTACTCATTGTAGCGTGTCTGGTCGCCGTGATCATGGCGACGGTCTTTCGCGCCCGTCATGAACTCGGGGCGTTCGCTGGGCTCCACAACGGCGACCGCTATCTTTTCATTCCCAAATTACTCGCGGCTTGGCTCCTGATCTGCGGCTGGTCCGGACCCAGGTGGATCCGCTGGAGCACGGGCGTCGCGTGCGGACTTGCCTTGCTCACAACCCTGGCGGCATGGCGCTACGAAACATTGAAGGATCACCACTGGGCGCAATATGCCCGACGCATCCAGTCCGGTGAGGCCGTGACCAAAATCCCCATCAATCCCGGCATGACGTTCGACCACCCCGGCCGGCACTAGGCGTACGCATCAACGGGCTTGCCCTCCTGGGCGCCGGGCGGGTTCTCTTCCGTCCTGCTCGGAAACACTCCGCATCGGCTGGCCGAACGCGGCGCAAGACGAGCACCTCTTTCGATGCCCAAGACTCTCCTCGTCACCGGTTCCTCCGGCCTCATCGGCTCCGAGGTGTGCGTCTATTTCGCCCGCGAACTCGGCTACACGGTTCACGGTGTGGACAACAACCAACGGGCCGTTTTCTTCGGACCCCAGGGCGATACCCGCTGGAACCAGCAGCGGCTCGCGCGCGACCTGCCGGGCTTCGTGCACCACGAGCTCGACATTCGCGACCGGGCCGGGGTGCTTGCCCTCGTCCGCGACGTCAAACCCGGCGTGATCGTCCACACCGCCGCCCAACCCTCGCACGACCGCGCGGCCGCAATCCCCTTTGACGACTTCGACACCAATGCCGTCGGCACGCTGAACCTACTCGAAGCTGCGCGCCAGGCCGCCCCCGAGTCGCCCTTCGTGCACATGAGCACGAACAAGGTTTACGGTGACGCCCCCAACCGCATCGCCCTCCGCGAACTCGCCACGCGCTGGGACTACGCCGATCCCGCCTACGAACACGGCATCGCCGAAACCTTCACCATCGACCAATCCAAACACTCCCTGTTCGGCGCCTCCAAGGTCGCCGCCGATGTGATGGTGCAGGAATACGGCCGCTACTTCAACCTGCCCACCTGTGCCCTGCGCGGCGGCTGCCTCACGGGGCCCAATCACAGCGGCGTCGAGTTGCATGGCTTCCTCAGCTACCTCGTGAAGTGCAACCTTGAGGGCCGGGAGTACAAGGTTTTCGGATATAAGGGAAAACAGGTGCGCGACAACATCCACTCTCTCGATGTCGCGCGTTTCATGGCCGTGTTCGTCGCGGCGCCGCGCGCCGGAGAAGTCTACAACCTCGGCGGCGGCAAGGCCAACTCCTGTTCCATCCTCGAGGCGTTCAAGATTGCCGAAAAATTCTCCGGCCAACCGCAAGTCTATACCTACGTCGACCAGAACCGCGCCGGGGACCATATTTGCTACTACAGCGACCTTCGCAAAATGCGCGCGCATTACCCGGCCTGGGATATCACGCAATCGCTGGAGGACACCATCGGCCAGATCGTCGCCGCCTGGCAGGTCCGGAAATGAGTTGAGGTGGGACTCAGAAAATCAGGAAAAGACTTTGTCGGGATTTCCGCTTTCCAGCTTTCCTCCTTCCCCCGCTCAGCCGCCGCCGGCCACTCCCTCATTTTCTTGGTTCATTTTGGAGCGTTCGGGTGTTTTGTCGTCTTCCCGCATGCCCGATTTCAAGCCCTGCTTCGGCGTCGCGCCCAGTGACCAAAACGCCCTCGATCTTTTCGCCGGCGAATGGTCGTCGCAGCCCCCGGCAACGCGCAGCGATCTCAAGGCCGGCGCCACGCCCGCTGTTCGACGACCCGCGGATCGCCTGGGCCCACGACCGGCTCCGGGAAATGGGCCTTGAGGGCGGCGTAACCGGCCGGGACGTACTGGAGCTCGGTCCGCTCGAGGGCGGACACAGCTATCTCCTCGACCGGCTGGGTGCCAAGTCGGTCACCGCGATCGAGGCCAACCCGCGGGCGTATCTGAAATGCCCCGTCGCCAAGGAAACGTTTGGCATGCCCCGGGTGCACTTCCTGCTCGGCGATGCGCTGGTCCACCTGCGCACGACGGAAGAGCACTACGACATCGGGATCGCCTGCGGCATCCTCTACCATCTCACCAATCCCGTGGAAGTGCTCGAATTGCTTGGCCAGCGCTGCGACGCGATCTTCCTCTGGACCGTCTTTCACGACGCCGAATTCGTTGCGCAGAATTCCGTGCCCGGCGCCAAATTCTCCGAGGTTCTCGACCGGGAGCACGCCGGCTTTAAACACAAGGTCCATCGTTTCAACTACGGCCCCTCACTCGCCTGGAAGGGCTTTTGCGGCGGCGGCGATGTGTTCAGCTATTGGATGGAGCGTCCGGAAATTCTGGCGGCGCTCGAACGCTTCGGTTTCAGCGAGATTCGCTGGGAACAGCAACCGAACGTCCACGGCAGCGCCCTGACGCTCGTCGCGCGAAAGCGGTGACGGTGGGGTGGGCGGAAACCCGCCAGCCAGTCCCCGGTCGCTTCTGCGTCCGATTTCCCCATTGCATGAGAGCGCGGCGCCATGACCGGAATTTCGAAACCAAAGTCCCGCTCAGGTCTTTTCTCGGGCGCACCCGGGTTTGACCCGAAAGGAAAGCCAGCCATGGTTCTCATTTAATGGTCGCCTTCCTCCGTATGCTCTCTGCCGCCGTTTGGAGTGGACTGGCCTTCAGCTTGTCGGTTCAGGCCGAACCAGCGGGCCTCGCCAGGGAGTCGCCGTTTCTGCCGACCGGGATTCCAGCTTTGGCCGCAGGCTCGGGCGAAGCTTACGAACTGGCCGGGATCAGCACCATGGGCCGGCAAACGTCCGTCAACATTTACGACAAGATCGGCAAGAAGGGCCTCTGGATCGCCGTCGGCGAGACCGCGAGCGGTATTACCGTTTCGAAGTACGATTCCGCCCGCGAGTTGGTCGTGATCCGCGTCGCCGGCACCGAAAAAATTCTCGCGCTGCGCAAGGCGGCGTCGTCAACCGCCCGGCCGGGGACCATGCCGCCTCCACCGTTGGCGGCCGGATTCAACATCCCTCCGCCCCCCACCGTCGTGCCAGTGGCGCTGGCGCCCGCGCCCCTAACCGCAGCGGGAGCCAGCCCTGCTCCCGCCGCTCTGCCCGCCGAGGCCGCAGCCCCCGCCGTGCCGCGCCCTCCGCCACCGGTCCCGGGCAGCGTGGCTCATCAAGAGCAGGAAGCGCGTATGCTCGTCAGCGACTTGCTCGAGATCGGCATGGCCCAGCGGAAGGCCTATGAGGAGGCGCAGAAGAAGGCGACCCAGCCCGGCGGCGACAGCACTCCGACCGACTCGAACGCTACGGCCACGCCACCTACCGCCCCGCCGCATTCGGCCGCGAACTGAGTTGATCCAAGTCCGGCGCCTCGTGCCCGGGCCGGTTGACCCGGCCTTGGGACGGGCGGCACGCAACCCACTGGAATCCTACGCCGCCGGCTTCTTGGCCCAGCCGTAGACCCAAAAGTCGAGCCGGCCCGCCACGCGAATGTCTTCAAACCCGGCGTGGAGCAAAAAAGTTTCGATCTCGGCCGGCGTGGAACATTTGGAGAGGTGCGAGGGCCGCTCGGCCGGCTTGAACATTTTACGGCTCTCTTCGAAGACGGCCCACCCTTTCGTTGAAGCGAGATCGACATTGTCACAGTAGAAACGCCCTCCCGGCTTCAGCACGCGCATCGCGTCGAGCATGTAGTTGTAGCGGTCCCATTCATCCAGGTGCATGAACACCACGGTGGAATAAACGACATCGACCGAGGCATCCGGAATCGGCTGCAAATCGAACCCCGAGATCTCCTGCAAGCGCGTGTTGCTCAGTCCGGTCAGGCGTCGTGCGGCGACCCCCAGCATGTTGGCCGAGACGTCGCATCCGATCCATTCCCGCACAAACGGTGCCAAAACGCCACCGACCCGTCCGACCCCGCAGCCGATCTCGAGCACAACGTCGCCCGGACGGATGCCCACGGTTTTTCCTAAAATATCCAGGGTGTCGTCGGCATCCTCGAAGAACTTTTCCTCGTCGGCATAACCGCTCACGTAAAAATAGGCGTCGGCCCGCGAACTCGCGAGCTCGTTCCAAACCGACTTATAAGCGCTGCGCACCTGACTCATTTCTCCATTCGGCGCCGAAGCGGACAAGAGGTCAAAGTCCATCTCGGTATTTTCGTCGGATGTCGGGATCCGAAAAAGACCCAAAGCGCCCGCCTGACCGCCGGGAAAGACCCGTGTCAACAAAATGGCGCTTCCCGCGCCCATGCTTTTTCGCATGCTGCGCCCCATGCGTATTTTGATCTCCGGCGTCTGCGGATTCGTGGGCAGCACGCTCGCGCGCGCGCTCGCGGAGGCGGGCGGCCACGAGGTCTATGGATTCGATAATTTTATCCGGCCCGGCAGTGAAACCAATCGCGGCGAACTCAAGCGACGTGGTATCCGCCTGTTTCACGGTGACCTGCGCGCTGTCAGCGATCTCGAAGTTCTTCCCCCGGTCGACTGGGTCATCGATGCCGCCGCCAATCCGAGCGTGCTCGCCGGAGTCGACGGCCGGACGAGTTCGCGCCAGCTGGTGGAGCATAACCTCGGGGGAACGGTCAACCTCCTCGAATACTGCAAACAGCATCGCGCGGGCTTTCTGCTGCTCAGCACGAGCCGGGTCTACTCGATCGCCCCGCTGGCGGCGCTGCCCACCGAGGTGCACGATCGCGCCTATCGGCCTTCATCTTCCGTCCCCCATCCGATCGGCGTGAGTCTGGCGGGAGTCGACGAATCGTTTTCAACCCTGGCCCCCGTTTCGCTTTACGGCGCCACCAAGCTGGCGAGCGAAACGCTCGCACTCGAATACGGGGCCACTTTCGATCTGCCGGTGTTTATCAACCGCTGCGGCGTCCTAGCGGGGGCCGGACAGTTCGGTCGGGCCGATCAGGGTATTTTTGCCTATTGGATTAACGCCTGGCTGCGGCAGCGGCCGCTCAACTATCTCGGTTTCGAAGGCACGGGGCACCAGGTGCGCGACTGCCTGCATCCCCTCGATCTCGTGCCCGCGCTCCTGAAGCAAATGACGGCACCGCGGCCCGCCCCGGGCGACCGGATCGCAAACTTCTCCGGCGGCGCGGCCTCCGCGACGTCCCTGCGCCAGCTCAGCGACTGGTGCGCCGCGAATGTCGGGCCGCACCACGTGGGTGCCGACCTGAAGCCGCGGGCTTTCGATATTCCCTGGATGGTGCTCGACTCCGCCAAAGCGGCGCGGTTGTGGGACTGGCGGCCGGTGCGAAAAACCGCGGCGATTCTCGATGAGATCGCCGTTCACGCGCGCAACCATCCCGACTGGCTCGACGTTTCGGCTCCGCTCTGATTGTCGCCGCTGATGACCGCCGCCGCCCCGCTCCGCCTTTTTTCCGTCGTCATTCCGGCCCGCGACGAAGAGGAGTCGCTGCCATCGACGATCGCGGATATCGTGCAGACCTTCACGACGGAACACATTCCCCACGAGATCGTCGTGGTTGACGACGGCAGCAAGGATCGCACTTGGGCCGTGCTACAACAGTTGAAGGAGAAATTCCCCACTCTGGCGCCGACGCAAAACACCGGCCTGCACGGCTTCGGCCGGGCGGTGGCCTGGGGGCTGGAGCACAGTCGGGGCGACGCCATGGTCATCATGATGGCAGACGCCTCCGACTCGCCACGCGATGCCGTAAAATACTGGCGGATGCTCAACGAGGGCTACGATTGCGCGTTTGGCAGCCGCTTCATCGCCGGAGGCGAAGTCATCGACTACCCGCGGATCAAGTTGCTCGTCAATCGTCTGGCGAATTTCTTGGTGCGCGTGGGGTTCGCCATTCCGCTGAACGACACCACCAACGCGTTCAAAGCCTACCGCCGCACGGTGATCGAGGGCTGCCGGCCGTTTCTGGCGCCCCATTTCAACCTGACGGTCGAGATCCCGTTAAAGGCAATCGTCCGGGGCTACACGTTCGCCGTCACCCCGATCTCGTGGCGCAACCGGAAATACGGCGTGGCCAAGCTGAAGATCAAGGAGATGGGCAGCCGCTATTTTTTCATCTGCGCCTACGTCTGGCTCGAAAAATATTTCAGCCGGGGCGACTACCGGCGGAAATGACCCGGTTGTTGCCGACCTCGGGTTAACCCTGGCGATCAAAGGCCGGGCCGGCGCGAGCCGCGACTCACGGTCGGGATCGAGAAAACCCTTGTTCCCCGGGCAAGCGCCGTTTTCCCTCTTTCCCTCCCATGATCTATTTGCTCGGAGGTTCCGGTTACGTCGGCCACGCCTATCAGGCATTGCTGACGCAAAAAGGCATCGCATTTCGCGTCCTGCGACGGGCCGACCTCGATTACGCCGACCCCGAGGCATTGCGCGACGCGCTTCTGCGGGACCGGCCCGAATTTCTCATCAATGCCGCCGGCTATACCGGCAAACCGAACGTTGATGCGTGCGAATTGCACCGGCACGAATGTCTCGCCGGCAACGCCGTGCTACCCGGCGTGATCGCCGATGCCTGTGCCGCCGCGGGCGTGCCCTGGGGGCACGTTTCGTCCGGCTGCATCTTCACGGGCGAGCGGGCCGACGGTGGCGGCTTCACCGAAGCGGATGCGCCGAACTTCACCTTCCGCACCGACAACTGTTCCTTTTACAGCGGCACCAAAGCGCTTGGCGAGGAAGTGCTTGCCGGGAAGCCCGACGTCTACATCTGGCGCCTGCGCATTCCGTTCAACGAGGTTGAAAACCCGCGCAACTATCTCACGAAATTAATGCGGTACTCCAGGCTGCTCGAAGCGACCAACTCGATCTCGCACTTGGAGGAGTTCTGCGCCGCCACGTTCGCGTGCTGGGAGAAGCGCGTGCCTTTCGGCACTTACAACGTCACCAATCCCGGCAAGGTCACCACCCACGAGGTCGTCGAGCTGATCAAGCGCAGCGGTGTTTGCACCAAGGAATTCTCGTTTTTCCGCAGTGAGGAAGAATTCATGCAAGTCGCCGCGAAAACCCCGCGGTCGAACTGCGTCATGGATTCGTCCAAGCTCGCCGCTACGGGCATCACCCTGACCGAGGTCCACCAAGCCGTGGCTCAGGCGCTGAAATCCTGGCAGCGGAGTTAAGCGCAAAGGCGCCACGTCACGCGAACGTCCGTCCGGAAAATTCTTCATCCCTCCCTGTCCAACCTTCGCGTTTCTTCGCGCTTAAAAGCTTCATGAATATTCTCGTCACCGGGGGAGCCGGGTTCATCGGCTCGAACTTCGTACACTATACGCTGCGCCACCGGCCGCAGTGCCGCATCACCGTGCTTGACGCTCTGACCTACGCCGGCAGCCGGGCCAGCCTTGAGGCTGCGGGCAGCCGCGTGGAGCTTGTGGTGGGCCGGATCGAGGATGCCGGCTTGGTCGACCGCTTGGTGGGCACGAACGACGTGGTCGTCCACTTCGCCGCCGAGTCCCATAACGACAACTCGATCGCCAATCCCCTCCCGTTCGTAACCACCAACGTCGTCGGCACCTTCACCTTGATCGAGGCAGTGCGGAAACACGGCCGGCGTCTGCATCACATCTCCACCGACGAGGTTTTCGGCGACTTGGAACTCGGCGACCCGGAACGGTTCCGGGAGACGACGCCCTACAATCCCTCCAGTCCTTACTCGGCCACGAAGGCTGGTTCCGACCTCCTGGTGAAGGCTTGGGTCCGCACGTTCAAGCTCAACGCCACCATCAGCAACTGCTCGAACAACTACGGGCCCTACCAGCACATCGAGAAGTTCATCCCCCGCCAGATCACCAACGTGCTGGCAGGCCGCAAACCAAGGCTTTATGGCGAAGGCAAAAACGTCCGGGATTGGATCCATGTGGACGATCACAACGCCGCGGTTTGGGCGATTCTCGAACGCGGCCAGCCGGGCGGTTATTATATGATCGGCGCCGACGGAGAGCAGAACAACAAGGCGGTGATGACGCTCATTCTCGAACTGATGGGCAAGCCCACGGATTGGTACGAGCATGTCAACGACCGCCCGGGACATGACCTGCGCTACGCGATCGACGCGGCCAAGATTCGCCGGGAACTCGGTTGGGCGCCCCGCTACACCACCTTCCGCGACGGCCTGGCCGCCACGATCAAGTGGTACCGCGATCATGCGACTTGGTGGAGCCCACTCAAGGACGCCGTTGAGGCCAGGTACGCGAAACAGGGCCAGTAGGCCGCCACCCGCCGAGCACCCGGCATGGTCCCGCGCCCAGGCAGCAACGCTTGATCCAATTGCGGATTGCAGACAGCGGACTGCGGACTGAAAAATCCGTCCACCAAAATTGAAATGCCTTCCCTCGCCGCCAATCCGCAATCCGCCACCCTCGGTGCGCCACCACGCAAAGGCATCATCCTCGCCGGCGGCTCCGGCACCCGCCTCTACCCGTTGACGATCGCCGTGAGCAAACAGCTCATGCCGGTCTACGACAAACCGATGGTCTACTATCCGCTGTCGGTGCTGATGCTCGCGGGGATTCGCGAGATCCTCGTCATCTCCACCCCGACCGACCTGCCACTCTTCGAACGCCTGCTCGGCGACGGGTCGAACGTCGGCCTGAAATTCTCCTACGCGGCCCAGCCAAAGCCCGAGGGCCTCGCCCAGGCCTTTCACATTGCCGAGGAAGTCGGCTTTCTCCGCGGCGAACCGGCGGCTCTCGTGCTGGGCGACAATCTTTTTTACGGCAACGATCTGGCTAACTCCCTGGAGCGCGCCGACGGCCGCACCAACGGTTCCACCATTTTCGGTTACCATGTGGGCGACCCGCGGAGTTATGGCGTCGTTGAATTTGCCGCCGATGGCCGGGTCCTTTCGCTGGAGGAAAAGCCGGCGCAACCCAAATCGAACTACGCCATTCCGGGCCTGTATTTTTATGACGCCGATGTTGTCCGCCTGGCCCGCAACTTGAAGCCGTCGAAGCGGGGCGAGCTTGAGATCACCGATCTCAACCGCCTCTACCTCGACGCGGGCAAGCTGCACGTCGAACTGCTCGGCCGCGGCACCGCCTGGCTCGATACCGGCACCCACGACTCACTGCTCGAAGCCGGCCAATTCGTGAGTGTCATCGAAAACCGGCAGGGCCTGAAGATCGCCTGCATCGAGGAGATCGCCTGGCGCAAGGGTTGGATCGACCTCGCGGGACTCGAGGCCAACATTACCCGCCTCGGCAAATCCACCTACGGCGGCTATCTCCGGCGCATCGCCGGCGAAAAGCGGTAAGAGCGGCTTTACGCCGCGGCCTGTGCGCGGCATGCTTTCGCCCCGCGTGCAGGTCAGCTTCATCATCCCCCTGTTCAACTGCCTCGCGCTCACTCGCGCCGGCATCGAGAGCCTGCAGGCGACGCTGCCCGCGGGGCTCCCACACGAGATCATCCTCGTGGACGACGGCAGCACGGATGGCACGCGCGATTGGCTGGCCGAGTTGGGCCCACCCTTCCGCGTCCTCCTGCACGAGCGCAACCTCGGCTATGCCCTCGCCAATAACCGCGGTGCCGCTCTCGCCCAAGGACGCTTCCTCGTTCTGCTCAACAACGACTTGATCCTCCAACCGCACTGGCTGGAACCGATGCTGGCCACCCATCAGTCGCTGGGCGACCGCGCCGGGATCGTCGGCAACGTCCAACTCGACGCCCGCACCGGGGCGGTCGATCACGCGGGCATCGTGCTGAGTGCGCAGGGTAAACCCGAACACGCCCGCGCCCTGCCCGCTTTCGCCCGCTGGCGATCCGCGGGCCTGCGACTGGTGCCGGCCGTCACCGGCGCGTGCCTCCTGATCGAACGTTCACTCTGGCAGCAACTTGGCGGATTCGACGTGTCGTTCCTCAACGGCGGCGAGGACGTCGATCTCTGCTACCGCGCGCGCGCGGTCGGCCGCGCCACCGCCGTCGCGCTCACCAGCGTAATCCGCCACCACGTAAGTTCCTCCCCCGGCCGGAAGCTGCGCGACGAACAAAATTCCTTCCGGCTTTTTCGTCGCTGGCGGCGCGCCTTCATTGGGGATGCGACCCGTGCCTGGTGCCGAAACTATCTTTGTGCGGCGCTGGTCGATCCGCGCTCCGCCGAACACCGCCTCGCCCGGCACGCGCTGCTGCATGCCGTCGGACTCACCGCCGCTCCTCCGTCGGAAGCCATCGCTCAGCTTGAGGCGGCGCACGCCCGCGAATTCGCCCGCTGGGAGGAAATGTTCACCTAAGCGGCGTCGCGACCGCACTCCCGCGCGGGTCAGGCCCGCCCGCCATCCCCACTCCGCACCACTTCCCGTACGACCGACTGCGGCCGTTGATTCACACTCAGAAACATCCGACCGACATACTCGCCGATCAATCCGATCAGGACGAGCTGCGTGCCGGAAAAAATCAACAGCGCCGCCATGAGCCAGCCAAAGCCGTAGTCGGGACCGCGGTCGTGCCACCAAAGCCAGACCACCGCGCCCAACGCGACTATTCCCACCACGGCTAGCAGCAACCCGAGGATCGTCGCCACGCGCAGCGGCAGGACGGAGAAATTGATCCAGGCGCTCAACCAAAGCCGCAAGAGCCGTCGCAACGTGTACGTGCTCTCGCCCGCGCGGCGCGGTTCGTGCCGGACATCGATCGATCCGATCCGCTGGGTGACCTGCAGGAGCAATCCATCGATGTACGGATAGGGCCCCGCGAATTTCACGACCTCCTGTGCGACGAACGCCGTCACGCACCGAAAGCTCGAAAGGTAAAACCCGCGCGGCTTGTCGAGGGCCCAGTCGGTCATCCGGTTGGTAAACCAGCTGCCGAAGTTGCGCCACGCCGAGTGCTGCTTCTCGACGTAATGACCGAAGACCACATCGAGGCCCGTTTCCGTCGCGTGCCGCCAGAGGCGCACCGCCTCATCCGGCGGATGCTGCCCATCGTCATCCAAATTGACGATATGCGCCCCCCGCGCGTGGCGCCAGCCAGTGAGGACCGCATTGTGCTCGCCGAAATTTCTCGCGTGCTCGACCAGGGTGATCGGCACTTTTGCCCCCCGAATCAAGGCGTGGCAGACGACGCTCGTCGCATGGTCGCTGCCATCGTGGACCAGCACGATCTCATGCCCGCCCTCGATCGACAATGCCTCGAGTTCGTGCACCACCGCACCAATCGTCTCGGCACTGTGGTAAAGCGGAATGACAAAACTGAGCGCGACGGGAGGCATGATAGGGGCCGACGGCACGTTGGTCACCCGGCGGAACGACCGCGAATAAAATCACCGGTCACCCGACCGTGAGGCATACCGGCCGGCCTCATTCGACCCCGCGGTCCAACCGCGGCCGCGCACCGCCTAGACATAGTATCGAAGTTCTTTCCGGTAATACGCCACTGTGCGGGACAGCGCCGTGCGGAGGTCCGTCCTGGGCTTCCAGCCCAGCTTGCGGCCGATGAGCCGGTCGTCCGCATAGTAGTCGCCGATATCGATCTTCTTCCGATCCGCCGGAAATTCCCGCACGGTGAAAACGCCGCTGCCGTTGATTTCGATCAGCGTCTCCGCCAGCTGTTGGAGCGAAACCGGCGGCGGACCACCGAGGTTAAACGCGAGCCCCTCCGCCTTGGGACTCGCGGCGGCGAGCAGAAAGGCCTCGGCCACGTCGTCCACAAACGTGAAATCGCGTAACTGTTCCCCGCCCCAGACTTCGAACGGTTCGCCTTCCACCAGCCGACGCACCCACACGCCCACGAACGTCTGCCGTGCGTCCTTGATCCGCATCCGCGGGCCAATCGTGTTCGTCAGCCGCAGGGCCGTCGAACGGATGCCGTGCACCCGCGAATACAGCAGGTGAAAGGATTCGCCCGCGATCTTGTTGATCCCGTTTACGTCCACTGGTCGCAACGGGTGCTTTTCGTCGACGGGCAAATAGTCCGGCCGGCCGTAGATCTGGCGCGTGCTGGCAAAGACGACGCGGATTTCTCGATTGTGCTGGCGGCACGCTTCGAGAATCGCGAGCTGCGCCCGGCAGTTGATATCGAGGTCCGTTTGCGGATCCGCCATCGAGTCCATGTGGCTCGTCTGGCCGGCGAGGTTGAAAAGGAAATCCTGCCCGCGCACGAGGCGCGGCAGCTTCGGCCAGTCGCGCACGTCGGCAATGTGAACGTTCACGTCCCGGGCAATGCCCGCGAGATTACGGCGATTCCCGCCGTATTCCGGGGCGAGGCAGTCTACGATCGTAACACGCGCACCCAAGGCCACAAGCTGGCGGGCAAGCGTCGAACCGATGAACCCAAGCCCTCCCGTAATGAGGACACGCTTCCCGGCATATATCTTGCGTAAATTCATCGCGGCTGGAGTTAATCGACATCAAGAACGCTCGCCGGACTCCCCGCGAACCCGAAATTCTGCGGGGGGCTACTCCCGCACCTCGATCGCGAAGCCGTAAACACAGAGACCGAGCGCGCGGGAGTCGCCCGGCAGCATCGTCGGCGGCTGGACCGAGTGCAGCGTGAGTTCCGAGCGGCCCGGCGGGACCAAGATCGGCGCCAGTTGTTGCTTCGTTCGCCCCGCTCCAAACCGGACGCGCTCCGCGCCGGCCATCGCACCGGCATTGCCCAGCCCAACCTCGCGCGGCTCCACGCTGCGGGCGTCGAGGGTGCACACCAGGGTGAGCGGCCGGTCGCGGGGGTTGTCGATTTGCACCGTGGCGTCTCCCTCGGACCAACGCCAGCGCTCGCCATTGGACAACCGCTCCTCCGGATGCCAGCCGCGGGTGAAATCCACCCGGATGAGGGTCGGTGCGCCCGCCCGGACAAGGGTGTAATGCGGGGAGACCTGCTTTGATGCGCCGTCGGGCAAACGCAGCGAAATCAATCCGCTGGCCAGATTCCATTCGCCGCGCAACGGCGTGTTTAACCGCCCTTCGTAGGTATGCGTCGGGAAAAACTGCTCGTTTCGCAGCAGAAAGGCGTTCGCCCACAATCGTGACCACATGTCGGGCAGCAGCAGGTTGACCGACGTGACTTCCGGCATCCGCTCGATTTTTCTCAGCTGACGTAACTCACCGTCGACCAGGAGCGGTGCGTTGCAGAGGTGATAAAAAATCATCCCCGTGCCGACGAGATTGCCTCCCAGCACCAATGCCCCGAGCGAAACCACCCCGAGCCATTCGCTCAGCCGGCGGCTCCACCGCAGCGTCACCCACCAGCACAACGCCGCCAGCACCTCCGGGTAGAACACGGCCAGCAGCTTGTAGGCGTCGTAGCTCGCGTTCGTGTTCAACCGTGCGCCGCGCACCTGCAGGAAAACATAACCCGCGAGCACCGGCAGGCTCAGACAGGCCGCGGTCCACAGGCTGCGCCGCCGCTGCCGGACGGCTCGTGCCACGGCCACCCCCAGCGCCGCCAGCACGACGGTGGTCAACACCCAGCGGATCCCCACAAACGTCCATGCCCGGAGATCGGGTCCCTGGACCATGCCCAGCCAGCCCTCCGGACTGAACGCCGGGATGCGCCAGCCAAAATCATACGTTCGGAGCAACGTGAAACGTTCCGCCAGGCCGGCGACCCGTTCCGCCATGACGATCCCGCAAACGAGCAGTGGCGCCAGCATCGCCGCCAGCCAGCGCCCAAACCGGGCCCAATCGCCGTGCCACGCGGCCAATCCACCCGCATACGCCAGCGCCGGCACGAGACACACCAGCAGAATGAAATTATAACTGCCAAGCAGCACCGTGTAGCCGATCGCCAGCACGCCGCTCCAGGCAAGCGTCCGCTTGATCGTGAGCCTGCCACGCCACAGCGAAATGCCCGCCCACGTGAGCACCGCGATGCCCTGACTGCCGAGCAACTGCCCCATCGCCACATGCGCAAAGGCATACCAGACGACCGGGCTGAACGCATAAAGCACCGCAATGCCCAGGCTGATGCCGCCGCTGTAGCGCAACACCCCGCGCGCGATCAGAAACACCACGGGCAACGACGACGCCAGCAACACCGCGGTCATCAGGCTTGTCAGCTCGTGCGGGGCACAATGAAAAATACTCCCGTTCAGGGCGATCAGGGCCGAGGGCGTGAAATGATTCAGCCGGAGCCAGAAATCGAAAAAATTGTCCGTCGACATCACGCGCACCACTTCGGTCAGCCCCAGAAATCCCTCTCGGTCCGTGCGCGCGAATTCCTGCAGGACCCGGGCGCCCGCCGCATAGTCCGCGGCATCGCAGCTGCCGAGCGAAACGGTGGTCAGTCCTTTCGCGGCCAGGACGAGACTGAGCGCAAGTGCGCCGAGGCAGGCCGCCATCGCCGCGAAAACCAGGCCGAATCGACCGAGGTCAATCAGGCCGCTCCGCAGGCCCCGGCTCCTCAACCCAAACGCCAGTAGCACCACGGGAAGCACTTCACTGGCCCAGCCGTAGCTGTCGGTGCCCCGGAGATTCGCATGCGCTCCGATCCAGACCACCAGCGATTGCAGTGCCAGGCCGGCTGCGGGCACCAGCACCGGCCAAAACCGGCGCCAACGGTCGGGCATGGCCAGCATCGCCAGTCCTGCGCCCCAGAAGAGCACGTGAATCATCACCCCGAATGCGACCGCCAAAGTCATCATGACTGCGCACCCGGCCTTTCCGAGGCAGCCGGTCCCACCGCCGGCTTTCGCCCGACGGCAAAAATCGAAACGCCAAAGGGCAGCGACCCGCCCCCCCGCAACCACGCTCGTTCCACCGCCATCGCCAGGTTGAACGCGGCTTCAACGGCCGGTGGGAAAAGCCGCACGTCACTGCCGCCACGCGGGCGCGGCAACAGTTTGCGTCGCGCGACGATCAGGGGAAAAGGCAGCGTGTTCCAGAACGTCGCCTCGGTGCCGGAAAAACCCGCGCCCCCCAGCTTCGCCAGCACCTCCCGCCGGCCGTACCGCCGGCAGGAGTGCACCGCGTCGTCGTGATACGACCACAACCAGCGATAGGCCGGAACATTGACGACCACGATTCCGCCCGGACGCAGGACACGCGCGAATTCGCGCAAGGCGGCGGCATCGTCGGCCACGTGGTAAAGTGCGTCCGCCGAGACCAAGGCATCGAAGCTGGCATCGGGAAACGGCAGGGCCGTGACCGAGGCCTCCTTGATTTCCGTCGTTGGGCCCGCTCGCTCCCGGGCAAACCGGCAAGCCGCGGGCGATAGATCCACTCCGGTCCACTTCCATCCCGGGTGCAGGCCGGACAGTCGGCGGAGCAGACCGCCCGTGCCGCAACCGGCATCGAGGACATTGGCATCCTCGGGCAGATCACCCCCATCAAGCGCCCGGGCCACATGGGCGTGAAGCGCGCGAAAATACCACATGCGGTCCTCAACCGCGACGAGTTTCACGTATTCGTCGGCTTCCATCGTTTGGGGTTGGCGAAGGCGTCGCATAGACCGCCTGCGCACGCAAGCCCACTCCACGCGGGCTGGCCGGACGCCCCCACCTTTGAAGTCAGAAACCATCCCCTTCGCGTGGCGCCCAAACCCGGCCGCGGGAATGCACGGTCGTGTCGCGGAGCCGGCTGCTTTGACTCCATCAACGGGACTCCACTGGCAATCAAACATCCCCACGGCCTCCGATGGGAACGACCCACCGTGGATCCGTGGATGTCAGGGGGCCCGGCTCCAGGTCCCGTCCGCCGTATCCGGAACCGCCGGGATCCTATCCCTTGACCGCGCCCACGTGCGGCTCCGCGACGGCTTCCACGGTGCTTTCGTGCACGGCAAAGGATCGCAGTTGATCGCGTTCGTTCGACAACCGCAAAGCCGGCTCCCGCGATTCGACGTCGAACCGGTTGAAGCCCGGGCGCAGAGTGACCGTTAGAATAATTTCGCGTTGAGTGCCACCGATCGTTCGCTCGATGCGCTCACCGCGATTTAAACGGAAGACGACATTGCGCGGTTCCACGGCGCTCATCACCAAGTGCACTTTGGTTTTCATCGGGCGCGGGTGAGGGTTGTGGTAGGAGAAGGCCGCGGGCCCATAGGCCCATCGGGGCTCGCCGACCCGGGCTTTGTGCCAGCCGTGCCCAAAGGTCAACCGGCGCGCCACCGGCATCTCCCATTTCGAGGCCGGCTGCAGCAGCACGACCACCTGCTCACCCAGGGCCCCTTCAATCCGGCGGGTCCGTCCGATCGTCGTCAGCTCCGCCAGCACTTTTTCACCGCGGTCCGCGAAACCGTTCCGGTTTAAATACAAGGCGGAAAACCCATAGCTCTCCAGTCGCCGCACCAGTTCCGCCGTGGGCAATCCCTCCATATCGCGCTGCCAGCGACCGCGACTCCCCTTTAGCTCGCCATAGCTGAATCGCAACGACCGGGTCGCCAGATACGGCCGGAAATGTTCGTAGTCGTGGAGCTGGTGCAGGACCGGTGCCTCGGGAAACATCAACACGGGCAGTTGAAACACCATCGCCCCGGGCGCGAGTTTGCCTTTCAGCATCCGGCCGAGTTCACGATCCGTATCGATCAGCCGGGCAATCCGGACTTGCTCAGCCGGTCCCGGCGCCCGGGGCAACTGGTCCGCCAGGCCGAACGCCGCCAGCAAAGCGGCGGCGGCCAGGCTCAACCACGCCGGCCGCGCCTGCGACCAGCGCGCCAGTCGGGCCGCGAGAAAGAGGAGTACCACTGCCGAAACGAAAACGCTGAACCGGTTGGAGGCGCGAAACAGGAACAGACCGGTGAAAAACGCGATGATGTTCGTCCCCGCACCCAATGAGGCAAAGGCCAGCACCCATCCGACCGGCAGGGCCAGCCCGGGAATACGCCGCCGGCGCCAGATCGCGCGCAAGGCGGCATAGCCCAGGCAACCCAACCCCGCGATGCCCACCATGCCAAGATAAGGAAAAGATGCCTCGCCGCCGCGCCATTCCGACCAGCGCAGGTACCGGTTGCCCAGAAATGCGAACACGTCCCAACGATGACCCGCCCCCGGCAGCAGCAGTTCGATCGCTTTCAAGGCGTAGCGCTCCGTGCCACCGTAACTTCGCTCCAACGGCGAAGCCGCCGCCGTATCCGAGGCGAAAAGCCAGACATGAGACTCGACGATGAAAAAGGCCGCCACCGCCACGGCCAGCGCGACCAGCCCGATCTGGATGTTCTCCCGCCGACGCGGTCCGATCCATTGCGCGATCAGCGCCCACCCGAGCAACTGCAGAAACAGGAAGAGCATATACGGATTGCTGATGCCGATCACCGCGGCCGTGCCGAGGCAAAATGCACCGCTTCCCTTCCGCCACCCCACCCGCCGGCTCGATGCCACGATCCCCGACGCCAGCAAGGCGAGCGGCACCGTCCACGAAAACAGGAAAAACAAGTGCGGGAGCCCGCGATGAAAAGTCTGATACGTGAAGGCGAAAAGCAGCGCCGTGGCAAATGCCCACTCCCATCGTGCGCGCAGCCAGCGTGCACAGCCGTAGAAAGCCAGCGCGCCGATGACCGCCGCCAGCAACATCGCCAGATTCGCCGTCGGAAACACCCCCACCACTCTGGCCACGCGACCCAGCCCCCAGATCAGGAGCAAATCCGACGAGGGATAGGCGCTCCAGTCCGCACCGAAAGGCATCCCGAGCCGCAAAACGGTCTGCGGGTGAAAAGGCACCAGGTCGCCCTCTGACGCCGCCTGGATGCGCGTCAGGATTTCCAACGCGTCGCCACGGTAATTCGTCGGCAGGGACCAGCTTTCCAGCGTCCAGCGGTCGTAATGCGCCACCCACACGACGGCGGTAAGAGCACTGAGCAAGCCGACGCGCCAGTGCGCGGCGATCGCCGCAAAAAATCTAACCAAGGGTTGGGGTTGCACGAGAGGGGTATCTCGATGACGTAGAAGCTCCATCTTTAAAACGCGTCCACGCGACTCCCGGCAAGCTGCAATTTCCCGGTGCCGTGGACCGACTGAACCGCTAGACGCCACCGGGGACGACAGCGACCCGCCCGTAATGTTTTGCCAACCCCGGGGCCGGGCCCTTCGCTGGGCGGTCCAACGCATGCGCACCGTCTCCACGCCTTCCGGCGGCGCTGTTTCCCGGCGCTTTTCCGCCTACCGCGGCATTTACTTCGACGAGTTCGCCCCCGACTCCGCGTGGATTCGGGAAAACGGGAGATTGCACCTGCCTCCGCTCGCCGGCACCCGCGGGCTGCTCTTGCGCGGCGAGGTCCGCCCGCATCCGGCGGCCCGGGGCCTTGAGACCGGCTCGCCCGGCCTCACCGTGGCGGTAAACGGTCGCGTGGTGGCAACGCTGGCCTCACCGGCCCCCGGCCCCTGGCAGCTCGAGATCCCGCTGCCCGCGGCCCAAAGCGTCGTGATTGCACTGCGCCTTCACGGTGTCGCCGGCACCGATCTGCTCGCGTGGCTCGGCCGCGTCACGGGGCTTGGCGCGTGGCAGCGCTTTCGCGCCCAGAATAAGAACCGCCAGTTGCGGCTCCTGACCCTCGCCACCGCCGAGGGCGAAACCCTTTTCGATTTCTCGCAGCGCGACGCCCCGCTCTCGTTGAGCTATGTCCGCCGCCACGCCAAACTCGGCCTGAACGTGGCCGGCTTTCTCACCGCCGACCTCGGCGTCGGAGAATCGGCGCGCTGCATGGTGCGCGCGGCCGATGCCACCGGCATTCCCGTCGCACTCGTGCCGCTCAAGCTCTCCTGCAAAAACCGGCTCGGCGACCCGACCTACGCCTCGCGCTTGGAGGAGACGAATCCGCACGACGTCAACGTCGTCCACCTCGATCCGCCCGCGTCGCGCGACCTCGACCACCACCACGGCGCGGGCTTCCGCGCCGGCAAATACAACATCGCCTATTTTGCGTGGGAGCTGCCCGAGTTTCCCGACGCTTGGGTGCCGAGCTTCGACTACTACGACGAAGTCTGGTGTCCCAGCGATTTCACCGCCGCCGCGCTCGCGATGAAGTCTCCGGTGCCGGTGCTGACCATGCCGCACGCGATCGGCTTTCCGCGCCCCGCCGAAAGCACCGCCCAACTCCGCGCCCGCCTCGGGCTGCCCGCCGCCGCGTTTCTTTTTCTCACGCTCTTCGACCTTAATTCCTATTCTGCGCGCAAAAATCCCCGCGCCGCCATCGAGGCCTTCCGCCGTTCCGGACTGGCGGGCCGCGGAGCCGCGCTGGTGATCAAGGTCCAGAACGTCGCGGGCAACGACGCGGATTTTGCCGCGCTGCAACAAAGCGTGCGCGATCTGCCGGGCACGGTGCTGCTGACCGAAACGCTGTCGCGAGCCGACATCTATGCCTTGGAGGCCGCGTGCGACTGCTTCGTCTCGCTGCACCGCTCCGAGGGTTTCGGGCTCGCGATCGCCGAGGCCATGTTTCTCGCCAAGCCGGTGATCTCCACCGACTGGTCGGCTCCCGCCGAGTTCGTCACCCCGGACAACGGCTGCCCCGTCCGGGCGAACCTCGTCACGCTCGAACAGAATCACGGACCCTACGCCAAAGGCTCCACGTGGGCCGATCCCGATGTGGCGCACGCCGCGGAGCACATGACCCGGCTCTTCGCCGATCGCACGCTCGGCGCCCGGCTCGGCGCTGCCGCGCGCGCCACGATCGAGGCCCGTTTCGCTCCGGCCGTGATCGGCGCCCGCTACCGCCGCCGGCTTGAGGCGATCGCCGGGTTCTGATCAGACAGCTCTTCGCGCCCGCCCGGTGTTAGCGCGCCAGCTTCCGCAGCCACATCTGCCCGCCACCGCCACGGGCGCAGAGCGGCATGTGCTCGCGGATGAAATCGAGTTTTTGGTTCCACAGCCAGGCCGTGAACAACTCGACGCGATACGCCGCGTTGTTCATCAGGAACGCACGTAACAGATACTGCTCGTTCCACGCGCGCCCCTCTTCGAGCCAGTCCCGCGGATATTCGAGATTGCCCGCCACGTCGTGAATGTGGACGAGCACCCCGGGCGCCAGCGCCGGCAGCACGTCGAAGAACAGCCGGTTCACGTCGCTGCCAATCTTGCTCACGTGCGACGAGTCGATGAACAGCACGTCGTTTTCCTCCAGCTGCGCGAAAATTTCGAGCGGCACTTCCTGCACGCGGCGCTCGATCAACGTGCACCGGGTGAGATCCTCGGGCCGCAAAAGCGGACGCAGCCGCGTCATGTCCGGATCGATGAAGGTAAACGCCACGCCACCGTCGAGCACGAGCTCGTTGAGATCCAGCATCGCCGCGGAACTGAAGCCCGAGCCGACCTCGATGATGCGGCGCGGGGCCGCCTCGCGCAGCATGCCGTAGAGCATGATCGCGTCGTAGTGTCCGTAAGAGGAGTTATCCAGATGGAAGCGCCGGCCCGCGACCGGTTGCTCCGGAAACGGCTGTTCCGCGTAATACGCGGCGAATTTTTCCAGCCGCGCAAACTGCCCCGCCTCGTTCAGATCCACGGCGGCAAAGGGCGGGCCGAAACCACCGCGCGCGTAGGCGTCCGCGATTTCCTCGCCCGACGGCAAGGGCGAATAGAAATGTCCCGGCGGCGAGAAGCGCATCCATTCCGCGTATCGCGCCCGTTCCCGCTCCCGCTCCCGCTCCACCTCCTCCACCTGCGCCCGCAAGCGCGCGTTGTGTCTTTCCAGCCGCCGGAAATCCGGAAACCACCGCAGAATATCTCGAATGCCGAAACCCATGCCACTTCAGCGTTGGCCGGAAACCGGCGCCACGACGATGGCCAAATTCGTCAGGCTGAAGGCCAGCAGACGCGGATCGACCCCGATGAAATTCGGCGGCCGGTCGGTGGTGAAGACGAGCGTCGTCTCGCCCGGCGGCACCACGCAGCCAAAGCCGGCCTCCACGCGGTCCTCGGTCAACACCCCCGACCACAGCGTCTGCGTCCCGATCGCAATGCGCAGGGCCCGACCCGCCCGCTCGCCCCGCAATTTTCCACTGAATGTAAGCGCCACGGCGCGGTCGGATTGATTGCGCACGACCAAAACCGACGATCCCGCGCACCAACGCCACCGGCGCCCCCCCGCGTTCTCCAAGCCGTGCCAGCCGTCGGCCCGGACCTGCAGCTGCGCCACGATCGCGGAGTCGCCGTGCACCTGGAAAAATTCCCGGGCCGGTGGGGAGAATTCGTTGAACCCAGCCAGCACACTCAGGTTTCCGGCGATGAGCACCGGCAGCCAGGCGCGGCCACGCGGCACGAGGAGATTGAAGGCCAGCGCCAGCGGCAACAGCACCCGGGTAAACGCGCCGGGATAACCCTCCCACACCGGCTTGGAGAGGAAGACCGCCATCCCCGCAAAGCTGGCCCCGACCCGCCACCAGAGTTCGCGCGGCCGCCACCGGGCCAGGATAAAGATCATCTGCACCGTGACGCCCAGCACCGCGAGGAAGGTGGCCCAAATCATGAACGACCGGCTGTCGTCAGTGAGGTCGCTCAAGGCCGCACCCCATTTTTCCGCGAGCCCGGTCAGCGGCAGAGTGAAATTGCCGTATCCCAGATCGGCGACCGGACCGAATTTCCAACGCACGTATCCGATCCAAACCGCCAGCGGCAGGGCGACCACGAGACCGAGCCCGGCCAATCGCGCCCACGCGCGCCGGGGCGCGCGCCCCAACCCATCCGCGAAGCCCGTCACCGCGAGCAGGCTCGTTTCCTTCCCGAGTCCGCCCAGCGCCAGCATCGCTACGGCGCGTCCCCGCCGACCGTCCTCGATCCACGCCATCGCCAGCGCCACGAGCAGCAGGGCCGGCCCATCGACGAGGGCATCGCGCGCACTCATGCAGACCCCATGCGAGAACAGGATGCCAAACCAGCGCAAAAAATCCCCCCCCGTCGTCGGCGGAAACCAGCGCAACAAGACCCACGCCAGCGCGAACCAGCAAAGGACGTTGAGCAACGCCTGGGCCTGGACGACCCACGCCGGCTGCCCCAAACCCAGCAGCCAGGCCACCCAGCCGAAAAGCACGCGGCGCGCCCGGTAGGGCAGGTTGTCGATGGCCTGGCTCAACTCGGGATTGTCGAGCAACGGATACAGCGCGAGCTGGACGTAGTAGGCGCCATCGTAGCCAACGGAGTCCTTGTAACGGTAGTGCGGCACCTCGCGCAGGCGGGTCACCTGGTTCGCCTCCATCGCGTCGCCGATTATTAGCAGGCTCGTGAAACCGGTCGTGGGTTGATAAAATTGCCCCACCGCCCACGCGAAGCCCACCGTGCAGAGCAGGAATGCCACGCGGATCCTTGCGCCGAACAGTCGCTGGAGAACCCCACCCCGGGCCGGCGTCACGGGCGCGTTCATTGCGCCCGCTGCGCTCCCGGCACCAGCGTGGGCAAACCGCGGCAACGCGGGCGCTTGTCTTCCAAAATTGTCACAGGCAGTTTGCCGCATCACAGAACGCGAGCGTACCATGTCAAATCCGAATCCCCCCGCCGCCGCGTCCACCGCGTCGCACTGGCTCACGAGGATGGGCTGGCTTGCCCTCGCCGCCTACGCTCTTTTTATCGCGCTCACCGCCAAAACGGTCGCCGGCGGCTCCGACTCTTCGGGGTATCTCAACAGCGCCCGGATTTTCGCCGCCGGGCAGTTCCTCGTCGACATGCGCGTGCCCGCCGAGTTCGGCGCCCCCGGACAAATCGAACGGTCGCACTTTCATCCGCTGGGCTTCACGGCCTATGCCGCCGAGCCCCGCTACGCCCCCACCTACCCCACCGGACTTCCGCTTCTGCTGGCGCTCGCGGGCAGCCTGCTCGGCTGGGATGCCGGCCCCCTCGCGATCGCCGTGCTCGCCGCCCTGGGCGCCGTGTGGCTCTGCTATGCGTCGGCCCGCGAACTCGGGCTCGGGCCCCCGCTGGCCATCGCCGGCGCGACGATCCTGGCGACGTTTCCAGTTTTCCTTTTTACATCGCTGCAGCCGCTGAGCGACACCCTTGCCACCACCGTGACACTGGCCGCGTGGTACGCCGCGCTCCGGTCCCGGCAACACCGCACGTGGGCCCTCGCCGTGGGCGCTGCCTTCGCATTCGCCGTGCTGGTGCGTCCGACGAATCTTCTCTTCGCGCCCGCGCTCCTCGTCCTGCTGGGTGGCGACATGCGCCGCCTCGCTCTTTTCACCGTGGGCGGCATCCCCGGCGCGGCGTGGCTCGCCTTCTACAATCACTCGCTTTACGGCAGCGTCTTCCGTTCCGGCTACGGCGACATCTTCTCCGCCTTCGCCCTTTCTTACGGCGCCCCCACCGCCCTGCATTTCGCGAAATGGCTCGCCCTGCTCCTGCCCGCCGTCGTGCTCGCACTCCCATTTGCCGCGCTCGCGCGTTCCGACCGTTGGCGCGAACTGCTCGCCCTCGCTCTCGCCTTCGGCGCCATCACCGGGCTCTACGCGTTCTACGAAGTCTCGCATGAAGTATGGTGGTGTCTGCGTTTCATCCTCCCCGCGGTGCCCGCCCTCCTCCTCGCCGCCCTGCTTGGGGTTGACCACCTGACCCGTCATTCGCCCCGCCTCCAGGCCGTGGCCGCGGCGGCACTCGCCGTCTGGGCCATCGCCAACGGCTGGGCCTGGACCCGCCATCTCAATGTTTTCCTCGTTCCGCGCTACGAACAGGCCTACGCCGATGCGGCCGTCGTCGCCCGCACTCGGCTCCCCAAGGACGCCTTGGTCGCCGCCTGCGCTTTCAGCGGCGCGCTCTACTATTACAACGAAAACGCCGTGCTGCGTTACGATCAAATCGAAGCGCCCGCATTCGCCCGCTACGCCGCGCTTGCCCGCGCCGCCGCCCGCCCGATCTTCGCCCTGATCTTCGATTGGGAGGAGGCGGAAGCGCTCCGCAAGCACTGCCCCGGCGATTGGATCCGCCTGAGCACCGTCGCCAACGTCGGCCTTTGGCAACTGCAAGACGCCCGCCCCACCGCCGCGAAATGACTCCTGTCGCTCCGTCTCCCCGCTGGCAGGTGCGCGCCGCCGGAATCGTCGCGGTCGTCGTATTCCTGGGACTCGTCGCGCGCTTCTGGCATCCGGTCTACGGATTCACCGCGCTTTTCCAGCTCGATGCCTCGAACGACGGGGTGAAGATCGCCGCGTTTCGCGAACTGCCCGTCTACGTGCATCCCGACACCGGCGGCTACGACGGACTCTACTATGCGCAGATCGCCCAGGATCCTACCCTACGCGATCCCGCGCTGCCGCCGGCCATGGACAACTTTGCGTATCGCGCCCGCCGCATCCTGCCGCCGGCGCTCGCGTGGCTGCTGGGCGCAGGCCAGCCGGCGGCGATCATTCACACCTATGCGTTGCTCAATGTCGCAGCCTGGCTCGCCCTCGCCGCCGTGCTCTGGCGGTTGCTCGAAGTCCGCGACCTTCGTGGGTGGATTGCGTGGGCCGGCGTACTTTTTTCCGCCGGCGCGCTCGGCAGCGTCCGCCTCGCCCTGACCGATCTGGTCGCCCTGGGAATCCTGGCGGGCGCGTTGTTGGCCGCCGAGTGCGGGCGTGGACGCCTGGCCGCTGCCGGGCTCGCCGCCGCGGGCCTCGCCCGCGAAACCGCGTTGCTCGCCGTGGCGGGACTGTGCCAGTCACCGTGGTTCTCGAAAAAGAACGTCGCCCGCGGTCTCGTGGTCGCCGTCCCCCTCGGCGCATGGCTGGCCTACGTGCGCTGGCGCGCCGGTCCCGCCGATCAGGGTTGGTCCAACTTCACCTGGCCCGGCACGGGCTTGCTCGAAAAGTGGCACGCCGTGATCGAGGCTTTTTCGACCGTCGACGATCGGCCGCTCGCATGGACGACCCTGCTCGCGACGCTTGGCCTCACAGTGCAGGCGGCATTTTTTGTGGTGCGGCGCGATCCCGCGGATCGCTGGTGGCGCATCGGCGCCGCTTACACCGGGTTGATGCTGTGCCTCGGCACGGCGGTATGGGAGGGGTTCCCGGGCGCCGCGACGCGCGTCCTGCTCCCGCTGAGTCTCGCGTTCAACGTGCAGGCCCACCGCTCGCGCGCATCGTTCGCATGGCTGCTCCTCGGCAATCTCAGCGTCTTCGCCGGCCTGCTGACCCTGCGCGACATGCCTTCGAATCCACGTGAGGTCGCAGCGTTGCGACAATCCGGGCTGGCGGTGATGGCAACCGCCGGCGAAGGCTGGTCCGGCCGCGAGGCGCACGGCCGACACGCCTGGCTTTGGGCCAGAGGGCAACAGGCCACCGTCGCGATCGAGACCTGGCCGAAAACCGACGCAAAGCTCCGACTCACGTTCGCATTACGGAGCCTGGCTCCACGAACGATAACCATCCTTCAGCAAGGCCGAGAAATCGGCCGGGCCGAGATCACGACCACGCTTTCACGTCATACGGTCGAGCTTCAGGTCGCGGCGGGACGCGCGACAGCGGAGTTTTCCACTCCCGCGGAACCGGTGCCGGAGAGCCAGGCCCCAGGCTCACGCCGCCTCGCATTTGCGCTTTATGATCCGGAGCTCGCGCTGGCAAAACCATGACCGCCACCATGCCGGTTCCTATTTTTCTCGACCTGACCCACACCAGCCATACGCGCGCGCGCACCGGCATCCAGCGCGTCACACGCTCGCTGCATGCCGCGCTGGGCGCCAACGCGATCGCGCTCACGCACGACCCGTACCTGCGCGCCTGGCGGCCACTGGAGCCATGGGAGCAGGCCAACTTGCAGGCTGACACCACCGCCGGAAAACGCAAGGCACACTGGCCGTTCAGCGCAAAGCTGCAGGGCCATGCCGGCCGCCTCCTCGGCCGGACGCCGGCGCTCGCGGCCCAACCATCCTCGGGAATTGTCGTGCCCGAGGTCTTCTCGCCCACCGTTGCGGCCGCGCTACCGGCGATTTTTGCCGCCACCCGCGGCCCGCGCATCGCGGTTTTTCACGATGCCATCCCGCTGAAGTTGCCCGAGCTCACGCCCTCCAAAACCGTGGCCCGTTTCCCGGCCTACCTGCAGGAGTTGCTCGCTTTCGACGGCATCGCGGCGGTCTCCGACGATTCCCGCGATTCGCTGGTCGGCTACTGGCGCTGGCTCGGTGTCACCGCCACTCCGCCGGTCCGCACGATCGCGCTGGGCATCGATCGCCCTCCCCCAACGATGCGCCCCACCACGCCGCGCCCGCCGGTGCCCATCGTGCTCTCCGTGGGCAGCATTGAGGGCCGCAAAAACCATCTCGCGCTCCTGGAGGCCTGCGAACGACTCTGGACTGCCGGACTGGAATTTCAGCTCCAGCTGATCGGCCTCGCGCATCCGCAGACCGGTCAAACGGCCCTGGCGCGGATCCGTGAACTGCAGGCCCGCGGGCGCCCGCTGCGCTATGACGGACCGGCCACCGATGCTGGATTGGAAGCGGCGTATGCGGCCTGTGCCTTCACCGTTTATCCTTCCGTCATGGAAGGTTTCGGCCTGCCGGTGATCGAGAGTGTGGCGCGCGGGAAGCCGTGCATCTGTTCCGCGCGCGGCGCCGTGGGCGAGTCGGCCCGCGACGGCGGCTGCATCGCCCTCGAACGCGTCGGCGCGGACGAGCTGGCTTCCACGGTCCGGAATTTGCTGGCCGATCCAGCCGGGCTGGCGGCGTTGCAGGCCGCAGCGCTCGCCCGTCCGTTTCGCTCGTGGGAGAACTACGCGGCCGATCTGCGCGAATGGCTGCGTGAGCTTCCGCATCACGCCTGAGCGCGTTCGTCGGTCCACCGCTCGATCGTTCGCTTCCGAAAAATAGCTCCGCGCCGGTCCGATCGCAACAGACGCAGCCACGAGCGAGACGGCGGTCCTCCGAGCGACCCACCCACATCGGAATACCGAGATGCGCCCGCGGCCGCCGCATTACCCGGTTTCCATTTGCCAAAAACTAGGTGGCTAACCACGGTTCCAAGCTGACATGGCGTTATCTTTCTTCACGAAAAACAAAAAGGCCCTGCTGGCGCGTTGTCGCGACGACTACGTCACTAAGATGCGGCTGAAGTATGCGCCCTATTACCACGCCATGGAGGCGCAGCAGGATACGACGGTGCGCCTCGACGGCCACGAGATGATCATGCTGTCCAGCAACGATTATCTGGGCCTGTCTTTTCACCCGAAGGTCATCGAAGCCGGGCGCGCCGCGATGTTGAAATGGGGCACGAGCACGACCGGCGCCCGCACTTCCAACGGATCCCGCGCCTATCACGTGGAACTGGAAGAAAAGCTCGCGGCGTTCCTGGGCCAGGAAGCCTGCCACATTCACGTCGCCGGTTACCTGTCCTGCCTTTCGAGCGTCGCATCGTTCGCGCGGAAGGGTGACGTCATTTTCGCCGACAAGAACATCCACTCGTGCCTCTGGGACGGCATCCGCCTGTCGATGGCCACGGTGGAACGCTTTTCGCACAACAATCCGGACGACCTCCGCGAGGTCCTCACGGCCGTCAGTCCCGACGCCACGAAGATGCTCGTCATCGAGGGCGTCTACTCGATGGAAGGCCACATCGCCCGGCTGCCGGAGTTCGCGGAAATCGCCGACGAAACCGGCTGTTTCACGGTCCTCGACGACGCGCACGGTTTCGGCGTGCTCGGCCGGCAGGGCCGCGGGACCGCCGATCACTTTGGCCTCAACGACAAGGTCGATGTACTCTGCGGGAGCATGTCGAAATCGCTTGCCAGCACGGGCGGATTCGTCGCCGCGTCGCGCGAGATCATCGAATATCTCCGCAGCCACTCGAAGCAGACGATCTTCTCCGCCGCGATCAGCCCCAGCCAGGCGGCTTGCGCGCAGGCCTCCCTCGAATTGATGCAGGCCGAGCCGCAGCATCTCGAGCGCCTCTGGGCCAACACGAAAAAGTACAAGGCGATGCTCAAGTCTCTCGGGCTCGACATCTGGGAGAGCGAAACGCCCGCTGTGCCGATCGTGTTGGGATCGAAGGAGCGGGTCTATCCGTTCTGGCGCGCGCTGATGGACAAGGGCGTGTTCACGGTCATGTCGATCGCGCCCGCAGTGCCGGCCGGCAAGGATCTGATCCGCACCGCGATTTCCGCCAAACACACCGACGAACAGCTGGAGAAAATCGCCGAGGCGATGGCGTACGCCGTGAAGAAGCTGTAAGGTTCCGGCCGCGCCCAACCTCATGCTCGTCGTTCACGTCCAGGTTCACGTGCGACCGGACGGCATCGAAGCTTTCAAGGCGGCGACGCTCGCCAACGCCCGGGCGAGCCGGCAGGAACCGGGCATCGCCCGTTTCGATGTCGTGCAACAGGTCGACGATCCCACGCGCTTCGTGCTAATCGAAGCCTACCGCACGCCGGAAGCTCCGGCCCTGCACAAGGCCACGGCCCACTATGCGGCATGGCGTGACGCCGTGGCCCCGTTGATGGCAGAACCGCGGACCAGCGTGAAATCCTCCAGCCTCTTTCCCGACGACGCGGGCTGGTAGGAAAACCGACGGGCCAAGATGCCATGTCCTTCGAATTCGCCTCGCCGACGCGGATCGTCTTCGGGTGCGGGAAACTCGCCGAGATCGGCCCCGCCGCCCGGGAACTAGGCCGCCATGCCCTCGTCGTCACGGGCCGCGATCCCCGGCGCGCGACGCGACTTCGCGAACGGCTCGCCGCAGTGGACGTCGCCGTGACGGACTTCGCGATCGCCGGCGAACCGACGACGGACGACATCGCCCGCGGCACCGCGGTGGCGGGGGCCGGCGGGTGCGACCTGGTGATCGGTTTTGGTGGCGGCAGCGCGGTCGACGCGGCCAAGGCCATCGCTGCCCTGCTGACCAACGGCGGCGAACTGTCCGACTACCTCGAGGTGATCGGACGTGCACAGCCGCTCGTCCGCGCCGCGGCGCCGTGCATCGCCATTCCCACGACGGGCGGCACCGGTTCCGAAGTCACCCGTAACGCCGTGCTCACCTCGCCCGCGCATCGCTTGAAAGTCAGTTTACGCAGTGTGCACCTCCTGCCGCGCATCGCGTGGGTCGACCCGGAGCTCGCCTGCGAACTTCCTCCTGCCGTGACCGCCAGCACTGGACTCGACGCACTGACCCAGCTCATTGAGGCGCACGTTTCAGTCCGGGCCAACCCGCTCACCGATGCGCTTTGCGCCGCCGGCATCCGGCGGGCGGCGCGGTCTCTGCGCCGGGCCTTCACCGACGGATGGGATACGACCGCACGTGAAGACATGGCCTTCGCGAGTCTATGCAGCGGACTGGCCCTCGCCAACGCCGGCTTGGGCGCCGTGCACGGCTTCGCCGCTCCGATCGGGGGCGCATTTTCCGCGCCGCACGGGGCCATCTGCGCCGCCCTGTTGCCCCACGTCATGGCCGCCAATCTTGCGGCGCTTCGCCTCCGCGCCCCCGGCCACGCCGCGTTGCGTGGCTACGATGAAATCGCCCGGTTGCTATCGGGCGATGCAACCGCCACCGCCGATGAAGGCGTGCACTGGGTGGCCGGGCTCGTGACGGACTTGCGGATTCCGGCGCTTGGCCGCCACGGCCTCTCGCCCGGAGACTTCGCTCCGATCATAGCGGCGGCCGCCAAAGCCAGCAGCATGAAAGCGAATCCCATCCCCCTGACGCCGGAAGAATTAAAGGGGATACTGGAATCCGCGGTCTGAGGATCGCAGCCTACCGGTCCGGTGGGGAGGCCAATAATTTCTCCACCGTGTCGATTGCCGCGCGCTCGCGCTCGGACCAGGCGCCGCGAATCTCGACGAACGGCAGACGCCGCGAGACCAGCGCCTCCTTCCAGCGCTGCCGCGCCTGTTCGCGTTCGGGCGCGGCGGGGAAACAACGCTGCGGATCCGGCGCGAACGGCACGTCCGCATCGCACAACAGATACAGCGCGAAACCTCGCGCCCGAACGTCCGCCTCTTCTCGAACCCAGGCGGGACACGCCCCCGGAAACAGCACGTCGTTCCACAGGGTACAAGTGATAAGTTCCGTATCGCAGAAGGCCGCGCGTCGCGCCCCGTCGACGGCAAAATCCTCATTGGCCATCTGTCCCAGCGCAATCGTCCCCAGATCCCCGGGCCCAATGGTGCCCCCGCGCAAATCCCAGAATTCGCGGACGAACTCGGGCGCCCACGGTTCGCGGAAATACACCGCCAGTCGCTGCGCGAGCGTGGTCTTGCCCGTCGATTCGGTGCCGAAAATGGCGATGCGTCTTGGCGCAGTCGTCATGTTTTAGCGGGGGACGCGATGCCCTCATCGCGTTCGCCTTTCCGCGGCGGGAGTGCCGCGGCTCCAGCCATCGCTCGCCGCCACTCGCGCCAGCCTACGAGCGCCAGCAGGAGATAGATGGCATAGAGGAAGGCGCTGTAAGCGAGCGCCGCACTCCAATAGGCGGCGACGGCGACGGCGTTCGCGACGATCCAGAGGGGCCAGTTTTCGATATTCTTCCGCGCCTGCAACACCTGCGCCACAACCATCAGCACCGCAATCAAGGCGTCGCGCCACGGCATGATCGCGTTGGTCCACGCCTGCAAAGCCAGTGCCCAGCCGGCGGTGACGACGATGGCGGCGCCCGCCAGCAGGGCACGAGTGCGCCAGGCCAGGGTCGTCACCGGCAGTTCCGGCGCCGCACCGCGATCACGCACCCAGTGCCGCCAACCCCAAGCTAGGACGACGAAATAGAATATCTGCAGTGTCGCATCGGCATAAATGCGCGCCCGGAAGAACAGCACGCCCTGCACCATCACCGCCAGCAGCCCGACGGGAAATGCCCACAAAGTCCGTCGAATCATCAGCCCCACACCGGCCACGCCTAGCGCAAGATTGAGTTGATCCAGCGGTGAGGCCGTCGTGAGTCCCGTCCAGATACTGTGGAAGATTTCCTTCATGTCGGAGCCCGGCGCGCGCGCCGGGCGGTAGCGATGGCGCAGCGCCGCCCCACGTGCAAGCTGCCACTCCTCAACTCCTCGTGACGAACGCCTCCAGCGCCTCGCGAGTGATCGCATGCCGCGCCCCGCAGCGCGGGCAGCGGATTTCGAGCTTCGGTTCCCCGCCAAACAGCGCGTCGGGGTCGTCCTGCAACGCCGGCGCGAGCACCTCCATCATGCGCGTTTGGTTGCAGCCGCAATGCCACCGGTAAATCCGACGCTCGAGCGGAGCCAGCGCTTCCGCTCCGCCCAAACCGCGGACGCCTTCCGCCGTAAGCCCGTGAAACCACGTGAGGTCGCAATCGGGATTCTCCGTCACGAGCGCAAACTCCTCCGCATCGAGCTGGAAATAACGCGCGCCGCGCTGCTCACTCTGCGCATAAAAGTTTCCCGCCGCCGCCATCGGATCAGACCCGGTAAACGTCACGGCGCTGCGGCGCTTGGGTTGGTTGCCGCGCACGACATCGGCAAAGAACAAACTCGCCGGCCCTTCCTTGACGTTTCCCTCAAAGACGCGCCCCGTCACCGCACCCGTGCCGTTGTCCCCGGTGAGAAAAAGGTTCACCAGGGGAGACTGGAAATTGATGGTCCAGGCCGTAAGCTCGTTCCGAGGCCGGGAGGCGCAATGAAGCGTAAAAGCGACGAGCGCCCGTTTGAACATCGCGTCGGGTTCGGAAGCCAGGCGAATCTGATTCGCCCCCAAGTGCAGGTAGTAGTCCACGAAGAGTTCGCTGAAGCTGGCGCGCGCCACCAGGGCGTTGCGTCCGCGCACAAAGTCGATGCGCACTTCGAGTCCGGCGTCGGCGGGGTTGGGCGGTGTCGTTTCCGGCATAAAACGGAAGGTTGCAAGGGACGCGCAATTGTCCATCCGGGGTTTGCGATTGTTCACCCGCTCAACCTGTCCCGGCCCCGGCGGCCGACGGTCGCGCCGCCACCACCGAGTGGCCGCCTTCCCGCCCGGTCGTGCGGGTGCCGGCCAGCGCGATCGATGCCAACAAAGCAACCCGCTGGTCGGTGCTGGCGGCCATCCCCACCGGCCGGCGCGCGAGTTCCAGCCCCGCTCCCCGCCGGACGAGCAGCCCCCAACCCGCCGGAATCTCGGCCTCGGCGAAAATGTTTTCCTCCACGACCAGGTAAAGGACATCCGCACACCGATACCGGAACATTTTCGAAAACTTGGTCCCGCGCACCAGCCGCCGCCGCAGGCACGCCAGCTCGTTCAACACGCCGCGATACGCGCGGTGCTCCAGGCCCGAAAAATCCCAGGCGTCGAATTCCGGAAACAACGCTTCGCCCCGGCGCAAGTCGGGCCGGTGGACCGTAAACATCGCCTCAAGTTTTCGACGCCGGTCCACGAGCTCGGCCAGCCGCGCCCGGGTAGCCGCCTCGGCATGGGCAGCCTTGAGCAGGTCAGACCTCGCCTGCTTGCATTCAAAAATAGCGGTCACATCCGCCCGATAGCCGCTCCGCGGAATGCGCCCCTCAAGCCCGCCAATTGCAAAGCCGTTGATTCGCGCCCAACTCAAAGCCAGGGCTTTCAATCGCTGATGACGGGGGGGTTCAGCCGACGGCATAACGCTTGCCCTTTTATCTCATCGTCGTCGCCGGGCGGGCCCACCGACAACGGCTGGACTCGCGCCGACCCGGTCGAACGGCCCGTGGATCCAGAGGCGGACACTCCACCCCGGGCAGTCGCGAACCACCGGTAATACGGAAACGTCGAATATCGGCTAATCGTCCACGCGCAGGAGCAGAAAGAGTCGGAGAGGGGTTGTCCATTTCCAGCCAGCGCCCACCACGAGGTTTCCCGTTTCCACGATTGCTATCGGTCGCCAACCGTTGACAACTGATGGCATGTCCCAACCCGCCACCGGACGGCCCCGTGTCGAGGAGCATTTCTCGCTCCCTCTTTTCCTTTTCACCGTCGTTGCCTCGTTCGCCTGTTTGGGCGCGCTTCTCAAGCTTTCCGCCCCGGACGCAATCTGGCAGTCACAAATCTCGGGGAGTTTCTGGCAATTCGGCGCCGCCTTTCTGGCCGTCACGATGTTCAACTGTTTTATGGAATGGGGCTTCCATCGCTACGTATTGCATAAGCCCGTAATCCCGTTCCTCAGTCGTTTCTACAAGCAGCACACGCTGCATCACAACTTGACGCGCATCGCCCGTCGTCGCACGCCGGGCGGTCGCGAGGTGCCGTTCGTCGAGAATATTTATCCGATTACAGAACCGGAACAGGGCGAGGCCTCCTTCTTCCCTTGGTATACGCTGGCGGTGTTCACGATTGCGCTCACTCCGCTGCTGCTGATCGCCCAGCTGCTGGCACCCTCGCTGCCGTGGTTCTTCGCCGGCTATAGCGCCGTGGCGGGCTCGGTGCTGCTCTACGAGTTGTTTCACGCCGTCGAGCATTGGTCCTTCGAACGCTGGTCCCCGATGATCGAGCATGCCCGCTTCGGCTGGTTCTGGCGGAAGGTCTACAGCTTCCATCTTCGCCATCACGCGGTCATCGACTGCAACGAAGCCATTTCCGGATTTTTCACGCTGCCGGTGGCCGACTGGGTCCTGGGCACCTTCATCCTGCCCCGAACGCTTTATACCGACGGCTCGGAATGGACGCCCGCTGAATTCACCAGCCCGCGCCCTTGTGCCTTGATCCGCTGGTGCGACGCGAAAAGCGACCAGATCGTTCAGGAACGCCGCGCCCAAGCCCAATCACCCGTGTCCGAAATGGCCGAGGTTTATACCCGAGGGGAGCAGGTCGCGCACTATCTGACCCACGGCATCGGTCTGGCCGGCAGTATCGCGGCCATGGTGTTGCTCGCGACGGCGGCGGCGACTTACGGCGGCGCTTCGCGCGTGGTGAGTTGCGTGATCTTCGGTCTCACGCTCGTGCTCGGCTACGTGGCTTTCATCAATTTTCAGCGAACCCGTGCCGGCCATGGACGCCCCCCCTTTACGCGCCGGAATCATGTCGCGATTTTTCTCCTCATCGCCGGCACCGCCACTCCGTTCCTCCTAGTCGGACTGCGCGGAGTCTGGGGCTGGAGCCTCTTTGGCGTGGTGTGGGGGCTTTGCGTCATGGGCGTGCTGTTCCGCCTTTTCTCCACCGGCCGGCTCCAAACGGTTTCAACCGTCGCCTACGTGCTGGTTGGCCTGGTGCCTTTCGTCGCGATCAAACCACTGATGGCCGCCCTCCCGAACGGCGCCCTGTGGCTGCTTTTCGCCGGCATTTGCTGCTACGTTTGCGGCACGGTATTTCACCTGTGGCAAAACGTGCGCTACCACCAAGTCTTGCGGCATGCCTTCGCGCTCGGCGGCACCGCCTGTCACCTCGTGGCCGTCTTGCTGTTCGTGCTACCGGCGTCCCAGTAATCGTGCACCGTCGGGGATGACGGAATCAGCCGGACCGGGTTTGGGCCGGAGGTTCCGGGTCAGAGCCGGTGGATTGAAATCGTCCACGCGCGCATGGACGAGCCGGTTGGCTCAAAAGGGTTGCGGCGGACTGGCCTTGAGGCTGCGCATCCACTGCCAGATCGCATCAAATTGTTGCTCGGCGCGGCCTTCGAAGGCGGTCGTGATCAAGCCCCGATCCCGATCCTGCGTGAAGCGCGGCATAATGGTGGCGGGCGCGATGCGCTGCGGAAAATGCATCCATCGTTGAAAATAGTCGGGGCGCAAACGCTCGCCCGAGAGCCGTAGATTCGGTCCCTGGCCTTCGAAAACCTGCGTCGCCTTGCTCGCACCAGCATCGTGGCAGGTGACGCACGCGTATCCCGCCGGGCCGGCCAGCGTCGCCCCGGTGGCCACCTGTTCCGGCACGGGATTGGGCTGATCGTTTTTGAGCGGGACGCCATGCCGAACGGCCAGCCCAAGCGCCAGATTGGCGGCACGGCTGGCAAACGCCGGCATGCGTGCTTCCAGCCCGGGACGAGCTTTCTCCGCATGCCGGCCCGCCAGAAGATCGGTCATCCAACCGGGATCGAGTTTTTCTCCGGCAAAGACAAGGTCGGGGATTTTGTCCTTTCCAGAATGACACTGTGCGCAGTTCAAAGTCTGCATCTGGCGGGCGGCGTATTCGGCCGGAGCAAAGCGGCGCAGGGATTGCAGGCCCACGTCACGGTCCGCGTTTCGAAAGGCAATCAGCCGCACAATCTGCTGCTCGGTGAGACGAAGGTCTGGGGCGCCTCCCCGCCTTTCCGCCACACAGCCTTTGACCGTCCAATCGCTCCGGGCAATTTCTTCGAGGCTGGGCGCGGCAGTCGCCACCGGCGGCGTCCCGTGGCAGGTCAGGCACGAACGCGCCACGACGGTCGCGCCCCGGCCGGCATCGCCCAAAGACGCGCTTGTACTCCGACCGGGTTGCCGGGAGCGAATATAGGCCGCGATAAGCAGGGCCTCGGCGCGGGTCAGCCGTACGTCGGGGAATGCGGTGTCAGAGTGATGCCGCGCGGGTTGGAGCAGAAATTCAACGAGACCGGCATCGGTGTATTTCCGTTCCGCGAACAAGGGCGCGATCCAAAATTCGAGCTGTAGCCGGGCAACAAGCGCCGCGCCTTCGAAGCTGTCGTTGCCCTCGGTGGTCAAGGCCGCGCCCGTCCATTCCGGATCCCTGAGCGACGTCAGGTAGGACGCGACGTCGGCGGCCTGGGCAGACGCCACGGAAGGACAATGCCCCTGCGGTTGGGCGATCCATTTTTCCAGCCAGCCGGACTCGATGCGGTCGCCGATATTGAGAAAATCCGGATCGGAGGCAAAAAGCTCGGGCATCGCGCTCTCCGGCAATTTGCCGCGCGGCTGATGGCAGCGAATGCAACGCGCGGCGGCGAAGAGTTCCCGACCCTCCCGCACCCTGCCCCACGACTCGACCTCCGCCCCCGCGATGGAGCGAAACGCCGACGCCGGCACCGGCTCGGTACGAAACTGCGGGCTGCTCCACATCAGCCGCACCCGGCCCTCGCCGGTACTCGCGCTCCGATAACTGCAAAAAATCCGGTGCGGGCCTTTCGCGAGCGTGAGCGGCAGCGCCGCGGTCAATGGAAGTTCGCCGGTTGCGACCGTCCGTCCGTCGATCTGCAGGCTGGCCGTGCCCTTTCCTTCCAGCGAAAAAGTGAATTCGTCCCGTTCGCGCGCCACGAGCGAACCCTGCCAGATCGCGCCGAATTGCCGGGGGGCGATAAAAACCGAAGGCGGCGTGCCCGGTGGACAGTTCAGCGCGAGCTGGTCGACCCGAACGGCGTCCGTCGTTTCGGCCGTGAAACTCATGATGAGGCCCGGCGCACCGACCGGAGCCGACTCCGGCACCCGCACATCCTCCCACCTCACGCCGGCAATTTTGAACTCCGGCGCGAGATGGTGAACCGTGTTATAGATCGTTTCACGCACCGCAGTGCCCTGGGCGTCGATCAGATCGAACTTCACCTCCATCTGCATCGCCGGCGTCATCTTCGGCAGATAGAGAAAAACGGCGCGCCCGTCCTCGACGAGCCGGGCCGCGCCGACCGTGACGGCGTCGACCATGTCGTGCGCGCCCTTGGACGCCGTGAGGAGTGCCTGGTTCTCGGCCGCCAAATCGCGTTGGTCGATCGAGAACCGGCCCGAGCCGTATTGCGGTCCCCAAACGTAGTTCCATTTGCTGATCGAATAGCGCTGGGGATCCTCCGCCGTCTTGGGGTCCAACGGACCCGAGAATCGGATCAGCAATCCGTTGCGGTAGGCATGCAGCCCGACCGGCAAGGGCGTCGTGACCCCCGTGAATCGAACCCGTTGAAACGCATCCCGCCCCGTCGTCTGCCAGCCGCGAAAGCCGATCGCGTAGAGCTGGCCGTTCTGCGGATGAAACCGCGCGCGCATCGCGGCGGCACCGAGATCGATGGCCAGGCGATAAACGCCGCCTTGCACCTGGCCATTCACTTCCTCGCGCAGCACGCGAAAGATGCTGGATTTCCCATAGGAGAGATGAAGCATCTCACCCGCATGCCGCGGATCCCAGGCTGTCCGGGCCGGAACCCACGTCTGACTGCCACTGGAGTTGTCCGCGAAATAAGGCAGCCAGCACAGGGGACGGTCGTAGTCCGTCGGCGCGCCTGGCAACGGGCCGGCAAATTCCGCTTTTTCCCACTTGCCGGGCACGACGCCGTTGAAGGTGAGCGCGCCCGGTTTGGTCCACGTGATTTTGCAGGCGGGCACAAAGCTGCCCTCGTTCTCGCCCGTCGTCACAATCCCCTCCGGGCTCACGCCGACGCCACCGGGGGCCCGAAAACCCCAAGCGACGCGCTCGACCGTCGATCCGTCACGACTCACCTTCAGCACGGTGCCGTTGTGCGGAGTCGCCAGACCGAAGCCGCGCCCGCCGCTGAGAACCGGCATGGCCTTGCTGAAATAGAAATTCCCGTCCCGATCCGTCTCGAGGTCGAAGGTGAATTCGTGAAAGCCGGACGTGATCATCACGTCGTTGTTGAAGCATTCGTAGTGATCCGCTTCGCCGTCGCCGTTGAGATCATGCAGGCGGGTAATTTGGTCCCGGCCCTGCACGTAAATCACCCCGTCGACGATCTTAAGCCCCAAGGTTTGATAAAGTCCGCTGGCGAACCGGCGCCACGTCACCTGCGCGAGGTCGCCGTCGATTCCGTCTGCGATCCAGACATCGCCATTCCAAGTCGAACACGCCACGCGCTTGCCGTCGGGGAAGAAATCGAAGGCCCCGAATCGCGGGCGGGCGCGCCACGGGTTCTCCGCCGGCAATGGAATGACATCGACGGCATACGATCCGGTCGTTGGCGCAAGCTGGCCCTTGACCACGATCGTTTCCGGGAAAAGCCCCGGGCCGCCCCGCGTGAGGACCGCGAGATCGACCGGCGGAACAAAGCCGGCGGGATCCGTGGCATGTTCGGCGTAGATGACCTTCCAGCGCGAAGGACCCGTTCCCCGGGCGATACGAACCGTGGTCCGACCGTCCGCGGCGCGCCGGAGCGTCACGCCGGCGGGAGCTCCCACGAGATAGATCTGCGTATCTTTTCCACCTGCAACCGGAGCGGCGTCGCGCACGAGCAGTTCCAAATCAGCCGGAGTGGCCTCCACATTGAACGTCCGAGTGATTGCCCGGACCCCGCCGGCCGATTCCAACCAGGGTAGTTCGAGCACGTTCACGCCACCAACGGTATAACGAAGCACGGTGCGGTTCCCGTGCCGGAAAAGCCCCCGGTAACGGCCCGCCGCGGGTGGAAGCGGCCCGGCCTTGAACTCACGTGCATCGGTCCAATCGCCGTTGACTGCCCAACCCCGGCCCGTCGGGTTCCGGAAGAAAAACCGCTCGTCGCCCTCGGGGCAGTGAGTGTTGTTGGCGTGAGTTCCGCTCCAAGGGGTGCCCTCAAGCAAGACCGCGCCATCGAACCCCGCGCGGAGGGCCAGAAGCTCTGTGTCGAAAACGACCGACACCTCCCGCGCGTCGCCGAGTTTGATGGCGAGCCCCTTGAGCGCCACGACGTCGCCGCCGTTCCGCGTAAGAATGGTGTCTGCCTGAAATGGCCCGTTGTCCACCGCCTGCCACCAATCGATTCGGGGAGGATTGCGACTGACGGACACCGCCCCATCCGCAGGTGGTGCGGTCGCCGCTCCACTAGCCGAGGCCGCCGCGACCACCAGCAGAACAAAAAAGGTGAGCGGGCGAAACATGTGGCGGGGTGAAATACACATGAGAACGCTGGATGGATTCATTTTCGCCCGGAGCGGACAAGCAAAACGATCCGCAAACCGTCAGGAACTCGGGGCCCAAGCCCCGCCAAGGAACGCGCGAGTTGGAAACCGCTCGTTGAATCGGTTGGGTAGGGCTGGAAAATAATTGTCGCCGGAACCAGCCTAACCTGTTGCTCTGCGCACTCCAGCTCGTGACATCTAACCCCGAAGCCATCGCCGTAATCGACGGACACCTCTGCCGCCTAACCCGTTTTGGCGGGCGTGCAGCGTGGTCCGGTCCCCTCGCATCGTCTGTCGTGGAGTTCCGAAAGGGGCCGATGTGCATTTATGTGCGCGAACACACCTTCGGATTGTTACCAGGGCTCCCCAACCTGTACTGCCTCGATGCGGCGTTTCGATTGCGGTGGCTGGCCGAGTGGCCCGACCCAGCCGATCCCTGTGCCCGCATTGTTGACCATGCGGGTGACACCTTGGTCGTCGAATCTGTGCGCGGCATGGTCATTCGGCTCGACGCCAACACCGGCCGTTTGCTCGGCATTGCCCGTCCGCTGGCGGTTGCAAGCTAAACGATTCGCTTCGAGACGAGCATACGGACCGGCCGATCAGTCCGTGGTCCGGGAGTGATACCCTCACGGCTTGCTCGATTAGGATGACCGCGTGAGCCCGACCGCCAGGCCGGTAGGCGCACCACCCGAGGGTGAGCCAGAAGAGAACGCTTCCTCCCCACGGTTCGTGGCCGATCGCCTGCGGTCAGAGGTCGGTGTACTTATCCGCCCGTCCTCGGGCCTTTTCCACCGGATACTTTTTCGCATTTGCCGCCATCTTCGAGGTGATCGCCGCCGCCACGTCTATTCCGGTGACGTTCGCGAACTCGAGCGCATAGATCACCACGTCGGCGAGTTCATCGGCCACGCGGGCACGCTTCGCCACATCCGTCGCAATCGCCTTGGACTCGTCGGGCTTCGCCCAAAGAAAGTGCTCCATCAACTCACCCGCCTCGGCCGCGAGAGCCATGCTCAGGTTTTTCGGCGAGTGAAATTGCTCCCAATCGCGCGCCTGCGCAAAGGCGAGCACGCTCGCCTTCAAGGCGGCGACGGTGGTGGTGGAATCGGTGAACGCGGCCATGGCGGCAGCTTGGGCCCGGGCGAGCGTCACGCAATCTTCACTGTCATCGGAAAAACTTCCCCTTGGCACGCCGGCTGCATTATGCAGTATATCGACCGTTTTAGTCATGACCGCGTCCTTTAAGCATCAACTCCGCCACGCCGGCGCCCGTATCACGGGTTGCCAGCGGTGCTGCGCCGCGATGCGACCGGTCGTTATTTCCGTTTGGTATAAAACCGGCGCGGGCTTCCAGAACTAACCTTCCGTCCTACGGAACGCGTTTAGCCCTCTGAGAGCCCGGCGGTCACCAGACCACCGAGGAACGCTTCCGTTTTCGTTTTCCTCCCATGCATACGATCATCCAGCCCCTTCCCTCGAGCAGTCGCAAGACCAGCACGGCCCCGATTTCCCGTGAAACCTTCCGCCGGCCGGGCTACGACTGCCACGAGCAGCCGGACGCGATGAAACTCGTCGTCTACGTGCCGGGCGTGGGCGCTTCGGGCGTCGAGATCGAGGCGCGCGGCGCCGACCTGAGCGTCACCGCACGGAAGCAACATTTCGTGCGTGTGAACTGGCAGGCGCTCCACCTCGAAGGAGCGCAACGCGACTACCGGCTCAGACTGCGGCTCGGCACCGGTTTCGACTACGCCGCCATGTCGGCCGAGATCCACGACGGCGTACTGACGATCGTCCTGCCCAACCGGGTGACGGAATCCGCACGTCAGCGGCGGGTTGCCTGAGTTCGTCCGGGCCGGGACGGACGATGTGGAACGGGTGGCCCGCATTCGGGTCGCCCGCTTCCACCACCACCCGATCCGGATGCGACTCCGCCCATACGACGATGCCGCGGCTGGTGGCAGTACGCTACAGTTCATCCTTCATTACCCGCGTCGGAGCACACGTCCGGCGAACGCCGGGCAAATCTCAATGGATCGCCGGAGAAAAACAAAAAGACCGCGCTGCATTCAGCGCGGTCTTTTGAAAATCGCACGGCCGCCGATCGGGCCGTGAAGGAAACTAGTGGCCGGTGCCTTCGGCGGGAGCACCGGTGATGTGCACCGTCTTGTATCCGCCGATGCGCTTGAAGTACAAAGCGATCCCCACGAAAATGACGGCCATGGCCAGCGGAATGAAGGAGTCGGCTTTCAGCGTCTTGCGATCGCCCACTTGGTCGGCGGCCACGATCGCCTTCTGGTCGGCGGTGGGCGTCTTGGCCTCCTTCGCCTCGGCCAGTTTCTTGCCGTCGATCGCGTTGACCGGGGAGAAAAACAAGAATTGGGACGGCGCGGCCGCTTTGACCGATTCGTAAGCCGCCGGGCTGCTCGCCTTCAGGGTATCCGCCGCATAGCGGTCCTTGCTATAGCCAAGCCCCGGGCCGCCAATCAGACCCGCGGACAGCATGCCGACGCCACCCATGATCGAAATCGCCACGGCGCCGGAACGCGGGAAACGATCGGACGCGATCGCGAGCATGGTCGGCCAGAAAAACGTCTTGCCGATCGAATAGATGCCCAAGGCGATCAGAGCCATCGCGAAGGATTCCATGCCGCTCGCCAGCCGCAAGCCAACGACCGCGAGCACTGAGCACACGACGAGCAGACCCACGGGCGAAAGCTTGAGATTCTTTTCAATCCAAGCGGCACAGAACCGCAGGCTGAACATGATCGCCGAGGTCCAGATGAAGAGGAACTTGCCCTTTTCCGACGTAAAGAGATTGCCCGTGATGTTCTGGATCCAACCGTCCGTGCCGAGTTCCACGGCCCCGATCAACGCGTGGGTGATAAAGAGGACGAACAGCAAGACCGAGCCAATCGAGAACTTCGTGATCACACCCACGGTGAGCAGCAGCGCGCCGGCGACACCATAGGCCAAGCCTTGGGACATCCCAAGGTTGCCGGCGCAGAACAGCGAGATCAGATAGCAGGCCACCAAGGCCCCGAGCAGGCCCACGTCCTTGAACATGTCACCCAAGCTGGAGCCCTTTACCGAAGCCTCGGACTTCGGCATCTTCTGGCCGAGGAACATGAGGCCGTAACCCACCGTCGGAATGAGATAGAGCGAAAGCTGGATCTTCCAGCCGAGTTCCATTTTGTCATCGAGGACCCAGCCCAGCGCACTTCCGACCACCAGTCCCGCCGGCCAGCTGGCGTGCAGGATGTTGAGATAATGCGTGCGATTGTGCGGGAAGAGCGTAGCCACGAGCGGATTCGCCACGGCCTCAAGCGTGCCGTTGGCGAAGGCGAAGATAAACATCCCCCACGTCAGCATCGCGTAGGCGTTGGCCGGTCCGGCGGCGAAGGTGACGAAAGCGGAGATGACGTGACAGACAAACGCCGCGATCACGACCTTACCGTAGCCAATCTTGTCGACCACGATGCCACCGAGGATGATTCCAAAACAAAACCCCGTGAATCCCGCTCCACCGATCGCGCCAAGCTGGGTCGCGGTGAAGCCGAATTCCTTGCCCCAGTTGTCAAAGATGCCGCCGCGAATGGCAAAACCGACGCCGGCGGCGAAGATGGCGGCGAAGCCGGCCCAGAGGAGCCGTCTGGCATTGGAGGCGATCGCCTCGTTGCTAACTTGGTCATTGCTCATAATGAGGATAGGAGGGGTTGAATTTCAGAACAAAAGTCGGAGGCAGTCCGGCAGCACAAACTCAGGGCAAAACGTAAAATCTCCATGCGGGATTCCGGGGTAACCTGGCACGGGGTCGAAGCAGAAACCCCAGATTGAGTGGCACACCGCCGCTCGGCAAGGGCGCAATTCTGCGGAAACTTTTTTCGCCAGCCGGCGAGGCAACCGACCGCCGGCCAGGGGCCCCAGTGGCAAGTTGCGCCAGCCGCCAAAAGGCACGGCGGACGGCGCCGGGCGGTTCTTCGCGAAGAAATTCATTTTTTATCTAAACCGGGCGGCACTATTTTCCGATCTTCAGGTCAACACCAACCTCGAAGATGCACCTGCCCGTCTTACACCACCGCCCTTCCCCCGCGCCTGAGCCTCCGGCCCATGTGCGATCGGTTGCGCGCGAGAATGTGATGTGGAACCGGCCGATCTTCAAGGCTCCCCCGCTGGAAGTGCACCTGCAAGGATTTGATACCGCGCTTTTCGCGAGGGAACTTCCCCGGACCGAGTTGATCACGCGATAAGAGATTGGACCTGGCGCCGGCTTCCGGCCGTTCGCGGCGACGTTAGAGCAACCCGCGGGTTCAATTGCCCGAAATCATCGCGCTCGCATTTGGGCATGACGCCTCCACGCTCGCCAAGGCACCCCGAGCACGCTGCATGGCTTCATCCGAATCGCCCGTCGTCTCCGAATCCCTCGATCTGCGGGTTCGCGCCGAGTTGGTTCGAACGGCTTATGTCGATTCCCCTTATGGTGCCCAATTCGGGATCCTCGTCGCGCTCACGGCCAGCGCGAGCACCCATGTCCGCGAAGCCTGCCTGGCCGCCGGCATGGACGATTTCCTCAGCAAGCCCGTCCGCCTCGAATTGCTCGCCGCACTTCTCCAGCGCTACCTGCCACCGGCCTAGCAAGCGCCCGAGGCCGGCACCGCCGAAAAAAGGCGCGCCTCATTCGGGTACCAACCATTTGACGCGCCCGCCACCGCCCGGGGCTTGCGCCAGCTCGGAGGCGAGAATCGAGAGTACGGCCCCCGCCGATTGATCGAACTGCCAGGGCGGATTGATGACCACGAGTCCGCAGCCCTTCATTTTGAGCGGCACCTGATCACCGGCGATCGCCAGCTCGGCGGTCAGGGTCGGGGGCGGCCGCAAAGCCCTCACCGCCGCAAAAAAATCGTCCACCCGCACGCGATCGGTCACCGGATACCAGATCGCAAACACGCCGCTGCGGAAACGCCGCAATCCCTCGTCGAGGGCCCGGGCGATTTGCGCCACCTCATTCCGATTTTCAAAGGGCGGATCGATCAGCACGAGGGCCCGGCGTTCGGGTGGCGGCAGCATGCCCCGCACAGCGACATAGCCATCCATTTCGTGCACGGAAACTCCGGTGTTGAATAAAAGCTCCTCCCGCAAAGCGGCGCAGTCGGTCGGTTGCCGTTCGCACACCGCCATCCGATCCTGAGGCCGCAACAGAAGCTGGGCGAGCTGCGGCGAACCCGGGTAATACCTCGGAACGGATTCCCGGTTGCCGAAGCGCCAATCGAAGTCGCGAACCAGGCCGAAATATTCCGCCAACGCCGGCGGAACGGCCTCGCGCCTCCAGAGGCGGCCGACGCCTTCGGGCCATTCGGGTTTGCGCGCCAGGGAATCGCCGCTCGCCGCCACCGACAGATCATAGCGACCCTGCCCCGCATGCGTATCGAGATAGAAAAATCCCTTTTCCTTTTTCTGGAGGGCTCGAATCAGGCTCACCAGCAGGGCATGCTTCATCACGTCGGCAAAATTGCCTGCGTGAAAATGATGCCGGTAGTTCATGCCGAGAAAACCCTGGCGGCCGTCGGGCCCTCAAGCCGCCGCGGGCTGGGCCAGCGGAGAGGACATCCGTCAGCTCACGGGGATCTTGACCACCGTCTTGCGCACCAGCACCGGCGTGGCCCGGACCCGCAGCGTCGGCATATGCACGTCGACGGGAAAATAGACGGCCACCTGCCCCGGAAACACTCGCAGCACGCAAGCGTCAGCATTGTCTTCGTACACGATCAAGTCGCGCTCGGCGTCATAGGGCTGCCGGATTTTCATCCGCGCGATGTCGGCCAGCTCCATCAACTCCTCGCCTTCAACGACCACCTGCACGTCGATATACTTGCGGTGGGATTCGAAAAAGCCTTCCACCCGCGCCTTGCTCTCAAAGACCTGTTCGACGGCAAAGACCCCTTCGCCCAGGTCGACCTTCTGGGTATTGCCCGCGGCGATCGAGCGGATGCGTTGCTGGGCCGCCGAGCCGGGGCGCAGTAATTCCTCCACATAGGAAAAAGCCGCGGCAAATCCCGGCAGGCTTGGCGCCTGCGCGCGAATGGTTTCGAGTGAGCCGTAGAGTGCCATGGCGCGACTCCATTGCCCGCCTGGACGAGTGGCAAGCCGCGAAACGATCGGACGCCGCCAACGTCCCGGCCTGTCCGCCCCGTGGAAAGCTGCCGTCACGATCCAGACGTCGGTGCCGCCGGGCGCGGCCGCGAAAACGTTTCTGCCTGCACCTCCCCGCCGTATTCAAATGTATAGCCGCCCGCCGCCCCGGCCACCAGGGATCGTCGAACTCGGCGTCGGCGATAAACGCCTTGGCGGAATTCGCCGGCATCGGTTGGTAGCGCGGCGGCCAGCTGCCGGTATCGAACTCCCTCGGCGAATCCGTGCCATCGTAGCCCTGCACCTTGGTGCGCCCTGCCCGTTCCAATTCAATGCGCAGTTTGGCCGGGCGGGCGGCGGTCATGATAAACCGCACGCGGGTTCCGCCGGTGACCACCGCGCCCGTCGCCTGCACGGCGGCAAGGGCCGAGACCCGCGCCTTGCCTCCGATGGCTTCGAGGTGAATTCGACCGAGGTCGTCCACGCGATTGGCACGGGCCACCCAGGCAAGCATCACGAAAGCGATCAGGCATGGTCCGCGCATCAGGGGACGCTGCCAGACCACCGGACCGCCCAACAAGCCTCCGTCCCCAAACGACTCCGGAACTCCACTCCCAGCGGGCGGCCGGAATTGCAGTTGTTCGCACCCCGCCCCGTCGGCATAGACCGCCGCTGTAAATCGAACCGTGTCGTCCGAAATCACCCGCATCCTCTCCGACATCCATTTTGGCGACCGGGCGAGCCGCGTCCACCGGCTCGCCCAACTTCGGCCGCTCCTGCACGGGGTCGCACAGCTCGTGCTCAACGGCGATACGCTCGACACCCGGCCGGGCCCCGCCCCGCACCGCACGGTTGAACTTCAAACCGAGGTGCTCGATTTTTTCCGGGCGAGGCGGCGAAGGCAACTTTTCTGACCGGCAATCACGACGCCGATTTTTCCGCCGTCCACGCACTCGACCTCGCCGCCGGCCGCATCTTGGCCGTGCATGGTGATATTCTGTTTGATGACATCGTGCCGTGGAGCCGGGACGTGCTGTTAATCCGGCATTTGATGGCGGCGGAACGATCGAATCCAACTCCCCATGCCATTTCCGAATTCGACCATCGCCTCGCTGTGTGGCGCCGGGTCGCCGCCCAGGTGCCCCAACGCCACCAGTCGGAAACGCACCCTCTGAAATACGCTTGGCGCTTCGCCGCCGACACGATCTGGCCCCCGCTGCGCGTGCTGCGGATCCTGCGCGCGTGGCGCGACGAACCGCCCCGGGCCGTCGCCCTGCTCCGCCGTCACCGGCCGCCCGCCCGATTCATCGTCACCGGCCACACCCACCGGCCGGGCATCTGGCGGATGCCTGATGGCATCACGGTCATCAACACCGGCTCATTTTGCCCGCCGTTGGGCGGCTACGCAGTCGATGTAACCCCCCACGCGGCTCATTGTCCGAAAAGTGATTCTACGGACGGGGGAGTTTCATCCCGCTGCGAGCGTCGCGGAGTTTGCGCTCGCGGACGCGTGAGCTTTGGCTGACACATCCTCATGAGCATTGAGTTCGGATGGTGGACGAAGGACGCAGATGGAAATAAACTTCAGATCAATGTCGCCGTCCACGGCGGCAATATCGAGTGGACCCACCACCAAGGCCACCACACCTCGTGGATCCCGCACGAGCCTAGCGACGACGATCGCGAGCGGCTGGTCCATGAAGCCGAAAAGCGTGTCCCCCGCCGCCTGATCTCCGGCAAGCAGTTCGAGGAAATCAAGCGGCTGAGCGAGAATAGCGGCCCGGGCAAACTCTCGGGCCGCCGCATCACGGGCAACGGTCCGTCGTTTACGTAGCGGATGCCCGACCCGGCCGGGAATCCGGCCAACGATGCCCACGCTGGTTTAAACCAGTTCCGGCCGCCGGCTTGCAAGTGACCAGATCAGTTTGAATGACGGACAGAAATCCTCCGGCCGCCGGGCGATCTGCCGCGTAACCTCCGCCGGCACCATCCATTCGCCGCACTCGATCTCCTCCGGATGCAGTGTAAACGGCCCTACGTGCCGCAACCGGTAGACCCAGACGAATTCCCATCCGGTCTCCACGCAGGCCTCGATTCGAAACCAGCGCGCGGGAGCCTGGCTGACCCGCACGCCTATTTCTTCGCCGAGTTCGCGGATTGCCGCGGGATCATAGTCCTCGCCGGCATCGAGGTGCCCCGAACAGGAAGAGTCCCACAGACCGGGCGAAAGGTCTTTGATCATCGAGCGCTTTTGCAAAAAGACCCGGCCCGCCGCATCGAAAACGAGCACATGCACCGCCCGATGCCACAGACCCCGGGCATGCACCTCGCGGCGGAGTGCCCGGTCGACGACCTCGTCGCGTTCGTTGACGACATCGAACCACTCCTCGCCACCACCGGTCTTTACATTGAGGTCCATTCGTGTCCATTCGTGCTTCTTAGAAGCCAAAACACCATGCCGAAAATTGATATCAGCAAAGTGGCTGAAATTTTGAAAAAGAACCAGGTCGACCCCGCCTTGCTTCGCCGCGTGGTCGAGGAGATGAACCTGGCTGCCCAACCCGATGGCGGTGACGGGGACAAGCCACCGGCGGTAAAAAAGCAGCTCGTCATCCTCGTCAGCGACCCCGACGGTAAAATGCCCAAAACGGACCTGGTCGGGTGGGTGTTGCAGATCCCGGAAAGCGAAAGTGTCGCGACGACCCAGGACCGCCTCTTCCGCTGCTCCTACGACTACAACACTACGAAAAAAGGTCAGCTCCTGCCGGTGAAGACCGTCGGCGAGGCGATCGAAAACGTGCCGGCAAAGTTCTTCAAGGAAGCGGACATGTGGGTGAAGACGAAGACGCCGGTCCTCGTGCTGAAGACGGATAACGAGATTCCCAAAGAGTAACGCTTCCTTTACCGCGACCAAATTGGCGATCACGCCGGGCAGCATGGATTCCCCAGAAAACGTGAAGACGAGATTCCTGCTTCAACTCCGCCGCCCCTCGCGACCGCCGCGTTCCGGCATCCCGGCCTCCGTGCTGGCCGGGCTCAATCTTGCGCTACTGACCGGATGTGCCGATAAACAGGCCGAAGCACCGAAAGTGACCTCGGGAACCATCCCGTCCTCTTCGCCGCGCGATTCAGCCACCGCCGGGATCACCGCCTACACCTACGAAATCGTGAACGTCTGGCCGCACGATCCGGAAGCATTCACCCAGGGATTGGTCTTCCTCAACGATCGCTTGCTCGAAAGCACCGGGTTGAACGGCCAATCGACCCTGCGCCGCGTCGATCTGGCGACCGGTCGCATCCTGCAGCAGGTGAAACTGCCTTCCGAGTACTTTGCCGAGGGAATGACGGTGCTCAAAGGGAAGATCTATCAACTTACGTGGAAGAATCAAAAGGGCTTCGTTTACAACCTCGAGACGTTTGAACGCGAAAGGGAGTTCTCCTACCCGGGCGAAGGCTGGGGGCTGACGACCGACGGGCGGTCTTTGATCCTTAGCGATGGCACGCATCAACTCCGGTTCATCGATCCCGTTACGTTCAAGATGACGCGCACGGTGCCGGTTTTAAACCAAGGTCAGCCCGTCCGGATGTTGAATGAGCTTGAGTATATCAAGGGCGAGCTGTTCGCCAACGTCTGGCAGAGCCAGACGATCGTCCGGATCGATCCCGCGACCGGCAAGGTCGTGGGCACAATCGATTTTTTTGGCCTGCTCCCGCCCAAAGATCGGCATGCCGACACCGACGTCCTCAACGGCATCGCCTACGACGCGACGCGCGATCGCTTGTTTGTGACGGGAAAAAACTGGCCGAAGCTGTTCGAGGTGCGCCTCAAACCAAAATAATGATTTTCGACCGGGGCACGCCGGGCGGCGGGCCTTGGCGAGCGAGTGGTCCCGATCAAGCCCAAACCCGCAGCGTCCTCAATCCGACGCCCCAAACCGGATTTGCGTTTTCCCTTCCGACATTGGGTAATTGCACCAATCCAATTTTAACCTCGGTCAAGCCTTGCCTCCGAAAACCTCCTTCTCGCCTCTCCTTTACGCCAGCACGGAACGAAGCGCAGACTGCCTGTACTTTGGGCGCGTCAACGTGCCCGACCCGTTTGTGGCGCTCGGCGTTAAAGGCCGGAAATACGCGGTCGTCGGCGCGCTCGAATTCGGCCGGGTGCGGCGCACCTCTGACTTCGATGTCGTGCTGCCGCTGGAGAGCTATTTGCAGCGCGCCCGCGAACTCTGGCCGCAACGCAGGCCCGGGGCTGCCGAGGTGATCCACTTGGTCGCCCGGGAACTCGGGCAGAAGCGGTTTACCGTGCCCCAGGATTTTCCCGCGGGCGTGTATGAAAAGCTCTTCGAACTCGGGCTCGACCTTGAGGTCGCCGAGGGCGCACTCTTCCCGCAACGCGAGCTCAAAACGCCGGCGGAAGCCGCGGAGATCCGCGCGGGCAATCGCTGCAGCGCGCTGGGGATCGCGGCCGCCGAACGCATTTTGCGCGCGAGCAAAATCCAAGGACGAAAACTCATCCACCGCGGCGCCGTCCTCACCAGCGAGCGGCTCAAAATCGCGGTCGAGACCGCCTGCCTCGAAGCGGGGGCCGTGTCCTTCAACACCATCATCGCCGGCGGCGACCAGGCCTGCGACCCGCATGAGCGGGGCTCCGGGCCGTTGCGCGCCGACGAACTGATCATCGTGGATGTCTTCCCGCGGCTGACCAAGAACGGCTATCACGGGGACATGACGCGCACTTTCCTGCGCGGCCGCGCCTCCGACGCCCAGCGCGCCCTTGTCGCCGCCGTCCGGGACGCCCAGCGTGCCGCACTCAAGACGATTCGCGCCGGGGTCAACGGCCGCATGGTGCACCACCAGGTGGTGGAGGTATTCAAGGCACGGGGCTACGAAACCCGGCATACCGCCAAGGGCTCCGTCGGCTTCTTCCACGGGACCGGCCATGGACTCGGGCTCGACGTGCACGAGCCACCCCGCGTCAGTTCCGCCATCGACTATGTCTTGAAGAAAAACTCCGTCGTGACGGTCGAACCGGGACTCTACTACCCCGGCTTGGGTGGATGCCGGATTGAGGACGTCGTACAAGTCACCGCCGGCGCCCCGAAGATGCTTTCGCGCTTCCACTACAACTGGGAACTCTGATGAAAGGCCTGCCTTCGCTCCTGAAAAAAATCGCCGGCCTGCGGGTCCTCGTAGTCGGCGACATGATGCTCGACCACTATATCTGGGGCGATGCCACGCGCATTTCCCCCGAGGCGCCGGTTCCCGTCGTCGACATCGCGCGCGATTCCTGGACCGCCGGCGGCGCCGCCAATGTGGCGCTCAACATCGCCTCCCTCGGGGCCCGGTGCGCCGTCGCGGGATACATCGGCAAGGACACCGATGGGGAACGCCTCACCGCAATCCTGCACGCCAAGGCCATCGCCATTTTGCCCACTCCCGGCGAAGCCCCGACCATCGTCAAAACGCGTGTGCTCGTGCAGCACCAGCAGCTGTGCCGGCTCGATCGCGAGGCCCCGCCCGCCAAATACCGGTTGAGCGCGCCGCGCGCCGAGGCCTTGCTGGCGCAGGAAATCGCCGCATCCGACGCCGTGATCCTTTCCGATTACGCCAAGGGCATTCTCACCGGTGAGATCGTCGCCCGCGTGACGAAACTCGCGCGCGCCGCGGGAAAATTCATCGCGCTCGACCCGAAACCGAAGCGCCAGCTTCCGTTTCACGGCCTCGATCTCATCACGCCCAACAAACGCGAATCGCTCCAGCTCGCCGGGATTGAACTCGCCCCACACGCGCCCTTTCCGGCCGCCGAGGTTTGCGCCCGCCTGCACGAACGCTACGCCACCAAGCACCTCGTCATCACTCTTGGCGAGGACGGCATGCTGCTCAGCGCGAACGGCCGGATCATCCGAACTATCCGGACCGCCGCCCGCGAAGTCTTCGACGTTTCAGGCGCGGGCGACACTTCCCTGGCCGCCCTCGTGCTGGCGCTCGCCGCCGGTGCCACGCTTGAAGCCGCCGCTCATTTTGCCAATGCCGCCGCGAGCGTCGTCGTCGGCAAGATCGGCACGGCCACCGTTACGCCCAAGGAGCTGATCCGCTCCGTCCGGACCCGCTAGTCTTCCGGCTCCAGCGGAGAACGCCCGGTCTCGGGCCGAGTCGCCGTTTGGTTTCTCCCTCACTTCGCCCGCCCAGCCACGATGCCCAAAGCTCTTTTTCTCGATCGGGATGGCACGCTCATCCTCGACAAGCACTACCTTGCCGATCCGGCCGGAGTGGAACTCATCCCCGGCGTGGCCGGCGCGCTTCGCCATGCCCGCACGCTCGGCTACAAGCTTTTCCTTTTCACCAACCAGTCCGGCATCGGCCGGGGCTTGCACACGATGAACGACGCGCTCCGTTGCAACCATCGCATGGAGGAACTCTTGGAACTTTCCCGGCCCGTTTTCGACGACATCTGCATCGCCCCCGAAGCGTCCGACCAGCCCTCCGCGTATCGTAAACCCTCGCCACGCTTCATCGTCGAGAGCATCGCGCGCCATCGCCTCGACCCCACGCACTCCTGGATGATTGGTGATCGCGAGAGCGACATCCAGGCCGGCCTCAACGCCGGCATCAACGCCGCGGCCGTTTGCTCGGGCAAGTACGACCTCGCGGGCTGGACGAACTTCGCGCCGCCCGGCATCCCCGTTTTCTCCAGTCTGGTCGAATTCGTCGCCACCCTGTCCTAGCGACAGGCCCGATTGCCATTCCCGTCGGTCTCATTCCCTTCCAGCCGGCTCTCATTCCGCTCCATGCCCGAACTCGCCGAGGTCGAATTTTTCCGGAAACGCTGGCATCGGGCGGGGCATGGCCGGCGGGTCGTTCGGGTCCTCACCCACGAAAAGAAAAAACTCCTGCGAGAGTTGGACCTGCCTAGGTTTCACCGCGCACTGACCGGCGCGAAATTCATCTCCTCCACGGCCGAGGCCAAACAGATGCTTTTTCGCTTCAGCGGCGATGCCTGGCTGGGGATTCATCTGGGCATGTCCGGCGAGTTGACGGCCAGGCCCGCCAGTCATCTGCCCGCCAAACACGATCATCTCGTGCTGGTCACCGCGAGGCATGCATTGGTGTTCAACGATCCGCGGATGTTTGGCCGCGTTCAGTTCCATGTCGGCAAGACCCCACCGCGCTGGTGGACAAGCATCGCGCCGCCCATCCGGTCGGACGCTTTTACCGTCGAGGGGGTCGCCGCGTTCCTCAAGCGTCGGGCCCGTGCGCCGATCAAGGCCGTGCTGCTGATGCAGGAACGTTTTCCCGGTATCGGCAACTGGATGGCCGACGAGATTTTGTGGCGGGCAGCCCTCCATCCGGCGCGGCTCAGCGGATCTTTGACGGCCGCCGAGGTGCACCGGTTGTGGGCGGAAGCCCGCCGCGTCTGCCGGCTGGCCCTCGCTACGATTGCCGGCCCGGGCAACCGGCTGCCGAAGGATCTCAACGTCAATATTCCCCGAACATGGCTGTTTCTCCACCGCTGGAGCGCGGGTGGCCGTTGCCCGAAAACCAGCCAGCCCCTGGCGCGCGCAACCATCGGCGGCCGCACCACCTGCTGGTCGCCGGCCCGGCAGAAATTGGTTTCCACGCCACGCCAGCGGAAGCAACCGGCGCGCCGTCGCCCATGAGCGCTCCGGTCAAAAAACTTCGGCTGGACGAACTGCTCGTGGTCCGCGGGTTGGCGGAATCGCTCACCCAGGCCAAGGCCCTGATCATGAGCGGCCGGGTGCGCCACGGGACCGAGCGATTCGACAAACCGGGCAAGGAATTTCCCCTCGATATCGGAATCGAGATCGAGCAACCCCCGCGTTTTGTGAGCCGGGGCGGCGAAAAACTGTCGGCCGCCCTCGAACGTTTTGCGCTCGACCTGCGCGGCACCCACGTGCTCGACGTTGGGGCTTCCACCGGCGGATTCACCGACTGCGCGCTGCAAGCCGGGGCCACGGACGTCGTCTGCGTGGATGTCGGCCGGGCCCAGCTGCACACCCGGTTGCGCAGCGATCCTAGGGTGACCAATCTCGAAAAAATCAACGCCCGCCACCTCGTCGCCACGGACCTGCCACGAAGCCCGTTCGATGTGATCGTGATGGATTTATCCTTCATTTCGCTCACCGCCGTGCTGCCGGCAATCTGGGCGCTCCTACGCGGCGGCGGGGTGCTCGTCGCGCTGGTAAAACCCCAATTCGAGGCGGGCAAGACCGCCGTCGACAAGGGCCGCGGCGTGATTCGCGACCCGGCGGTGCAAGAGGCCACGCTCGCCGCGGTCCGCGATTTCGCCCTAGGCCGGCTGCCCTCGGCGTTGCTGGTCGGCACGATGGATTCGCCCATCACCGGCGCGGACGGCAATCGGGAGTTCCTCCTGGGTCTGAAAAAAGCCTGAACGCCATTCTTCATGCCGCGCACTGATCAGGCTTTTCATTCACGGGATTTAGCGAAGATTAACTCCCAGCCATGAAGCCCATTCGCCAGCTCGCGTTTGTCGTCAACGAAGAGAAAGACGGCGCTGCAGCGCTCGCGCGCGAACTGATCGCCATCGCGCAAAAAGCCGGCGTGAAGACCAAGAAAACCACGCGTTTTCCGCTGCAGCGTGACTATCTGCGCGGCAGCGACGCCTGCTGCGTCATCGGTGGCGACGGCACGCTGCTCGGCGTCGCCCGCGAGTCGGCCCGTCATCAGGTCCCGATCATCGGAGTGAATCGGGGCAGCCTCGGCTTTCTCACCACTTTTTCCGCCGATGAAGCGCGGTCCGATTTTCGCACGATCCTCGGCGGCGCGTTTCGGATCGACCACCGCTCCATGCTCGATTGCTCGACCGGACTCGGCGGGCACGACCTCGCGCTGAACGACGTGCTGATCAAGGACGCGGTCAACTCCCGCCTCATCCGTCTCGAAGTCTTTGCCAACGACGAACTGGTGACCGAGTACATGTGCGACGGCCTGATCTTTGCCACGCCGACCGGCTCAACCGCTTACAATCTCTCCGCGGGCGGCCCGATCCTGCACCCCGGGGCGGGCGTCATCGCCATGACGCCGATCTGCCCGCACACGCTGAGTAATCGCTCGATTATTTTTCACGAAAACGTCCGGCTGCGCGTCTTCAACCGCTCAGCCGATCCCCGGTTACTCGTCGCGATGGACGGCCAGCGCAACCTCAAGGTCGGCGCCCGCTCGCCCGTGGAAATCTCGGTTTCGAAACTGCGCCTGCCTTTGGCCCAGCGCTTCGACTACTCTCATTTCTCGGTCGTGCGGACCAAGCTCAAATGGAGCGGTGGGTTCGTCGATCGCAGCAGTTTACCGCGGGAATAATGCGAGCCGTCGGTTGCTATCGCAGCCGTTCGATAAGTCCGGGGTGGATCCCGTCGAGCCGCTTGTACGCGACCATGGCCGCCGGCATCGATTCCAACGCCCGGCGCAAACCCGCAGCCGCCGGTCCCCGCGCCACCGCATCCAGCCGGTGCAGGGCGATCCGGATGCCGAACGCGATTCCGCCCGATGCCGGCAACGCGAGCAGGGCCTGATGTTCAATCCGCAGCCACAGGTGATCCAGCGCGACCGGCGGCAACAGCGGCGGAATCCCGCGCGCCAGATGCAAATTGAGCTCGGTGCTGCCGGAGATGCTCCAGTTGTCCCGCTGCACTGCGACACCGGGCTTCAACTTCCCGAGCAGCTGGTGGATCGGCGAGCCTAGCGCGGCATTCAATCCCGGCACGACGCCATGAATAAAATCGAGCGGGTGGCCGAGTTTCTCCTCGAGCGACCAGCCCGTCGGAAAACAAAGCGCCCCTCCCCGCAGGCGAAACCGCCCTTCGACGTCTGGCGAAAGAAACAAAACATCCGGCTCCATTATCCGGCCGAGGTCGCCCACATTCTTCATGCCCGGCGCCCCCCAATCAGCGGCCAGCGCGGCGAATTCCTCGAACACGGGAACGCCCTCCGGCAGAAGCGTAGCATAACGCGCGGGGTCCGCCTCCAGCCAGTGCGCCCGCTCCGCGAGGAGCGCGCCGGTCGCATCCCGCGCCGCAAAAAAATCCCCCGGTTCGCCGCGCCGCAGCGTCAGGTGAAACCGGTAATCCCCGTCGGGAAATAGGTCGGCCAAGGACGACATGAAGATTTTCCAAGGGCTGCTGTTCGCAATTTGCGGACCGTCGGGAAAGGACCTCGCGGGCGTCTACGGACGAACGATCAATTGGGTGCGCTGGGCGCGGGTAAGGTAGCGGGAGGCGAAGGTCGCGAGGTCGGCGATGGTCACGGCGGCAATGCGCTGGTCGTAGTTTTTCCAGTCATTGATCGGCTGGCCTTGCAGCGCATTCAATCCGGCCTGCATGGCGCGGGAGGAATTTGTCTGCAAACCCTGCCGCCGCGCGGCCTTGAGCCGGGCCTGGCAGCGCGCCAGTTCCACCGGCTCCGCTCCGCCGAGTTGCACGCGCACGATTTCGGCATCGATCTCGGCCAGCACCTCGGACTCGCGACCGGGTTGCGTGCCGGCGAAGAAATAAAACATGCCGGCGTCCAGTCCGGTGATGCGGCCGGAGCGCACGAAATACGCGAGCCCCTTGTCTTCACGCACGCGCTCGAATAACCGCGATGCCATGCCGCTGAAAAGCTCGTCGATGACCTCGCCGACATAGAAATCCGCGCCGTTCACCCGCGGCCCGGGAAATCCCTGCAAAACGACCGCCTGCTCACGCGGTTGGGCTTCGACAAAATCGCCGGCGTTCGCCGGCAGTTTGTGGTGAAATTTGGGCACTCGAATCGCCGCCACGGTCGCCCGCGGCAGCTTGGTCAGAAACGCCTTGAGTTTGGGCAGGAGCGCGCGCGGATCGAAATCGCCCGCTACCGCAACCACGACATTGGCCCCGACGCACAAACGCGCGTGCAACTTCGCGAGATCGCCCGGGGTGAGTGCCCGGACGCCCTTTTCATCACCGTGGGCGTCCAGCGCCAGGGGATGAGCGCCAAAGAATTTTTGACGGAGCAGCTTGCGGGCGAGTGTCACGACATCGTCGGCATCCTGTTGCAGCGCGGCCAACTGGGCGTCGCGCTCCAGCGTGAACGTCGCGGGCTTGAACGTCGGCGCGAGGATGGCATCGGCCAGGACGGCAATCGCGCGATCGACGTCCGTCGGCAGCACCTCGGCGGCGAGACCCAGACTGTTGTTGCCCGAAAATGGATAGAACGCTCCACCCGCTTCCTCGATAAATTGCGCGACCGCAGCGGCCGTACGGCGCCGGGTGTCCTTGGTGAGAAGAGTCGCGAGCAGTGCGGTGGCGCCCCGTTTTCCACCTTCCTCGAAAAGCGGCCCACCCTGCATCAGCAGGCGCACATGCAGATTGGGAATGCGTTTGTCGGGCTGGAGCAGAATGCGGACTCCGTTGGCCAGTTTCACCTCGGCAAAATCCACTTTCGCCGTCGCCACTACGTCAGGAGCCGCCGGCGGCGTCGCCGCCGCGACCGGATTGAGCGAGATCGCCGTGAGCCGGGCAGGAAGCAAATAGGATTGCGCCACCCGGCGAACGTCGGCGGGCGTCGCCGCGCGAAGCTGCTCGAAATAGACGCGGCTATGGTCGAGATCGCCCACCACCACCTCGCCGGCGCCCAACCGGGACGCCTGACCGCTCATGGTCTTGCGGGAATCGATTTCGGCGACGATCAGCTGCCGCAAAGCCTTCTTCAATTGCGCGGCCGTGAAGCCGCGGGTGAAACAACGGGCGAGGGACCGTTCAATGGCGGCAAAGGCCGCCAGCCGCTTTTCCGCATCGGCGGTAAACGAAACACAAAACAGCCCGCTTGAGCCCGGATTCCAACTCGAAGCATCGATCGTGTGAACCAGCGCGGCACGCTCGCGGATCTCCTGCCACAGAATCGAGCTGTCACCGTGCGCGAGGATCGTCGCCAGTAAATCGAGCAGCGGGGCGTCAGGATGCGTCAGCCCCGGAATGGGCCACGCCAGGACGCCGCGCGAAATCTCGACGCTTTCGAAACGGTGATCGCTCCGCGGCGCCAGTTGCGGCGGTTCGGCCGGCACAAGAACCGGCGCCAGCCGCGCCCGCGGCACGCTGCCAAAATGCGACTCAACCGCGGCGCGCGTCGCTGCGAGATCGATATCGCCGACGATCACGACCACCAAGTTGTTCGGCACATAACGCGCCCGATAATAGCCTGCGAGATCGTCACGCGTCACGGCCGAGAAGACATCGCGATGCCCGATGATCGGCTGACGGAACGGATGTTCGCGGAAAGCCGTGGAGAAAACCGTGTCCCAAAGCCGGTTGTCAGGATCGTCCTTTGTCATCGCGATTTCCCGAAGAATCACGTCCTTTTCCTTTTCGACCTCTCCGGCCGGAAGTGTCGAGTGCAGCACCGCGTCGGCCAGCAGATCGATCGCAACCGCGGTGTGTTCGCTCGGCAGCTCGATGTAGTAAACGGTGCGGTCGAAGGTGGTGTAGGCGTTGATGTAACCGCCGCGCGCCTGGACGGTCGCGCTGATGTCGCGACCCGCCCGGCGATCCGTTCCCTTGAAGAGCATGTGCTCGAGGTAGTGGGAAAGTCCGGCGCCGAGGTGGGCCTGCTCATGCACGCTGCCGGTTTTCACCCAAACCTGCACCGAGGCGAGCGCGGCCGAGGTATCGTGCTTCATGATCAGCGTCAGCCCGTTCGGCAGGACGACCCGCTCCACCGGCTCACGCCAAAACGTATCGAGCAGGCGAAAGTCGGAGGAAACAGCGATTTTTTTGGGCATGAACAGGGAAGCGGTGCGACCGAAAGAAAACCGCGGGTTGCCGGACTCGGCCAGCAGATACGGGTCAGGCGGCGCCAAAGGCTTCCGCAGCGGAGGTGTCCGTCCCCCGGCGGCGACGCGCCGGTTGAAAGGGTTTCACAAACGCTTCTTCAAAATCGAAAATGTCGCCAAAATCCTCGAGGCGGTCGTTTTCCGTCTTAGAAAACACATTGTACTCAATGAGATTGAACACGATATCACCAAAGTCCCGGCACCGGTGAATCCCCCAGGCATTAAGCACGGTCTTCGCGAGCGGCCCGTATTGATCGAGTGCAAATACCCGCAGGCCCTCCAGGAGTTCTGCTCCGCTCACATGCCGCGAGCGTTCCGCCCGGGCAGCGTCTTTCTTGCGGAACTCTTTGACGGTGTGGTCTAAACCAAAACGTAAAAAGTCATAGGCCTTCCGATCGAAACGGGAGTCTTCCTTGCAGATGAGAGCGACGACGTCGCCGAAATCCGGATTTTGCATGGGCAGTTCAGCGGAAGTTGGCACACCGACCGTCGTCATGCAATCCCGTCGGAGGAGAACGTTTCTTAAGTCCGGCCGCCAGGCGACTATTGGCTCGAAATTCCACGCCGAGCCATCAGTTTCTCCAAAAATGATCTCGTCCACGCAAACGGATCATCCGCTCACCGGCCATGCCGCCGCCGGGCGCCCGTCCCTGTCTCCCATCGAAATCGCGACGGCAAAGCTGATATCTGCGGGATCACGCAGCCGCGGCTGGCCATTCTTGCGGCCTTGAGCAAACAGGTGAAGCCTTCGAGCATCGAACAGATCCACGAGGACGTGGGGGCCAAGAATTGCGATCTCGTCACCGTCTACCGCTGCATGGCGGCCTTCGATGAGATCGGACTCGTGCGACGGGCCTTTTTTCACAACGGGACCACGTTGTACGAAATCAATCTGGGCCAGCCGACCCGCTATCACGTCGTTTGCAAGAGCACCAATCAGGTCATCGAGCTCGATACGAGACTCGCCGACGAACTGCGGCTCACCATCGAGGCCGTGGAAGAGAAGCTTCGCACGCACGGGTTTTCCGAAGTCGGCCATATCGTGGGATTTTTTGGCGTGGCTCCCGGCCCTCATCGTGGCGGCACGCCCGTCACCAAGCCCCGCTAAACGCGAACGCGGCACGCGCGCAACCTGCGACGAGCGCGGAGACCTCTGCCCTCCTCCGAGCTCGCCACGTTAGGTCCGGTCGCAGAAAAGACGCCGCCAGGCCGAACGAGCGAACAGCCCACGCCGCTATCGCGGGACGCCTTGGAGTTCCAACGCCACGCCGGACGGCCGGGCGTGAATCAAACCTTGAGCGCGGCCGCGTGATTCGCCTCCGCCTCTGACCAATCCACGACGTTCCAGTACGCCGTCAGATAGTCGGCCCGACGGTTTTGATAATGGAGATAATACGCGTGCTCCCAGACATCGACGCCAAGGATCGGAATTGCGCCGTCGCTGAGCGGCGAATCCTGATTCGCCGTGGAAACGACCGCCAGCACTCCACCGGGCCGGCTTACGAGCCAGACCCAGCCACTGCCGAAACGCTTAACCGCGGCATCGTTGAACTGGGCCTTGAACCCGTCGAGGGAGCCAAATGTCCGGGAAATCGCCCGGGCCAGCTCGCCGGTGGGCCCGGCGCTGGCGCGGGGCGAAAGGATTTTCCAGAAAAACGAATGGTTCACGTGGCCGCCCACATTATTGCGCAGGGTGCCGCGAACGGCTTCCGGTATGGCGCCGAGATTCTTCACGATTTCCTCCGCCGAGAGTTTTTTTAGCTGGGGATGGTCAGCGAGCGCTTTGGTCGCATTCGTGATGTACGCTTGGTGATGCTTGGTGTGATGGATTTCCATCGTGCGCGCGTCGATGTGCGGTTCGAGGGCGTCGTAGGCAAAGCCCAGCTTCGGCAGTTCGAACGGCTGGGGTGTGACCGCCGCCTGCCCGGCCGCGCAGGCATCAACGGCGAACCCACCCAAGCCGATCAGGGCGGCACCGCCGCCAAGGGTCTTCAAAGCTCCGCGGCGGGTAAGGAGATCGTTCGGGTTCATTTAACCCATCCTAGCCGCGTCAGTCCGCTGCGCAAGCGATGGTTCTCGATGCCCGCTGCAGCGCGATCGGGGCATCCACCGAAGCCACGCTTGCCAAAATTTCGAGCGGCCGCGAACGTCCAGCCGCCCCATGAAAACCCTGATCTCCCGTCGCACCGCCCTTCGTTCCCTCGCTGCCGCCGCCGCCGTCACCACGCTGTCCCGTTCGCAGGGCGCTGGTGAAAACACCTCGGCCCCGGGCGCACGGGCCAACTCCGCGATTCAGGCCGGCGCAGCCGCCTTTCTCCATTCGGTCTGCAAATGGTGTTATGGCAAAATCCCCCTTGAAGACTTTGCCCGCGCCGCGCGTGACATCGGCCTTCAGTCAGTCGAACTCCTCGATCCGAAGGACTGGCCGACAGTGAAAAAGCACGGACTCACCTGTGCAATGGCCAACGGCACCACCACCATACCCAACGGGTTCAACCGGCTCGAAAACCATGCGGCGATGGTGCCGTCGATGATCGAGCGCATCCGGGAATGCTCCGACGCGGGCTTGCCGAACGTGATCGTTTTTTCTGGAAACCGTAAAGGCATGGCCGACGAACAGGGCCTCGAAAATTGTGCGGTCGGGCTGAAGCAGATTGTCGGCGAGGCAGAAAAGCGCGGCGTGACCGTTTGCATGGAACTGCTCAACTCCAAGGTGAACCACAAGGACTACATGTGCGACCGCACGGCGTGGGGGGTGGAACTCTGCGAGCGGGTCGGCTCGGAGCGATTCAAGCTCCTCTATGACATCTACCACATGCAAATCATGGAAGGGGACGTGATTCGTACCATCCAGCAACACCATCGCTATTTCGGTCACTACCACACCGGTGGCAATCCCGGGCGGCACGAGATCGACGAAACCCAGGAGCTTTACTACCCCGCGATCGCCCGCGCCATCAAGGCGACCGGCTTCAAGGGCTTTGTGGCCCAGGAATTCCTGCCGACACGCGATCCCCTCACCTCGCTGCGCGAGGCCGTGAAACTCTGCACGGTGTGATCACACCCGTGGGAACGCCTTCGCCCCGCCCTTTGCCACGAAGGCCCTGCGTTTCATTTTGCTGGGCGGCGGCGCAACCTTTGTCGTTTCCGCCCTCGTCAACATCGTCGCCGCCTTTCAGCTGATCGACGCAGCCGAGGAGCAATCGTTCGGGTTCAGGCGCTTGGAAATTGTGGCAACCTATTTGGGGCTCCTCGGCGTTGGGGCCACGCTGATCTTCCTGGCGCTGCGCCGCCAAAAATAGATCCAGCGGGATCCCGATGGCCCGGCATTTGCCGGCCGCTTCAAGCCAGCAGACTTCGCATGGCGCCCATTAGGAGATCATCCGTAGCATCGCTACAAAATGCGAAATCGACCTCATAACCGCCGGAGGGATATTCCACCTTCGTTGGCAAATACCACGCACCGTTGTCGCCGTAGGCCGCCACCGCGAGGAATCGTCCGGTCATTTTTTGAGCACGCAACTGATATTCGATGAACGGCTCCGACGGCAAATAGAGCGAACTGATATCATTCATATGCAGGGCGCCGAGGACCAACGGCACCCGGCGTTCGCATCGGGCGATCCACGCCAGTTTGAAGGCGGGTCTCATCCGCAGCGCGATCGCATCCCTTCGCTTCATCATCAGCTCTTCAAGCGCCCCGATCCCGAGGGCGGGATTCGGCGCCGGATGCAGTTCCTCGACCCGCCATTCGATCGTGTCCAACGGCTCCGGACGCAGCCGTGCCTCGGAGGCCACGATACCCTCATACATACGGCGCGTCAGTTCCACCCGGGCCGCCGGGCTGCCGTCGTTGTATTTGCCAGCGGCGATATTCCCGGCGCAACCCGTGAAATACAGATGCGTGCAACCGGGTTCGTCCGCCTGCCGCCGCCGCCGTGCCAGCCCGCAAAAATCGCTGCTCACCCGGCCGTCTCCGTAATAACTCATCGGATGCGTGGCGTAGAAATGACAGGCGACGACCTTCGTGCCCCGGTCATAAAACGCGATCGTACGGAGGTTGGGATCGATCGGGCCCTCCGGCATCGCCACGAGCGCGGGGTCCTTGCACGCACTGCCGCGCATCGCCGTTACATGTCCGCGCGCGTCTCGCGCCATCCGACGGTTGCCCGCCACTTTGTCCACCACTCCGGATCCAAACGCCACATGAGTAGCCGGACGCGCCTTTTTCACGGCCTCGCTTACGGTGGTGCGCGCCCGATCCAGACAGGTGCGCTGAAAATCCATTTCAAACGAACGCGGCAGATCGCCTTGTTTCGCCAACCGGCGTTCCGCATCGAAACAAACCAAGGGAGTGTTGTGCTGATGGACGCAATGCAACGCCACGCGCTCCGGCGTCGTGCCGGCCGCCTCGGCCAGCACGGACCGCCACTTCAAATGGGCTTCGTTCAGGATCCCGGCCCAGTCGACCACGCAAAACACGACGGGCTGCCCGGCTCCGAGCAGCACGTAGCCGATCGCCTCAAGGGGATCGTCGTAGTCGACCACCGGCTTGATCCAGCCGCCGCACAGCGAATGCCCCTTCGGTGGAGTCACATCGAAGCGGAACGTCGCGATGTGAAGGCTGCTTCCCTTGAAGACTTGGTGTGGCGTCGCCGCACCCAGCGCAACCGGCGCCAGTGAGGCAGCTCCCGCGGCCATCGAACGCTTCAGAAAATCTCTTCGTTTGATCGGGCTAATGGGCAGGGGTGACTGGAGTGGCGGTAAATGGAGAGGGAGAAAGTCGTCCGTCATGCCGGACGACAAGGCCGACAAATCGAAGGACGACCACCCTCCGCGTCAAGCGACCGTCAGCCGCTTCGCCGCCCTCTTGCAGTCATTCCCATCACGCCCCTGATTTACCCGCACGGTTGGCAACTACGACGGCCGAATTGGGCGTGCATAATTTCGCCGCCAGTTCAGGAAATCGTAACATGAAAGCTCAAGCCCCTGTGCTATTGTTGTTTCGCGGCTTCCGAAGCTTGGCGATTTACGTGACGCTGATCGCCGCCGTGCTCGCTTGGGCGGCAAATTATTCCCGGGCCGCCGGCACTACGGCCGACTACACCGTCAAATTGGAAACCGCGATCGAACATGACGGCGGCGATTTCCTCTGGTTCCACCCCCGGGTCGCCTTCGTTCCGCGCCCCGGCCAGGTGAGTGGCAGGGTCGTGATGACACTGCAGAAACATCTGCGCATTTCGGACTATTATTCGGGCCTGTATTTCATGACGCGCGAAGGCGTGACCGGTGCATGGACCGGTCCGTTGCTGCCGCCCCAATTGGATTGGCGAAAACAGGACGATGGCGTGACCGTGAGCGTGGCGGACGTAACGCCGGGCTGGCATGCCGCAACCTCCCGGCTGCTGGCGATCGGCTGCCAAGTGCGCTACAGCCCGCAAGGCCGGCAACTTGAGGATATCAAGCGGGCCCACCAAACCGTCTATGCCGTCTTCGATCCGGTCCGCGAGGTATGGTCGCCCTGGCGTGTCTTGGATTTGCCGGCGGACACGCAATTCGATTTCGCCCGCAACGGTTGTTCGCAGTGGCTGGTAAAACCGGACGGACGGCTGCTGGTGCCGCTTTACATCGGCCGCGGCACGCGCGAACCGTTCAGCACGACGGTCGCCGAGTGCGATTTTGACGGCACCACGCTCTCGTATCGGCGGCACGGAACGATCCTGAGTCTCAACGTAAAACGCGGATTGTACGAGCCGTCGCTGGCCACCGCGTGCGGTCGCTACTTCCTCACGTTGCGCAACGACGATCGGGGTTACGTTAGCATCAGTGACGATGGCCTGAACTACGCTTCGCCGCGCCCCTGGCTGTTTGACGACGGCAGCGAGTTGGGCAGCTACAACACGCAGCAGCACTGGCTCACCCACAGCGGAAATTTATTTCTCGTGTACACCCGCCGCGGGGCGAACAACGACCATATCCCGCGCCATCGCGCTCCGCTTTTCATGGCCCGCGTGGATCCGGCCGGTTTGCGGGTCATCCGGTCCACGGAGAAGATCATTGTTCCCGAACGGGGTGCCGACCTCGGCAATTTTGGCGCGGCGCCCATCAGCGAATCGGAATCGTGGATCACCGTCTCGGAGGGCATGTTTCCCAAGGATGCCAAGGCCCGGGGTGCAACCGGCGCCACGTTCGTCGCCCGGATCCTCTGGGCCACCCCGAACCGCACGGCCGATTGAGGCCCAACCCAATCTGCCCCTATCCGCCCGCCATCGGCACGCGCCGCAATCGCCCTGCCACACCCGGTAAAATTTCACTGGACGCCACCGGCGGGCGAGTCGTCTGATTCACTTTAAAATCTCGTACAGGCTTGCGTGGTCGTCGGTCCAGAGCACACGCGCCACTTTCTCTTCGCCTGCCGCCTCGGCTACATCGCGGATTTCATCGCTCGCCAGCAGCGCCTTGTTTTTCGAAAGCAAAATCCACGTCGTCCGATAGACCCACCACTCGTCCGCGTCGTCATCGGGGATCGTTGCGATTTCCAACCCGAAATGCGCCGCGAGGTCTTCCACGACGGGCGTCAGGTTCAGGTATCGGTTCGACACGTGCACGGCGATCACCCCTTCGGGCTTGAGCTGCCGGAGATAGATTTCGAACGCCTCCCGGGTTAGTAAATGCACGGGAATGGCGTCGCTGCTGAAAGCATCGAGTGCGAGCAGATCGAGCCGCTGCGGTTGTCCGCTCGCGAGTTCCCGCTCCATGCTCAGCCGCGCGTCGCCCATCACCACGTCGACCTTCGCTGGACAACGCTGCAAGTACGTGAAGCGGCTTCGGGCCAGCTCCTCCACCGCAGGGTTGATCTCGTAGATGCGCAGGTAGTCGCCGGGGGTTCCATAGGAAGCGAGCGTGCCCGTGCCGAGTCCCACCAGCCCGATGCGCCGGTTCCCTTCGGGCAGCAGGCCGAGCGCGCGACCCACCCCGCTGGTTTTGCCATAGTAGGTGGTGTGCCACATCGCGCGTTCCTCGGAGACAAACTGCAATCCATGGGTGGTCGCCCCGTGCAGCAGCAAGTGGTAGTGCCGCTCCGGATCGTCCGCCGAATAGTCGTAGACCTTCAGGGTGCCGTAAAAATTGCGGGATGCGCTCAAGACCGGCACGTCGCCGCGGTTGCGCGACTGGAGGAAAAAAATCGCCCCGAGCACGAACGACATGGCCATCACGAAGCCCGCCATGCGCGGCTGCCATTCCGGCAGCACGCGATGCCGTCGAAAATCGATCATGCAAAGCACGAAAACGATCAGGCCGGACGAGATATACAAGCCGTGGTCGCCATAGAACGTGAGCAACTCCTCGCCGATCCCGAGCCCGTCGCTGAAGCGCGACCGGAGCACGGGCACCGCAATCGTCGCCACCATGGCACCGACGCCTACGCCCAGCGCCACGCCGCGGCTCTGCCGGCGCAGGCACAACACGCCAAGCACGTAGCTCAACATCCACAAGCCCGCCTGGAGTTCGCGGTAGTCGTTCAAGAACGCCGGAGCGACCACCGCCACAAGGAAGCCGCCGAGGGCCCCGCCCGCGGAGATGAAAAGATAGTAGGCCGTGAGCTGAAAGGGCGGCGGCTTAAGGCGGAACAATTCGCCGTGGCAAACCATGCACGCGGCGAACAGGGTCACGTTATAGCCGACGATTTGATACGGTATCGACGCATCATTGCCGACCGCGAGGAGCAGGCTGACAAAGGCCGCACCCACGACCAACAGCCCCACCCACAAACTGCGCAGGTACCAACGGGCATGATCGAAACAAATGATGAAACTCAGCAAATAAAGGCTGAGTGGCAGCACCCAAAGAAACGGGATGACCGCGACCTCTTGGCAGAGCTTGTTGGTCGTCGCGAGCAGCAGGATGGACGCGATCGCCGGCAACCCCAGCCAGAGCCACCGATCCGGCCAGCTTGTGGCCGGAGCCAGTTCCGCCCCGGTCGCCCCATCTCCTTCGGCCGTCTCGCCGGGGGTGGGATTGCCGCGACGCCAAACCTTCCAGGCACAATAGCCGCAAAACAGCATAAAGACGATCAGCCCGCCCGACCAGCATGCGGCCTGCTCGCGCCGGGTGAATTTCACCTCGAAGAAGAACGGATAACTGAGGAGCGCGAGCAATGATCCGATGTTGGAAAGAGCGTATAGCCGGTACGGGGACACCCCGGGATTGGTCTCGCTGAACCAGCGCTGCATCAGCGGACCGGTCGACGACAGCACAAAATAGGGCAACCCGATCGTCGCGGAAAGCAGCATGACGATATGCCAGACGGGCGGCCCGGCGATGTGCTCCTTCCAGCCATCGCCCGGCGTGATCGGCAGCAGGGCCAGCGACAACGCCAGCAGGACCATGTGCAGTACGGTCTGGGCACGCGGCTTCAGGCAGGTTGTGGAAAAATGCGCATACGCATAGCCGCCCAGCAGGAGCGTCTGAAAAAAGAGCAGGCAGGCCGTCCAAACTCCAGGTCCGCCCCCGAACCAGGGCAGGATGTATTTTCCGATCAGGGGTTGAACTTGAAACAGCAAAAACGCCCCGGTGAAAATCGTAACGGCAAAAGGCAGCATGGGGAACGAGAAGGGAAAGCGCGTTCGTGGTAGGTGGACGGCGGGACCGGGGCGAGAACCAAAGTGCGTGGAAGAATTGCCGCTAACATTTCGACCGCCGAAAAGGGGAACCCTCACGAATTGGCGTGAGTCTCCCGTCCCCGTGCGCCAATCTCAGCCTGCATGAAAGCCCGGATCCCGCTGCTGCTTGCCTGCGTGCTGGGCCTCGGTTTGACCCGGGCGGCAGAGACCGGCGGCCGGTTTTCCCAAGCCCTCACGGTGGCCGAACGGACCGAAATCGGAGTGAGCCGTTTCTCCTCGGATCAGGTGGCGGTCCTTGATGCGCTCGTCCGCCGGGATGTCGCCGGCCGCCTGAATCCCAAAGCCGAGGGCACCGCACAGAATTTTTCTGGAAAACTGACGGTAGACGAACGCCGCAACGCCGGCCTCGGCCTGCTGACTTCAGCCGAAGTTGCCCGCCTCGACCAACTCGTCGATCAACACGCGGCCGCCGTGCTGGCCCGCACGTTGCTCGCCCCCCTTCCCCCGCCACGGCTGCGGCCGATCAATCCGACCGAAACGAAATCCGAGCAGAAGATTCACGGAACCTATTCGCTGAGCTTCGGCTGGGGCAGCGGCGGCTATAGCGAGCGAACCGGTTCGGTCATGCTCCACCTCGACGATCCCGATGGCCGTTATGCGATCAGCGTGGGCTATTCGGAAAGTCACATCAAAGGCGGCCCAGTTTTTGACTACTATCGGGACGACTCGCTGTACCGGAACTCGTTGCCGGACGGCTCGCCGCCCCGGTAGCCACCCCGCACAGCCGCCCGATCCGCGGGAGCGGCCACGCCCACCCTCGCGAAAACCCGCTTGCGCTTCGGCCACCTTCGTGTGCGTTTTCCGGCATGTATCCTGCGGCTGACACCACGCGAAAACCGTCTTGGCTCCGGGCCAAGTTGCCCGGCGGGCCCGGCTACTCCGCGACGCGCCGGCTCGTCGACGAAAACAAGCTGCATACCGTCTGTCAGAGCGCGAAGTGCCCGAATCTGGGCGAATGCTGGTCGCGCGGCACGGCGACCGTGATGATTCTCGGCAACATCTGCACGCGATCCTGCAATTTCTGCGCGATTGCCACCGGGCGACCGACCGAACTTGACCTCGGGGAACCCGCCCGGGTCGCGGACGCCGTCGCGAAGATGAATCTCAAGCACTGCGTGATCACCAGCGTCGCCCGCGACGAACTCGCCGACGGTGGCGCCAGTGTCTGGGCCGCGACGATCCGGGCCATCCGCCATCGCAATCCGCACACTGCCATCGAAGTCCTCACGCCCGACTTCAAGGGCAACACCGAACATGTGGACCTTGTGCTCGACGCGAAGCCGGACATTTTCAACCACAACCTCGAAACCGTCGAACGCCTGCAAAAGCCCGTTCGCGTGCAGGCCCGCTACGACCGTTCCCGCTCGGTCCTCCGCCACGCCAAGAGCCGGGGGTTCACCACCAAGACCGGCATCATGCTCGGCGTGGGCGAGGAACAGCACGAGATCGAGCAAACGCTTCGCGACATCGCCGCCGACAAGACCGACATTCTCACCATCGGCCAGTATTTGCGGCCGACGCCCAAGCACCTTCCGGTCTCGCGCTGGGCTCCGCCCGAGGAATTCCTCCACTGGAAAGCCTTCGGCCTGAGCATCGGCCTCGGGGTCGTTGAAAGTGGTGCACTCGTGCGCTCCAGCTACCACGCCGATGAGCAGTCGCAGAAATACACCGGGGCAGAGCATCTCAACACGGCCAACGCACTGGCGGGCGCCTGAGGCCAACGGAAGTTCCCTCGGCGGTTTTCTGACCGACTAACGGCGGATCGAGGGCCCACGGCGCACACGCGGGAACGTCCGGTGGTCGCCGATGGCTCTCGTGGTACGGCCAACGAATCCTTTTTAGTGTCATTTCCAAGCGTCGGCGGGTAGCACGTGCCCGTGAAAACTCGCAAGGAGATCGTCGAAAACTGGCTGCCCCGCTACACCGGCGTGCCGTTGAACAAATTCGGCGCCTACGTCCTGCTCACCAACTTCGACCACTACCTCAAATTGTTCGCCCGGTGGCACCGCGTCCCGATCGTCGGTCGCGACAAGCCGATGCCCAGTGCCACCGCCGGGGACATTTCGATCATCAATTTTGGCATGGGCAGCGCCACGGCGGCGACCGTAATGGACCTGCTCAGCGCCATCCACCCCAAGGCCGTGCTTTTTCTCGGAAAATGCGGCGGATTGAAACATCGGGCCGAACTCGGCGACTTGATCCTCCCCATCGCGGCAATCCGCGGCGAAGGCACCAGCAACGACTATTTTCCCCCGGAAGTGCCGGCGCTGCCCTCGTTCGCGCTGCAAAAGGCGATTTCAACGACGATCCGCGAACATGCCCGTGATTATTGGACCGGCACCGTTTACACGACCAATCGCCGCGTCTGGGAACACGACGAGGCCTTCAAAAAATACCTGAAAAAGATCCGCGCGATGGGTATCGATATGGAGACCGCCACGATCTTCATGACCGGTTTTCACAACAAAATTCCCACCGGCGCATTGCTTCTCGTCTCAGACCAGCCAATGACGCCCGAAGGCGTCAAAACCACCGAAAGCGACCGGCAGGTCGACGAACAATTCGTGAACGATCACCTCCGGATCGGAATCGCGTCGTTGAAGCAGCTCATCAACAAGGGCGTCACGGTGAAGCACCTCAAGTTCTGAACGACCGGGCCGCGACACCCGGTGCAACGGGCGCCCGCGAACGATTCCCTACTCCGAAACCGCGAGCGCGAACGGCACGAACGATTCCCGCCCGGCAACTTTAATCTGGGCCCAAACCACGTATCGGCCGGCTCGCGGAATCGTCAGCTTGAAGTTCAACACCGGCTTCGTCGCGTCCGGCGGTTTGAGGAGGTCCAACTCAGCCGGATGCAGGTGGGCAAAGCCACTGCGCGCCTCGTCGAACGCGACCAGGTGTGCGAACGCCCCCATCACCGGTTCCAACGCCACCGCCCCACCCGTCGCACGTTCGATCGCGAAGCGCAGGTCTGTCGGCTGGCCGGCGCGCACCGGTCGCGGCGCAGTCTGCAATGTAAAAACTAGGCCTTCGCGTTCGACTCTCCCGCCGCCCCGCAAATCTGGCGTCGAATCGGTCGGCACGCCTCGAACGACAAGATCCACGCTCGAATAAAGCCCCCGGCCGGTCGCGGCCGGCGTGAAGTCACTGAAGATGCGATACGTTCCGGCCAACCGCGGGGTATAAGAAAAATTCCACTCGCCAGGCTTTTTCGCCGGTTTGGGATGCACGTGCTGATAATCGGTAAGCGTCGGATCAACGATAAGCAGGTGCAACATTTCGGTATGCGTGACGACCAGGTCCTCCGGCGCAACCCCCTTCCCGCTGGCCGTACGCAGCATCACCACGCCGGAGACCGCGGTGCCGGCCGCCGGCGTCGCGGCCGTCGCCAGGGTCATCACCACCGGCGAGCGCACGGCGACCACCGGGATGAATTGCGGATTCAGCGGGTCGCAGAATTCGATCGAGTTTTTCGCGTTCACGCGAAAATCCATGTGACTCAAATTCGTGCCGGTGGGCAGCAGGAGCATGCCCCAGAAGATGGCGATCGCGACGAGCGTGATCATAGCGATCTGCCGGCCCGGCCGGACCGCTTGGGTGGAAGCAACTCCAGATGGGGTTTCGGCCGTCATGGGGCGAGTCCTTCAGCCACGACCGGTTTTCATTTTGGCGACAAAATCCGCGGGCTCCCACGCGCTGCCGTCGGCCCGATGGATGATCTTCCCGTTTTCGTCGATCAGCAGGGTCGTCAGCGTATGCTTCAACAGGTCGCCTTCGAATTCGGCAATGACGCCGAACTGCGACAGCAGGTCCTTGATTGCCGTCTGCGGACCGGTGAGGAACGAGAAGTTTGCCGTGTCGATGCCACGCGTGACGGTGTAGTCCTTCAATATCCCCGGGGTGTCATAGGCCGGATCCAGGGTGATCGAAACCAGCTCAAGATTCGGCACGGCGGCGGCCCGGGCAAGTTTCTGCGCCGACATCATCTTCGCCGTTGCCGCCGGGCACATCGTGGCCACCGGGCAGCGCGTGAAGATGAAGTTCACCATGATTTGCTTGCCCAGAAAACGGGCGCTTTGCACAACGCGGCCATCCTGGTCGTAGAGCGCGAAATCCGGCAGTTTCTCACCGACTTCCCGGTAGGCATTCTTGCCCCGGTTGTGGGTATCCTCCCTGAGCTGGCGGGCCGATGCGGTGACGGCATCGGCGGCGGCTTTGTCGTCAGGCCAGATTTTCTCCAAACGAAAGTCGCCGTCCTTGGCCGGAACAACCTCCGCGCGGATGCGCTGCCCGGCCTTCGCCGCTGCGGCGGCGCCAGCGGAAACCAGGAAGTCCATGGTCATCGCCGGCATGAAACCCTTGATCTCATCATGCTGCACTCGAAGCGTGTGGCGGACTGTGTCCACCGAGAGCACTTCACCCCTCAAATCGTAACGGTCGGCCCTAGCCGCCGCCCCCGCGGAGGCGTTCGCCGGTCCCGGCCCGGAACGCGAACACCCGCCAAGGCACAGCCCGGTCGCCAACACGGCCGTGGCGAAGGCATAAGATTTCATGTCACAACGGATTCGCCGGAGGAAAAAATTGTCAAAGAGTTTGCGGCCGGCAGCATCGGCCCTTATGCTGAACCTTTGCCGGGCTCATGGACACCAACCAACGCACCCCACAGCACAAACCAGCCCTGGCGATCTTTGCCACGGTCGGCAGCCTCTGGGTGTTCGTGCTGGTGACCCTCGGCGCATTCACGACCAGCATCGGCGCGGGCATGGCTTTCCCCGACTGGCCGCTCTCCAACGGCTCCATCAATCCGCACGGCTGGCTCGAGGATCTGTCGATGTTTGCCGAACACTCCCACCGGCTGACCGGTGCCTTGATGGGCCTGATCACGATCACCCTCGCCATCTGGTTGTGGCGCCGGGAGGAGCGCCCGTGGCTGCGGCAACTCGGCTGGTGGGCGCTCGCCATCGTCAGCCTGCAGGGGGTGATCGGCGGACAGCGGGTGAAATTAAACGCCATCGCCGTCCCGGGATTCCAGATGTCGCTCGGCGAAATGCTGCGCATCCCCCATGGCATCCTTGCCCAAGTCTATATTTGCGTGCTCATCGCAATCGCCGTCGCCTGCACGAAATCGTGGATCGAACGTCCCGCCTCCATCGGGGCCGCCGTGCGCCGATTGGGAATCCTCAGCTGTGTCCTCCTGTTTGTTCAGCTCACCATCGGCGCCATCATGCGCCACAATGCGGCGGGGCTCGCGATCCCCACTTTCCCCTATTCGACGGTCGACCACCACTGGCTGCCCGCCGAGTGGAATTTCCGGGTCGGCATCCACTTCGTCCACCGGGCGATGGCCGTGGTGCTCGCACTGGTGTTGACCGGACTCGCTTTCGTGGTGCGCCGCGATCGCGGCTCGACCCTTGGGATGCGGGCGGCAGCCTCGGCATTGATGAGCCTCGTGGTCCTGCAGATTTTGCTCGGCGCCCAGATCATCTGGACCTTTCGTCGGGCGGAGATGACCACCAGCCACGTCGTGGTGGGCGCACTCACGCTGGCCACCACCTTCTGGCTCACCTGGCTCGCGCACCGTGACGCGCTTGAGTCGCACGCATGGCACGGGCGTCTGGCCCGCGAGCTGGCAACGATCGCATCCTCGTCATGAGCGCCCCTGTCGCGCCCGCGCGTTTTCCGGACTACCTCGAACTGACCAAGCCGCGGTTGAGCCTGCTCTCGGTGCTCACGGCCATGGTCGGGTATTTCGCCGCGCGTCCGCCGTCGAACCCGCTCAAGGTCACTCTGCTCCTGATCGGCACCTGCCTCGCCGCCGGCGGCGTGGCCGCGCTCAACCAGTGGATGGAAAGCGACACCGATGCGCGGATGAAGCGCACCGCCGACCGCCCGATTCCCACCGGCAAGGTGCCCAGCGGCTCCGCTTTTGTGCTCGGCTGGCTGATGTGCATCAGCGCGCTGTTCCTCCTTTTTGCCAAAGTGCATGCCTTGGCGGCTCTTTTCACCCTGCTGACGATCGTCGCCTACCTCGGCTGGTATACGCCCGCGAAGCGATGGTCGATATGGAGCACGGAAATCGGCGCCATCGCGGGCGCATTTCCACCGCTAATCGGTTGGTCCGCAGGGGAAGGCCGGGTCTCCGCCCTCGGCTGGATCCTGTTTGGCGTCCTGTTTTTCTGGCAGATCCCCCACTTCATGGCGGTGGCCTGGACCTATCGGCGCGACTATTCCGCGGTCAACTTTCCCATGCTCCCCGTGCGCGACGAGGCCGGGGGCAAGGTAGCCGCGTGGTCTCTTGTTAACACGGTTGCCGTCGTCGCCGTCAGCCTGCTGCCGGTCGCCCTCGGTCTGGCGACGAAAGGCTACGGCGTCGTGGCCGCGGCCGGTGGCGTGTGGTTTTTGTGGCGCGCCTGTGTCTTTTTGCGACCTGAGGGCCGCGATCAAGCTGCCCGCAAACTTTTCCTAGCCTCCATCGCCTATCTGCCGCTGGTGCTCGGCGCCCTCGTGGTTGACCGGCTCGTCGCACCATGACCATCCAAGACATCCCGGCGCTCAACGCGCTGCTCAATGGCACCGCGACCGTACTGATGACATTCGGCTTCGCTTTCATCATGCGCGCGCGGCACGAGACGGACCCGGCGCGCCGCACCGACCGGATCGCCGCGCATCGCACCTGCATGCTCAGTGCCGGATTTGTCTCGGCCGTATTTCTCATCGGCTACGTCACCCACAAGATTCTGGTGCGGGGTGTCCATACTCCCTTCGGCGGCACGGGAATCATCCAGAAAATTTACTACGGGATGCTCATTTCGCACATCATCCTGGCGGCCGCCATCGCGTTTCTCGTGCCGCGCACCTTCTTCCTGGCTTTGCGCGGCGATTTTGCACGCCACCGGGCGTGGGCCCGCTGGACCTTCCCCATTTGGTACTACGTGAGCGTCACCGGCGTCCTCGTCTATTTTTTCCTGTATCGCTGGTGGCCCGCCGCGCGGTGAGGCAGTCCGGCCGGTTGCACCCCGGCCCAATCCACTCGTGCCCGGAGCCCATGCCAGCAACGAATTTCACATTCGGGAGACGAAATCGGGCTCGCACTTTTTGGGCTGAAATTGGCAGCGTGACCCGCCGTGACGCCCCTGCGGTTCACGCGAGACTTTCGCCCCCATGACCGATTTTGGAAAAACGCCCGACGGCCGCACGGCCCACCTTTTCACGCTCCGCAATGCCCGCGGCTTTCGCGCCGACATTTCGGACTACGGTGGCGCGGTGGTAAGGCTGCTGGCGCCCGACCGCCGGGGTGAATTTGCCGACGTCGTTCTCGGCTTCGATACCGTCGAAGGTTACGCCACGCATTCGGATTCTCTCGGTGTCCTCATCGGGCGCTACGCCAACCGCATCGCCGGAGGAAAATTCTCACTCGACGGGACTTCCTATTCGCTCGCCCGGAACAATCACCCGGCGGGCGTGCCCTGCCACCTTCACGGCGGGCTGCGGGGCTTCGACAAGGTTCTTTGGGAGGCGGAGCCGATCGTCACCACTGCCGGTCCGGCGCTGCACCTGCGCTACCACAGCATCGACGGCGAGGAGGGCTATCCCGGCAACCTGGACGTAACGGTGGTTTATACCGTTACCGCAGATAACGCCCTGCGGATCGACTACACCGCGACCACGGACCGGCCGACTCCGGTCAATCTGACCAATCATTCCTATTTCAATCTGGCGGGTGCCGGGAGCGGCGACGTAATGGGTCATGTGCTCACGCTCCACGCGACGCGTTTTACTCCGGTCGATGCCGGCCTGATCCCGCTCGGCCACCTCACCCCGGTCGCCGGCACGCCGCTCGACTTCCGTTCGCCCCATCCGATCGGCCAGCGCATCGAAACCGATGATGAGCAACTCCACCGGGGTGCCGGCTACGATCACAATTTCTCCATCGACGGCGCGGATGGCACGCTCATCCCGGCTGCCATTGTCACCGATCCGGCCTCCGGACGCTCGCTGGAGGTTCTGACCACCGAGCCCGGCGTGCAGCTCTACACCGGAAATTTTCTCGACGGTTCCCACCTTGGGAAAGCGGGCCGGCGCTATGGACGACGCGGCGGTTTCTGCCTCGAAACCCAGCACTTCCCCGATTCCCCGAACCGGCCCGAGTTTCCCTCCACCATTCTGCGGCCGGGCCGGACGTTCCACTCCACGACCGTGTATCGATTTCGCGCAAACTAGCGATCATGCGTCACGGTCGATCATTCGCTTCATGGTTCGCGATCGCCGGCGCGTTGCTCGCCGTCGGCGGATTCGGTTGGGGTGGCCTCGCCGGGTGCAGCCGCGAGCGCCCCGCCGTGGCAACGAACCAGCGAACCGAAAAGCCCCCCACGACTTCGGCCGACTGCCGGTCCTGCCACACCGAAATCGCCGCGGCATGGGACAGCTCCCATCACGCCAAGGCCCATCGACTCGTCAATCCCGTGGCCGATGCGGACGCATTTCAAGCGGCCCGCGATTTCACGATCAACGAAATCAAATATCACGTCGCATGGAACGGCCCCCGGCCGGAATTGACCGAAACGCGGCCCGGAGGTGCTCCGCACCAAAGCACGGCGGAGTTCGTGCTCGGCCACACGCCGCTGCGGCAATACGTCATTCCGACCCGGGACGGCCGCTACCAGATGTCCGAACTGGCCTTCGATCCAACGCGAAAAGATTGGTTTAACGTCTTCGGCACCGAACAACGAACTCCCGGCGAATGGGGGCATTGGACCGGGCGGGGGATGAACTGGAATGCGATGTGTGCGCATTGTCACCTCACTGACTTCCGTAAAAACTACAACGCCACGACCGACACGTACGCCTCCACCTGGCGGGAACACGGTGTCGGCTGCGCACAATGCCACGGAGACATGACGCCCGAACATGCCAGCCGGGGAGCGAAGGCCTCCGGCGTCGCCAAAGCGCCGCCGGCGCCGGAGCTGCGGCAGCGCGCCCAGGAAACGTGTGCGCCCTGCCACGCACGGAACGAACTCCTCACCGGCGAAATCCAGCCGGGTGTCCGCTACGCCGATCACTACCGCCTGTCCCTGCCGGCCGAACCGGGACTTTTTTATGCGGACGGACAGATGAAGGACGAAGTTTTCAACGCCACCTCGATCGCCCTCAGTCGAATGGGTGGCAAAGCCGGCGTCACCTGTCTCGACTGTCACGATCCACACAGCGGGAAAACGATTCTTCCGGTCGAGAACAACGCGCTTTGCCTGCAATGCCACGGCGGCCCGGGCCGGCAAAACGCGCCCCTCATCGATCCGACGGCCCACTCCCATCATCCCGCGCCGAGCACGGGTAATCGCTGCATTTCGTGCCACATGCCGACCAAGACCTACATGCAGCGCGATCCCCGGCACGACCACGGCTTTCTCCGGCCCGACCCGCTACTCACCAGGGAACTGGGTATCCCGAATGCCTGCAACGGCTGCCACACGGATCAAAATGTCGACTGGGCCATCGCCCGCACGAACGAATGGTACGGATCCAAGATGGAGTCGCGACAGCGCGAGCGCACCCGCGTCGTCAGCGCTACGCAGTCGCTTGCACCCGCAGCCGGTGACAAACTGCTCGCCCTGCTGGCCGGGGAGGACATCCCCGCCTGGCAGGCCACGCTCCTGCTGCTTGCTCGCCCTTACGCAGCGACCCACCCACGCCTCGCCGAGGCGGCGCGAACCGCGCTCGCCGACGCCGATCCGTTGGTCCGCTCCGCCGCCGTGCAGGTTCTCGCTCCATTGCCTGACTCGGCCGCCGCGATTCGGCCACTGTTGAAGGATCCGATGCGACTTGTCCGCGTCGACGCCGAGTCGGTGTTGACCAACGAACTCCCCGCGGAATCAGTGGAGCGCAAGGAACTCGACGCCTATCATGCCGTGGCCGCAGATCAGCCCGCAGGCCGGGCACGCATCGCACAGGATCTTTTCAATCGCGGCCGGGCCGCCGACGCCGAACCCGTCCTGCGAAAAGCGGTCGAGTGGGATCCGAATTCACCAGGGATTTATGAGTCGCTCGGACTCGTGCTCAATACGCTCGATCGCAGTGCCGATTCGGCCGCCGCCTTCTGGCGCGCGGCCCAACTCAACCCGGGTGATGCCGGCCCGGCATTCAACGCCGCCCTGGCCTTCGCGGGTGCCGGAAAACTGCCCGACGCCGAGCTAGCCCTGCGCGAAACCGTGCGCCGCGATCCGCGACACCATCGCGCGTGGTACAATCTCGGCCTGTTGCTGGCGCAAACAAACCGGGCCGGCGAGGCGCTCGACACACTCGCTCGTGCCGAAGCCCTCGCACCCCAGGTCGCCGACTATCCCTACGCGCGCGCCACGGTGCTCTGGCAGCGCGGCGATCGCACCGGGGCGAACGCCGCCGCCCGTCGGGCGCTCGAACTCGATCCTATCCATCCCCGCGCGAGAGCGCTTCTGCAGCAGTAGGAGAACGATACGGCGAGGGCGTGAATCATCGGCCGAATTCACGACCGGCCAAAATTGGGAACCCACCAGCAGCGCAAAGCGTGGCTTTGCCTAGCCGCGGGGCGGCGATTTGCGCCGGCGGACCGTGAAAGCGAGTACCGCCAGCCCGGAACTCAGCAGCACGTAGGTGGAAGGCTCGGGCACGGAAGTAAAATTCACGAACAATTCGGTCTTGGCCGGGTTGACGCTCAGGCCAAAGAAACCACCGAACGGATTCTGAAATGCCGCGGTATCGATCGCGAGATTCGCGAGCGACCCCGTGATCTAGGTTGCGGTGAGGACTTTCCACGAAGCGGACACGCTGGGATCAAAGGACGCCAGGCCCAGGGAGCGATCGGACGCGACCGTGGTCAGTTTAAACGTGAACGCGGGCTTTCCGCTTTACGGGGCACCAATCGCAACGCTCCCCGTGACAACAACCTTATCCCAGCCACCATTGGAATTTCAGGCATCCATTAATTGCCACTGGTAAGCGCCGCCGGCATCGAGACTCAAAACCGGGATCGAGCTCAGCCGGGTGCCGCTGAAATACAGGGTGCCCGGGCCCGTGACGCCGGGCGCCAGCACCACTTGATTGGAGCCGCTCCCGCCGATGTGAAGAGTCGTCGCGGCCTCAATCGTGCCCACGCCCCCTAATTTTCCCGAGGTCAAAGTGAGGGAGTTGGACAAGGTGGTGTCGCCTCCGACCGCCAGCTTGCCGCCCGTCAGCGCGACCACGTTGCCAGCAGGACCAAAGGCGGAATTGTTCGCCGCCACCAATAAAATACCGCTCTGAATCGTCGTGGTCCCCGTGAAAAGGCTGCTGCTGCCAGCCAACCGCAGCTGAACCGGGCTGCCCGCACTCGGCCCTTTGAACACCAGCGAAGTGCCCGACCCGTTGCTGACAAAGGTCCCGAGATACTGCGCATAGGCCGTTTGATTGACGGTCATACCTACGCCGGAATCGAGGTAGATTCGATCCGTGGCATTGTCGCCGAAGATGCCGTTCACGGTGGAGGAAACGCCGAAAGTCACCGAAGGGCCGGATGGACCACCCATCTGCAGCACTCCCGTACCCGCCGCGTTGGCGTGCATCAACCGAACATTGCCCTGCTGCACATAGATTCCCCCGGAAAAACCAGAGCTGTTGCCGGCCAGGGTGAGAGTGTTGCTGTCCACCTTGTAGAGCTCGCCCAGACCTGAGATGACGCCCGCCAGCGTGAAATCGGAACCGCCACCCACATCGAGGTCGGCGTTGAGCTCGATGTTATTGGCGATAGCCGTGACGCTGCTGTGCACTTCGAGGCGCCGGGTCCCTTCGTCAGAAAAATTGTTGGACTGCACACGCAGGGGACTGGCCGTCGAGCCCAATGCCGCCGTGGTGCCGGCCCCCCCGATCACGAGACGACCGGCATAAAAGTCCGTCCCACCAGTGTAGGTGTTGTTGCCGGCCAACGTAACGGTGGAAATCGTCGATTTATCCGCACTGGCATACGTCGCCGGAGTGTTCGGTTCGCCGATCTTCACTCCGCCACCACCGGAAAGCGTGCTCAGAACTCCGACCTCGCCACCTTTATACCCCGCGAAGCGGTAGGTTCCTCCGGGAAACGTCAGCGCTCCGGAAACGGCGAGATTCGATGTGCTGCCGAGGTAAACTCCCGCGTCCAAGCCGCTGAGGTTGATTGGGACACTGACCTGCCGCAGGCCGGTATTGTTTGAGTCGAACCCAACGAAGCCCTGATTGGTTCCGGCCTGGAAATGCCCGAGGAAACCGGGAATCGTCGTGCTGTCGCCGCCCGCAACATCGGCGGTCAACTGCAGGCCCACGTAACCGCCCTAATTCAGCGAAAAATTATTCATCGCCGGAAATCCGACCGTGGTAAGCGCACTCGGCGTGAAGATGATCGCGGATTGGCTGACAGACGTGCTGCCGCTGTAGGTGTTCGCACCGGAAAGCAACAGGGTGAGCGGGCGGTCGCTATTCGATTCCACGACCACTCCGCGCAGCTCGGTGGGCGAGGACGGCGCATTGGTCAGGGCGCTGCTCACCTCAAGAAGTCCGCCCCCGCCACCAAATCGATAAGGCCCGTTCCCGGCCGGGGTAATCGTGCCCGTGACCTTGGCAAACGTCGCGGATCCCACTTGACGACGCTCCCAGTCCGCTGTTAACGCCGCCATCGCGAACGGAACTCACCTGAAGCACGCCGCCGCTGATCGTCACGATGCCGGAAAAACTATTTCCACCGGAAAGCGTGAACATGCCGGTGCCGGCCTTCGTGATTACAAACCCGCTGCCCGAAATTCCACCCGCTACGCTCAGGACACTCGTTCCCCCGACTGTCCACGACTGGTTCGCGGTCAGGGCGATCGGCAGACCGGAATCAAAGGTAGCCGCCCCCGCCCCCCCACTTGCCACCGTCACTCCGCCGGACCCGATGCTGAGGGTCGAATTATTCGACGATGAAACGACGTAAGCCGGATAACTGGAATTGAACTCCAAAGATAACGCGCTGAAGGGCGCCGCAAGAACAACACTGGGCTGCAAAGAACCGCCGAAAACCAAGGCACTGTTGGCGGCCGGGGTATTCTCACTCGTCCAATTCAGGTTAAATTCAAAAACGCTCGTCGGCGTACCGGTACTCCACGTGTAGGTCTCGGAGAGTACAGCGCGGACAGAACAACCCACAAGCAAGGCTGCTGCCATTACCGCGCGCTGGAACCGAAGCGCTATTCGCTTGAGTCTGTGCAAATGGATGGCAGCGGCAAGGCTATTGCCGAACCTTCGCCGAAAATATCGTCGGCAGCCCCGCGTCTGCCCCGGCTCAACGCAGCAAGATCGTGCCGCCGTCGATATCGTAGGCCGAACCGGTGATAAACGCGGCTTCATCCGAACAAAGAAAGGCCACGAGCGCCGCGATTTCAGCCGGTTGCCCCATCCGGCCAATGGGTTGGGAAGCGGATAACTTCTCAAACATCTCTTTTTCCTTCCCCGGGTAGTTTTTCGCGATGTAGCCGTCGACGAACGGGGTGTGCACCCGCCCCGGACACACGCAGTTGCAGCGGATATTCTGGTGGATGAAGTCCCGCGCGACCGAGAGCGTCATCGTCAGCACCGCACCCTTGCTCATGCCGTAGGCGAAGCGGTCCTCCACCGCGATTTTCGAAAGGATCGAGGCCAGATTCACAATGGCCCCGCCGCCACTGGCGAGCATCTTGGCGACCCCGAAGTGCAGGCCGTGATAAACGCCCTTCACGTTCACCGCATAGATGCGATCCAGATCCTCGGGAGTCGTGGTCAGCACATCGCCGACGTGGGCGATGCCGGCATTGTTGACCAGAATGTGCAGACGGTCGATTTGCTCGAACGCCGCGCGCATCGCCGCGGTGTTTGACACGTCGGCGGCGATCACTCGCGCTTTGCCGCCGGCCGCGCGGATCTCACCCGCCGTTGTCTCACCGGCTTCGGGCCGGCTTTCGAGAATCGTCACCTCGGCCCCCTCGCCCGCGAGGCGCAGGGCAATGGCCCGGCCAATGCCGGAACCACCACCGGTGACAAGGGCATGTTTGTCGGCGAGCCGTTGGGGAAATGGAGTCATGCGCAATGTCATGCCGGGCGGCGGAAAGAATCCAGTTCGATTTTCCCCGCGCCGCCACCTGGCCCGGCCGCCCGGATTGGGGTTTCACCACCGCGTCTGCGCGAATTTCCACCCCGGCACTTTCTTCTGCATCTCGATCTCGTCGTTACGCTCCGGCAGTCCGCAACGTTTGAAATTCTCATGCGCCTTCGCCAGCGCCACTCGGTCGAGCTCGACCCCGAGGCCCGGCCCTTTCGGCAGGGTCACGCAACCGTCCTCGATCTTCATCCGCCCGCCGACGATAAAGTCCTCCGACTGCCACGGATAGTGGGTGTCGAGCGCATAGGAAAGATTCGGCATCGCCGCACCCAGGTGGGTCATCGCCGCCAGCGAAATGCCGCCGTGATTGTTCGAATGCATCGAGACTCCCCGTCCAAAATTGCGGCAGTGGGCCGCAAGTTCCATCGAGGCCCGCAACCCGCCCCAATAGTGATGATCGGTCAGGATGATGTCCTCCGAACCGGTGCGCACGCTGCCGGGCAGATCGTCAAACGACGTCGTGCACATGTTGGTGGCCAGCGGCAGGCGCACGGCGGCCCGCACCGCAGCCATGGCTTCCTGACCGCGCACCGGATCCTCGAGGTATTCAAGTACGCCTTCGAGTTCGCGGCCGTGGGTGATCGCCGTGCCGACCGCCCAAAGCGCATTCGGATCGAGCCGTAACGGCACGTCGGGCCCAAACGCCGCGCGCAGCGCCTTCATCGCGGCGACCTCTTGGGCCGGTTCGAAACAACCGCCCTTGAGCTTGATGGATTTGAAACCGAAATCCTTCACCATGGCATGCGCCTGCGCGACCACACCGGCCGGATCGAGCGCCGCCGCCTGCCGCGCCGCATCCCACCCCCGGGCATGCGGATCGACCCCGAAGCCCAGCCGGCCGCCGGCGCCTTCAAATTTGTAAAAGAGATAGGCCGAATACGGCACGCGTTCGCGCACTATGCCGCCCAACAGCGTCGCGACCGGCACGCCAAACGCCTTCCCTGCGAGGTCGAGACAGGCGACGTCGAACGCGCTCTCCACCTGCACCAATGCCCGTTGATCCCAAGGCTTGTCGCCGCGGGCCGCCGCCGCATCGGTCCCAAAATGGGTGCGCAATGCACTCCGCAGCCCGTGCCAGTTGAGCGGATCGCGCCCGAGCGCGACAGCCCGCGCCGCCCCAAGCTTCGCATTCGTCGCGGCACTGCCCGGCACCTCGGCGACACCGGTGAGACCGTTGTCCGCCACGATCTCCACCACCGTGCGCAGGCAATACGGCGCGTGGAGTCCGGCGGCGTTGAGCAACGGCGGATCGCCCAAAGCGACCGGCGTGACGTGCATTTCGGTGATTTTCATGGTGGTCACATCGTCGCCTAGCGCGCGACGGCTCGGCAACCCGGGGCTTCGAATTGAATGAAAACGCCCGCCCGTAGTCCGGGCGGACTCGCAATGCCAAACCGGAACTATTTCGCCCGCAAAGTCGCGACGATCGAAAGCAGTCCCGAGCGCACCGACCCGCCATCGCTGCCGAGCGCGACGAAGGTGTAGCCGAGGTCGCGCACCTTGGGCACCAGCGCATTGTTGTGCACCAGGATCCCCGCGGCCTTGCCGTGCTTCTTCGCGGCGTCGCTGACCTTCTGAAGCGTCTCGATGAAGCGCGGGCTCTCGAGCTGGTCGCGGATGCCCATGTTGTAGGACAGATCCGTGGGACCGACGAAGAGCACGTCCGCGCCGTCTACGGCGGCGATCGCATCGATGTTCGCCACGGCCTCCGGGGTTTCGATCTGGATCACCGTCAGGAGGCGCTCATTCGCGTGAGCGTAATACTCTTCGAAGTCTCCGCCGAAGCCGGCGCCGCGGTTGAACTTCGCCACTCCGCGAATGCCGTGTGGCGGATAACGCATCGCGCTGACCGCCGAAGTGGCTTCCGCCACCGTGCTGACCCACGGCACCATCACGCCGAGCGCCCCCATGTCGAGGACCCGCTTGAAACGCGGAGTTTCGTTCGCCGCAATGCGCACGATCGGAACCGCCGGCGTAGCCGAGGCCGCGTGGAGTTGGTGCAGCAGAGTGTCCTGCCCACCCGGACCGTGCTCATGGTCGATCAAGATCCAGTCAAATCCGGCCAAGCCGGCGATCTCGACCGTGATCGGCGAGCCCAGATTTAAAAATGTGCCGCACAGCCATTCGCGTGCGAGCACCCGTTTCCGGAAGTCAGGAGGGAGTTTCATGGGGAGTAAAAATTAGACCGATGCATGCGAACCGGGGCGGCTGGCCGTCTTCCGCGGTCGAATCACATGGAAATATAAAGCCGGTAGAGTGCCTGCGTGCCGCAGTCTTCCCAGCCGCGGGCGGCGACCTGGTCGTAGAGTTTCTTGGCACACGTGAGGCCGGGGACCTCGAGTTTCATCTCGGCTGCGCTTTCCAAGGCAATGCGCATGTCCTTCAAGATGTGCTTCACGTAAAAGCCCGGCGCAAAGTTTTCGCTGAGTGCGCGCGGCGCAAGATTCGTCATCGCCCAGCCGCCGGCCGCGCCACCGCTGATGCTCGCATGCACCGCCGCAGGGTCGAGTCCCGCCTGGCGGGCATAAGCGAGCGCTTCGCACCACGACACCATGCCAACTGCCACCGCGATCTGATTGGCCATCTTGCAATGCTGCCCTGCGCCGGGAGCACCGAGAAGGGCGATATTTTTGCCCATTAATTCGAAAAGCGGCTTGGCCCGTTCAAAGGCCGCCGCGGTACCGCCGGTCATAATCACCAGCCGCGCTTCGCGGGCGCCAATGTCACCGCCAGACACCGGCGCGTCGAGCGCCGCGAGGCCCCGCTTGTCCGCCGCCGCCGCGATCCGCCGCGCGAGCACCGGACTCGAAGTCGTCATGTCGATGAGCAGTGCCCCGGGTTTGGCGCGCTCGATGATGCCGCCTGCGCCGAGGTAGCTCGCTTCCACGTCGGTCGGAAACCCCAGCATGGTGATCACCACGTCGGCCTCGGCCGCCGCCCCGCCAGCCGAATCGTGCCAGACTGCACCGCCGTCGAGCAACGCCTGGGCCTTTTCTTTCGTCCGATTGTGAACATGCAGGCGGTGGCCCGCTTTTTGAAGATGGCCGGCCATGCTGCGGCCCATGACACCGGTGCCAACAAATGCGATCGAGAGCGAAGCGGACATGATCGGGAAGCTACGGGTTGAAGATGAAAACCCGGGGCATGCAAGATGCTCTACCCAGCCCGCGCGATACATTTTTCGCCGGGCACACCCTCAGCCCCCCGAGGAAAACTGCTGCAAGGTCCGGTGATGCAGGCCAAAGCGGCAGAAAGACGGCAGCCGATTGCGCTGCCGGGCAAGCCGCCACAAAGTATGTTCAGCAAATATGAATTTCGGCCCGGCGGGGTTCGTCGGAAGTAGCGGGCCCCTCGTCTCCCCGGCGCAAATTCCAACCCGCGGTCCCCTCCTCCCATGAAAACGCTTTTCTCCTTCTGGTTGGTTCTGGGATGCGGAGCTTTTCTGCAGGCACAGGATAGTCCGCCGCCGGCGCAAGAAGCGGCATCCGCATCGCCGTTTCGTTCCCCGGAGGAGCTGGATCAGCTTCTCGGCCCGATCGCGCTCTATCCCGACGCCCTGATCGCATTGATCCTGCCCGCCACGACCGCGCCCGCCGACATCGTCCTCGCGGTGCGTTACCTGCAGGACGGCACCGACCGTTCCCAAGTGGAAAACCGGGCGTGGGACGACAGCGTGAAATCACTAACGCACTACGCCGAGGTGCTGAATTGGCTGGATCGGAATCTCACGTGGACGAAACAGGTCGGGAAAGCCTTCATCGCCCAGCCGGCGGACGTGATGAACGCCGTGCAGCGTCTCCGCGCCAAAGCCCGAGCCGCGGGCACCCTGGCGGACACACCGCAGCAGCAGGTCATCGTGCAACCGGATGCCATCAGCATCATCCCCGCGCAACCCGACGTCATCTACGTTCCCTACTACGATCCACTGGCGATGTATGGTTCGCGTTCCTATTACCCCAACTCTTTTTTCAGCTTCAGCCCCGCCTACGCGACCGGACTCTGGCTGTCCTACGGCGTCGATTGGAACCGGCGGCGAGTCAACTTCGTCAACCGACCCGACCGCGCTCGTCACTGGAGCGACTGCCGAGAATCTTGGTCCCGGTCCGCGCCAACCACTCACGTTCCTTTCGCCAACAACCGGAATTATTTCCGACCGTGGATTCCACCGGCGCACTCCTCTTGGGTTTCGCGACCGAGCCGAAATCCGAGGCCCCAGCTCGACGCGCCTGACACGGCTCGAACGACGACTTACGCAAATTTCACAGCGCCGCGAGTCCAACGACCTCCATACAACCCGGCCACGCCAGAAAATCTCTCCACGCATACGCGGCCAGCCCGGCCCGGCCAGTGGCCCGTAGCAGCGGACGCGGCGTTGGCGACGCCCCGGCACCGGAACTTTGGCCCCTCGGCGCCAGCCTACGTCCAACCGCCCGCTTCAACTGCCGCCTCAGGCCCGCGCCTGGCATTGGCCAACCCGCTGCCACCGCCACTCCCCTCGCCCCGACCGGCCAACGAGATTCCCGCACAATCCGCGCTCCGCAATCACCGGAACGCCGGTCAGGGAAACGAAATCGCCGGGCGAGGACACCGCGTTGGATCGACCACCTCATCAGGTTCCGCACCAACGGCACGCGCCGCTGGGGCTTCTCAACCCACGGCGACGCCTCGCCTGAGTTGGGCACCGCCGCCTCCGGCCTCACCGGCATCGGCCGTTACAGCCACAGCCAAGGATGGTTCCCCGGTTGCGACCGAAAAATCGGACCGCAACGCGCCCAACGCTCGCAGATGGAATCGCGATCAGACCGGGCGCTGAACACTCGAAAAAGACGGTTGCGATTCGCAGCCCCTTCCGCGCCACCGAACCGGCGGCCGGGCGAAGCTGTTTTCGTTATTTGATTTTAAGCTTCGAAAATTTTTCCCGCGGTTTGGGCCACTTGAGATTCAGCGCTTCCATCGCGCGCACCACCGTGTCTGCCACCACGAAATCGCGATACCAATTGTGATCGGCGGGCACGAGATGCCAGCGCGCCGCGGGATGGCTGGTCGCATTTAGCATGTCCTCGTAAACGGACATATACTCTTTCCAGCGCCGCCGAATCTCGAGATCGCCGGCGGAGAACTTCCATTTCTTCCGCGGGATAACGAGGCGCTCCTCGAAGCGCTTTCGCTGCTCGTCGCGACCCAGATGCAGAAAACATTTGAGCACGACGCCGCCGTTCTCACCCAGCATCCGCTCGAAGTCGACGATCTGCCGGTAACGTTGCTTCACTGCGCGTTCCGGCAACCCACCGTGGACCCGCTCCACGAGCACGGCCTCGTAATGCGAACGATTGAAGACGCCGATGTTGCCCCGGCGCGGGATCGCGCGATGCACCCGCCACAAAAAATTATGGGCGCCTTCCTCCGCCGATGGGCCCTTGAAGTTCGCCGTCTCGACTCCCGCCGGATTGACTTCCTGCAGCACGCTGCGGATCGCCCCATCCTTCCCGCTCGCATCGACGCCTTAAAACAGCAGCAGAACCGCCTGCTTCGAATTCGCGTAGAGTAATTCCTGCAATGTTCCGATCCGCCGGCGAAGTCCCTCGGCTCGGCGCTCGGTCTTTTCCTTGTCGCACCGCCCGGCGTAGGCGGCGGCGAAACGTTTCAGTTTAACCGGACCCTTGAGCACCGTCGGTTGGGAGGTCATCCGGCATTGGACCCCAAAAGTCCTCAAGGCTACCCTGATTTGATCAGCCTCCGGGGATTCCCCTGCCATGCAGCCGGGTGCGCCGCAACGTTGACTCTTGTGCAGGCCGCTGCGCCTTTTGGCACGAATGCCGTCCTCCTCCGCACCTGCCGCGCCGCTCGCGCCCCTGCCCGGGAATCCGGGCGCAGATGCCGTGCTCGAACGCTTCCTGAGCGTGATCGCCGCGCGGGGGCTTGAACTCTACCCGGAACAGGAGGAGGCGATTCTTGAGCTCTTGGGCGACCGCAACGTGATCCTCAACACGCCGACCGGCTCCGGTAAATCGCTCGTCGCCGCCGCCTTTCATTTCAAGGCACTCTGCGCCGGCGAGCGTTCCGTTTACACCTGCCCGATCAAGGCGCTGGTTAACGAGAAGTTTCTGTCCCTCTGCCGCGACTTCGGGCCCGAGAACGTCGGCATGATGACCGGCGATGCCAGCGTCAATCCCCGCGCGCCCATCCTGTGCTGCACCGCCGAAATCCTCGCCAACATCGCGCTGCATCGCGGGGAACAGAGCGACATTCGCGCGGTGATCATGGACGAGTTTCACTACTATTCCGACGCGGAGCGCGGCTACGCCTGGCAGGTGCCGCTCCTCACCATGCCGCGCGTCCGGTTTCTGCTGATGTCGGCCACGCTTGGCGCGACCGATTTCTTCGAAAGGGAAATGACCCGCCTGACCGGCGCGCCGTCGGTGACGGTGCGCAGCGATCGCCGCCCGGTGCCGCTCGAGTTCGAGTACTGCGACACGCCGCTCACCGAACGCGTGGCCGATTTGCTGACGCAGAAGCGCGCGCCGGTATATCTCGTCTACTTCACCCAGCGTTCCGCGAGCGATGCCGCGCAGAGCCTGATGAGCCTCAACGTTTGCTCGAAAGAGGAGAAAGCGGCGTTGCAGCTCGAGCTCGAGCGCGTGCGTTTCACCAGTCCCTATGGCCGGGAAATCCGGCGGTGGCTGCGCCATGGCATCGGGGTGCACCACGCCGGGTTGCTGCCGAAATACCGGATCCTCGTCGAACAGCTCGCGCAAAAGGGCCTGCTTAAGCTCATCTGCGGCACCGACACCCTCGGCGTCGGGATCAACGTGCCGATCCGCACCGTCGTCTTCACCCAGCTCTGGAAATACGACGGCAAGAAAGCCGCCATCCTCAGCGTACGCGATTTCCGCCAGATCTCCGGCCGGGCCGGACGCAAGGGTTACGACGACAGGGGCTACGTGATCGTACAGGCCCCGGAGCACGTCGTCGAAAACAAGCGCGCGGAGGGGAAGGCCGCGAACGATCCCAAAAAGCAGAAGAAACTCGTGAAGCAACGCGCCCCGGAAGGGGCGATCGGGTGGGATGCAAAAACCTTCGAGCGCCTCCGCACCGCGCCCGCCGAGGAACTCGTTTCCCGATTCGACGTGTCGCACGGGATGCTGCTGCTCGTCCTCGGCCGGGACTCCGACGGGTGCCGCGCGATGCAGCGAATCATCCGCGATTCGCACGAGACGCCGCATCGCAAGCGCGCGCTGCGCAAACGCGCATGGCAACTCTTCCGCGCCTTGATCGACCGCAAGATCGTCGAGATCGTACCGCGGAATACTCCCGCACCCCCGGCCGGAGTGGCCACGCCGCGCAAACTCCGCGTCAACGTCGAGCTGCAGGATGATTTTTCGCTGCACCAGGCGCTGTCGCTCTACCTGATCGACACGCTGCCGCTGCTGGATCGCGAGTCGCCGGACTATCCGTTCAACGTCCTTACCTTGTGCGAGGCGATCGTCGAGGATCCGGATGCGATTCTTCGCCGGCAAGTGGACAAATTGAAGGGCGAGAAAATCGAGGAGTTGCGGGCCGCCGGCGTTTCCTACGACGAACGCATGGAAAAACTGGAGGAAGTCGAGCACCCGAAACCCCTGCGGGAATTTCTCTACGAAACCTTCAACGCGTTCTTGGCCGCCCACCCGTGGGTGGAACAGGAAAACGTCCGCCCGAAATCGATCGCCCGGGAAATGTTCGAACGTTACCTGTCGTTCTCGGAATACGTCCGGGAATATGGCCTGCAGCGCAGCGAAGGCCTGCTGTTGCGCCATCTCTCCCAAGTCTGGAAGGTGCTCAGCCAGACGGTCCCGGAAAACGCGAAAACCGAAGGCGTGATCGAGATGGAGGACTATTTCCGCGAATTGATCCGCGGCATCGATTCCAGCCTGCTGGAGGAATGGGAGCGCCTGCGCAATCCGGCCTTCATCAGCGCGGACACCGCCGACAAGCCCGCCCGCCCCGCCGCGTTCGACATCACCCGCGACGTCGCGGCTTTTCGCCGGCTCGTGCGCACCGCGATCTTCGGCTTCCTGCAGGACGTGGCCGCCCGCGATTTTGAAAGCGCCGCGTCACGGCTGCGCACCGGCGAAGCCACGGTCGCCGCTGAAGGCGAGCCCGCGACGCCGGAGGGCCGCCGCATCGCCGCGGCCTTCGCCCCGTATTTCGATGCCCGCGGCCGCTTCCGGCTCGACCCCGAGGGCCGCTCCGTGAAACACACGCACTGGACGGAAGAAAGCGGCGAAACGGGCTGGACCGCAGCCCAAGTGCTGATCGACCCGGCGGAGCTCAACGACTGGGAAGCGCGGTTCACGATATCCCTGGCCGATTCCCGCAATCTAAACCGCGCCGTGCTCCATTGCGAAACCGTCGCGGCGATCGGCGCCACCTGACGCCCGGTGGCGCAGCGTTCATCGCGCCGGATGATCCGGCATCACGGCGAACGCCGTCGACCCATCAAATCCTGCAACTCCGCCAAGGCCGCCCGTGTTTCCGGATCGTCCGTGCGGTCCATCGCTTGACCGAGCAAGCGCGCGGCTTCCGCCGTTTTGCCATGGGCGAGGTGGAGCAGTGCGACGCGATGGCTGATCAAAGGCAGCCGGCCAAAGGCAGCCGCCCCCTTGGCAAGCGTAACGAGATCCTCCTCGGGTGGAGCGGTGCGGCAGCGCAGCCAGGCTTCGGCCAGCAGCACGTAGGCCTCCGGCAGCGGGGGCGCCCGCGTGATCGCGATCCGTAACAGGGACACGACCGGGGTGAGCTCCTCGGCCGAAAATTGCCGCGCGTTTGCATCCGCCCCGCTCAGCTCCGTGTAGCGTAATCGGGCGAGCTCGTAATACGCGCGGGGGCGCCAGACGTTGGCCGCCACCGCCGCCTCCAAAAAGCCCCGCGCCTCCTTTTCATCGCCCGCATCGAGCTCGCACAATCCCAACGCCGCCACCACGCGCGGATCGGCATCGCCCTGGGCCACCACGCGACCGAGGGTGCGGCGGGCCTGATCCGCATAGCGGCCCGCGAACGAGGCATGCCGGGCCTTTACGTAGGGAACCTCCATGCGCTCCCATTCGCCGCGCAACCGCGCAATCTGCTCGGGCGTCGCCTTGCTCACTTCCGGCCGGGGAATCTGGGGTAATTTACCCCGGGGAAGTCGCAGCGAATCCCTGACGGCGCGCGGGAGATAATCGCTCAGGCGGTCGCGCATTTCCGAAAAACCGAAACCGAAACACTGTTCGAACATGGCTTCTGTCACCGGCTCATCGGCTGCGCGCGCGGCAAATTTCCAAAATGCCTCGCGCATCCCCGAATGCCGCGAGTCCAGGGCCCACCGCACGAAGAGCGCCACCTGTGCCCGCCAGACTTTTACCCGCAGGTCGTCCGCCGCCGCGCCCAGCCGCGCCCCGGGCGCAAACAGGTCAGCCATGGCCAACAACACTCGCGGCCGCTCGGGATCGCGTTCGAGTGCCCGGGACTCCGCGGGCGAAAGCCACTCGAAGGCGCGGATCGTAATCGGATCGGCGGCCAGATTCGTCTGCCCGTAGATCGCCAAGACCCCCTCGATCACCCACGGCGGCAGCATCGGCGTACGGCGCTGCAACATGAACCGTACATAGTCGGGCGAAAGAAACAGGCGCGCGCCGTCGAAATTGATGTCGTCGAGATACGCAAACAGCGCCGTCATGTCGCGATCCTCCAGCCGCAGGTTGGGCAGAAATTGCACGCGTCCGCGCCCTCCCCGCCCGCGCAATGGATCGGGCAAATTGGCACCGGTCTGTCCCCCACTCACCTCCCGCTCCTGTTTCAGCATGTCCTGGATCACCGCGTCGTTGCCCGCCGGGCGCGAGCCGAGGGTATCGAGAACCGTGACCGAGGGCACATCCATTTTGACGAAAAACGCCTCCGGCACCAAAACCTGCAGGATGTGAACGAGCCGCTGCCGCGTTTCGATGAATTCGCGCGTCGTTGACTGGGAACAGCGTGACAGGAATTCGCCCGCGCTCGTCTGGGCGTAGAGCCAGGGCGGCCCCTTCGACGATTCCGCCACGATCATCGGTGGCAACTCGATCACCGGCTCCGCGGAAGCCGCCGCCGCTTCCGCCGCGTGCGAGGAAAGCCCGCCGAGCATCGCCAGGATCCACCCTAGCCCCGCGCCGGCGACCGCACGAGCGGCGCGCCGGATCTGTCCGTCGCTCATTTGAGCTCCTTCACTTCGCCGACGTTCACCTTGTAGTCGTAGAGGTTGAGATTGAAAAACTCCTCGATGCGCCGGAAGGCCCGCGCGCGGGCGGCCGGCAGGCGCAACACGAAATCCTCCTGGACTTCCAGATACTCGGGCGCGCGCCCAAGGCGCTTGAGCTCCGAGCGCAGCCGGCTGTTCTCGCTCGCGATCTCGTCATGGCGCTGCGAATTCACGATGAGGAAGACCGGTTTCATCAGCGTGGCCACCGACCCCAGGACGGACGCCTCGGCGAGTCGGGTGGCGTTGCGCTGGAAAAAAGCACGCTGCACCTCCTGCGTGAAATCCACCGCAGGACCTTGTTCAATTCCCCGCACAGCAGGCCGCAGCCAAGCCTCAAGGTCCAGCGGCGCGTCGAGAGCGATCGCGCAGCGGAAGGTGTCCGGGTGCAACTGCAGTGCCCGCAAGGCGAGATAGCCCCCGAAACCCTCGCCCATGGTGGCCACCCGGCGCCGGTCAAACTTGTGACGCTCGCCGAGCCATCCGATGGCCGCGAGCACGTCGTCGACCGGCACGCGGTCGACCCCCGCCTGGATTGCATCGCGATGCCTGGCCCCAAAACCAACGGCGCCCCGGTGATTCACCCGCGCAACCATAAAGCCCAGCCCGGCGAGCATCTGGGCCTCGACATCAAACTCGGGTTGGGCGCGGGCCGGAAATCCGGCGGGAAAATAGACCAACAAGGGCGGTGGATTGAGTCGCGACGTCCGCGGGAGCGTCAGATAGCCGGTCAGATGCACCCCCGTGGGGGTGTCGAATTCGAACGCCATGGAATCATGCAGATCGGCGCTCTGCAGCCACGGCGCACGGCGCAGGAACTCGACGAGCAGGTCTTCCTTTCGCTCGTACACAAAATGGCGTCCCGGATCGGACACGCTGGACACCCGCACGAGAAAACGGCGCCGGGCATCGTCCCATTCGAGCACTTCGACGGCCCGCCGGGAAAATTTCTTTTCGAGCGTCCGCTGCACCTCGACCAGCTCGGGATCGACCCAGACCGTGAGCGGGGCAACGCCGGTCGTCCGCACGCCGGCGAGTTGCTGCCGCCTTTCGTCGAACACGAGCGGGGACTGCGGATAGCGCGGCTCGAGCGGGGCCAGATCGAAATACGGATGCTCGATCGCCAGTGAGGTTCGCCGCTTGGATTCGAGGTCGAGACCGTAAATCCCAAAGGTATCGCGGCCAGCATTGGAGGCGAAATAGAGCACCTTGGCATCAAAGTCGAAGGCGAGCGGAAACGCGCGCGCACCGAAATAATTGGCGGGCGACAGCGTAAAACCGCTGGCCGCCGGTCCCGCCGACTTCTCGTCGAGCGCGAGCCAGCGGCTGTTGGCGGCGGCGGACTTTACCAGAAACTTTCGATCCGCCGAACGTTCCGTTTGCGCATAGACGATCCGCATGCGGCCCTGACGATCGTACAAAAATCGCCCGGGATAGGCGTCGTCGCCCAGCTGGCTGACCTTGCCCGTAAAAACATTTATTTTGAACAGCGTGGTGGCCGTCGGATTCGGCGCCTGAACGAGCCGCCTACTCGCCTGCCGGGCCGTCATGGCCAACTGGCGTTCTCCGCTCATCTCTCGGGGCGGATTGGGCCGGGTCGGCAGCGCTTCAACCAGGACGTGCGCTAAATCACCGGCCGGAAACCCCACCACGTTGATGTTGCGCGGCAGCTCGATAAAATTCGGCGGGGCGTCCGGCCGCGACGGCCCCTCGATCATGACGGAGAATTCACCGCCCTCGACCAATCGCTTGGCGTTCTTGCCGTTGGCGTCCGCCGCGATGATCGGCGAGTTGACCTTGATCCGCTCTCCGTCGGACGTCGCAATCACTTCCTCGGTCGGCGCGAAGACCAGGCGGTTGGGCGTTATCCAACGCAAAAATCGCAACCGGACGGCTTCCTTTTCCTTGGAAAACGTGACCCGACGATCGTCCGCCACGGCGATCGCGACGCGTGCCGCCGGGTTATCCACATCCACGATGACCACCGAGAGCTCCGCCCGCGCATGCCGGGTGTAAGCCACATGCCGGCCATCGGGAGAAAGCGCAACCATCTCGCCCTGCAGCGGCCGGTAGAGGACCGCGGCGGTTTCTTCCAATGTCGCCGCCGATACCGAAGCCACGAATCCCAACACGGTACAGGCGGCGATACGAAAGCAAAACAACGTCACAATGGCGGGGAGCGAAACCGGGAGAACAACGCCCGGCAAAGCTAATGTGGCCCGGCTCCGTAAGTCAGCCGCGCATTTCCCTTTCCCCGGCGGATCAGCCTCAGGCTAACTTCGCAATGCGTCGATCACCGCGCCCAATTCCCGCAATGTTTGTAGTCGGAAAAAACGCCCGGATGCCGCCGGCACCTCGTCGACGTGCTCGGCCGCCCACGTGAGATGGTAGGGCACGTGGGCGCCGGCGCCACCCAAGGCCAGCACCGGCAGGATGTCGGACTTGAGCGAATTACCCACCATCAGAAACCGATCCGGCGCGATCGCATGGCGCCGCAGGATCGTCGCGTAGGTGCCAGCGTTTTTTTCCGAAACGATTTCGACGTGGCGAAAATGCGCCGCGACGCCAGACTTGCCGAGCTTGCGTTCCTGATCGCGCAAATCGCCCTTGGTGATCACGAGGAGTCGATAACACCCTGAGAGCTGCGCCAGCGTGTCCGCCACACCGTCGAGCAGTTCGACCGGATGCGCGAGCATCTCGCGACCCAATTCGATCAGTTGCTGGATTTCCTCCGCCCGGATTTTTCCCGCCGTCAGTTGAATTGCCGTTTCGATCGCCGAAAGCGTGAAGCCCTTCACTCCATACCCGTACAACTCCAGATTGCGCATTTCCGTCGCGAAGAGCGTGCGATCCACCGTCGCGGCTTCGTGATAGTGAGCCAGCAACGTGCGGTAGCGCTCATGCACTTGCTCAAAAATCGTCTCGTTGTGCCAGAGGGTGTCATCGGCGTCGAAGCCGATGACCAATTCACGCGTGGGCATGGCGACAGTCCAGAATCGCGAGGACGGCGGCGCAAGCGCGCATCCGCGATTCGCACCGCTTGCATTCCCGCGACTCGGATGCACGCCAGCGAGACGGTTTCATTCAGCCAGAAGCCAACGGGCCCGGGTGCCACTGCGCGAAAAAACGGATATTCATTCGCTAATGCGTCCGGGCCGGAGTTACCGTGACACGTAACTCGCGTAACCCGCGCCCAAACTCATTTTCACCATGGCCAGACCTTACCGCCGCCGCGCAATTTCCTACGTCAACCGTGCCTACAGTCACGATCCGCGTGAACGCGTGGAAACGATCGGCGGCATCAATTCCGACCAGACGCGCTGGAAGCTGTCTCAGGCAGCTGCCATCGCCGCGATCGAGTCCGGTACGGACGAATTTTATGTCGGCAGTTCCGATGCCCCGGTGAAACTGGTGGTCCTCACCCACGGCGGGCAAAAATATCTGCAGACAGAGCGGGAGAAAACGCATCCCGACGAATTGCTCAGTCTGCCGCCGGCGCGCTAAGCGCTTCCGGCGTTTCTGGCCGCGGGCATCAGCCGGAAGCGAGATGCCAGTGCCGGCAAAGGGGGCAGAGGTAGGCTTGCCGTCGGCGTTCCACCCCCACCAGCGACGCCGCATCCAAAGCATCGCCATGGCTGCGATATCGCCGCTTGCGCCGGCACATGCGCTGTTTTTCGTCGCGAGTCGGATTTTTCATGGCGCGGAAATAAGTTCCTCGCCTTCAGACGAACGCCGATCCGCCACTTGGTCAAATGGTCCGGCTCCGCCCGTTAACTCCCGCTCGCCGCGAGCGCCCTCCGCGCCTCGGCCACCAATTCGAACGACCGCCGCCGGGCACTTTGATCGTAGATCGCCGCCGTGATCATGAGTTCATCGACTCGAGTGCGATCGAGAAATGCGCGCAACCCGCGTTCGACGGTCGCAGGCGAACCCACGATCGCTTCCCGGAACGCACCCGAAATCATCGCCTCCTCCGCGCCCGACCAACGACCCGCCATGCTTTCGACCGGCGGCGGCAACGGGCCTGGAAGCCCGCGACGCAAGTTGAGAAAGCCCTGTTGCTGCGACGTGAACAACCGCACCGCCTCGGCATCGGTGGCACTCGCAAACACGCCGACGGCGGCCATGGCGTAGGGCCGGGCAAGCTCGCCCGAGGGCTTGAAGCCGGCGCGATACAATTCGAGCGCCTCGTCCAGCAGGTCGGGCGCAAAATGCGATGCGAAGGCAAAAGGCAATCCGAGCGCCGCGGCCAGCTGTGCGCTGAACAAACTGGAGCCGAGCAGCCAAATCGGAACGTTCAAGCCGGCGCCCGGAACCGCCTGTACGGCCTGACGAAATTTCGCCGGCCGGAAATAAGACTGCAGCTCGATGACGTCCTGGGGAAAGGTATCCGCGGTTTCATTCCGGCCACGGCGCAATGCGCGCGCCGTAAGCTGGTCCGTGCCCGGCGCGCGACCCAACCCCAGATCGATGCGGCCGGGGAACAGCGCCTCGAGGGTCCCGAATTGTTCCGCGATCACCAGGGGCGCGTGGTTCGGCAACATAATCCCGCCTGACCCGACGCGGATCGTCGACGTTCCGGCTGCCACATGGGCGATCACCACGGCCGTCGCGGCGCTCGCGATGCCCGGCATGTTGTGATGCTCGGCGAGCCAGAACCGGTGATAGCCAAGCTGCTCGGCGTGGCGGGCAAGCTCACGCGCCCGATGGAGGGCGTCCGCCGGCGTGCCGCTCTGGACGATGGGCGCAAGGTCGAGAACCGAAAAAGGAACCATGCCCCAAGCTGCGCGAAACCGGAAAATTTACCAGCGGATCACGGCCGGCCGGTCTCTCCGACGTCGTAAGGACGCGATGAAACAAATCCCCACCGTATTGATGTCTCCCGCGAATATCAGCGGATAAACAACCTGTTAAGGGCACTCGGGGACGAAGAAAAAGGCACACCAATGGAAACACACTTCCCTGAAATGGAAAACGCCCACAGCCGGCTTGCCCGCGAACGAGTCTTGGCCGACCTCCGCGCCCTCACACATGAGGGCCGAGGAATTGCTCAAAGCCACGGCCGGAGATGTTAACGAAAAGGCTGCAGAGGCGCGCACCCGAGTCACCCCGGCACTGGAACGCGCTCGGGCCACTTACCAAGAAATGCAGGATCAGGGCATCGCCTCCGCCCGGGAGGCCGTAAAAAAGGCCGACACCGTGATCCGGGAGCATCCCTATCAATCACTCGGAATCGCTTTTGGCATCGGACTCCTGCTCGGAGTGTTGCTCAAACGAAAATGACCTGTTGTCCCCATGTCTGAGCACGACCCAGACAGCTGGATCGCTTCCGTTCGCCGCCTGGCCAATTCGATGCTCGGTTTGGCGCGAACGCGCGTGAAATTATTCTCCCTCGAACTGCAGGAAGAGAAACTCCGGACGATCAACCTTGCCGTCTGGCTCTGCCTCGCGCTGGCCCTCGGCGCCACCGGTCTGCTCGTCGCGATCGGAACGCTCGCATGGTATTTGTGGCAGGTGTCCGGGTATGCCGGTCTGGTTGGGCTGGCCGTGGCGTTGCTGATCGCCGCCGCCGGCATCGTGTGGCGGCTGCGCCGCGAAATCGTGCGGGGGCCCGCTCCTTTCTCGGCAACCGTTGCGGAATTTCAAAAAGATCTCGAATGAGTGCGCCCAAACCGGTGAGCGAACTGGCAATCCGCAAACGCCTGCTGCTGCTCGAATCCGACGTCTGTCGGGCGGAGATCGCGGCGACGTGGTCCAGCTTGGAAGCCCGAGCGGCGACGACTCGCGGAGTCCTGCAATCGGCTCCGTGGTGGGCCATGGGGACCGGCGTCGTCAGTGCATTTTTTCTGGCGCGGAAATCCGAGGGATTCGCGCGCTGGATTCCGGCCGGTCTCATCGCCTGGCGCCTGTTCAAGGGCATGCGCTCGCGCTGAAGGCTGCGCACGAATGGCCCCGAATTTCGGGGTAGAAACGGTCAGGGTGAAGAACCAGGCCTCTGCCCGAACGCTCCGCGGCCGTCCGCCGCGCTGCTTGCTCGTTCCCCCCAAGCTGAGGCACATCGGCACACTCTGATCTCCGTTCAGCGCAGCCGGCGGGTCTCGAGTTGGGCGAGCACCTCCGGCAAGGCCACCCCGATCGGCGAGTCCCGCAAGAACTCCTCCGCTTCCGCTTTCCGACCCCGCGCCCGCAGCCCGGCGTAGACATGCAATTCGAACTGGAGCCGCAGGTCGTGACTCATCGACGCCAACCCAAAGGCTTCGAGCAGGAACAGCAAAGCCTCCACCGTGGAAAACCGGCCACCCTCTTGCTGGGCACGGAGCCAGTAGCGACTGACCCCCGACATCGGCAGGCTCGTCAAGCGGCCCCAGAAACCGACTTCCTGGGCCATCGCCGAGGATTCCCGCCAAGCTCCGTCGAGCAGCAATATCTGGATCGCCGCGGGATCAACGTTCGGCGGCATCGGCTGGCCCGCCGGATGGAGGATCCACAGATCACGGCCCGGCAGACGCACGTCCGCCGCCGTCAGACCATGTTCGCGGCGCCAGATATGCAGCCGCGAACCGGTCAGAGTCCGATTGACCAGACGGCCCGTGCTCGTGGGCTTCCACGACTCCCGATGGTGCATCAGCACGTCAACTTGCAGCGGGCAGGCAATCGCGTGCAGCCCCGCACATATGCACCAGCGGGATGGCAGCTGGCAGTGCGGGCAGCGGGGACCAGACTTCAGAACGACGCTACGCGACATGGCGCCATCCGGGCGGCGCCCGATAGCAGGGTCAATTCACATCCACGTCGCCATAGTCCCCACGGCTGCCGGAGCGACGAATACCAAGATGATCCCTGTGATCCCTGCTAACCTGAAAGTGGCGGGAATTTCTCCAGGACATGGCCGTCAAGCCACGGGCTGAGGCAAGCCACAAAACAGAATCGCTTCGACGACGCCCGGGCTTCGGACCAACACTGCGCCACCCCTATGATCCGTTATTTTTCGTGGATGCACGCCCTCGCAATGCTGCTGGTCGTCACCGGCATCGCCCGGGAGAGCACAGAACGCCCGGCCGAAGTGGAAATCAACCGCGCCGAGCCCATCAGCGCCTGGCCGATGATGGAGGCACCGACCTACGACAGCGAGGTTTCGGCCCAGCTCTTGCCCGGCGGCGCCCTGTGGGCCGCGTGGAAAACCTATCATGACGGCCGCGAAACGATCGTGGCGCGACTCGTCAAGGACCGCCAACGCGAGCGATTCATGCTGGTGAGCAGCGAAGCCGGAGTCTGCGCCGGTCCGCAGATCGTCGCCTTCGATGAAGAAACCGCCTGGTTCGTTTGGGCGCAGCAGCGGCAGGGCCGGTGGCGCATCGTGGCCCGACGCTTCACCAAAGGCGCGCTGGAGACCGAGCAACTGGTGTCCCCAGCCGACCACGACGCCGTCAGCGTGGCGGCGGTTCGCGATGCCACGTCCGGCCTGGTGCTCGCATGGCAGGCCGAGATCGCCGGTCGCATGACGATTCAGAGCCGCCGCTTTGACGGCCACGCATGGAACCCCGTGACGAACGTCTCCCAAGAAGGATTCGATGGATTCAGGCCGACCATCGCCCGATTGCCGGGAGTGGGGGAGACGTGGATTTTCTGGGACGAATATCACCGCCCAAATTACGAAGTGTATGGCCGGCCAACCATCCCGACGTTGGGCGCGACTGAGCGAATCTCGGCGCCCGGAGACTACGCGGTGAAACCGGAAAGTTTGGCTACGCCCGAAGGCGAGCTCTGGCTGACGTGGGTGCGATCCGTCGACGTGATCGGTGGCGACGCGGTGATCGACCAGTCGAATTATGCACAGGTTGCCGTGCGCCGCGACGGCCACTGGATTTTGCAACGCGACGAGACCGGCAATCCGGATCTGGCCTGTCTCGACTACGGGCTGCTGGCCCGCCTGACGCCGAAGCCCGTACCAACCGGCGGGTATCTCGGCGAACGGCGCAAGCCGATGCTGTTGGAGGAAAGTGGAGCAGTCTGGTTGGTCTACGAACGAAAGAGCGATGAAACCGGCTCGACCCCTACCGTCACCGGTAGTCTCGTTGGGCGAAAACACTCGGCGAACGGCTGGAGCGAATTGAAGACGCTTACGGCAGGCCGGTTGGATTATCGACCGGCCACTCACGCCGCCACCAATGGCAAATGGATTTTCGCTGCATCGCATCTGCCCCGGGAACACCGGCGGATCTACGCCAAAACGATCGTCGAGCCCAGTCGGGCCACCCCGGCGCGCGACGAACGAATCGCCGGATGGCAACCCGTGACGCTCCCACTGTCGGGCCGACCCGAACGCCGACGGCAAATCGAAGACGGCGGCCGCCGCTTAAATCTCTATTGGTTGGATTCACACGTGCACAGTGCGCTAAGCGCCGATGCGGAGGGTGAACCCGACGAGATTCTGCACTACGCACGTGATCGCTCGCGCCTCGACGTCGTCGTGATGCAAGAGAACGACGACATGTACGATGTGCCCCTGACCGAGTCGGAATATACTACGGGAGCGGGACTGGCGCGATGGGCATCCGCCCGGGGAGGTCTGCTCGCCCTACCGGGATTCGAATGGACGCAGATTCTGCCGACCGGAAATGCCGACCCGGCGCGGCCAATGTTCTGGCAGAGCTCATTTCGAAACCATCGCACCGTCATCTATCCGCTGACCGGCGGTCCGTTGGTGCGCTACACGGAGGCAGGGAACGACATCACCCGGCTCTACGATGTCGTACGACGGCTGGGCGGGGTCGTTCACACCCAACATGAAACTTTTCTTTTGGGCAGGGATGCGGAAGTCGAGCCCGCCATCGAAGTCACCGCCGGGTGGGCCATTTATTTCCTCAATCCCGGCCGGATTCATCAGGCGCTGAATGACGGTTACCGCAAGGCCTTCGCCGGCACGAGCGATTCGCACCGCCGCAATCCGGGACTCGGCGGCGGTCTGACGGGCGTCTACGCCGAAGCGCTGACGGACCGGAAGATTCTCGAAGCCTATCGTGACCGGCGGATTTTCGCGACGTCCGGAAGCCGGGTGATGGTCGAAGCACGATTGAATGGCGTCCTGATGGGTCGGGATGTTGCGGTCGGTGACACCACCAGGTTGACGCTCCACGCCGAAGCCCCGCGGGCGATCCGCCGAGTCGTGCTGGTCTCCAACGGCCGGGATCTCAAAGCGTTCCCCGGAGAATCGCGTACGACACTCGACCTTACCCATGAAGAGCCCGCCCCAAAAACGGGCGCGAACTGGTACTATTGGCGGCTGGAACTTGAGGGCCCTGGGACCAACTACCGGGGAAACGCCGCGACCGCAGAGGGCAATCTCGCCTGGTCATCACCGCTTTGGGCGGTGCGCACCCCATAGCGCAGCGGCCGCAGCCCGCTCATTGCGCGGTCCAGCCACCATCGATCGCGATCGACTGGGCCGTGACATTACGCGCCAAAGGGCTGATCAGATATTCAATCGCCGCAGCGATCTCCTCGATGGTGACAAATGCCTTTTTCGGCATCGGCGCGAGCATGACCTTTTCAATTACCTCTTCCTCGGAAATCCGCCGGGTTCGGGCCTGGTCCTTGATCTGCCCCATGACGAGCGGCGTGCGGATATAGGACGGGCAAATCGTGTTACTGGTAATATCCGTTCCGCCGGTTTCGAGCGCCACCGTCTTGGAAAATCCAATCAGGGCGTGCTTGGCAGCGATGTAAGCCGACTTGTAGGGCGACGCGATCAGCGAGTGGATCGAACCGATGTGGATCAGGCGGCCGAAGCCTTGCGCGCGCATGCCCGGGAGGACCGCCCGGGTCATGAGAAACGTTCCCTTCAACATCACGTCGACGAGCAAATCCCATTTCACCGCGGGAAACTCGTCGATCGGGGAGATGTGTTGCAGCCCGGCATTGTTGATCAGGACATCAATCCGCCGCCCCTCCAAGTCGCGCCACAGCCGCTGAACATCCGCTTCCGACGACACATCGAGCGCAAATGCATCCGCCTGTCCGCCCGCCTGGACGACCGCCGCGGCAGTCGCTCGCGCGGCATCGAGGTTGAGGTCGGTAGCAATGATGCAGTGTCCCTGGGCGGCAAAGGCGACACTCAGGCCGCGCCCGATTCCCCCGCCGGCTCCAGTAATAAGGATAGCGCGTTTCAACGTAGTCATAGGTTTGGGGAAGCGGCGACGCCTCCGTGGTCGACGAACAGAAATCCTCGCCGTTGTTGTCAAGACCCAAGCCCGATCGCGGTGAGGGTGGCTTGGGGCGGGGGCTTCAATTTTACCTCGAAGCGATCGGAAGTGTGCCGTCAACCGTGCGCCGGCCCGACGTTTGACGCCGAAATCAAAACGCGCTTGCTTGCGCCATTCGCCGGGTTTTTTGTTCTTGCGCAACCGCGCCGCTTTATCCCGGCGGGACTGCCGTCAGCACCGTCAATCCCCCATCCCACCCTCCATGACCGAACCACGTTCGATTTCGCGCCGCGATTTCCTCGTCACGACCGCAGTCGCGGCCGCGACCACCACCCTGGGCTTTGCCGCCAATACCGCGGCGCCCGCGGAACCGATCATCGACCTGCATCAGCACACCGACTACGGTGGGCAGCGCGATGCCCAGTGGAAAACGACCCGGCCCGGCCGCAACAATGAGGCCTTGATCGCCCATCAGCGCGCGATGGGAATCACGGCGACAATTCTCCTGCCCGCCGGGCATTTCGTGGTGCGGGAATCAACCCACGGCGGCATCTCCAACGGGCTGCAGAGCACCTGCTCGTCCAACGAAGCGTGCTATGCCCTGGCCAAAGCCCATCCGGGCGAGTTTCTTTTTGGCGCGAACGAGGTCAGCGATCTGGATACGGCGCCCCAGGAGATCGAGAAATACCTGAAGCTGGGCGCCGTCATCATCGGCGAACAGAAATTCGGCGTGGAGTGCGACTCGGCCGCCATGCAGAAATTGTTCGTTCTCGCAGGTGCCTACAACGTGCCGATTCTGATGCACTGGCAGTACAAAATGTACAACTATGGCTTCGAACGCTTCTACAAGATGCTCGAGAAGCACCCCAAGACGAACTTCATCGGCCATGCCCAGACTTGGTGGGCCAACATCGATCGGAACAACAAGGACGACGAGAAGAACCTCTATCCGAGCGGCAAGATGACGCCCGGTGGGCTGACGGAGCGCTATCTGTCCGACTATCCCAACATGTACGCCGATCTCTCGGCCGGCTCCGGGCTCAACGCGGTCAAGCGCGACGGCAGTGGAACCACGTTCCTCGAACGCCATCAGGACAAGTTGATCTACGGCAGCGACTGCGAGGACTCCGTCGGCCGCGGCGGTCGTTGTTCGGGCGCGTTGCAAATCGCCCAAATCCGCGCGCTTGCGCCGAGCAAGGCGATCGAACGAAAGATCCTCTACGGGAACGCGAAGAAATTGTTCCGCCTCTGACCGACGCCAAGTAGCGTAGCATCGACAGCCGCGCCCGAAAATTCGGTGCGCGGCTTTTATCTTATGCCATTTCTATTCTCTGTCCCACCCGGGCGGCCAATCTCGTTTCTAGCCATCCCATGAACTCATCCTCGAAGCTCTTCCTCGTTTTCGTCGTTCTCCTCGCCTCTGCCCGGGCCGATTGGAAGGCCGGCGTCGGTCGCGCCGATATCACCCCCACGGAACCCATCTGGATGGCCGGCTTCGGCGCTCGCACCCGGCCCAGCGAGGGGGTGCGACAGAAGATCTGGGTGAAAACGCTGGCCTTGGAGGACGAAACAGGGGCCAAGGCCGTCCTCGTAACTTCGGATTTACTGGGTTTCAACCGCAAGATGGCCGACATCGTCGCGGATCAAGTGAAGAGCAAATACGGGCTAACGCGGGACCGACTGGCGATCAATTCGTCGCATACCCACAGCGGCCCGGTGACTGACGAAATCCTACGCCCCGGCTATCCGTGGAACAAGGAGCAAAAGGCCCGGCAGGTGCCCGTGATCGACCGTTACACCAAGAAATTACTGGAGCAGGTCGTGGAAGCCGTCGGGGCCGCCCTAGCCGATCTGAAGCCCGCCACACTGACTTTTGCCCAGGGGAATGCTGGGTTCGCCACCAATCGCCGCCGTGTCACCCTGCGCCATCAACCGGGTCCCGTCGATCAGGACGTTCCCGTGCTCGCGGTGCGGGGCGCCGATGGCAAAGTCCGGGCCGTGGTTTTCGGCTACGCCTGCCATGCGACCTCGATGCACGACAATCTCATCAGTGGCGACTGGCCGGGCTATGCTCAGTCGGCGATCGAAGAGGCCAATCCCGGCGCGACGGCACTGTTTGTCAACGGAGCGAGCGGCGATGCGAATCCCCTGCCCCGCCGCACAGTCGAACTCGGCATCGGGTACGGCAACCTGCTCGCCGAGGCGGTTTCCCAAGTCATGGCCCGTAAGATGTCGTCGGTGACTGGACCGCTCAAAACCGCTTTTGAGACCGTCGATCTGGCGTTCGACCAGGTGCCAACGAAAGAAGAATTGGAACGCCGGGTCGCATCAAAGGATGGCTCGGCGAGCCGCCATGCCCAATTCGTGCTCGATCACCTGAAGCCGGACGGAAAAGTTTGGACCACCTATCCCTACCCGATCGAGGTCTGGCAGTTCGGCAAGTCGCTCAAGATGGTGATCCTCGGCGGCGAGCTCGTCGTCGACTACGCCCTTCGGTTGAAGGCCCTCTACGGATGGGAAAACACCTGGGTGGCCGGCTACTCCAACGATGTCTTCGCCTACATCCCCTCCCTGCGTGTCTTGAAGGAAGGCGGCTACGAAGGCGGTGGAGCGATGATCGGTTACGGTCAGCCCGGGCCGTTTCAACCCACCGTCGAGGAGACAATCGTGGACAGAGTCGAAAAGTTGGTCCGGCAGACGGCTGTTCCTTAAGGCAGGTCGATGCCGGCCCCAGAAAGCGGCGGGGCGACACAAGCCCACAATCCCGGCCCTTCCTTCGCTCCGGCAATGGGCATCGTTCGATTTTTATGATTTCAGAAAAATGTTCCCGCGGCGGAATGTGCTGGCAGCGCTGGTTCGTGTTTTCGCTCCTCGCTGCGATCACGAGTTCGCTCCCCTGTCTGGCGGCGTCGCGCCGGATGAACGTAGCCTTGGTTTCGGGATCGGATCTACCCGTCTATTCGACCGACCAGACACTGCAAAAGCTAAAGGTATTTCTCGAAGCGTATTATCCGATGGACTGCGTTCTCGTCCGGCAGGACCCGGCGGACGGAGGTTTCAAGAACATCGAGGCGCTGACCGCGGCCGACGTCGGAGTGTTCTTCGTCCGGCGCAAAACGCCGCCGTCGAAAACGCTCGCCGCCATTCAGGAGTTTTTCCGCTCGGGCAAGGGCGTGGTCGCGATCGGGCCCACGAGTCACGGCTGGGAAAATTGGAAGGAATTCGACTTGGAGGTCCTCGGGGCAAAATATGACGGCACGTGGGAAGCGGGCCGCAAACCCACCGAAATCAAACTCTGGCCGCATCCGGTCTTTGCCGGATCCGAGGACTACACCAATCAGCAATACGTCTACAACTACCAGCAGTTCGCCGCGGACGTGCGGGTGCTGATGGAGGCACGCCTCGAAGGCAAAACCATGCCGATTGCCTGGACGCGCGAGCGCAACGGCGGCCGGCTCTTCTACCTGGCGCCGTCGGTCAAGGACGAGTTCGATAAACCCGGCTATCTGCGCATCATCGCCAACGGCGTCCTTTGGTCGGCGAAAAAAGAAGTGCCGGGAGTGGGCACCCGCATTTTGCGGACGTGGATGCCCGACGCACATCCCGCCTCCTTTGCCGTCGGTTTTTCCGAAGGCTTGAATTTTTGTTTCGACCCGGAACGCGGTCAGATCGCCTACGCTTGGGATGGAGATTACCTGGATCTTGAATCGACCTATACTGGAAAATTCCCCCGCGACGCGAAAATCAAGGGAGTGGTCTTCCATCGAGCCACAACCGACTCCTTTGCGGGAAACAAGCCGGGGAAAGCCGACGTTCACTTCAAGGGCTATGAAGTCAAAAATGGGATCCCGGAATTTCACTATGAGGTGAATGGCATCACCGTACACGAGTCGATCCGGCCCACGCCGGATCACGCCGGCCTGATCCGTAATTTCCGGATCGAGGGAGCAGACGGCACCCTCTCCTACCTGCCCGCCAATCCCGGACAGGTCACGATCGAGGCCGGACCCGCCAAATGGATCGACGGCCGCCTGACCATTCCCGCGAACGCTTCCGTGCAGTTCACCGACGTTCTTCCCAAGCCATGATCACCGCCAAACTCCGGCAAGCGACCTGCCGCGCCCTCCTGTTCGCAGCGGCCCTGCCCTGTTTCGCCGGCTATCGCGTCGAGACGGTACCACTTCCCCCGGCCATGTGGCCGCCGGAAATTTTCGCCGTGGCCTTCTCGCCCGAGGGCGATCTCTACGTCGCCAGCCGCTCGGGGGAAATCTGGCGGGCGGATCGCCATGCGCAGAATTGGCGCCGCTTCGCCTCTGGACTCAACGAGCCGCTCGGGCTGCTCGTCGATTCATCCCGCGTGGCGTATGTCATGCAACGGCCCGAACTCACCAAGATCGAAGACACGGACGGCGATGGGATTGCCGATAAATACACCACCATCGTCAGCAACTGGGGCATCACTGGCAATTATCACGAGTTTCCCTACGGCATCAAACGCGACAAGGACGGCAATTTTTTGGGCGCGCTCGGTCTTGATTCCGGCGGCGCGAAAGAACTGCCCAATATCAAGCAGACTCGCGGTGAACTGGAGAAGGTCATCGTGCGCGGCGAACAGCAGTGGTCCCTCGTCCCCTACCGCGGCTGGTCATTCAAAGTGACGCCCGCCGGGGAATTTGTCCCCTGGGCCTATGGTTTTCGCCAGCCGGCGGGCATCGGCGTCGACCCGGACGGCGAGTTCTTCTCCATCGACACACAGGGCGACTGGATCGCCTCGTCCGGACTCATCCATCAGAAGAAAGATCATTTCTACGGACATCCAGCGTCGCTAAAATGGCTTCCCGGCGGAGTGCCGCCGATTCAATCGGATGAGGAACTCGCCCAAAAGCGCACCCCGCCGGCGATCATTTTACCCCATGGTCTGGTGGGAGTTTCCCCCGGCGAGCCGGTGTGGGACACGACCGGCGGGCGCTTCGGCCCTTTCAGTAACCAGATTTTTATCGGGGACTTTTCGAAACTGATCAGCCGGCTTTACCTGGAAAAGGTGGCGGGCGAATACCAAGGTGCCGCCTTCACCTTTCTGCGCGACAAGGGCCTGCGCCAGGGAAACATGCGCATGGCCTTCAGCCCGGACGGTGTGCTCTACGTCGGCCAGACCAGCTGGGGAGTCGGCGAAGGCCTGCAGCGGGTGATTTGGGACGAAAAGCCGCCGGTGGAAATTCTCGCCGTGCGCCTGCTCAGCCGGGGATTCGCGCTGGATTTCACCGTGCCGATGAACGCAGCTGCGGCGGCGCGCACCGAGACGTTTCGCGTGAATCGTTTTCGCTATCTCTATCATGCTCGATACGGCTCGCCCCAAATCGACGTGGCCTCGGTGCCAGTCACGGCGGTGCGGGTCTCGAACGACACCCGCCAGGTGGAGTTGGACCTCGCGGATCTGCAGCCGGGATATGTCTATGAATTCCAACTGGAGACCCTAAACGCCGCATCAGGCGAAATCCTCGGTAACCCGAGCGCTTTCTACACGGCCAATCGGCTGCTGGGCGGAGAACGCTTCACGGGCCCCTTCACCAAGCCGATCCTGACGCCCGAGCAATCCGCTAAAGGGTCGGCCGTGGACCTCGCGGCGGGCAAAGTCACCTACGATACGTTTTGTGTCGCCTGCCACCAAGCCGACGGGCGCGGCGGCGGAACCGGACCGATGAAAGCCGCGGCAAATTTCGTGGAAGACACCGCTCGGCTCGCGAAGAGCGACGCCGAATTGCTCCGGTCAATCCGCACCGGTTTCGAGGCGACCGGCATGCCGGCATTCGGCTCGATTCTTTCGGACCAGCAGGCCCGAAACGTCCTCGCATACATTCGCGAAGCCTTCGATCCGCTGCGCGCGAAAGTCCGTCCCCGCTCGCGGTAGGAACCGGTTGATCGATCAAGCAAACACTCCGCCAGCGCCGGAGAGACCGTGTCTGGCGAATCGCGGGGCCGGGTGTTACCGCCCACCCGTGATCGGCGTGCGGCGCGTTACCGCAACGGCTCCGTCCCACCTGCCTGGGCCGCGGCCTGCCGCAGGATTTTCGCATCGATGACAAATGGTCCCGCCGGCAGCAAACTGGCCACGAGTACCGCCGCCGTGCGCGGGATCCGCCAACGCAGTGCCCGAGCTGCCTGCAAGGCCGCAATCACGTAGAGAATAAACAGGAGCCCGTGAGCGAGCCCCACCACGCGAACCGCCACCGGCCAGCCGGCAAAATACTTAAGCGGCATGGCAACACCCAGCAGGAGAAGGAACGATACCCCCTCCCATAGCCCAATTACGCGAAGCCGGCTCAGCGGAGTTTTTAGCGATTCCATGCCACAAGATTCCCTTGAGGCACCGAGCCATTGTCGAGGTTTTCAGGGTCCGCCGGAAAAAATGCTTCGGCCTCCCGCCAAGATTTGAGCGGACATCGTAACCCGAACGCATTGCGCGATCGATCACCGACGCGGAAATATCAGCTGCGGCGACATCCGCGAAAGCGGAGCTTCGGTCCTTATCCTGACACCGAATCCCGTCGGCCCGACACCGGGTCAGGCATCTTCTATCCAAGAGCTACAATTTTTCCGCCGAGGGCGTGGCTGCGGGGGACGGAGGGGAAGACGATAAACCCGTCTCAATCAACGAAGCCGACGGCCGCACCATGATTCCAACATGCCCAGCCGACGGCGTGCGGTAGTCGACCGGTCGCCGCACGGCGACTTCCCAAACCATCACTTCGAATTTTCTATCTGAAGCACCAGCCTCGCAAACGCGCAAAACCAATAGGTCATAACCATCACCCGGCTGATCGACCGGGTGCTGCGCCCTCTCGCTGTCCTCCATCACGCGTTTCCACCCTCCTGTGGCGATGATTTGCCCGTTCGGTCCGACCAGCAAGGAGCCAGAGGATTCGTTGCGCTCAGTCAGAATCTGGCTGTATCGGCCTTGTCCCGCCATCGCTGCCACATTCATGTATCGAATCGAGTCCGGATTCTCCATCGGCTGCATGGTCGCTCGCGGGCCGAACCCCATATCGACTTTGATCACGTAAACGGCCGCCGCCGGATTCAGCGCTTCCTCATATCCCTGTTTTTCCAACGCCGCCCCAAGGTCATCACGGCTTTCGGATCGGAAAGAAACCAACGGGAAATCAGCTCGTTCGAGCAGGTAATGACATAGGACTTAATTTCACGTTTGGGTGCCGCGGGGTTGACGGTGACTTTCCCCTCCATCTCGGGCTCCCGCATCATCGACGAGCAGCCAGCCCCAAGAGGGCCATAACGACGAAGACCGGTAAAAACGGTTTCATAGGCCAGAGTGGAAGGGGCAAATGACAAGAAAGCCGGCGGAGCGGAACCAGTTCTCACCACCAGGTTGAAAGCGAGGCTCGATGGTCTATGCTGGAAATGCGTCTCCGTCGAGGCAGATCAGGCCGGGCATCCATCCCCGCGCCATCTGCTTCTATGTGCGACACCTCGACCGTATTCGGCGATTTTTCGTCGACTCATTTCCAGCCAGGCCGAAAAAAAGGTCATGCGACCGTTTGGTGGCTGGCCTTCTTCAAAGCGCAAGATGCGCCCGCTGATTCTCAGCGGCCTGATCGTGGCTTGCGCGCCGGCACCACTCCGCGGCCAGAGCCGGGATGAGTTTGAAAATTCGCCCATTAATTACTCCGCGACCGAGCCCAACGACATCATCACGGCGCTTGAGGCCGAAATGGCTTCTCGCGTATTCGTGATCGCGGGTTCCGAGAAGGAAAAAGTGGCGGCACTCCTGCACAAACTGCAAGTTCCGGTGGAGAGCCAGCTCCTGGTATTCTCTAACACGAGTTTTCAGCGCGGCCGCATCCGGCCGGAACATCCTCGCGCGCTCTATTTCTCCGACAACTGTTACGTGGGTTGGGTCCCTGGTGGGCTCGTGGAGGTCATCGCGATCGATCCCATGCTCGGCCCGGTGTTCTACTCGTTTGATTCCAACCGGCGCGACGGCACGGCACCGCGTTTTGTCCGCGACTCCGACTGCTTGCGCTGTCACGGTGGCGCCTTCGTTCGCGATATTCCCGCAGTCTTCGCCCGGTCGGTTTTTCCCGACGATCGAGGCGAACCGTTGTTGCGCTTCGGCTCGCAAATCGTGTACGACCACACGCCGTTCACCGAACGCTGGGGAGGTTGGTGCGTCAGCGGCCGACATGGCCAGACCACTCATCGAGGCAACATCTTGGCTACCGATAAAGGCGGCCAACTGGTCTTCAATACCGCCAAGGTCGCAAATGTGACCGACCTTGCTCCTTTCTTTGGGACGGACCGCTATCTGACCACCGGAAGCGACATCGTTGCCCTGCTCATCTTCGAACATCAGATGGGCACGCAAAATACCCTGACGCATGCCGCATTCAGCTGCCGGCGGATGCTCGCCTATCAGGCCGGATTGCAACACGATTTCAAACAACCGGTGACGACGGAACCTTCCTACGACAGCGTCAAGAGTGTGTTCGAGAGTGAAACGAGGGCTGTTGTCGACGCCCTGCTTTTCAAAGATGCCGCCGAACTTCCAACGGTGAGCGGCGACCCATCCTTCCAACGGGTCTTTCTGTCGCGAGCCAAGCGTGGTGCTGTCGGGGGTTCGTTGCGGGACCTTCACCTCGCGGGAAGACTTTTCCGCAACCGGTGCAGCTATTTGATCTATTCCGAGATGTTCCTGTCGCTGCCGGAGCCATTGAAACGCCGGGTCTACGATCGTCTAGCCAGAGTGTTGAAGGCCGACGATCCCGACTCTCGCTACGAATATCTTGATGCCGAGGAATGCGCCCGGATCGTCGCGATCCTGCATGACACGCATCCGGAATTGCGCAGCCGGTGGAGCTAGGCCGAACCTGTCGCTCCCGCCGGGCCTTGAAGGTGCGCCGCGACCACGCGCGACGGCCTCCCCATCGCTTGCCATTGCCGTAACAGAGCGCCTCGATTGCAAAATGCTTACGCCGAAACCCACCGCATTCGTTTGCCGCCCACATGTGCGCTCCGTCGTGATGGTTTGCGGCCTCATGTCCATCGTGGCGACGAGTTCGTGCCGGAAACAAGCCGACACGCCGGCTTCATCTGCGACAGATCCTAAGGCTGGTTCCACGGCGACCGTAGCTGCGGCACCTGAATCCCTGCGAAAGGTCTACGGGCGTTGGGTTCGCGACGACGGAGGTTACGTGCTTGAAATACGCAGCGGCGCGGCGGGTGGCGTTCTCGATGCGAGTTATTTCAACCCCAAGTCGATCCGGGTCTCGCGCGCGGCTTGGTATGAAGGTGTCGGACGCATGCAAATTCTGATCGAGCTGAATGATGTCGGCTATCCCGGCAGCACGTATGTCTTGCGCCACGATCCCGCCACCGACCGCTTGCTCGGCCAATACACGCAGCCTGCACTCCGGCAGACGTTCGAAATCGAGTTCTCCCGCGCAACGAAGCCGTAGGAAATAAATGCCAAGTTGCCCGCGGGCTAATTTAAAGTTCCGCCATCATGCAGGCAGTCGTGATCTCCAAACCCGGGCCCGCTGATGTCCTTGCAATCGCGGAGCGCCCCACGCCGGTCCCTGGCGATTCCCAAGTTCTCATTCGCGTCAATGCCGCTGGGGTCAACCGTGCCGATCTCATGCAACGGGAAGGCCGCTACCCGCCGCCCGCCGGCGTCTCGCGGGAGATCCCTGGACTGGAAGTCGCAGGCGTGGTGGAAACATGCGGCGCGGCCGTTAGGCGATGGAAGCCGGGGGACGCCGTGTGCGCGTTGCTCGCCGGCGGGGGCTACGCGGAATTCGTGGCCGTGGATACGGGTCATTGCTTGCCCATTCCGCCCGGCTGGAGCTTTCCGGAAGCGGCGGCGCACCCGGAGGCAATCTTCACGATTTGGAGCAATGTCTTTCAGCGCGGGCGCCTTCAGGCCGGTGAGAAATTCCTGGTGCATGGCGGATCCAACGGCATCGGAATGATGGCCATCCAACTGGCGAAGGCATTTGGGGCCAAGGTTTCGGCCACGGCGGGCAGCGACGAAAAGTGCGACGCGTGCACCGCGGCCGGAGCCGATCACAGCATCAACTATCAACGCGAGGATTTTGAAACCGCGCTCAAAGACGAAGGCGTGGACCTCATCCTCGATATGGTCGGTGGCGACTATGTGGCCAAAAACCTCCGATTGCTTCAACCCGATGGCAGACTGGTTTTCATCAATGCCCTAAAGGGGGGCACGGCCGGGTTTGACGTGCACCAAGTGATGTCGCGACGGCTCTCGATCTCGGGCAGCACACTGCGCAGCCGGGAAAGTGGATTTAAAACCGCGCTGGCGGCCGAAATCGAGCAACGGGTAGGCCGCTCCTCGGAACGCGCAAGTTACAGCCGAACGTCTTCAAAACGTTTCCGCTGGCCGCCGCCGCCGCCGATGCGCATCGGCTGATGGAAAGCGGTCGGCATATCGGAAAGATCGTCCTGTGTTGCGACCCACCGGGCGAATGACAGTCCGCCGACGGCCCTGTCCCTCTGACAAGCGATTACGCCATCGCCGGGCGGGAAGCGTTCACACCGTCAGCCTGCAAACGGAGCCCAACCGAGCGGTGAATTTAACCAAATGCGATCGCCACAGCGCTTTCTCAACCCGATAACGACCCGACAAACGGCTTCAAAGCCACAACGGTCGGCAAAGACGGAGGCTTTTCGCTACGGCGACCTACAGCACCATCTTGTAACCCTTTGCCTTAAAGATCGGCGCAGCAATCCGGCGGACATTGCCGCCAAATACCTTGATGCGATCCGCCAAGTTGAGATTTGAATCGAAAACCTTGGTCAATTCGGTCGCGTAACTGCGCATCGGACCGTGGCCGCCCCAGACGATGCGATCAACGCCCAGTTCGTTGACCGCATAGTCCACCTGACCGGAATGCGGGTCCGAGCCGGAGAATTCGAAATAGACATTTTCGCAGGATCGAATGGCTCGCGCGCCAATCTCCCAATCGCCACCAGAGTGCCCGCAGATCATCGGCACATCCGGAAAGCGTTTGGCGAGAAGCGCGACGTCCATCGGCGTCGACTCGCCTTCGCCATTCCCGCCGCCAACGAAGCGGGGACTGCCGCCGACCTTTAGCCATGTGTGGATGTAGATTACCGCATTCAGCTCCTTGCACCGCCTGATAATAGCATCGTTATTCGGATGACTACACCGGACGCCGCTATTGCCACCGGCGTACTTGATCCCGACGCAGGGCCCTTTGCTGATCCACTGATCCATTTTTCGAACGCTGTCCTCCGGCCGGTTCGGATCGATCCGGATGATGCCCGAAACGCGATCGCGGTCCTTTTCGAGAATCTCCCACTCCTGATTGTCGATCGCGAGAAAGGGTTGGGCCGAGCCCCGGATACGGGCGCCCGAGCCCGCAGCTATATCCAGTGCGATCACCCGCTCGATGCCCATCCGTTCGACGTAAAACATCGTCGCGTAGTGCTGGGAAACTCCGGCGCCAAAGAACCCATGGTAGTGGGCGTCCCAGATACGGTGTTCGACGAGCTGCTCACGCGTGGGCAGCCCGTAACTTCCGGGACTCAGGGAAAAGTCGGTTGATTTCATGGCCATGGGGTCAGGCGTTTTTCGGAGACCCGAGAAACCGACGGGCATTGCCCTCCATGATGGCTTGCATCTGCGGCAGCGTAAGCGGCGACTCGAACAGCCGCATCACCGACGTTTCGACCGGAAAGTAGGGCGCGTGCGAACCAAAAAGAAGGCGCTCAAGGGGAATCTTCCCCACGCCCGAAACACCCAGGGGCTCTTCGACGCCCAACACACGTCCCACGATGCCGTTGCCTTCCAACCGGGAGATGTCGAATACCACATTGGTCTCGTGGAGCACCTGCTCTCGGGCCTTTTGCGATACCTGCCCGCCGGAAATGAAGAAAAAGGGCGAAAAATGGAGCAGCTGCACTTTCGTCTGGGGCGTGGCCTTGAGCGCCGTTGCCAATGCCGTCAAATCGAACTCTCTGACCACGAGACTCGGATGATGCACGCGCGGCTCCTCCATTTCGCCGACGATCTGAACAATCAGGCCACGCTCGCCCGCGAGTTTCAGCAACCGCGCGAAAGCCGGATCCTCAAACCCGAAATACTGATAGCCGGGATAAAGCCGGATCCCAGGCATCTTGTGCACCTCATGACAGCGGCGCAGATCCTCTTCCCAATCGGCCCAGGCGGGATTGACGGTACCGAACGGCAGTAGCATCCCCTCTCCATTGGTGCGACACTCCGCGGCAAGGCGTGAATTCACCGCGCTGAGGTTCTTGTGAAACAAAGCCTCGTAGCTGCCGGCCCAAGCCTGCGCGATGCCGTGCTTGCGCAATTTGGCCACGAGCGCCCGCGTATTGTCGCCGTATTTCAACGTTCGGTACGGCCACTCGAACAAATTAATGTCGGTGTCGATAATCACCGGGCCACTGTTTCCAATTCCACTCTCCGGAGCCCCAGCCGCCGCTTGAACAGGTATGTTGGCGGGAAAAGAAATGGCTGCCGCGGCCAGCAACGAGCCTTTCATAAAACTACGGCGGTCGATTGATTTCATGGCGATTAGGATGGGGTTGAAGAATTGCCGGTCTGGAAGGAAAGCGGCCTCACCGAGGCGATCGCAAAAGTCTAATCTCCAGTCAGCTTAAGCGGCCGGCCTTGCACGGCTCAACGCTGGAATTGGCCGTGGCGCGATTCCGTGCGGCCGTCGGGCCCCGACTCGATTGGCTCGCTCCCGCCTGCATTATACCGTCAGCTAGTAATATTTAGACTTTAAGTTGGGCCAGATTTTACCCAAGTTTTGGCATGGCGAGAAAATTACCGGATTTGGGGGCGAAGCGGGTGGCGGAAGTCGAGGCGGAGTGGTCCAAACCGCAGGAAGCGTGGGCGCGCCGGCGGCTGCTGGTGGTGCGGCTGATTGCCCAGCATGAGCTGACGGTGGCGCAGATCATGCGGGTGGCGGAGGTGAGCAGGCAGACGGTGTTCACTTACCGCGACACGTTGTTGGCGGG
>SIBR01000059.1 GCA_009695065.1 Opitutus sp. | reverse complement strand
GGCCATGGTTACGACATCCATCCCATCGTCGCAGGTCGTCCCCTCGTGCTGGCCGGCGTAAAATTCGACACCGATTTCGGGCTCGAGGGACACAGCGATGCCGACTGCGTCACCCATGCGATCTGCGATGCGCTGCTGGGCGCCGCGGGCCTGCCCGATATCGGCCACTTTTTTCCCAACACGGATCCCGCCTTCAAGGCCATCGATTCGCAAATCCTTCTGGCCCGCGTGTGCGCCGAGCTCTCGCGGCTCAAATTTGCGATCGGCAATATCGACGCCACGATCATCGCCGAAAAGCCCCGGATCTACCCGCGCCTCGCCGACATGAAGGCGGCTCTCGCCAAATCCACCCATGTGCCCGTCGCCAACATCGGCCTCAAGGCAACGACCAACGAGGGCATCGACGACCTCGGACGCGGGCTCGCCATCGCCGCCCACGCCGTCGTACTGATTGCGAAAGCCTGAGCGCATGCGGCGGCTCGTCCCGGTTTTCCTGACCCTCGGGCTGCTCTTGGGCGCTGCCTGCAGCCGGCGTGAAACCGCCGTGCAGCAGGGCAATCGCGCCCAGATTCTCCACCGGGCGATCGAGTATGATCCCGCCGAACTCGACCCGCAGGTGGTCAGCGGCCTCGCCGAGAACAAGGTCATCGCCGCATTGTTTGATCCCCTCGTCGGCATCGACGCGACTTCGCTTCAACCCGTGCCGGCGCTTGCCGAGCGCTGGGAGATCGCGCCCGACGGCCTCACCTACACCTTTCATCTCCGCGCAAAGGCGAACTGGTCCAACGGCGAACGCATCACCGCGGAGGATTGCATCGCCTCGTGGCAGCGCGCGATGACCCCGTCGCTGGCGGCCGACTACGGCAGCCTCTTCCACGTCATCCGTGGCGCGGAGTCGTTTACCAAGGGCGCCACGCCGGACTTTTCCGGCGTAGGTCTCGCCGCGTCCGATGCCGGCACCCTCGTCGTCACCCTGGTTCAACCGACCCCGCATTTTCTGCAGCTGCTCAGCCTCCCGGTTTTCCGTCCCGTGCCGGTGCGGAGCATCGCGGCCCACGGCGATCTGTTCCGCCGCGGCAGCCGCTGGACGCGGCCGGAAAACATCGTGACCAGCGGCCCCTTCACCCTGAAGGAGTGGTCGCCCAATCGCCGCATCGTCGTCGAGAAATCGCCGCGCTACTGGGATGCGTCCGCCGTGCGCTTGCAGGCGATTCATTTCCACCCCGTCGACAATGAGGAGACCGAGGAACGCGAATTCCGCGCGGGCCAGTTGCATGTCACCGAACACGTGCCGGTCAGCAAGGTCGCCACCTACCGCCGCGAGCAGCCGGGCGTGCTGCGCATCGACCCTTACCTCGATACGTTCTTTTTTCGTTTCAATGTCCGGCGGCCCCCGCTGAACGATCCACGCGTGCGCCGCGCCCTGTCGCTCGCCATCGACCGCGCCACTCTCACCGGCAAACTTCTGACCGGCGGCCAGCAGCCGACGGCGGCGCTCGTACCAACCGGACTGCCCGGCTACACGCCGCCGGCCCGGCCCCTGTCCGACCTGGCCGAGGCGCGCCGGCTGCTCGCCGAGGCGGGATTTGCGGGCGGCCGCGGCCTCCCGCCGATCGAGATTCTTCACAACAGCGCCCCCGCCCGCCGGTTGGTCTGCGAGGCCGTGCAGGAAATGTGGCGGCGCGATCTTGGTCTGGAGGTGCGGCTTTCCAATCAGGAGCCGAAGGTGTTGTTCGCCGCGCGCCGCTCGGGGGACTATCAAATCATACTGTCCGACTGGATGGGCGACTACCTCGACGCCACGACCTTCCTCGATCTGTGGCGCAGCCAGAGCCAGAACAACCACACCGGCTGGTCCGACGCAGGCTACGATTTACTGCTCGACGCCGCCGGCCGCACCACCGACGCCCCCACTCGCGCGGCCACACTGCAAAAAGCCGAATCCCTGATGCTCGACGCCGCTCCGATCGCGCCGCTCTATTATCACACGCATGCCTATCTTCTGCAGCCGTCGGTCAAGGGCTGGCGGCCCACCGCGCTGGATCAAATCGACTACAAGCAGGTGTGGTTGGAACCGTGAGCCGATAGCCCCAAACGGCACCGAATGCGCCCGGTCGGCATCCGACGGTTTCTTTTAGGCTCCCTGTGTCTGCTGGGAATTTTACTGCCCGGTTGCACCAGGCAGCCTGTGACCACCGGCCAGGTCCTGCGCGTGAGCCAGCGCAACGAACCCGCCGATCTCGACCCGGCGACCGCGACGCTCCCCGATGAATTCTTCATCATCCGCGCCCTGGGCGAAGGGCTGTTCGTTCCGGATCCCGCCGGCGGCCCGCCGCTCCCCGCCACCGCGGAACGCTGTGACGTCTCGCCCGACGGCCTGGTCTACACGTTTCACCTTCGACCCGCCGCCCGCTGGTCCAACGGCGATCCGGTCACCGCGGACGACTTCATCGCTTCCTATCGCCGGCTCCTCAGCCCCGCGACAGCCGCACCGAAGGCGGACTTGTTTTTCGCGGTGAAGAACGCCCGCGCTTTCGCGACCGGAACGATCAACGACTTTTCGGCCGTGGGGTTCCATGCCAGCGATGCCCGGACACTCGTGGTTACGCTGGCTCAACCCACGGCGCGCTTCCTCCACTACGTCGCAAGCGGCCCCTGGATTCCGGTCCATCCGCGCAGCGTCGCCCGCCACGGCCGCCAATGGACCCAGCCGGCCAACCACGTCGGCAACGGTCCGTTCACACTCGCCGAGTGGCGTCCCCAGCAGCGCATCGTCGCGAAAAAGAATCCGCTCTACCGCGACGCCGCGCGCGTCGCGATCGATGCACTCGAGTTTCTCCGCTTCGACAGCGGCGACACGGAGGAACGCGCCTACCGTGCCGGACAGGTCGATGTCACGATGGCCGTGCCCTTCACGAAGATCGAAACCTACCAGCGGGAACGTCCCGCCGAAATCCATCGTTCGCCCCTGGCCGAAATCCGTTTCCTCACCTTCAACACCCAACGTCCACCCCTCAACGACCCGCGCCTGCGCCGGGCGCTCGGCCTTGCGATCGACCGCCAAACCATCGTCGTACGCGTCACCCGCGGTGGGCAGAAACCCGCTTTCCGCTTCCTCGCTCCCGTCCTGCACTCCGGCGCGTTGACTGCACCGCTCGCCGGCGAATTTCGCTTCGACCCCGCGGAGGCCCGCCGTCTGCTTGCCGCCGCCGGGTTCCCCGGGGGACAAAATTTTCCGCGGCTCGAACTCACCTCCTGGTCGCCCTCCCACACGCCCGTCCTCGAAGCCATCCAGGCGGTCTGGCGGCAGGAACTCGGGATCGAGGTGTCGATTGCGATCCACGAAGCGAAGGTGCATCAAGCCGCGCTCCAGTCGGGAAATTACACGGTGGCCTTCATCACGACGATCCCGGACGTCGCCGATCCCGCCGCGGTGCTCGACAATTTTTCCGCGGGCGCCGCCAATAATTACCCGCACGTTTCATCCGTTGACTACGACCGGCTGCTCGCCGCCGCGGCCATGCAGCGCGACGAGTCCGTCCGGGAAGAAAACCTCGCCGCCGCCGAAAACCTGCTCCTCGAATCCGCCGCCATCGCCCCGCTCTATTTCAACACGAAGAACTGGCTCATGGCGCCGCGCGTTCGCGGCTGGCAGGAAGATGCGCTGTGGACACGGGTTTACACCGACTTGAGCACCACTGAACGATAAGGTCCCTCTCCCCGCATGCATTTGCTTCGGCCCACGAAATCTCCGCGAGCGCGCCACGACCTTCTTGCCGCGGCCCTTCTCGCCGCTCTCGCGCTCTTCGCCACCGGCTGTGCGAAGAAGGCCTCGCCGCCGTCCGGACCCGGCACCGCTTCGGACCGGAAAGTCCTCAACGTCGGCAACGGCGCCGAACCCCAGGATCTCGATTTCCAAATCGTGACGGGAGTCCCGGAACACCGGCTCGCCATCACGTTTTTCGAGGGCCTGGTGAGCGAGGATCCGCAGCTCAACCTCATTCCCGGCGTGGCGGAACGCTGGGAGGCATCGCAGGACGGCCTCGTCTACACGTTCCACTTGCGCGTCAACGCCCGCTGGTCGAACGGCGACACCGTGACGGCCGACGACTTTGTGCAGAGTTACCGCCGCATGCTCAGCCCGGCCCTCGGCGCCAACTATTCCTACATGCTCTGGCACGTGGCCGGCGCCGAGGACTACAACAAGGGCCGGCTCACCGATTTTGCGCACACGGGATTCAAGGCCCCCGATCCCCGCACCCTGCAGCTGACGCTGCGCCAGCCCACGCCCTTCCTCCTCCACGCCATGAACCACTATGCGTGGTATCCGCTGCATATTCCCACGTTGAAAAAGTTTGATGCGCTCGAACGCAAAAGCACCGCGTGGACCCGGCCCGAAAATTTCGTGGGCAACGGTCCCTACACGCCCACGGAATGGCGGCCCAATCAGAGGATCACCGCCGTGCGCTCGCTCACCTACTGGGACCACGATCGCGTCAAGATCGACGAGATCAATTTCCTCCCCGTCGAACTCGCCGATACCGAGGAGCGCATGTTCCGCACCGGCCAGCTCGACATCACTTACGAGGTGCCGCTCACCAAGGTGGCCGCGTACCGCCGCGACCAGCCCGCCTCTCTTCGCATCGATCCCTACAATGGAATTTATTATTATCGCTTCAACGTGAGCCGAAAGCCGTTCGACGACGTCCGGGTGCGCCGGGCCCTCGCGCTTGCCATCGACCGGGAGACTCTCGTCAAAAACGTCACGCTCGCCGGGGAAAAGCCCGCCTACCATCTCGTCCCGCCCGGCGTCGCCGGTTACCAGAGCCGCCACCGGATCGCGGCGGATGTCGTCACCGCGCGTCGTTTGCTGGCCGAGGCCGGTTATCCCGGCGGCCAGGGCTTTCCCAAAGTGGAGCTGCTCTACAACACCCTCGAGAAGCACCGCACCATCGCTGAGGCCCTGCAGCAGATGTGGCGCACGAACCTCGGCATCGACATCACCCTCTACAATCAGGAGTGGAAGGTCTACATCGACGCGCAGCACTCGGGCAACTACCAGTTCCAGCGCGCCGGCTGGATCGCCGACTACGTCGACCCGCACGCCTACTTCGACCTCTGGGAAACGGGCGGCGGCAACAACAACACCAACTGGGGAAACCCCGAGTATGACCGCCTGCTGCGGACGGCCCTCGACGCCCCGACCACCGAGGCACGCTACGAAATCTACCAACAGATGGAAAAAATCCTCCTCGCTGAAATGCCGATCATGCCGATTTTCTTCTACACCCGTGCCCGGCTGGTGAACCCGCGGGTAAAAGGCTTCTTCACGACGCCGCTCGATAATTTTCCGTGGAAATACGCCGACGCCGAACCGGCGGGCAAAATGCCGGCCGGGTTGTAATTCGCGCGGCGGCCCTTCGTAATTCGCTCCGTCGCCATGTTCCGCTTTATCACCTCACGCTTCCTGCAATCGCTGGTCGCGCTGTTTTTTGTCATCTCGGCGACTTTTTTCATGGTGCGGTTCGTGCCGGGCGGTCCGTTCACGGCGGAAAAAGCGGTCACGCCGGAAATTCTCCGCAACCTCGAGGCGCACTACGGGCTGAACCAGCCGCTTTGGAAACAATACCTCGACTACCTCGGCAGCCTTTGCCACGGCGATCTCGGCCCGTCGTTCAAATACCCGAATCGCACCGTCAACGAAATCATCGCCGACAAGCTGCCTGTTTCCGCCGAGCTCGGCGCGATCTCGCTCGCCATCGCCCTCGTGCTCGGGGTGGGCCTCGGCACGCTCGCGGCCGTGCGGCGTAACTCCTGGTTGGACTACACCGCCTCTTCTTTCGGCATGATCGGCATTTCCGTGCCGACCTTCGTCGTCGGCCCGCTGCTCGTGCTCGCCTTCGCGATTCACCTGCGGTGGTTCAATGCCTCGGGATGGTTCTTTCCGGCCGATCGCTTTCTGCCCTCGCTCGTCCTGGGCATCGCCTACGCCGCGCCGATTTCCCGCCTCACGCGCGGCGGCATGCTCGAGGTGCTGCACCAGGATTTCATCCGCACCGCCCGGGCGAAAGGGGCCTCGGAGCTGCGGGTGGTCTTCCGCCACGCGCTGCGCGGCGGCCTGCTCCCGGTCGTTTCCTACCTCGGTCCGGCGGTCGCGGGCATTCTCACCGGCTCCTTTGTGATCGAAACGATTTTCCAGATTCCCGGCATCGGCCGCGAGTTCGTCAACTCCGCCTTCAACCGCGACTACACCCTCGTGCTCGGCACCGTGATCCTGTACGCGACGCTCATCATGGGACTCAACCTGCTCGTCGATATTGTGCAGGCCTGGCTGAACCCCAAGGTCCGGCTCGAATGAAATTTCCGACCGTCCTGCGCCTGAACTACCGACAATCCTGATGGCCCCCGCTCCCACCCTTTCGACCGCCGCCGTCGCGGAGCCCATCGAGCCGGGCAACTCGCTCTGGCACGATGCCTGGATGCGGTTGCGCAAAAACCGGCTCGCCGTTTTCGGCATGCAGTCCCTCGCCCTGATCGCGGTGGCATGCCTCCTCGGCCCCCTGCTCAGCCCCTACAGCTATGAGGCCCAGAATCTGGAACTCGGCGCCGCCGGGCCCAGCGGCACGCACTGGCTCGGCACCGACACGCTCGGGCGCGACTTGCTCGTGCGCCTCCTGTACGGCGGCCGCGTCTCGCTGGCCGTCGGCCTGTGCGCCACGTTCGTCGCCCTCACCATCGGCGTCGTCTATGGCGCCGTCGCCGGCTTTTTCGGCGGCAAGCTCGACGCATTCATGATGCGCACGGTGGACATCATGTATTCGCTGCCTTTCGCGATCTTCGTGATCCTGCTGATGGTTTTCTTCGGCCGGAACATCGTCCTGCTTTTCGTGGCGATCGGCGCGGTCGAGTGGCTCACCATGGCGCGGATCGTCCGCAGCCAGGTGATGGCGGTGAAGAAAATGGAATTCATCGAGGCCGCCCGCTCGCTCGGGTTCGGCCGCCGCCGGATCATTTTCCGCCACATCCTGCCCAACATCCTCGGGCCCATCATCGTCTATACCACGCTGACGATTCCCGCCGTCATGCTGCTCGAAGCGTTCCTGAGTTTTCTCGGCCTCGGCGTCCAGCCACCCATGAGTTCATGGGGCGTGCTGATCAAGGACGGCGCCGAAAAAATGGAGGAGTTCCCGTGGCTCTTGATTTTCCCGGGCACGGTTTTCTCCCTCGCCCTCTTTTCGCTCAACTTTCTCGGCGACGGCCTGCGCGACGCGCTGGACGTGCGGTCGTCGAAAGATTGAGGTGGATCGCGCCCCGGCAACTCGTTCTATCATCGGCAACCCATGCGCCGTTTTCTTCCCTACCTGAGCTATCTCCGAGGGCGGCGCACGCACCTGGTGCTGGCCTTGCTCTGTGGTGCGATCAGCGGGTTGGTCTTCGGTCGCGGACTGCCGATGGTGATCCAGGAAGTTTTCCCGCGGATCTTCACGGAGGGCAGCCGGGTTCTGCCGACCGCTCAAATCGTCGGCTACGCGCTCCTGATCCCGATGATCTTTCTCATCCGGGCCATCACGGGTTTTTTGAACAGCTACCTGATGAGCTACTGCGGCATCGGTGTGTTGGAAGCCCTCCGAGTGGAGCTCTACCGCAAACTGCAACACCTGCCGCTGAGCTATCTCGGCAAGAACCGGACCGGCGATCTGCTCTCGCGCCTGACCGCCGACACGCAGGTCGTGCAACAGACGATCACCACCAGCGCCAGCGACCTCGTCATCCAGCCGTTGACCTTGATCGGCGCGATCAGCTTCCTCGCCTCGATTGCGCTCGAAAACGAAGGCGTGGCCCTGCTGCTCGGTTCGCTCGCCGCCGTGCCCCTCTGCGTTTTCCCCGTGCGCTTCGTCGGCAAGAAACTGCTGGTCCGCGCCCGGGAAAATCAGCGCCTGCTCGGCGATATTTCCGACGTGGCCAATCAAAACCTGATGGCCGCCCGGGAAGTACGCGCGTTCGGACTAGAGAACAAGGAAGTCGACTTGTTCGCGCAAACCACCCGCCGGCTTTTCCAGACCCAGCTCAAGGTCGTCAAATATTCCCAGATCCTGTCGCCGACGATCGAGGTGATCGCCTCGCTGGGCATCGCATTTTCACTCTACTACGCCTACTACGCGGGCGTCAGCCTGGCGATTTTCGTCGCGATCCTCGGCGCGCTGTTTGCGTGCTACGAACCGGTGAAAAAACTCGGCGCGCTCCACGCCCAGTTCACCAAGGGTTCCGCCTCGCTCACGCGGATCGAGGAGATCCTGCACGAGCCGGTCGAAATCGCCGACCCGGCCAACCCGGTGCCCGTCGGCCGGCTGCGGGGCGACCTCGCGTTCGAACGCGTGACCTTCGCCTACAAGACGGGCGATCCCGTCCTGCGGAACGTCAGCCTCGCGATCCCGGCCGGCACCATCTGCGCGCTCGTCGGCCCCAGCGGCGCGGGCAAAACCACCTTCGCCAATCTCGTGCCACGTTTCTATGAGGCCCTCGCCGGGCGCGTGGCGGTCGATGGCCATGATGTGCGCTCGCTCCGGATCGCCGACCTCCGCCGCAACATCGCACTGGTTCCGCAAGAGCCCGTGCTGTTCAACGACACTGTGCTGGCGAACCTCCTGCTCGGTCGCGTGGAAGCCACCCGCGCGGAGGTCGAACAAGCCGCCCGCGATGCCTTTGCCCACGATTTCATCACCGCGCTGCCCCACGGCTACGACACGATGGTCGGCGAACGCGGCGCCGCGCTCTCCGGCGGCCAGCGGCAGCGCGTCGCGATCGCGCGGGCCTTCCTGCGCAATGCGCCCATTCTGATCCTCGACGAGGCGACCAGCGCCCTCGACAGCGACAGCGAAGCCGCCATTCAGGCCGCCCTGAAGAAGCTCGTGATCGGCAAGACCGTGCTGATCATCGCGCATCGTTTTTCCACGATCCGCGACGCATCGACGATCGTGGTCTTCGACCGGGGCGAAGTGGTCGCGACGGGTAGCCACGGTGAACTCTACGCCGGCAACGCCCTCTACAAATCGCTCTACGACCGGCAGCAGGGGAGTTGAACGGCACGCCGTCGGAACTTTGGGCTGGAGTCTCGGGGTCGCCCGCGTAGACGGTTCGCCTCGTTCGTCACGCTTTGTCCCCCTGTCACGTGCCACCCCAAGATCCAGAACAGGCTCGCTGGTTTAACCGGGAGCTCGAGCCGCATCAACCGGCTCTCCGGGCGTACTTGCTCGCGCGCTATCCGGCACTGCCCGACGTCGACGACCTCGTGCAGGAATGTGTTTTGCGGGTCTTGCGGGTTAGGGAGCGGGAGCCGGTGGCCTCGCCGCGGGGCCTGCTTTTCGCCACGGCACGGAACCTGGCGCTCGATCATCTGCGCCGCCAGCAGGTGATCGCCTTCGAGCCGATTACGGAAACCCTCGACTCGTCCGTCTTCACCGATGCCACCGACATCGTTGCAACGGTCAGCAAAAGGCAGGAACTCGATCTATTAACTCAAGCCATCCAATTCCTGCCGGCTCGCTGCCGGCAGGTAATCACCCTGCGGACGGCCTACGGGCTGTCGCAACGAGAAATCGCTGCGAAGCTCGGCATCAGCGAAAACACCGTGGAGAAACAAATGTCGAACGGCATCCGCCGCTGCACGGAATTCTTCGCCCGGCACGGTCTGCCCTGACGCGCGCATAACCCATGTCCGATCGAAATCACCCTTCTGCCGACCAGGGGCCGGTTGAACGCGAAGCGGCACAGTGGCTGGCGCGGCGCGACCGTGGGTTGTCGCCGTGCGAACAGGACGGATACCTGCAATGGCTCCGACAAGATCCGCGCCACGGCGAGGCGCTGGGCCGGCACGAGGCAACGTTGCGGCGGATGATGCGGCTTGGCGACTGGCAGCCCGCGCTCAGCGATGATCCCAATCCCGACCTTTTCGCGCCCCGGCGCCGCTGGCAGTGGCTGGTCGCGAGTTTCGGGGCAGCTGCGGCCCTGCTAGTCGCCGGCGCCCTGTGGTGGCAGGGCCCGGGGACGGACGCGCCGCCGCCGGGGACGTCCTACGTCCGCGTCAACGAGCGCCAGGCCCTGCCCGACGGTTCGATCGTCGAACTGAAGGATGGCAGCCAGATTGCCATCGAGTTCTCCCCGACCGAGCGCCGCGTACGCCTCACGGGTGGCGAAGCCCATTTCACCGTGGCCAAGAATCCCGACCGCCCCTTCGTCGTCGAAGCGGCCGGCATCAACGTCCGCGCCGTCGGAACCATTTTCAACGTGCGGCGGGATGCCACCGCCGTCGATGTGCTGGTAACCGAAGGCCGGGTGAAGGTGGAATCGCCCGCGGCTCCGATGTCCGCTGAAGGGACCCCGGCGTCGGAGGCTCCGCTCGTTTCTGCCGGGGAACGCGCCGTCGTCGACCTCACCGCCAAAAACCCGGTGCCCCGCGTGATCGGAGTCACTGCCGGCGAGGTAAAGGACACGCTGGCGTGGCAGGCCCCGCGGCTGCAGTTTTTCGAGACGCCGCTGGCGGTGGCAGTCGCCGAATTTAACGCCCGCAATCAGATGCGATTGGTGCTGGGCAGCCCGGAACTGGGCGCCATCCCGATCGGCGGCACGTTCCGGTTCGACAACGTCGAGGGGTTCCTGCGTCTGCTCGAGGTCACCTTGGATATCCGAGCGGAGCGCAGAAACGATCACGAAATAATCCTCAAGGCGTCAAAGTAGTCCGGCGGCTCCTGAGCCACAGGCGGAACGTCGGCGTGGAACATTGATTCTCCGATGTTCCATAGGAACAGCGTGCCGCCTATTTTCTTGCGATCGGCCTTGTGAAGAAAGTTCTCGGCCGCCTCTGGCACCCGCCGTACGGGAAAACCCGGCCTGCCGCTCCCACCGATCGCATCGTATCAATAAATTTCCAGAAGAAATATTACGGAAATCGGCCACCTGTTCGTCTTCACGTCGTCCGAACAGCGCCTGCCAGCAATCAATCCGCCCGACCGTCGCCCCCCGGCCTTTCCTGAGATCGAACATCCCCCTGCTCCACTGCCGTGCCCGAATTCGTCGCACAACTCTCTTCTCTCCTCTTGGAGAAAAAATGTTCTGGTCTTGTACCGCGAAGAATTCGTCTTGTTCGTGCCCCCGGATCTCCGACCGCGCCCGTCGACGATGATCAACCCCCAAAGAACCCCGAATCTTGTCGTCTGGCTGATCCGAGCCCTGATGGTGGGCGGGTGGGCGGTTCTCGTGGCCAATGCGGCCGAGCAACCCAAGCAGAGTTATCATCTGGCCGGCGGCGAGGCCGCAGCGGCGTTACGTCAGTTTTCGGAAGTGTCTGGCCGAGAAAC
>SIBR01000058.1 GCA_009695065.1 Opitutus sp. | reverse complement strand
GTGAAGCGGTATTCACCGGTTGAATCGACGTCGGTGAAGCGGGTCGTGCCTTTCAATTCAACCCGGGCGCCCTCCAAGGGCTTGCCTGTGGCGGAATTGGTCACACGGCCGACGAGAGTTCCCTGCGCGAGGGCGGACTGAGCGGCGAAGCCGAGGAACAAAACAACGGCCAGCGCCGTCGTGCGAAAGCCGGCCGGCCAATGACGTCCGGCAGGGGTGGTGGATTTTATCATGGTAGTAGGAAACACTAAACAGGATCTGTGGGGCTCGAAACGGACAAGAAACGCGCCCCAAGTGTGGTGCGACGAAAAACGTTAAACACTATTAAGACTGGGACGGGGAAAAATCGTGCGGAGACGGGGCCGATAGATCGAGAACTTTTTTCATTACATTCAACGGTTTACGGCGGGGCACCCCAAAAACCAACGAGCGGCGGGGCAAACGCGGCCCCCCGCTCGACGAGGATCCGTCAGGGCCGGACTCGCACCAACAACCGGCCCCCTCGGACTCCGGTAAGCCGGTCCGCTGCTATCGCCGCCACGCCATTGACGAAAACGTAGCGCATCCCCTCGGCCAGCTGGTGCGGCTGCTCGTAGGTGGCGCGGTCTCGCACCGCGGCCAGATCGAGGACCGCCACATCGGCGAAGGCGCCGGGCCGGAGTGCACCCCGGTCGCGCACTCGAAACACCGCCGCCGGCAGACCGGTCATCGAATGAATCGCGCGTTCGAGCGTCAGCACCTTTTGCTCGATGACATAACGCCGGAGCTTTCGCGGATACGGGCCGTAGGAACGCGGATGCGTCATTCCGTCGCCCGGCGCCACGAGTTCCCCATCCGAACACGTCATCGTCCAGGGCTGCGCCATGAACGCCCGGATATCGGCCTCCTGCATATTGAACGACATGATCGAGGCGCCCCCGTTGAGCACGAGGTCGATCGCCGCATCCACGGGCTCGACGAGGCGGGCCCGGGCGATCGCATCGAGCCGTTTACCCTCGATCGAGGGATCGGCCGCATGGCTGCGGATCAAGATGTTGGCCGCACCGGCACGGCGGTCGAGGTTCTCGCTCATCTCGCGGCGAATGCGAACCCGCTGCTCGGGGTCGGCCAGCCGGCCCTTGAGCGCCGCCGGGCCGCCCTCCTGAACCCAGGCCGGCACCAGCGCCGCCGTCAGCCCGGTCGATGAGGCCTCGTAAGGATACTGGTCGGCAAAAATCTGCACGCCGGCCGCGCGGGCGGAATCGATGCGCTGAATGATCTCGCCGGAGAGCCCCCAGACCCGGGGACCGAGGACCTTGATGTGGGTGACGATCCCCGGGATTCCGGTCTCGCGTGCCACCCGGATCACCTCGTCGACCGCAGCACGGACGCCGACGTTATAATCCGCCTCGTCGCGAATGTGGCTCGTGTAAAAACCATCGAACTCGGCCGCGACGCGGGCGAGCGCGATGTGTTCCTCCGTCTTGGAAAACGTGCCCGGCGTGTAAAACGGACCGGCCGAAAGGCCGAAGGCACCGGCCTCGAAACCCCGCCGCACCAATGCACCCATTTTCGCCAACTCGGCATCGGTCGGCGCCCGATCGGCGCCACCGATGACTTCGGAACGGATCGAATTGTGCCCGATCAATTGCGCAATGTTCACGCCCGGCCGATGCCCCGCCAGCGTCCGCCGCTGTGCCGCGAGATCCGTCGGGCCACCGCCATCGGGATTGGCAAACACGGTCGTGATGCCCTGCCGCAAGAGCGCCTCAGCCCCCGCGGTTTCTTCCCGGGCTAGGCCCGCCGTCGCGTGCGAATGACCGTCGATGAAACCGGGTGCGACATAGAGCCCGCTCGCATCGATGACCTGCTTCGCCGAGGCACCGGGTAAACGCCCAACCGCGGCAATCCGGTCGCCCATGATGGCCACGTCGGCCCGCAACCAAGGCGTGCCACTGCCGTCGAGCACCCGGCCACCCCGGATCAACACATCGTAAGTCTGGGATCTCGCCAACAGCCCCAGGCCAAGGGCCGCAACGATCCACACGACAGTACGGAAACCGATACGGAGGGAAAACATGGGCGGGGGTCTCTCCCGCTATGGCACAGCCGACGCATCGACGTCGACAGCAGAAAACGCCCGCCGAACACATTAAGCCGATCGCCAAACGTCAGCGGGGCGAAAAAACGCCCAACACCCGGCTGCCGCGTTCTCGTCCCGGATCACCGGGATCTGCGATCAGCTTTTTACCGGTGCGCCGCAATCTCCTCGGGCGTGGCCAGCTCATAGCTGATCTTGCCTTCGGCGATTTCGCGCAACGCGGTGTCTTCCGCGGAAAGTTTTTCCAGCGATTCGATCAACGGCCGATTGCCGCGTTTGAGCTGCTTGACGCGTCGCGAGACGACGTTGACCAGAATGTTCGGATCGTCGACGACCTTCAGGGCGTCTCTCAGATAATCGTCTCTCATGATAGGATGGGCGTAAGCGCGAGCAGCGGGACTGTCATGATCCGGCGGTACGAAAATCCGCCTGCTTCTCGGTTTACCCAAGCATTTTAGAAGCGAGTGCCGACGAACACGATGTATATCGTCGAACCGGGAGTCCACGGCGAGCAACGAGTTGCGCGGCCATGGGCTTAGCCGGGTTATAGGTAGCTTGGTTTCCACCGGTAACGCGCCTTTGCCATCCGGATTGCGGCCTCATCCTGAAAGAAGCGAGGCCACACCACGACACTTTCGTGCACCCGGGAGAATTCTGATTGTATCTGCCAACGACACCCTCCGAGCTTCACCCCCCTTTCGCCCGAGGCTTCCCCGCTCCAAGGATCGAATTTCAATGCCCACCACCGCACTCCGCACCGGCATGGTGCTGGCGCTGGGTGTAACGTTCTCCGCCGTGTTGCCGCAGGCCTGGTCGCGTGACGAAGCCGCGCCGTTGGCGGTCTGTTTGTTGAGCGAGGCCGGGACCGGCTCAACGGAAACTGCCGCGGCCGTTGGCCGGCTGGAAAGTTATCTGGTAAAAGATCTGCCGGGAAAATACCGCCGCGTCTGCCGGGTTCCGCTACCGAACGTGACCGGGCCGCCATTCGCACGGCCCTCGGATCCCCACGTCGCGGTGCTTTTCGACCAGCAAGAGACGCTAACGGCCGAGGGCCTCGATTTGGCGCGGGGATTTGTCGCCCGGGGCAAGGGGCTCGTGGTGCTCCGGTCACGGACCGGGGCTTCGGAGGCGTGGAAAAAATTTCAGGACGAGGTACTCGGCGTCCGTTACGCCGGGCCTTTGCCCAGGGATGCCCGCCTGACTTCGCTCAGCCTGTATCCGCATCCCATCTTCACCGCCGAAACGGATCGTTTCGAAACCCGGGAGGAACTGCTGCGGGCCACGGTCAAGGACGACGCCGTGATCATCATCGAGGGCGAAGTCGGCGAATTCTCCGTGCCGATGGCCTGGCTTCGTTCGTATCGGAGAGGGCGGGTCTTTGGCCTGATGCCGGGCGAAGCGGCCCTTTTTCACGATCCGGCCTATTTGAAAATCATGGCGAATGCCATTCGGGCGGGCCGGTGGCCGGTCCATTCCCGGCGCCCGCACGGGCGTTCAGCGCACCTATATGGCGGACGCCCACCCGGGCGCTTTCGCGATCACGTTTCCGGGCGGGCCGGGCGTGTGCTACGATCCCGATCACGGCGGAGTCGCCTACGTTTGGACGGGAGACGACGTGGACGCCCGCCGCTGGTACACGGCGCGGCACGGCGCGGCCATGAAGGAGTTTGTCGCCCGTTTGTCCGGGGAAATTTTTTACCGCGAGGATCTCACCCCGGCCCTGCGCGTCGGCACGTCGACCCGGCCGCCCTCCCGCTCAATCGATTTCCAAGATCGTTCCGGCAATGTGCCGTGGCCCACCCTTGATATTATAATAATACGTGACGAGCACGCGATGGCCGGCCAGTTGCACGGACCAGGGATAGCCGAGATCGGTCGTGCCACCATCAGCGCGCAACACCATCTCGGGCGCGGTCGCAAAATCGGTGCACTCAGCGTTGAGGATGCGGGCCCGAATGCCAAAGGGCGCGTGGCGATAGCCGTAGACCAGCAGCACGCGATTGTCAGCGAGCCGCAGCGCATGGAGCGGATGGCCCTGAAATCCCATCCCCTGCCACGGCTGAAACGTTTTCCCTCCGTCCGTCGAACGCGCAATGCAGGCCTGGTCGTCATACTTCCCCGTGCGCAAAAACGCCACCAAGTCGCCCTTCGGCGTTTCGTGGATCGACGTTTCGTTGAAGATCACTTTTTCGTCGACCGCCACGGGGGCCGAATAACGCCACGTCAAACCCTTGTCCGCGGAGACGAGCAGGTGCGTCGAAACCTTGCGCGCGGCCGCATCGTCGGTCGCCGCCACCACCCAGAAGATCCGGCCGTCGCGCCCCTCGACCGGCGCCCCGCGATTATAGGCCGGCACCGGCTGGCCATAGGGATCGTGACTTGTTTCCGGCGGGATGTGCGGCGGATAAACCGGCCCTTGCCACGTCTTGCCGCCGTCCGTCGAGCGCACGATATAACCACCGAGAAAAACCCAGCCGGCCCCGTTCGGCATCACGGGCTTCCTGAGCGCCGCCCGCGCCTCCGGCTTCATGAGGGCCCAGCCATAGCTCGTGCAGAGCAGCGTGCCATCGCGCAGTTGCAGCAAACACGGGTCCTGCGAGCCGCCGAACGCATGCGCGTAGATGAGTTCCGGCTCCTTCGTCCAAGTCGCCGCGCCATCGCGCGAGCGCACCATCACCAGGTAGCTGTTGGGATCGACGTGCGACTCGCTCTTCTCCTGCAACGCCACCCGGGCGGGCGCCCGCCGGAAGGCGAGCAGCAGCTCGCCGTCGGGCCGCCGGATCACCGACGGAAACGCCGCATAGAATTTCGGGTCTTCGTAAACGACCAGGTCGCGAACCTTGCGAACGCCGGGGCTGAGATCGGCCGCGTGGCTGGGGGCCAGGGCGCCGAACACCAAAGCGAAAACGAAAACCAAAACGGGGCGGAACGCGGGGCATGAATTCATCGCAATCCGGTTATCACGCGATGCCGGTGGGCCTAGCTACGCGCAGCGACGGCCGTGAGTCGAGACGCGATGCTCAGACCGTAAGGCTGGCCCGGTCGCGAATCCCGTCCGGAGGAAGCTCACGCCGCGAGCGCGTGGCAGAAGCGGGCCAGATGCCGGTCGGTGATCGCGGGCAACTTTTGCAGCACAAAAATCGTGCGCGGCTCCCACAGCATCGTGCGCAACGGCTCCAGGAAGCGTTTGGGCACATCGGGATCAGCGAGGTTGCGCAGGATCGCGACCGTCTGCCGGGAAGCCGGCAAGCCCAGCCACTCCAGCACGCCAAAGACACCGCCGCGTTCATGTATGGCATTGATTTCCTCCCACCGCACCCCCGGGGTGCCGCGCAGACTCGGGTGCGCGGCCACGAAGGCCGTCAGGCCGGACGTGTCGGCGAGCGCCGGCAACAAAGCGGGACACCGCGCGATCACCTGCAGCGCCTCCATCCGGGCAAAGGAAAACCGGCTGAGAAACTCCCTCGCCTCGCGCGGCACGAACTCGAGATAGGGCCGCCATTCGAGCGGGCCGCAGGCTTGCGCCGCCGAGGCCAGGGCTTCCTCGCCCGGAGTTCTGGGGATCCACTCCTCGCCATACCGGCATTCGAAACGGACTTCCGGCCAGGGCGTGACGCGATAGGACACCCCGCAGTGCGACCAGGAAAGCGCGAGGGGAACGGGGCATTTATTCAACCGACGGGATGAGTTCATGGCCCGCATCCTATCCCACCGGGTGGGACATTGCTTGGCCCACCCTAAAATATCTGCTGGATATCTCGCATGCCACCCCGCGCCCAGCTTTCCCGCCCGCCCCTCCAGCGCATGCTCAAGATCCACGACGAGCTGCGCCGCGACGCCCTGGTCAATTGCACGAAGCTGATGAAATCGCTCGAGGTCTCGCGCAAGACCGTGGTGCGGGACATCGCGTTCATGCGCGACCAGCTGAACCTGCCGATCGAATTCGACGCGCAGATCCAGGCCTACCGCTACACGCATCCCGTAAACGCGTTTCCGACCGTGCACGTGACGGAGGGCGAGCTGCTGGCGCTGCTGGTGGCGCAACGGGCGCTACAACAATACCGCGGCACGCCGTTTCACCGGCAGCTCGAAATCGCCTTCGAAAAACTGGCGGGCGGCCTGCGCGACCGGATTTCGTTTTCGCCGGCCGACGAGCTGCGCGCGGTTTCGTTCAAGAACATCGGGCTCGGAAAAACCGACCTCGCCGTCTTCAACGCGTTGAGCGCCGCCGTGCTGCGGCAGGAGGAAGTGACGTTTGACTATCGCAAGCCGGGGTCGCCGGGAAAAATCCCGCGCCGGGTACGACCCTATCATTTGGCGAACCGGGAGAACCTCTGGTATCTCGTCGGCTTCGACCTGGAACGGCAGGCGCTGCGCACCTACGCCCTGCCGCGCATTGCCGACGTGGCCGTTACGAAGGAGCGCTTCACCCGGCCGGAGGATTTTTCGCCGGAAAAATTTTTCGCGAGCGCCCTGGGCGTGCTCGGCGGCAGCGGTAATTATCAGTTGGTGATTCGCTTTGCAGCCACGGTGGCCGAACGCGTGCGCGAGCGCGAATGGCATGAATCGCAGGAAATGCGCGAGCTGCCGGACGGCGGCCTGGAAGTGCGGATGCGCCTGGGCGCGCTGCTGGAAGTCGAGCAGTGGGTGCTCGGCTGGGGCACCGCGGCGGAGGTCGTGGCGCCCGCGGAACTGCGCGCGAGCATCCGAAAAACGGTGACCGCGCTGGCCGCGAATTACGGCCCGTGAGCACCAAGCGGCCCAAGGCGGCCGCGTCTTACCCGGCACCGCCGGCCGGTCCCCTTACGCCGCCGGCACTTCCCAACCCGGGCGATACACCTTGGTGAGCAGTGCATTCGCGGCCGCGTGGTTCGTGATGCGAAGATTATCCGCGTCCCATTGGAGCACGTTGGCCTCCTCCGGATCGACGCTCTGCACCCCCCGGGTGTTGGTCGGCCGACGAACCACGCGGGTGGCCACGTTGCCGAGTTGGGCGGCCTCGCTCAGGAAACCGGCGTAGTCGAAGCCATCGCTGGTCTTGGTGCCGGTGAGGATCGCGTCGATCCAGCGATGCCAGTGATTGAGGCCCTTGAGGTCCTTCGGGTAGGCAAACCCCTGAAAGTTTTCCACCGGGTAGAGCCGCGGGCCGCCCACATGCGGGAGCACCATGTTCCCCCGCTCGCCGACGAAGAGGGAGCCGCTATTCGGCAGCTCAAGCCCGGCCGGCATTTGCGCCAGCTTCCGGTCCGGACGCTTGCCGCCGTCCGTCCAGGTCACCGTGAGCGTCGGTCCGGCGGTGAGCGCGTTGCCCGGGAAGACGTAGCGCACGATTTCGGTCGTGGGCCAGATCTGGCGGTTGATACCGCTGTTGTCGGCCGCGACGGAAAGGGGTGACTTCAGGCCGAGGGCGGTGAAGACCGGATCGAAAATGTGGCAGCCAAAATCGCCCAGCGCGCCGCCGCCGAAATCCTGCCAGTCGCGCCAGACGAACGGGTGATAGGCCGCCGGGGCGTAGTCGCGCATCGGCGCACAACCGATCCACAAATCCCAGTCCAGATTGGCCGGCACCGGGCCGGCCAGGGGCGGCTCCAGCAGGCGCGTCCGGTCGTTACCCCCGACGCCGACCCACGAATGCACCTCCTTCACCTTGCCGATGGCACTCTCTTGGATCAATCGGGTGGCGAGGCGGTATTCCAACGCGGAATGGATCTGGTTGCCCATCTGCGTGACGAGATTCTTTTTCGCCGCCCAGAGCCGCATCTGCCGGGACTCCCAGACGGTGTGCGCAAGGGGCTTCTGGCAATACACGTGCTTGCCCCGCCTCATCGCCTCGATCGCGACCCGGGCGTGCATGTGATCGGGAGTGGCCACATTGACCGCATCGACCGTGTCGCCCAGTTGGTCCAGCATGACCCGGAAATCCTTGAAGTGCGGCACGCCGGGCAGCGCAGCGTCGGCCTTGTCGAAGCGCGTCGTATCCACGTCGCAGAAGCCGACGTACTTCACCGCCGGATGGGACGAAATGCTGTGCAGATCGCTGTAACCCATCCCGTTCACGCCGACGGCGGCGACCTGCACCTTGCTGTTAAGATTCGCGGCGCGGAGGAATGCGGGGAAGCCGAACGCGGCGGCGGCAACGGACGTTTGCTTGAGGAAGGATCGACGAGTGGTGGACATGAGCAGGGGAGGGGATTTTGGGCGGTTCCTAATCGCGGGAATTCGCGGACAGGAGCGACGAAGCGGACGAGGGTGCACGCGCCTGGACCGGACGCTCAATCGAAAAATTGCCGCCGAGTCGCGGAATCACAAGTCCAGGTCGCATCATTTCATCATTGGGACAATCGGTTCCGACATTCCCAACCGAAGAATCAGGCGCAATCTGGGTTGAACACCCGCACCGACATGTCCGACTAGGCGGGAAGTGCCCATGCATTTCCCCTGGCCGATCGCCCTTCTGGTTTTCGCAGTGTGCTTCAACCTGGGGTTGATCGTCCTCATCCGTTCGCGAACCGCCGTCGCGACCACCAATCCATTCTCGCTCGCGCTGCTGCTCGGGGCGCTCTGGGCGGGCAATTATGCCGTGGACTTGGGCACCAGCGACCTCGCGACCAAGGTGTGGCTGCTGCGGACCCGCTTTTTGGTGGTCTCCTTTTACAGCCTCGTCTGGTTCGAAATGATCTACCGTTTCGCCTTGGGGATGAAGTTCCTCACCGGGCGGAAGCTGGCGCTCGCCCTGATTGCTCCCCTGTTCACGGTCATCTTCGCGTGGCTGCCGACAACGGCCGGCTATCAGCCGCTGATCCACTCCGATTTCCGGGTCGAGGCCAGCGGCGCGATCTTTTTCCTGCGTTTTACTTTCGGCCCTTGGGCGCTCGTCGTCGTCGCCTACGCGGTTGCTTTCCTGGGCAGCGCGATGGCCGTGCTGTGGCGCACCCGACTGGACACTCCGTGGGAACAGGAGGCGCGGCTCATCATCATCGTCGCCTGTCTGCTGCCGCTCCTGTTCAACGCGCTGCACGTCCTCGGCCTCCTGCCCACGCCGGGGCTCAACTACGGGCCGATTTTCATGCCGTTTACCAGCGGGCTCATCGCCTTCGCGCTGCTGCGGGCGCGGTTCTTCAACCTGGCCCCGGTGGCCCGGGCCATGCTGATCGAAAATCTGGAGGAACAACTGGTCGTCCTCGACGCCATGGACCGGGTGATCGATCTCAACCGCGCGGCCAGCACGGCGCTGGGAGTGTCCGCGAAACGTGCGCTCGGACAAAGCGCCGCAGCCGTACTCGCCCCGTGGCCGGAGGTCGTCGGCCTCCTTCGCCAGCGTGAAGTGCACAAGACCGACGTGCCGGCCGGCCAGCTGACCTGCGAAGTCACTTTGCTGCCCGTCGCCGACCGCCGGCACCACATGCAGGCCCGGATTCTCATCCTGCGGGACGTCACCCGGCGCCGGCGCGACGAGGAGGAACTGCGTCGCGCCAAGATCGCGGCCGAAACGGCGGACCGGGCCAAAAGCGAATTTCTGGCGAACATGAGCCACGAGATTCGCACCCCCATGAACGCGATCATCGGCATGAGCAGCCTCCTGGTCGACCACCCGCTCCCATCCGCTCCGCGTCCTCGTGGCGGAAGACAACCTCGTGAACCGCAAAGTCATTCTTACGATGCTGGAGCGGCTCGGTTACGTGGCCGAAGCGGTCACCAACGGACGGGAGGTGCTGCGCCGCCTCGCACGCCAGCCTTGGGATTTGGTTCTGATGGATATCCAGATGCCGGAAATGGACGGTCTGGAAGCCACCCGGAGGATCCGGGCGGTCGCGCCCGACGATTCGCCACCCTACATCCTCGCCCTCACCGCCAATGTGCAGAAGGAGGCCCAGTTGGCGTGCCTCGCTGCGGGCATGAAGGACTACCTGAGCAAGCCGGTGCAAACCGAGCACTTGATTGCGGCCATGGCCCGCGCCTATGCGTGGATGAGTGCCCACGGCCGCGTCGATCGCGTTGCGGCCCGGCCGGAATTAGAGTCCTGACCGGACAAAAATGACCATTCTCGGCATCGATATCGGCGGAACGAAATGTGCCCTCAGCGTGCCACGGCCTGGGAACCGCGTGGAGGAGGTGGCGCGCTTCGCGACCACGGACGTAAACGAAACGCTCGAACGCATCTTCCAGGAGGTCGCCAAAGTGGGACCCGGGACGGATCCGGTTTTTGGCGTGTCCTGCGGCGGCCCGCTCGACAGCAAGCAGGGGCTGATCCTATCGCCCCCCAACCTGCCAGGATGGGATCGGATCGCGATCTGTACGGAACTCACCCGGCGCTTCGGCGGCCGCGCCCATCTGATGAACGATGCCAACGCCTGTGCGCTCGCCGAATGGCAGTTCGGCGCCGGCCGCGGCTGCCAAAGCATGCTGTTTCTCACCATGGGAACAGGGATGGGGGCCGGGCTCATCCTCGATGGCCGGCTCTACGAGGGAATCACCGGCAACGCCGGCGAGGTGGGCCATGTGCGCCTTGCCGCGGATGGTCCGATCGGCTTCGGCAAACGCGGCTCGTTCGAAGGCTTTTGCTCCGGCGGTGGCATCGCGCAGCTGGCCCGGCAACGGGTCGCCGAATTTCCGGGTGCAAGTTTGCTCAAGGAAATTTCCGGCCGGAAGCTCACCGCCCGGGACGTGGGCACAGCGGCCGAGGCGGGCGACACGCTGGCGCTGGCGATCTGGCGCGAGGTCGGCGGGCGGTTGGGCGAAGCGCTCGCCGTCTTCATCGACCTGCTCAATCCGGAACGCATCGTGATCGGGAGCATCTTTACGCGTTGCGAGCGCTTTATCGCCCCGGCGATGCGGGACGTCATCGCCCGCGAAGCCTTGCCCGAAAGTGCGCGCGACTGTGCGATCGTGCCTGCTCATTTGGGCGACGAAATCGGCAGCTACGCCGCCGTGGCGATCGCGCGTTACCACACGGCCAGCCGGGCTTGATCGCCGGGGCACGTTTGGCCAAGCCTCGGCGAAGGTGGTCGCAGGTCAAAGTGTCAGTCGCTGGCTGCGGAAGACCGCAAAAAAAGACCCGGCTTTGCAGCCGGGTCTTTTGCGAGGACGAAAACGAGTTCGTCTTGAATTCGATATTAGAAGCGGCCGGTCATACCACCAACGATCTTGGCGTGGTAGGTGCGCCAGCTGATGTTACGGTCGCGAAAGGCGGCGTAACGGCTATCGAGCGGAACCGAAGTCAGATTATCGACATCGAAGAACACACCCAGATTTCTCGTGAAGTTATACCGCGACTTCCAACCCCACGAGGTTTTGGCGATTTGATAGGCCACCAGCGCGGCATTGGTCGAATTGCTCACGAGGTACTCA
>SIBR01000026.1 GCA_009695065.1 Opitutus sp. | reverse complement strand
CGCCCACTCGAGTGGCACGATTCACTGGACCGAAATCAATCGAACGCCGCGGCACCGCCGTTCAATCGCGACATTCAGCTTCGGCGCCTCCACCGTGCGCGACGAGGAAGCCTATGCCCGATATAAGGAAAGTCTGAAGCGCCAGCTCGAAAAACGCGGCATCGCCGTCACGGCGTGAAAATGACCGGCCGCCACTCCACCGGACGCCTTCGGGTCCCGAATCTCCGCGAGAGCGGGAAGCGAGGTGCCCGCCGCGGGCCCGCTGCAGATTTGGAGCCGGCGGGTTCGCACGCTCAGCCTTGAAAGCCGAACCTCATGACTGCCGGCCCCGGCGCAGGCGGAAGCCGGCGGCCATTGCGGTTCTGGCCGCGATGGTGGCGATGGCGATTGCCGGCCGCGCCGCCGCGGCGAGCGGTCCGCCGGTGCCGGAAATGCGGCCGGTCTTTCAGCGGGTCTCCGTGGTGGCGGTGGCAGAACCAGCCGAGCGCCAACCTTACCTCGCGTTTCCCGCCCTCGTGGATCTCGGAGACCGCATCCTCGTCAGCTACAAGCGCGGCCGTTCCCACGGCGACGATCCCGGGGCGGTGTTGGATCTGGTGGCGATTGATCCGACGCGCGGCTCGGCCACTGCTCCCCGGGTCATTGCGGCTCTCGAAGATCGCATCATGCAGATGGGCGAGTGGGCGCGCTTCGCCAATGGCGACATCGCCAGCTATATCGATGCGCAACAACCCGTGGCCCCGGAGCGCGTCGGGTTGCGCAGCGTGCGTTCCACCGATGGCGGAAAGAACTTTGGCCCGCTGGAACGGGTCGGAACCGTCGACGGGGTCGAGTATGGCTATGCCTTCGAGGCGATCACGGAAGGGCGCGACACGTGGATGCTGGCGATGACGTTTTCCAATCTCCCGGGCGGCCGTTCGATCTATCCGGGTCGCCCGGCAGCCGGATCGGTCGACGTGATTCGCACGGGCGACAACGGCCGGACGTGGCACCTGGTCCGCGGCCTCACGAAGGAATTCGGCGATATTCCGATCAACGAGAGTTCCTTTCTGCGCCAGGGCGACGGTTTTCTGGTGACGACCCGGGGCTACGACAATCGCGAACGGTTGCACCTGACGGACGGGGATTTCAAGGTGCGACGGCAGGTCGACCTGACCGCGACCTATGATTTCATCACGAGCTATGTGGGCCGGCCGCGACTGTTTGCCCGTGACGGGCGCGTCTATTTACTCGGGCGCAACTGGACGAAACCGACTCCGCTTCCGGCCGGGCCTCCCGTCGCGGGCGGGCCGACGCGGCGAATCAACGAACAGCTTTGCCTGTTTCGGATTGATCCCGAGCAACTGGCGGTCACCGCCTATTGCGTTCTCGACAACGCCGAGGCGGCCAACGTCACCGACGGTTACTACGCGATGCCCTTTTTTCGCGAGGTTGACGGCCGGACGCGACTCAACGTGATCACGTACAAAGGCGTCGACGGGCAGCCGCCCCAAATCATCCGGTTGGAATATTTGTGGGATGAAGTCCGCTAATCGCATCGACGAACGCCGCCTCGCGCGGCACTGGCGGGTGCTCTGCGACGACATCGGGGAGCGTCGCGCCGGCACGCGCCAGGAAACGCAGGCGGGGGAGTACATTGCGCGGCAATTCACGCTGGCGGGCCTGGCGCAGGTGCGCACGGAGGAATTTCCCTGCACCAGCCTGCGGAGCTCCCGAACGACGGTGCAGGCGCGGGAAGGCCGGCGCTGGCGAGCCGTGGCCTCGAACACTTTGGTTGGCGCCCCGGGCACGCCAAACGGCCAGCCCGTGGAGGGCGAGTTGGTGTGGCTCGAGATGCCGGAAAATATGGGCCGAATCGGTCGCGGCAGTTTGCGCGGAAAAATCGCCGTGATTTTTGGGTCATTGCCGACGCAGCTCGAGCAGCACCGGCGTCTGGTGGCGGCCGCGCCGGCCGCGGTGATTCATGTCGATGAGCGGCTGCCCTTCGATTGGTGCAAGAGCGACGGCGTTTATCCGGCGTGGGCCCGGCTTTACGGGATGCCGGTGACCGTGACGGTGCCCTATCGGGACGCCTGGCGGTGGCGGCAGGCGGGCGTGCGTCGCGCGCGGGTCGGCGTGAAACTCCGACAGCTATCCGCGCTGTCGCACAACGTGATTGGCGAATGGCCCGGAACCGATCCGACCGCCCCGGAAATAATCATCAGCGGACACCACGACACGCAGTGCGGAAATCCTGGGGCGGACGACAACGCGTCGGGTGTGCTGGCGACCCTCGAACTGGCCCGCGTGCTGGCGACGCGACCGCGGCGGCGGACGATCCGCTTCATCTCGTTCGGCACCGAGGAACAGCTGTCGGTCGGATCGGCGGCGTATGTGCGCGCCCACCGGGCCGCGGTCCGGCGCGTCGGGCTGGTGGTGAACTTCGACAGCGTGTCGTCGCCGCTCGGTCATTTCGAAATGTGGTGCGCGGGACCGACCGGGTTGGCGCGGACCGCGAGCAGTGCGCTCGCCCGGCGCGGTGTCGATGTCGTGGTCAAGCCCGAGGTCACGCCCTTCGTGGATAACTTTGCCTTCAACTGGGCGGGCGTGCCGTCGCTCTGGTTCTTTCGGCCCAATTTTCCCGGCGGCCGCTGGCAGCACCACAGCCAGCACGACACGCTCGCCAACGTTTCCGTGCCCGTGCTCGCGCGCCTTTTGCGAGCGGTCGCGCCCTTTGTGGCGCAGCTGGCCGACGCGCCGCGGTGGCCGTTTCCGCGGAGCCTGCCGCCGGCGCAGCAGCGGGAAGCCCGGCGACTCGGGCGCGAGCTGTTCGATCTGCGGTGAGGGCGGGCTGCAAGGGTGGGTGGATTCCGATCCCATCCCGCTTCTCTCGAAGCGGGCCACGAAGGGCACGCAATCTTTGTAGCCCGCCTCGGGAGAGGCGGGACGGCCAATCTCGAATACTCGCCCCGGCTCGCCAAGGCGCGTTCGATCGTATCAACTTCCGCCCCCGATGAACACGATGGCCGAACACTCCCTGGCGTGCGATGTCCTCGTCGCGGGCGGCGGTCCGGCCGGGGTGACGTGCGCGCTGGCGGCCGCCCGGCTCGGCGTTAAGGTTATCCTGTGCCAGGACCGCTCCGTCCTGGGCGGCAACGCGTCGAGCGAAGTACGGATGCACATCGTCGGGGCGACCGGCCTGCGCATGGGTCTCCCGCTCGAGGTGGAAAATCGCGAGGGAGGCATCGTCGAGGAACTCCGGCTCGATCTCGCCGTGCGCAATCCGCAGCGCTCCGCCTCGATGATGGATCTCCTGTTGTACGAAAAGTGCCGGGCCGAACCCAATCTCAAGCTGCTGCTGAACACGACGGTCGTCGGCGTGAAGCTGGCCGGCGATGAAATCCGCCAGGCGATCGCCGAGCGGCAGTCGACGCAGGATCGTTTCACGATCGATGCGCGAATCTTTGTCGATTGCACGGGCGACGGGCGCCTCGGCGTGGAGGCCGGGGCGCCGTTCCGGCACGGTCGGGAAGGCCGCGCGGAATTCGGCGAATCGCTCGCGGTCGAGGTGGCCGACGCGAAGACCCTCGGGTCCACGCTGCTGTTTCAGGCCCGCCGGCATGAGCGGCCCATGCCTTTTGTCGCGCCGCCCTGGGTCCGAAAATTTCGCGCCGGGGATTTCAAGTTCCGCCCTTTTGGCAAACCGGGCTCCGATCTCGGACTCGAGTTCGGTTATTGGTGGGTGGAGTGGGGTGGTTCGCTCGACACCATCAAGGACAACGAGCACATCCGCGATGAGCTGCTGGCGATCATGCTCGGCGTGTGGAACTACGTGAAGAACGAGTCGGACGTCGACGCGAAGCACTGGGCGCTGGAGTGGTTCGGTTTTCTTCCCGGCAAACGCGAGAGCCGCCGCTTCGTCGGCCAGCACGTGTTGTCCGAACAGGAGCTGCTCGAGTCGCGGGTCTTCCCCGATGCCATCGCCTACGGCGGCTGGCCGATCGACACGCATCCCCCGGAGGGCGTGGACGCCCCGGACGAGCCGCCGTGCAACCAGAATCATCTGCCGTATCTCTACAACATTCCGCTCCGCTCGTGCGTGTCGGCCGGCCCGCGGAACCTGATGTTTGCCGGCCGCAATCTTTCGGCGACACACATTGCGTTTGCCTCCACTCGCGTGATGGCGACCTGCGCCGTGGTCGGCCAGGGCGTGGGCACGGCCGCGGCCATCGCGGCGCAAAACAAGGTGGTGCCGGCGGATCTGGCGGGGCGGACGGATCTCGTGCGACAAATTCAGCAGCGGCTGCTGCGCGACGATTGCTATCTCGTCGGGTGGCGCAACGAGGATGCCGCGGATCTGGCGCGCACGGCAACGGTGCGAGCCTCGAGTGAACAGGCGGGAGGCGCGGCGCCAAACGTGGTCTCAGGTCAGACCCGCGCCGTGCACGGTCATTGGACCGAGGCGAGCATCCGCGAGGCGATCACCGCGGGTTGGAAGCCGAAGTTCGGCGGCAATCTTTGGGACCAAGTCCTGCGCAAAGTGGATGCAGGCGAGTATCCGGACGATCTCACGATTGGTCCGCCGGACCGCTGTTTTCCCGGCACGCATCGCTGGATGAGTGTCCCGGGGGCCGGGCTGCCGGCGTGGATTGAATTGCGCTGGGCGCAACCGGTCGCGATTGGCGAGGTCGGGTTGATCTTCGACACGGGGCTGCACCGGCACCTCACGCTTACGCAGGCCGAGGGCTACGAGAAGCGGATGCTGTGGGGCCGGGCCCAACCGGAGACGGTGCGCGACTACGTGATTGAGGTGGAGGAGAATGGACGCTGGCGCGAGGTGGCGCGCGAGCGGGAAAACTATCAGCGTCGGCGCGTGCACCGGTTTGATGGTGTCCGGGTCACCGCGCTGCGCGTGCGCGTCGACGCGACCAACGGGCTGGATCACGCCCGGATCGTCGAGATTCGCGCCTATGCGGCGTAGTTCGTGCGATGAAAATTTTATCAAGGCGTTACTCCCGCCGGGTGGGCCACCCCAAAGCCTGCTGCTTGGTTGTAGCCGGCCTCGCTGAGGCCGGGCCGGGGTCAGCGACCCCGGCTACAGCGCCCGCCCTGTTTGAACGCGTTGGTTCATCGGCCGGGGGCCTTTGCCGACTTTTGGCCTTGGCGGGGTTGGTCGTCGGTCTGCGTGCGGCCGCGCCGGTGAGCGTCGATATTTTTCCCGGAGTCGCCGAAGTCACGTTTGAATCCGACGTGCTGGGGGCGCCGCGAAAATTCTGCGTGGTCGTTCCGGAAGTGCGGCCGGCCGGCCCCGCGGATTGGCCGGTGCTGTTTCTGCTGCATGGCCGCGGCCGAAATCATCGCTCGCTGGTCGACGTCGACGACGTCCGGCAGATGCTTCGCGCGTCGCCGTTTTGCACGGTTCTGCCGCAGGGGGACGACGGCTGGTACATCGACTCGCCCGTGAACCGCCGCGAACGCTACGAAAGCTACCTGGCGGAGGTCATGGCCGTGGCGGCCCGCGTGCAGCGGTTGAGCGGTTCGCCGGCGCGCCGGGCGATCGCGGGCTGGTCGATGGGTGGTTATGGCGCGGTGCGCTTTGCGACCCGGCATCCGGCGGAGTTTTCCGTCGTGGCAGGCATTATCGGGCTGCTCGATTTTCCCCGTCCGGAGGATCTGCCCAAGGGGCAAAACTACACGGTGCCGCTCGGGCGGTTCGGCGTGAATCAGGCGGAATGGACGCTCTTCAACCCCATGAACAGCGCCGACGCCCTGCGGGGCAAGGCGGTGATGATTGTGACGGCGACCGATTCATTCGACCGCACGATGAACGAGCGTTTTCACGCCGGGCTCAACGAACTCGATATTCCGCACGAGTACCTCGTGCTCCCGGGCGAGCACACGTTTGATGTGGTGCAGGCGGCGCTGGAGCCGGTGCTCGCATTCGTCGCCCGAAATTTTGCCACCCGCCGCTGACGGCCGCCCCCTTCCCGGTTTTCACCCCTATGTTCTTCTCGCATAAAATTCTCCACGCCGTCGGTGGCCTCGTCGTTTCGTCCGCCGGCTTCGCCGCCCAGGCCAGCCTGACTCCGGTGGTGCCGGCACCCCGCGCCGTGCAGGTCATCGCGGCCTCGGCCGACGCGGGCGGCTCGGCCTATCTCGCGTTCCCGGCGATCCTGCGCACGGGACCGGACGAAGTGCTGATGTCGTTCAAGCACGGCGCCAAACACGGCGGCGATCCCGAGGCCGATCTCGAGCTGGTCCGCTTCGACACGGCCCGCCACGTGATCACGCAGCGGCAGGTGGTCGCGCACGATCCCGGCTTCATTCACCAGATGGGCGAGTGGGTCCGGTTTCCGAATGGTGACATCGCCGTCTACCTGGACGTGCAGACCCTCGGCGACGACGGCCGCAACTATCGGTCGGGGATGCGGGAAAACCGCTCCCGCGATGGGGGCAGGACGTTCGAGGGCTTGAAGGTTTCCCCGCGCGTCGATGGACGGGAGTACGGCTACCCCTTCGATTTCATCGTGCAGGGCAACACGACCTATATGCTGGTCATGGCGTTCGGCTACCGCCCGGGCGAGCGCTGGTCGGTCGATGTAATCCAGTCGGTTGACAACGGCCGGTCGTGGACGTTCGTGCGCAATCTCAAGGAGGAATTCGGCGGCCATCGGATCAACGAAAGCGCGTTCGTGCCGTGGGAGGACGGTTTTCTCGTGACGACGCGGGCCTACGGCGACAGCGCGCGCCTCTATCGAACCGACAAGAATTTTCGCCGGCTTGCCGGGGCGGACCTGAGCCAGACGAACGCGTTTATCCAGAGCCATCTCGGCCGGCCACGGCTTTTCGTGCGCGACGGCGCGGTGTTCCTGCTGGGCCGCAATTGGCGGACCCTGCCGCCGCAGGGAAAGCGCATGGAACTCGGGCTGTTCCAGCTCGACCCGAAGGCACTGCAGGTCACGCGCTGGTTCATCCTCGACAACGCCGAGCGCGCGAATGTGACCGACGGCTATTACGCGGTGCCCTATTTTCAGGAGCGCGGGGGCCAGACGCTCCTCAACTTGATCGACTATCGCGCGTTCGATGGCAAACACCCGGACATCATCCGGCATGAATTCGACTGGGCTGACATCCGGGGTCGGTGAGCGCGGAAAATCGGAAGAAAGTGATCATGCGCCTTTCAGCCGTCGTGCGCCTACTCCTCGTCGTCGGGGCGGCATCCCTCGCCGTCGCCGCCGAGCCGGTGGTTGCGCAGGGTTATCCGGACCTATCCTCGCTTACGCCGGACCTCACGCCGCCGGCGATGCAGTCGGCCGCTCCCGCCGCCGGCCGGCGCGTGCGGGCCACGCTGCCGGGCGATCCAGGCACGGAAACCTATTACTCGCTTTATTTGCCGGAGGACTGGCGTCCGGGTGGACGTTACCCGGTGATCGTCGAGTACCCCGGCAACGGCAACTATCGCAGCAAGCACGGCGACATTTCCACCGGACGCGTGGAGGATTGCAGCCTCGGGTTTGGGCTTTCGGGTGGGAAAGGTTGCATTTGGGTCTGTGTTCCCTGCGTCGATCCCTCGACGCGGAGCAATGCCCTCGTCTGGTGGGGTGACGTCGCCGCGACCGTCGCGTACTGCAAGGGAGTCGTGAAGCAGGTGTGCGCGGACTACGGCGGCGACCCGTCGGCGGTGGTCCTGTGCGGATTTTCCCGCGGGGCGCTGGCCTGCAACTTCATCGGCCTGCAGGACGACGAAGTCGCCGGCCTGTGGCGGGCCTTTTTTGTCGCGAGCCATTACGACGGCGCGCCAATTGACGACGGCGCGCGGGAATGGCCCTACCCGGGCAGCGATCGCGCTTCGGCGCTCGCTCGCTTGCAACGGTTGGGGCGGCGACCGGTGTTTGTCAGTCACGAGGTCTACGACATCGCGCCGGGCACCTACTCGATCATCGACACGATCAACTATCTCGCCGGGACCGGCCGGGCGTTGGACAATTTCACGTTTCAGGTGGTCCCGGTCCGCAATCACACGGATAAGTGGGTCCTTTACGATCTGCCGGCCCGCCGTCGGGCCCGGCAGTGGTTGCACGACGTTCTCCGTGCCGCCCCCGGGGGCTGACGCTATTTCCCATGGCGCGCTCCGGCTTGATTACAGAAATGGTCACTGGGCTTCTCGCCTTGGCGATCGCCTGCGCCAGTCCCGCTCGCGCGGCGGAAACCGAGTTGTTCGTGCCGCGCTTCAAGACGGCGCAGGTGCTCCTGACTCCGGCCGATCATGCTGAACAGAATTACTATCTGACGCCCAATCTCGTCCGGGTCAGCGACCGCGAGGTGCTCATCACCTTCAAGCGCGGTTCGTCGCACGGCTGGGAGGCAGAGGCGGATGCCGGCCTGCTGCGCTTCGACACGGTGGCCAACCGCGTGGTCGAGGATCGAACGATTGGCCACCTCGCGGGACGAAAATTCCAGCTCACGATGGGCACGATCTTCGGCGACGGCGCGCTGGGAATGTTTACGGATCTGCAAACCACGGGCGACGATGGCCGCCACTACCGGGCGGGGATGCGTTCGGCGTTCAGTTCCGATCGCGGTGCGACGTTTGGGCCGTGGCAGGAACTGGGACAGATTAATGGCGTCGAGTACGGCTATCCCTTCGATTTCATCGTCGAGGGCAACACCGCCTACATGCTGGCGATGGTGTTCGGCTATCGCCCGGGCGCGCGCTGGTCGGTCGACGTGCTGAAATCAACCGACCACGGTCGGAGCTGGGGCTTCATCCGCAATCTCAAGCAGGAGTTCGGCGGCTTTCCGATTAACGAGAGCGGCTTCGTCCGGCATGGCGCCGGCTTCATCGTCGCGACGCGGGGCTACGACCACGCCGTTCGCCTCCAACATACGGACGGAGAATTTCGGCTGCAGCGGCAGGTCGACCTGACGCAGACCTGTGCCTACGTGAAGGACTCCATCGGCTGGCCGCGATTGTTCACCCGCGACGGCCGGTATTATTTGCTCGGGCGCAACTGGACGGAAACGCCCGCCACGAAGCTGGAAATGCGGCCGGCCGGTTTTCCCGGAATTCCCGACAACCAGCAACTGTGCCTGCTGCGCTTCGATCCGGACACGCTCGCGGTGGAACGCGTCGTCGTCCTCGACAACGACGGCGGCCATCTGCCGGTGATCGACGGGTACTATGGTGTCCCGTACTGGCAGGAGCGCGAGGGGCGCGTGTGGTTCGACACGATCACCTATCGCGCGATCGGTTTGAACCAGCCGAGCCTCGTCCGGCTGGAGTTCGACTGGAACGAAGTGCGCTGACCCGGCGCGCCGCCTCCGCATTGCCCCCGTCCGTACTCCCCCGCGTCCGCGTAGTGGCCCAACCCAACTTGTCATCTAATAGATGACAAAACCTCCAGCGCGAGCTGTGGGAGTTCACCCGTAACTCAAAACCATTTGTCATCTATTAGATGACAAATGGGCCAATTCGATTGGCGGGGCGCGGGGAAAAGTGAGCGGGAATTTTTTGGGCGTGGGCGCCGGGTGCTGGGGTGCCGGAAGCTGGTCTCGCAGCCGCAGAACCGGCGCTACCGGGAGGTTCGCCACGCGGCCGGCAGCGCGTCGCGGAAACGCGCGAACGTGGCGTCGCTGGTCGAGGCGTAGGGCGGGAGCAGCCGGAGGGGAAAGCTCGGCTCGCGCAGCTTGACGAAGAGTTTGTCGTAGGCGCCGTCCATGTGGGCTTCCGTGCCGACCGCCGCCTTGAGTGCGCGATGAATGGCCCGGAGTTCGTCACGCATCGCGGCCAGCTCCGCCCCGCGAGCGGCGAAATAGCGTTTCGCCTGTTCCAGATGGACCGCGGCCAGCGCCATGAGGAAACCGCACTCGTGAGTGTCGCGCAGGGCGGCGTAACCGAAGTCCGTGAAAAAACACTGGATCCCGGGCGCCTTTTGGAGGATGTCCGCAAACGCGGCCGTGTCCTCGCCGCCCATTTTGATCGCCACGAGGTTCGGGTGCGCCGCCGTGAGGCGCGCATAGTCGTCGCCCGTGAGCAGGCGCTTGGTGCGGGCCAGATTGTAGTGGAGAAACTGACAGTCGGGAAAACGGCCGCATGTCTCGCGAAAAAAACGATCGACTTCGGGATCGGTGAGCGCCCCCCACGAGGGCAGCGACAACTGGAAGAGGCGGGCACCGAGGCCGTGGGCGACTTTGATGCGCTCGATCACGGTTCCCAGCGACAGGCTGATCACGCCGACCATCGGAAAGGTGCCGGCGGGCATCTCGGCGAGAAAGGCCCGCGTGATGGACTCAAACTGCGGGTCGGTCACGGCATAGCCTTCGCCGGCCGTACCGAAGATATAAAGGTAGGGCGTGAGTTCGGTTCGCCATCGGCGCACGACCAGACGAAAGAGCGCTTCGTCGAAGGTGTGGGCCTCGGTCCAGGGAACGGGGCAGGTGGCGAGGAGCACGGAGGGAAAACGCTTTGGGAACATGGAGTGGGGCAGTGGGACAGAGGAAGAAGAGGGGAAAGCTGGCCTTAGAAGCCTGATAAACCGCGCCAGACGAAAACCTGGCCATGAGAATTGGCGCGCGTTCGTAGTTCCGCCTTCAGGCGGAATCCGACCGGCTCAAACCTTCCGCCTGAAGGCGGAACTACAAACTGCATGGTCGCTCCATCGTTTCCCCCTCAAACCAGATTCCCGTCGGCCCCGAATTCCATCGGCTGGGCCGGCCCGAGGATTTCCAGCAGCGGCCGCTTCTTGATTTCGGGCAGGAGCGCCTCCGAAGCTTCAAAGTGCGCGACGGACAGCGTATCGACGATGCGCACGATCGTCGGGGCGCGCCCGTCGGTGATGGCGAGCGAGGCGATGGCCTGTTCGAGGGCCTCGCGGTCGGTGTCGAAATAGATCGGGATCTTCGCGACCTGCGGCTGTACCGCCGTCAGGGCGTTGATGTAAGTGATGCGGTGATCCATGCGGCGGACCAGCCGCGTGGTGGTCATGTCGGCCAGCCCGATGCCGATCGCGTTGCCGTGGGATTCGTCCGTGAGATCGCGGACGAAGATCCGGCGGAGGTAGGGCTTGAAGGAGCCTTGCGCGCGAAGGCTGCTGGCGTAGCCGTACACGGACCGGCCGATGACGTTTGGGTCCATGCCGCAGCCGCTGATGTTCTTGCCGATGCGATCGATGATCAGCAGATCGATGTCATCGAACGGCAGCAGCGGCATCAGGTTGCGGGCCTCGACCAGGAGTTTGTTTTCGGTGGCTTCGATCGTCTCGCGCGGGATCACCACGAGTTGCGCCACCTCGTGAAACTGGTTTTCGAGGATGCCCACGCCGCAGATGACGGGCGCTGTGCCAAGGATGACGCGGGCAATGCCACGGATGGCCTGTTCGTAGCCGATCTGGCTCGCGGCCATGTGCATCGTGTTCGCGCCGGTACGCTTGCCGAGGCCGATTACGGCCATCTTGAAAATGCCGCTGCCGAGTTCGCCGCCGAAATCCGTGTGCGGCTTGATGCGATTGACGATCACGACGCCGTCGGCCTCGAGGGCCTCCACGCTGCAGTAGGCGGGGACGCCATCCTCCGAGACGCCGATCTGGCGAACCTCCATCGAAGCGCGGATGGGCACGCCCATGCTGGCCTCCGTGATGCCGTAGGTGCCGAGGACATCGATCTGTCCCTCGGGCGTCGCGCCGCCGTGGCTGCCCATGGCCGGGATGATGAAGGGATTGGCGCCGGCGGCCTTGAGGATCGCGAGAATGGCCGCGATAATTTCCTTGAGGTTGGTGATGCCGCGGCTGCCGACGCCGACGGCGATGCGCGCGCCAGGCTTGATCCGGGCACGCAGGGCGTCGAATTGCGGGCGCAAGACCCCGGGGATGTCCAGGGGCGGGGGCTTGGGGTAGTTCTGTTGGACGCGAAGCATCCGGGGAAATGAACTCATGACGGTGGCGGATGATTCGCAGCTCCCGCCGCCGTCTCCAGAACAAAATGGGACGATGCGACGGGCGAAAGGAAATAGCTTTGATTAATTCAGAAGCCAGGAAGCCAGGAACCAATTCCTGGCTTTTTGCGTGGGCCAGTTTCACGCGGAGATGCGGAGCAGCGGAGAAAACCAAACCAGGACTTTCTTCGTCAAAGGCCGCGCCCGGAGTGCACGGCTCACCCGGTACGATTTTCGCCAAAGGTGGCAGGGCGCTCCGCCGCGCGGCCGGATCTTCGGAATCTTCCTCACGTGCAACGTCCGTTTCATGGCTTTCTGGCTGCTGGATTAGTCCGCCCGGAAATCGCCCGAATTATCACCGAATCATTGACACTCCTTCCGCACCCGAGAGCGTCTTTCCCTTATGACGTCCCGATTCATTGGTCTCCTCCCATGGCTGGCCCTGGCCGGCGCCCCATTATTCGCCCAAAACGGGGACAAGGCGGGCGAGGCCCAGCCGCCGCGACCGGCGCAGTGGGTCGTCCCGCCGGCGCCGTCGCTGTCCCCGGAGGAAGAGGCGAAGACCTTCAAGCTGGCGCCGGGTTTTCATGTCGAGTTGGTGGCGGCCGAACCGCTGGTGCAGGATCCGGTGGCGATGCTGATCGGGCCGGACGGCCGGATGTGGGTGGTGGAGATGACCGGCTACATGCGCGACGTCGAGGGCCGCGGGGACAAGGATCCCATTGGCCGAATCGTGACGCTCACCGACACCGATGGCGATGGACGGATGGACCAGCGCACGGTGTTTCTCGACAAGCTGATTCTGCCGCGGGCGATCGCGCTCATCGACGGCGGCCTCCTGTTTGCGACGCCCCCGAAATTGTTCCTGGCCCGCGACACGAACGGCGACGGCGTGGCTGATACCCAGGCGGAGATCGCGGACGACTACGGCGGCCCGGGCAATGTCGAGCATCTGCCCAACGGCCTCATGTGGGGCCTGGACAACTGGATCTACAGCGCGAACCACACGGTGCGGTTCAAATACGAAGGCAACGGGAAGTTCGCGCGCGAGAACACCATCATGCGGGGCCAATGGGGCATTTCGCAGGACGACACGGGCCGGCTCTACTACAACGGCAACAGCGACCCGCTGCGCTCCGACGCCCTCCCGGCCGCGTACCTGAAGCGCAACAAGGCGTTCACCGCCGATGGCTCCAACGTGCAACTCGTGCCCGCCGACCTGAGGGTCTGGCCCGGCCGGATTACGACCGGCGTCAATCGGGGCTACAAGACCCTGAGCGCGGAGGGCCGCCTGCTCGCGGTCACGGCCGCCAACGGCCCGGTCGTTTATCGTGGCGCGCTTTTCCCGGCGGAGTTTCGGGGCGATGGGTTCATCTCGGAACCGACCGGCCATCTGCTCAAGCGGATCAAGCTCACGGAAAAGGACGGCACCGTGCGCGGGGCCAATGCCTACGAAGGCCGGGAATTCCTGACCTCGACCGACGAGCGCTTTCGTCCCGTCAATCTCTTCAACGGTCCCGACGGCGCGCTGTGGATCGTCGACATGTACCGCGGGCTGATTCAGGACCGGCTTTACGTCACGTCCTACCTGCGCAAGGAAATCCTGGAGCGCGGGCTGGAGAAGCCGCTCGACCTCGGCCGGATTTGGCGGGTCGTGCCGGATGGCGCGCCGCGCCTGAACCTGAAATTAACGCTGGCCAAGGCCACGCCCCTGGAGTGGGTCAAGGCGCTCAGCGATCCGAATGGCTGGACGCGCGACACGGCGCAGCGGCTGCTCGTCGAGCGGCGCCTCGCCGCCTCGAACCCCGCGGTGGCGGCCGCCTTGCGCGAGTTGGCGACCAAGGGCGAGAACCCGCTCGGCCGATTGCACGCGCTCTGGACGCTCGACGGCAGCGGGGCGCTGGATGCGACGACGACCCTCGCCGCGCTGGCCGATTCGGACCCGCGGGTGGTGGTGGGCGGAATCAGGGTGGCGGAAAACTTTTTCTCCAAGTCCGGCGGTGAGGAAGTCGCGGCCCGCGTGGCCGCGCTGCTCAAGACGCGGACCGAACCCGAGGTGCGACTCCAATTGGCGCTGTCGCTCGGCGAAATAAAAACGCCGGCCGCGGACGAAGCACTGCGGGCGCTGGTCGTGGCGGCGGGCCGGCAGCGGTTTCTCGCGGGTGCGGTGGTCAGCGGGCTGGGCGGCCGCGAAGTGCCGCTGATTGAGTCGCTGGCGCGCGATCCCGCCGCCGCGGCCACCGCCGGTGAAACCCTGCAATTCGCGACAAGCGCGGTGCTGAAGGGGGGCCAGGCGGCGTCGATCGATCGGGTGCTGACCCTTGCGACGGCGGAGGGTGCGCCGGAGTGGGTGCAAACGTCGGTACTGGCCGGCGTGGGGCACTTCCTGCCGAAGTCATCGGAAGGAAAGGAATTTGCCGCGAACCTGCCTGCAGAGCCGAAACCGCTCCTGGCGCTGGCGGCCCGGAAGGACACCCCCGCGGCGGCGGTCGCCGGGCAGTTGCTCGCTTCCTTGAAGTGGCCGGGCAAGGCCGGCGCGATGGCGGCGGCGGTGAAGCCGCTGAATGCGGCGGTGAAGCCGCTGAATGCGGCGGAGGAGGCGCTGTTCGAAAAGGGCAAGGTGCAGTTCGCGTCGCTCTGCGCCGCGTGCCATCAGCCCAACGGGCAGGGACTGCCGGGGCTGGCGCCGTCATTGATTTATTCGCGCTGGGTGCTGGGCGATGCCCGGGTCCTGGCGCGAATCGTTTTGAACGGAAAAGTGCAGCAGAATCTTATCATGCCGCCGTGGAAGGCCGCCCTCGATGACGAGGCCATTGCCGGCGTGCTGACGTTTGTGCGCCGGTCGTGGGGTCACGAGGCAAATCCGATCCCGGTGCCCGTGGTGACCGCGGCGCGTCGCGATACGGCCAAGCGCGATGAACCCTGGAGCGATTCCGACCTCGAAGAAGTGGTGCAGTCGCTGCCGCCGGCGGCGAAATAGTCAGGCGGGTGGAGTTCATGCGCCCATCTTGCCTGGTCTGCCGATCCGAATAACGAATCTGCTACGGCGCCCGTTCCAGCGCCGCCTGCAGCCGATAGACTTCCATTTCCCGCAGCACTTGCGTGGTGATAGCCTTGGCAGCTCTGGTCTCGTCCGCGGACTCGCCCATCAGTTCGGCGACGAGCGTGCTGTCGCCGCGCTGGCTCGTCTTGACGTGGATTTCCCGCATCCGGCGCAGGTCCGAGGCAAAGGCTTCGCGGAACGCCGACTCCGTCGCGGCGGTGAAGCGGGCGACGGTGGCGCCGGGCTCGAAGAGTCGAAAGGCATTGGTCTGCAGCCACCGTCCGAAATCCGGGCTCGAGTCGTTGATGCTGAAGTTCAGTCCGGGCACCGGGCCCTCGGTGCGCAGGGCGAAGGGCCGGAGATTTTCCGGCAGTTCAACGCCCACCGTCGAAGGGAGCCGCTGGCTCGTCACGGCGAAGCGCGCGCTTACCTTCTCGCTCACGAGATAGCGCAGGAAGTCGATCGCGATGTCCGCATGGGCCGTCGCCCACGTGACGCCATAGATCGCGTCGAGCGAACTCTGGGCTTCGGGCGGCACGCCAAGCAGGGTCCGCCCAAACTGCGGATCCTCCTCCGTGGGCAGCGGCATGGGAGCCACGACAATCGGGAATGGGCACTCACGTTCCAGCAGCGAGTAGTCCCAGGAGCCGGTGAGGATCGCCAGCGACGACTGCTGGGCAAAGGCGAGAAGCGCGTCGTCGCGCTTCAACTGGAAGAATCCGGGCGCCATTTCTCGGCCGATGGCCTGAAAGAGGGTCAGGAGATTTTGCAGCCCGGGCGACCGCAAGGTCCAGCCGCCGCGCAGGAGGGCCGGGCCCATCATCAGCAGCGTGCCGTTGCGGGTGCGATCGGTGTCGTTCGCATAAAGCTCCGCCTGAGTTTGGGACTGCAACAACCGCTGGAACAGGTGCGTCGCGTAGTCACCCGAACCCGCAATCGGCACGAAATTGCCGCCGCGGGTCCGCGCATAGTCAGCGGCGCGCTCCATCAGCACGGAAAACTCCTGGTAGTTCCGAGGTGGGGCGGCGCTGCCGCTGATTTTCTCCAAAAGGTCGCGGTTGTAGAATGCGCGCATGTTCATCTGCAGCGTCGGGATGCCGTAAACGCCCTGGAGGTTCGGGTAGTAAACATTATCGCCCGTGAGTCCGTCGTAAAAGCTGTCCCGCCAGCGCTGGGCGGCGAGCGCCGTGTCGGCATTGTACGGGTTGGGTTGCATCACGTCGGCGGTAAGGGGACGGAAATAGCGGGAGATCACCTCGTCGTTGGTGCCGCGGCCCAGCTGGATGATGTCGGGGGCCGTGCCACCGACGAGCTGCGTGCGCTGCCAGGTGGGCCACACGCGGACGGGCACCGGCATCTGCTCGACCTTTATTTCGGGATGCAGCTGCTCGTAGCTCGCAATGACCTCAGCGTAACCTTCGCGCAATCCGCCATGCAGGTTCCAGTGCGCGAAGCGCAGGATGATTTTACCGCGGTCCGTGTTCGCTCCGCCCCCGGTACGAAACGCGAGCCGGGCCGCGGCAAAGACAAACGCTGCGGCGAGCAGGCCCAAGCCGATGACTTGAAGCGAACGGCCTTTCATCGGGATGGTGCGGAAGCGTCGGCGGCGACCGGCGGCAATTCGTCGAGCGCGTGCCGGGCCGTCCACGCGCGGAAGTCGCGGGGATTCTCGGTCAGGAACCGCCGGTAGAATTCTGTCGCGATTTCCGTCCGGCCGAGTTCGCGCGCGAGCTCGGCGGTGCTCAGGCATGCGTCCGCGCGCACCCGGTCGGCCGCGATTCCCAGGCGGTGGGCGGCGAGAAAATGTGCGAGCGCCGGCTCCGGCGCGGCGTGGAAGAAGAGATAACTGCGGGCGAGCAGGAGGTGGAAATCGCTTTGGGCCGACGGTCGACGCAGGCGCGGGGCGAGCGCCTCGGCGGCGGCGAGCCGCTCCGTGGCGGGCGCGGGCGTGACCGGGCGATAGAGGGTGAGCAACGCGAGCTGCACCACGCCGAGTTGCGCGAGCGGATGATCGGACTCGCCGCGCGCGAGCTGGTCGTAGTAGCGCATAGCCGCCGCGATGTCCGGCACGGGTCGATGGATTTCCTCGATGCGACCCAGCAGATAGATGGCGGTGATGCCCTCCTCGTCGCCCGGGCTACCTGCGACCAGGTCCTGCAGGAGGCGGATGCACTCCGTGAGATTGGCCGCGGTGCGCGGCTGAACGTTCAGCAGGGCGTTGGCTTCGCCCAGATGGTTGCGACGCGCGTCGGCCGGCGTCGCCGCGTGCGCCCGGGCGAACGTGGTGCGGGCTTCGGTGAAGAAAAAGCGCGACGCCTGGTCCCAGCCGGAATCTTCGGCGGCGCGGGGGAGCACGACGCCGCAGCCGGCGAACAAGAGAAGCGAAACCGCGCGCATGACCGGGATGGTACGAGCGCGTCAGGACGGGTCCCGTCCTTCGTAAAGGGCGAACGCGCGCTCGGCCGTCGCGCCCTCGTGAATCAGCGCCATGAACGCCCGCACGACCCGGGCCGGATTCGGGTGCTGGTAGATGTTGCGTCCGTAAACCAGGCCATGCGCGCCTTGGGCGAGAAACACGTGGGCCTCCTGAAAAACCACGTCGATGGGTTTGCGGCCGCCGCCGCGGACCAGGACCGGACAGCGGGCCGCGGCGATGACTTCATGGTAGTCGTCGGCATGGTCCGTGGGATCGGCCTTGATCACATCAGCGCCGAGCTCGCGCGCCTGGCGGACCAACGCGGTGATCAGTTTCTTGTCGCCATCGACCTGATAGCCGCCGCCAACGGAGTTGGGTTTGAGCACGAGCGGCTCAATCATCAGCGGCATGCCGTACCGTTCGCAAACGACCCGGAGGCGGCCCGCATTCAACACGGTCTGGCGATGCAGCTCCGGCTCGTTCGGCATGAGCAGCAGGTTGCAGACGACGCAGGCGGCATCGAGCTTGAGCGCCCCGAGGATGGGCTCATCCCAGTGCACGAGTTCATTGAACATCACGCGATGCGCCGAGGCGTTGTAGAGATTACCGGCATCGGTGCGCAACACGAGCGCCGGCTTGCGGGAGCCCGGGATCGACTGCAGGAGATCGGCCTGACCGGTGTTCATCTGAATCGCGTCCGGGCCGGCTTCCACCAGCGCCCGCACGATGGTGGGCATGTCCTCGAGCCCGGAAAGGAAGGAAGGTTCGTTGAACACGCCGTGGTCGATCGCGACATCGAGGCAGCGGCCGTCGGCGCCCAGGAAACGGTTGAGGCGGACTTTGTGAGTGGTGAAGAGGCTCATGGGCTAATTTTTGGCCGTGGTGGCGGGGATGACGTCGACGCCGTGACGCGTGAAGAGAATCTGCCGGGCGCGATTTTTCTCCGCGGCGAGCCGGGCAGCATCCCAACCCAGCACATCCGCCGCAAGCGCGGCAATCGCCGCGAACTTCTCCGCAGTGAGCCGGCCATACAGGGCGAGCGGGGTGCGGCGGAGGAGCAGATCATCGAGGTGTACGACCGCCTCGGTGGCGAGCAGGGCGCGCAACGCGGCGGGGGATTCCAGGTCGGCCTCAGGGGTGCGCCCGCCGATCGCCAGGTCGCGGGTGGAGGCGCGCCGGCTGCGGCCGAGCTCCGCCAGGACCCGGTCGGTGACCTCCTCGGCGAACGCCCGGAACGTGGTCCATTTCCCGCCGACGAGCGAATGCAGCGGCCAGGGCCGGCGGACGTCGGGCGGAAGGTCGCGACACGCATGGTCGCGGCTGATTCGTCCGGTGAAGCCGGCCTCGCTGCGCGGCAGCGGCCGCACGCCGCAAAAGCGCGCGAGGATGTGCTCGCGCCCGATCACGATCGCGGGAAACACCGTGCGCACCGATTCCAGCAGGTACTCGATCTCGGAGTCGTCGCACACCGCCTGGGACGGATCGTCGAGGCGGATGTCGGTCGAGCCCACGAGCACGCGCCCGTGAACGGGGAAAAAGATGCAAATGCGGCCGTCCTCGTTCTCGTAGAAAATCTGCTGGCCGCGCGTCGCGGCAAGGAGCTCGGGATGATCGACGACGAGGTGCGACCCCTTGGTCCCGCCGATGAATCGGGTCGGGGTCGCGAGCGCGTCATTGGTGAAATCGACCCACGCCCCCGTGGCATTCACCACCACGCGGGGCCGCACGGTGAATTCCTCGCCGGACACCTCATCCCGCAGCACCACGCCGCCGTCGCCCGTGAGGCGGACCACCCCGACATAATTGGCCGCGACCGCGCCGGGGTGCGCGGCCCCGGCGTCATCGATTATTTCGAGGCACAATCGCTCCGGCAGCGGAATCCACGCGTCGTAATACGTCGCGGTGCAAACGATCCCGGGATGCAGGAGCGGGCGCTGACGCAGCGCCTCCGCCCGGCGGGTGAACGCATGGCGCGGCAGGATCTGATCGCGGCCGGAAAACCACTCGTAGAGCGTCAGGCCGATCTTGATCAGAAAGGCGCCGCGTTTCGCCGGCCGGGAGGTGCGGCCGAGGAATTTTTCCAGCGCGTTGCTCAAACCCGACCACCGGGAAAAAATCGGAATGGTCGTCGGCAGCGGTTTCACCGCGTGCGGGGCATGGTGCAGCAGGCGGTTGCGTTCGTGGAGCGATTCGCGCACGAGGCGGAACTCGCCGTTCTCGAGGTAGCGCAGGCCGCCGTGAATCATGCGCGACGAAGCCGAGGTCGCCCCGGCGGAGAAGTCCGCCCGATCCGCCAGCAGGGCGTCCACGCCATTCGCCGCGAGGTCGCGCAACACCCCGGCGCCATTGATGCCGCCGCCGATGATCAGAACGTCAACCGTGCGCAGGGCGCGGAGACGATGCAGCAGCGAGGAACGAGGCGGGAATTGCATGGGGTTTCACGTTACGCGCCCGCGGGCGCGCGGGCGGGATGAGTTGAAGGCGCGCCGGGCTCAGGGCAGAATGAGGTGCGTCGAGGGGTGCACGAGCACGTCCCGATTCTGAAAAATGCCGCGCAGTTTTTTGCTCCGCCAGTCGAATGCCACGAGCCGGTCGTGCCTGGAATCGGAGTAGGTAACGGTACCGTCCGCTTGCAGAGTGATGCCGGCGATCCAGCCGCGTTCGAGCCCGTGATCGGTCGTCATGTCGTAGCGCGCAATGACGTTTCCCGAGGAATCAAGCTCCACGATTCGGCCGCTGGGCCCGAGGCTCACCAGGGTGCGGTTTCCCGCGAGGCGCAGCGCCATGTAGGGAGTGCCCTCGACGGGCGCGTGCCACACGAGGCCTTCATGCCAGTCGAACTCCGCCACTTTGCGATCATGCAGGCACGCCACCAGCAGGCGTTCGTCCGCCAGCTGGCGAACGTTGCGGAAAAGGTTATAGGGTGGCGCCAGATCGGGTGCGCCGGGCACGTGCACCGCCCGTCCGATTTGGCGGGCATGGTTCAGCGTGTAGATTTGCGCGCGGGACGTGTCGGCCACGAGAATCTGGTCATCGGGCAGCCACTGGGCGGCGGACACCAGCACGTCGGCGATGGTATAGCGCCAGATTTCGCGCCAGTGGGCGTCGAGTTCAATGACCGCCTTCCGTGTGGTGAGCAGGACGCGGCCGTCCGGGTGAAGGTCGACGTCGAGCGGCAGGTCGTCGCAATCATAGCAGTGAGTAATCTCTCCCTCGCGGGACACGGCAATGACCCGCTGATGCCGCGTATCGTGTTCGGCGGCCACGAAGCCGAAGGGAAACGCGGGTGCGGACATTTCAGGCGTCTTCGTTCTCCAGGTAACGCACCAATTCCGCCGGGCGCGGCCAGGTGAGCTCCACGTGCTGCGCGCGGAGTTCGGCGCGAAGTTCCGCGGGGGGAACATCGGGCAGTGGCACGGAAAGTTTACCGGCCATGGCCGCGGCGGTCCCGGCCGCCTGGCCGAGCTGCATCATGGTGCGCGACAGCCGGCAGCTCGACGCGGCGACCGAGGAAAGGCTCGCGCCGCGACACGCCACGGCGAGATTGTCGAGTTCGACCGGCAACAGGCAGCGGTAGGGGATGCCGTAGGGTTCCGCCAACTCGCCGCAGCCCGCGCGGCCGGTATCGGCCCCGTGGGTGTCCTTGGCATGATCGGCGAGGGCGATGATGTCGTCGTGTTTTTGGTCGCCAATGCCGGCCAGCAGATCGTGCTCGGTCAGCACGTAGCGTCCGACCAGGCGCGGGCCCTCGCGCACGCCGAGGCCCGGCGCGACCCAGGTGCGCTGGTAGCGCTGAAATTCCGGGAAGCTCGTCTGCAGAAAATGCCAGTGCGCGCGAATCCGGCGACCGCATTCCGCATAGGCCGCGGCATAACCGAGGGTGGCGGTTTCGCGGCCCGCCATCGTCGGCAGCGAGTTGATGTTGAAATCGCCGTTGGGATATTGGGTGCAAGCCGCAACGGGAAATTTCTCCGCCCACCAGCACGCCGCCGGAATGCCAGGCGGCAGCGGCTCGATGCCGGCCGTTTCCGTCGGTGAGACCCGGTAAATCAACGTCGTGCCGTTGAGCCGGTCGTTGGGTTCGCGCGGCGCGCTGGGTTCGTCGTAAAGCGAGCGTGGCTCCTGGCCCAGCGACGTGTGGCAGCCGCCCCGCTGCGCGAGCAGCACATCGGCGGTGGCGTCGATGAAGCAAGGCGCGGTCACCGACCGGCCATGGTCCAGGACGAGCGACGTGATCCGGCGGTCCTGGACGACCACGCCGGTAAACGCGGTATTTTTCCAGACCGTGCAGCGACCCGTCTCGGCGAGCATTTTTTCCATTTCGGCGGCATAAATCGCCGGCTCGAGCGGCACGCCGTGCCAGTGTTGGCGGCGGAACGCCTCGGCCGCGGCCAGGGGGGGCGCGCCGTAACGCCGGAGGGAGTCGAGGTAGTGCCGGGAGCGATCGATCAGGAGCTCGCCGCCGGGGTACTTCGGATTCACCTCCGGGCCCTGCCACGCATAGTGCCGGCCGAAGGAATAAATGCCGATGGCGTTCGGGATTTTCTTCAAACGTTTGTAGAGGTCGAACGGAATCCCCGTGCCGCCGACGCCGGGCTCCCAATTGTTCACGCCGCCGCGCGCCGCGTTGCCGCCGAGCGAATCGCTTTTCTCGACCAACAGCACGTGGAGGCCGAGGCGGCTGGCGGCGAGCGCGGCGGAAAAACCGCCGGAACCGGCGCCGACCACGACCAAATCGAAAGCGGAGGGCGACATGGAGCTATGGATTTACCCGGAACCGCGCCGAAGGCCGTCCGCGAATACTGCGGCCGGCCGGGAAATTCAGCGGAAAAAACGCGATTCGTTTCGCCGCGAAGCGTGAACCCCAGGCCATGCCGCTAAAATTTCGGCGTGCACTCACAGCGGTGAAACGTCCTGCACGGTGGGCCAGATTAGCGTTTCCTGCACACAGAGATGCGGCGGCAAAGAGCAAAGATCGGCCACTATCTGGCCCAACTCGGACGGTTGAATGCATTTTTCCAGGGTGGCGGCATCGCGCGGACCGAGGCCGGAGGCGTTGGTGAACTGCGTGGCGCCCCACGAGGGAATGACCGTCGTCACGCGCACGCCATGCGGACGCAACTCGAGGTAGAGCGATTTGGAAAAATTCTCGAGTCCGGCCTTGGCGGCTCCGTACACCCCCCAGCCCGGCCACGAATGGCGCGAGCACACACTGGAAATGTTCACGATGATGCCGCTTTTTTGCCGCTGCATGATGGGCGCGGCCCGGCGGCAACCGTACATCGCCGCGGTCAGGTTCAAGGCGAGGCTGGCGGCGATGGTCTCATCCGATTGCTCGGCGGCCGGCGCAATCTTCACGCCGCCGCCCGCATTGTTCACGAGGATGTCGAGCCGGCCCGTGGCCCCGATGATTTCGGCGATCACCCGGTCCCAGTCCGCCGGTACGGTGGCATCGGCGCGAAGGACCTGGATGCCGGCGTTGCGGGCGGCTTGCGCGAGCGCGGCCGCATCCCGACCGGTCACCCAGACCCGCGCGCCGGCGGCGGCCAGCTTGGCTGCGATTCCGGCACCGAAGCCTTTCGTGCCGCCGGTGACGAGCGCCACGTGATCTTTGAGCGGAGGAGGCATGGATAAATTGGGTTGGAAGGGATCGCCGGTGGATTTCGCCCGGCTTGGGAGTACTCCGTTGCGGGATACCGGGCGCCGTGGGAGGGGTGAGCGTGACTAGAGGAGATTGTAGCCGAAGCGCCGGGAAATTTTTTCCGCGGCGGCCGCGACCAGTTTGCCCATGCGCTCGAAGGCGGACTCGGGGAAACGGAAGCTCGGGCCGGTGGCCCAGATGGAGGCGATGGGATAACCGCGATGATTGAAAATCGGCGCCCCGACGCAGTGCAGGCCATCGATTTCTTCGGCGCGGTCGATCGCATAGCCTTGGGCGAACACCTTGGCGAGTTCGGCCTCGAATTTTTCCCGCGAGTCGAGCGTCCGGGCGTTGAAGCGCGGGAAACGGAGGCGTTTGAGCAGGGCGGCTTGCTCGACCGGTAGCAGGAAAGCGACGAAAACCTTGCCGGGGGCCGACGTGTGGAGAGGAAAATGCGTTCCGGGATCGACGAGGAATTTTATAGGCTGGGTCGCGGCGACCTGCTCGAGCACGATGCCCTGCAAATCCGCCCGGACTCCAATCAGAACTGTTTCATGGGTGTCGTCACGCAGGCTTTGCATGACGTCGAGCGAGTGCTCCACCAGCTTGTCCTCGCCAATTGCCGCATAGCCGAGGGACAGCAGCTTTCGGCTCAGCCGATAGCGCATATCATCGCCTTCGCGCAGGAGGTAACCGCGATCTTCCAAGGTCGCGGTGATGCGAAACACGCTGTTGGCCGGCAGTTGGAGCCTTTCCGCGATTTCCCGCATTCGCATCCCATCGGGATGGGCGGCGAGCAGTTCAAGGATGTCCAATGTCCGGTCGAGCGCCGGCACTTGGGAATTTTCCGCTTCACGCGTCTCGGGAGGTTTCATTTCGACGCTTGACTAATAGAACAGTACTCTACTAATAGAACAAGAGTAAACTTCGTTTTCCTTCAAGACGAGTTCTTCCCACGACCCCTGTGGCGGAAGTGTTGCCCAACCACCAGCTCCTAAAAACATGAAAAAACCCGCTTGCCGACGCGCGTGCGTCGTCGCTGCCCTCGGCTGCTGCCTGGGGCTGATCCCCGCTTTATTCGCCCAATCCACCCCGCCGCCGGCCAAACCGGCGGATGAGACCGTCGTGCTCAATCCGTTCGTCATCACGGCGGAGAGCCAGCAAGGCTACACGTCCTCCGAAGTCATCTCGGCTTCCCGTTTCAACCAGAAGATTCGGGATGTGCCGCAGACCATCGTGGTGCTGACCGACGCCTTCCTCAAGGACATGTCCGCCACGACGCTGGCCGACGTCATCCCGCTGATCGGCGGCGTGCCGAGCGCGGCGACGCGCAACCAGGACACCTTCAGCATCCGGGGCTTTGGCGTGCAGCAGCTTTATATCGACGGCTTCCGTGACGTGCAGGAGTGGGGCGGTGGCGAGTTCGCCCAAGTGCAACAAATTGAGGTGATCAAGGGGCCGGCGAGCAATCTCTTCGGCAACGCCCGCGGTTTCGGCGGCATCGTCAACCGCATCTCCAAGCGGCCCAAGGCGCAGCAGTGGCAGCAGGTGGCCGCGACCGTTGGCAGCTACGATTACTATCGCGGCACGGCCGACGTAACCGGTCCGATCAACCCGGAAAAAACGCTGATGTACCGCGTCAACGCGGCGTACACCAGCAACGGGAGTTTCCGTGACCTGCACGACGTGAAACGCCTCTTCGTCGCGCCCGTGCTGGAATGGAAACCGACCGCGACCACGGATGTGACGGTCTTCGGCGAGGTGCTGCGGGAGGAGCACCAGGAGGACAATTTCATTCCCGCCGTGCCCGATGCCGCCGGCCTGTTCTCCCTTACGGTACCAATCAGCCGCAGCATCGACGAGCCATGGCAGAACAGCAAAATCGAGAAGGAAAGCGTGCGGGTGACCGCCGATCAGCGGCTCGGGGAGCATTTCACGGCGCGTGTCGCCGGCTTCCAGACCTACATCAACAACCCAATCCAGCAGGTCGAATATCTCAGCACCGCCGCGAACAATCGCACGATCAACCGCCGGGCCTTCGATCTCAACCGCTGGGAGGAGTATTCGTTTCTCGAGGGCAACCTGCTCGGCAAGTTTCAAACCGGCCCCATCACGCACCAATTCGTCCTGGCGGCGGACTACTTCCACTGGAAGTTCCGCAGCAATGTGCGCCGCGCCCCGCTGGCCTCCATCGATCTGATCAGTCCCGTCTATGGCGCGCCGAAGCCGAGCTTCTATGACGCCGCCGCCAGCCTCGCCACGAACACGCTGGGCGTCAGCAATGCCACGGGCTACGCGGGGACCTACCAGGCCAGTATTTTTCATGATCGCCTGATTCTTGTCGCCGGGACCCGCCACGACAAAGTCACGTCCCACCGTCTGCTGCAGGTGACCCCGTTTCAGGACATCGTGGACCCGCCCAACGAGAAAACCGCTCCGCGCTACGGCGTGGTGGTGCGGCCCATCGAGCAGATCTCGCTCTACTATCAGTACAGCGAGGCGTTTCAGGCCAACTTGGGCGGCGGCTTCCGGCTCGACGGTTCGGCGCTCGACCCAACCACGGGCAAGTCGGAGGAATACGGCATCAAGGCCTCGCTGTTCAAGGAGCGGCTGCAAGTCAGCCTGGCCTCGTTCGACGTGCAGGTTGTCGGGCAGCCCGTCCGCCTGGCGGCGCCGAACAATTCCTTCTTTGCAAACAGCGGCTCCAACTCGGGCACTGGGACGGAGTTTAATCTCACCTATAACAATGACAATCTTACCCTCATGGCGGGCTGGGTGAACCAAGATGTGCGCCCGACCACCGGCGGAGTCCAGGGCCCCGCCGTCCCGGGCGTGCCGAAGAGCCAGGCGCAGCTTTTTGTCCGGTACCGCTGGAGCGTGAATAAGTTTGGTGGATTCGTCCTCGGCGGCGGTGTGCTTTACCAGAATGAGCGAAAGCTCACCGCGACGGCCGTTTCGCAGATTTTGCCAGCTTACGAGCGTTTCTACCTCAATGCGAATTACGGCCTGCGCCAGGGACTGAGTGTCGGGCTGAGTGTCGCCAACCTCTTCGACAAGACCTATGTCGCCGCCACCAACGGCACGCTTTGGCGGCCGGGCGATCCGCGCACGATCAAGCTGACCCTTTCGCAGGCGTGGTGAACCCCCGCGTTTCCAATCCAAAATTCCGGCCCGCCGAAGATCATCCGGCATGAATATCGGCTGCGGCGAGTGGGGCTTTCGCGACCTCCCGCTCGAGGATCACTTTCGCATCGCGCAAAGATTCGGATTCAAGACGCTCGAGTTTGGTCTGGGTGGCGGACAGCCCGGGCGGCTGCCCGCAGCTCCGTCGGAACGCGCGATGGCGGATTTCCTGGCGCTCGCCCGCGGACATCGAATCGCGACGCCCGCGTGCTGCCTGGAGAACGACTTCACGCTGCCTGACGCCTCCGCTCATGAGGCGATGGTGGCCGCGACCCTCGCCCAAATCCGCAGCGCGGCCCGCTGCGGCGCACGCCAGGTCCGGTTGTTTGCCGGCTTTACGCCGGCGGCAATCATGACCGGCGTGATTTGGGCGCGGATGCTGGCGGCGTTCCGGCAGGCCGACGCGCTCTGCGCCGAACTGGGCCTCACCATCGCGATCGAGACGCACGGCCAGATCACCCAGCGCGACGGCGCGGCGCATCACGTGTCGACGGTTTCGACCGATCCGCCGGCGTTGCAACGACTGCTGCGCGAACTCCCGCCGCGCGTCGGTTTCAACTACGATCCGGGCAACCTGAAGGCGGTCGCGCCGCACGACCGGACGTACGCGCTGCCGCTGCTGGATCGGCGCATCAACTACTGCCACCTCAAGGACTGGCGCCGCGCCGGTTCGGGCTGGGTGGCATGCGCGATCGGTGACGACGACTTGGATTACGGTCCGCTCCTCCGGGCGATGACCTACGACGGGATCTTCCTCATCGAATACGAGCCCACCCATGACGTCGAAGATGGCATCCAGCGAAGTTTGGATTATCTTCGCCGTCTCGGATTCACGCTGGAATTTGCGTGAACCGGAACCGTGCAGCAACCCGCCGGCGAATGAAGCGAAAGCCAACCCGCGGCGGCGAAACCCGTGAACCTGGTCTGGTGTTTGATCCTTCAATCGCCGTACTCTCGGCTACGCCTAATTGCTTGTCCCGCTCACGCGGGTTCCCTCGTCATGCTGCGCCTGCTCCTCGGTCTCGACATCGGTAGTACGGTGGCGAAAGCGGCCGTGTTCGATCGGCACGGCCGCGCGCTGGCGGTGGCGGCGCGTCGCATCCGCGTCCACACGCCGCGACCCGGCTGGGTGGAGCGGGATCCGGCGGAGAGCTGGCGCGCCTGCGCGGCGGTCCTGCGCGCGGTGGCCCGCGGGCGGGGTGGTGCCATCGCCGCGATTGGGCTGACGGGCTGCGGGAACGGCGCCGTTTTTCTCGATGAGCGCGAGCGACCGGTGCGCCAGGGGATCCTTTCCAGTGACACGCGCGCGGCTGAGTTTGTCGGGAACCATCGTCGGCGCGCGCGGCAGACCGCCTATCCCGGGCAAACCGCCGCGCTCCTCCGCTGGGTGCGCGCCCGCGAACCACGCGTCGCGCGGCGGGTACGCCTGGTTCTGTTCTGGAAGGATTTTATCCGGCTGCGCCTCACCGGTGAGCCATGCACGGACTTCACGGATGCCGGCGCCTCCGGGCTGCTCGACGTGGAATCCCGGCACTGGCGGGGCGACGATCGCGTTTTACCGCCGCTCCGCGAAAGCCTGGCCGCGGCAGGCGTGGTGCAGGCCGCGGCTGCGGTCGCCACCGGCCTGCGCGCCGGCACGCCCGTGTTCACCGGCTGCATCGATTGCGAGGCCGCGGCGATCGGCAGCGGCGTAAGTGGACGCGGGGAACTCTCCGTGGTCGCGGGCACGTGGTCGATCAACCAGACCTTTACCACCAAGCTTCCGCCAGCCGCCCTGTTCTTGATCAATCCGTCCGCGCAACCCGGCCGCTGGCTGCTGCTCGAGGGCAGCCCGACGTCCGCCGCGAACTTCGATTGGGCGACCCGCGCTTTGTTCGGCCGCCATGCTTTTTCCCGGGCCGCAGCGCTCGCGGAGCGGGCCGCGCCGGGCGGTGATCTCCTTTTTATTCCAAGAGTGTCCGAGGGGCTCGGTGCCTTTCTCGGGCTCGCGGCGAGCCACACTCGCGCCGAGCTGCTGCGGGCGGTGATGACGGGCGTTGTCTTCGCGCATCGCTGGCACGTGGAAAAATTGTATGCTGCCGGCGTGCGCTGCCGTACCCTCCGGCTGACCGGCGGAGCGACTCGCAGCCGGTTTTGGTGCCAGCTGTTCGCGGACGCGTTCGGGCGCCCGGTGGAAGTGCCGCGCGGCGAGGAAACCGGCGCGCTCGGTGCGGCCCTTTGCGCCGGGGTGGGCGCGGGCTTCTGGCCGTCGTTGCGCGCGGCGCAGCGTGACACTGTTGCCGTGGCGCGCGTTTTCCGGCCCCGCCGTTCGGCCAACCTGGCGCTCGAGCGGGACTACGCGCGATTTCGCAAGCATTTCCCCGCTGACTCCCCATGAACCACACGATTTCCCGTATTACTTTCCTCGCTTCGCTCGCGCTCGCGGTCCCGGCGGGGGCGACGACAGTTTTTTGGGTCGCGCCGGACGGCCGCGATAACGCCAGCGGCTCCATCGAACAGCCCTTCGCCACGGTCGGCCGGGCGCGCGAGGCGGTGCGGACGCTCGTGCAACGTGGACTCGCCGACGATGTCGCCGTCCGCCTGCGGGGTGGCGTCTACCGCCTGGAGCAGCCGCTCGAGATCACCGCGGAGGATGTAGGCGATGGCCGGCTGGCCGTGGCCTTCACCGTCCAGCGCGGCGAACGCGCCGTCCTCGTCGGCTCCCGCGAACTCACCGGCCCGTGGCACCGGATGCACGATAACCTCTGGTCGATGGCGGTTCCGGACGCGGCCAGCGGCCGTTGGGTGTTTCGCAGCCTGTTTCGCGACGGGCAGTCCTTGCCGCGCGGACGCGAGCCCAACTCGGGATACTTCACCGTAGCGGCGGTGGACGCGGAGCGCATGCGGCTGACTTTGAATGAGCGCTTGCCGGCGGCGTGGAGCGGCCTGCAGGGGGTGGAGTTAAACACGACGGCCCATTGGCACTTCAACCGGCAGCCCGTGGCGGCGCTCACCAAAAATTCCGTGCTCGCGCGGCGGCCGATTGGCACGGATGTGAGCAGCGCCAGGATCACCGAAAAATCCCACAGTCGCGTCTGGCTGGAGAATGCGCTGGTGTTCGTCGACGCGCCCGGCGAGTGGTTCCTGGATACGGTGAAGGGCGAGCTCTTTTATTTCGCGCGGCCCGGCGAGGATCCGAACCAGGGCCATTTCTCCGCCGCCCGGCTGCGCGAGTTGGTGATCGTGCGCGGCTCGCCCGAAAAACCGGTGCGCAACCTTCACTTCCGTGGCCTTGAGTTCGCTGAGACCGATTGGGAGATGCCGGCCGAGGGCCGGCTCGGCGTCCAGGCCGGCGCCTGGGCGTTCGATCGCGGGCGGACCTATTCGCCGGACGCGGCGCTGCGCTTGATTTACGCCACTGGCTGCTCGATTCAGTCCTGCGTCTTCCGCGATCTCGGCGATGGCGCGATCGCGTTTGAGACCGGCTGCAACCACGGGCTCGTCAGTCGCTGCGATTTCCGCCGGGTGGGCTCGAACGGCATCCAGGTTGGCCGCATGCCGGAGTACACCGGTGAAGGCCACCCGCTCCACGCCGATTTCAAGACTCCGCGCGAAAAGCTCGACGCCCAGAAGACGATTCCCGGAGCGGTTGATATTTATCGCGACCTCGCGGGCCAGCTGCCCGCGGCGCCCGCGCAAATCGACATCGCCGACAACACGTTGGTCGATTGCGGCACCCTCGACTTCGGCAGCGTTGGCATCGTCGTGGGTTACGCGCACCACGTCCGCATCGAGCATAATCTGCTGCGCAACCTGCCTTACACCGGCATCAGTGTCGGCTGGCGCTGGGCACCCGGGCTGTCGAACGCGCATAGCAATCTCATCGCGCGCAACCGCATCGAGCAGGTAATGCAGCAGGCGGGCGACGGGGGTGGCATTTACCTGGTCGGCGAACAGCCGGGGACCCGCGTGCTGGAAAACTTTATCCGGGACAGCGGCCGCAACTATTGGTCGCACGGCATTTACCCGGACGAGTTCAGCGATCACATGGAAATCGCCGGGAATTACATCACCGCGGTGACGGACCATGCGATTTTCATGAACAAAAACGGCCCGAACCAGAGTGTGCACGACAACAACGGCGCGGCCGGACCCAATCGCCTCACCGGCGAAAACGACCGTGGCGGCCGGTGGATCGACTTTGCGCCCGAAAACCTGCCGCCGGTCCTCAGCGTCTACGGTCCGCGCCAGGTGGATCCGGCCATGCCCTCACCGCCATGATCGCGCAGTTCAACGTTCCCGCCACCATCGTCACCGGCGCCGGTGCGTCCGGCGAACTATCCGCCCAGCTCACCCGCCTGGGCGCGCGCCGTGCGCTGCTCGTGACGGATGCCTTCATGGTGGCATCGGGACTGGCCGCACGTTTCGCGCAGGCCATGGAACGCGCCGGTTTCAACGTGGTGCGCTTTGCCGGCGTGCAGGCGGATCCCACCGATGCGAACGTTCGCGCGGGTCTGGCCCGGTATCGTGCGGAGCAGTGCGACACCGTGGTTGCGCTCGGTGGCGGCAGTCCCATCGATGCGGCCAAGGTGATCGCGATCCTCACCGCCAATCCCGAGCCGCTCAGCCAGTATCAGGGCTATCACCGGGTGCCGCGACCGGGCGCGCCGCTGATCGCCATTCCAACGACCGCCGGCACAGGGAGCGAAGTGACGAAAGTGGCGGTCCTCACGGACACGGCGCGCGACGTGAAAATGATGATGCTCGACTGCCACCTGCTGCCGACCGTGGCGCTCGTCGACTTTGAACTCACGCTGTCCATGCCGCCGGCGCTTACGGCACACGTCGGCGTGGACACTCTGACCCATGGCATCGAGGCGTACGTTTCGCGCCAGGCCGGGGTCATGACCGACGCGCTCGCACTCACCTGCGTCCGCCTCGTCGCCGATCATCTGGAAGCGGCCTGGCGCGAACCCGGCCATCGCGCCGCCCGCGAGGGCATGATGCTCGCGGCCACGCTTGGCGGCATGGCCTTCGCGAACAGCAGTGTGGCGCTCGTGCACGGCATGAGCCGCCCGATCGGGGCGATCTTTCATGTGCCGCACGGACTTTCGAACGCGGTGCTCCTGCCCGCGGTCACCCGATTCTCGCTGGCCGGCGCGCCCGAGCGCTACGCGATGGTCGCGAAAACCATGGGCCTGTCCCGGCCCGATGCGAAGCTGGCGACGGCGGGTCGCGAATTGGTCGCCGGTCTCGAAGCGCTCAACCTCCGTCTCGCGGTTCCGCGGCTGCGTGATTGCCCCGGCGTCGAGCGGATCCGGTTCGAGCAAAGCGTGGCGCGGATGGCGGAGGACGCGCTCGCTTCCGGCAGCCCGCAAAACAATCCCGTGGTCCCGTCCGTGGAGGAGATCGTTCGACTGTACGAGGAGGCATGGTAATGATGTCAGCCCGGATGCTTCGCATGAAGCCAATTGCGGCCGCAGTCGTTTTCACCACGCTGGTGTCGGCTCGCGCCGCCGCGGACGACACCGGTCCGTGGGATGTTGCCCGCCTGGCGCAGCCGCCAAAGATCGAGTGGCTCGAAGAGTCCGATCAGGGTGGCTACCGGCTGAAACGGCTATGCTTCGAACACGAACCCTACCAGGGAAAACCGACGCGTCTCTTTGCGTTTCTCGCCCTGCCAAAGGGTGCGTCCTCCCCGCTGCCCGGCATTGTGCTCGTCCATGGCGGGGCGGGAAAGGCCTTTCTCCCTTGGGCGGTGCAATGGGCCGGTTACGGTTACGCGGCGCTCGCGATCGATCTCAACGGACGGAATGATCGGGGCGAGCACATGTCCGACGGCGGACCGGTCATGGGCGAGGCCACCTTGCTCATGGCGATAGCGCGGAGTCCGCCGCGGGACATGTGGCCCTACCTTGGCGTGGCGGCCGCGATCCGCGGCGTTTCGATTTTGAATGCGGAACCAGGCGTCGATCCCCAACGCATTGGCATGATGGGCACGTCGTGGGGTGGCTACACGACGAGCATCGCCGCCAGCCTGGACGATCGCATCGCCTTTTCGATCCTGGTTTACGGGTGCGGATTCTATCACTCCGACATGGACCTCAGGGGGACGTTGGACCGGTTGCCCGAACCGGCCCGCAACACTTGGATGGAAAACTTCGATCCGCGCCGCTACCTCGGCCGGCTCAAGGCGCCCGTCTTCTGGCTCACAGGCGCAACCGACGGTTTCACCGTCGATAGCTGGACGAAAAGCCACCAGATGACTTCGTCCTCCTTCACCGTGCTCCGACTTCTGCCGCGTTGGCCCCACGGCTACGAGCCCGGTTGGAACGCGGCCGAATGTCGGGTCTTTGCGGATGGCATCGTTCGCGGGTCCGCGCAGTTGCTCCAAGTTGGCGCTATCCGCCAAGCGGGCCATGTGGTGTCCGCCACCTACGCGGGGAAGACCGAGCCCGCCTTTGCGGATTTAGTCTATTCCACCGACCGCGACGGACGATGGCAGGATCGCAGCTGGTGCTCGCGGCCGGCGCGGCTCGAAAAAACCAAGGCCGAGCTTGCCGCCGAACTTCCGGCCGAGGCCGCAGCCTGCTATTTCAACCTGACGGACAAACGGGGATTGGTCACGAGCAGCCCTTGCCTCTTCCTCTTGGTTGCGTCATCTCGCGAATCGCCCTGACCGCCCCTCCGGCGCCACCCCGCATCCACGGATGAACCCTGCCCTTAATTTTTCCTTTGGCGAAATTCACCGCCGCTGGGTAGCGCGCCCTTAGTCTCATGGTTCATCGCATCACCCGACAAAAGGCGCTGCGGGAATGGCGGCTCTATTTCTTCATCGTGCCGTCGTTGGTGCTCGTGGGGACGTTTGCCTACTTCCCGGCGGCGAGCGCGGTCTACCACAGTTTCTTCGACTGGTCCGGCGGCGACGCGCAGCAATGGGTCGGCTGGAATAACTTCGTCCGGGCGTGGCACGACCAGGTTTTGTGGGACTCGTTCCAGACCGTCTCCGTGCTGATCGTTTTCAACCTCTTCAAGATGGTGCCGTCGATCCTGATGGCCGTGTTGATTCACCGGCTGGCCAGCGACCGGTGGCAGTACCTCTATCGGGCGCTGCTGGTGGTGCCGATGATCGTGCCGGGTCTCGTGACGCTGTTCATCTGGAAGTTTTTCTTCGACCCGAATCTCGGCGTGCTCAACCGGCTGCTCGATTTCACCGGGCTCAAGCACGTGCTCGTCTGGCTCGACCACCAGGTGTTTCATTGGAACGTGTTTTTCGAACACGTGCCGGCGGGGTGGCTGTCGCAACCCGGGCTCGTGCTGCCTTCCCTGTTCCTCTGGGGTTTTCCCTGGCTCGGGAGCGTCGGCGTGCTCATCTACCTCGCCGGCCTCCAGTCGATCAGCCTGGAGGTGTATGAGGCGGCCGAGCTGGACGGAGTGGGGCCGCTGGGAAAGTTTTTTCACATCGAGCTCCCCCTGATCCTGACCCAGGTGCGGCTGAATCTAATCCTGCTCGTGATCGCCACGCTCCAAGGCTACGGGCTGCAATTGTTGCTCCTCGGCGAATCCGGCGGTCCCGACGGCCGGGGCATGGTGCCGGGCCTGTGGATGTACAATCGTGCCTTCATCGCCGGAGAGTTCGGTTATGCCTGCGCGGTGGGCATGATCCTGTTTGTTTTCATCCTCCTTCTCACGCTGCTCAATCACCGCCTGGTACGGGTGGAAAAATGAAACCCGCCCCGCCCATTTCAGCCGACGTCCGCTCGCACCGGGACTGGCCCGCCCATCTCGTGATTGGCCTTCTGGTCCTCGTCGAGCTGTTCCCGCTCTACATGATGCTGCAGGTTTCGTTCAAGGATAACGCGGGCTTCATCGCCAATCCCTGGTTGCCGTCCAATCCCGCGAGCTGGCACTGGGAAAACTGGGTTTTTGGCCTGAAACTGGTTGGCCCCTACATCGCCAACACCGTGTTCGTCGCCGTCGCGGGCACCGCCTGTTCGATCGGCCTGGCGATCTTCGGCGCCTATTTCTTCGCGCGCCATCGCCTGCCGTTTTCCGGGGTCCTCTGGTCCGCCTTCCTCGTGCTGATGCTGCTTCCCGGTATCGCCAACATCGTGCCGTTGTTCATGCTGTTGAAGCGCCTTTCCCTGCTAAACACGCTGTGGGCGCTCATTTTCGTCGGCGTCGCGAGCGGGCAGGTGTTCAACATCTTTGTCCTGCGCAATTTCATCGCGGACCTGCCGAAGGATCTCTTCGAGGCGGCGGAGATGGACGGCGCCAGTCATCTTCAACAGATCGTCACGATCGTGGTGCCGCTGTCCGGCCCGATCATCGGCACGCTCTCAATCCTGTCCTTCCTCGGGATGTGGAACGATTTTCTGCTCCCCCTCATCGTCCTGCGGGACAAGGAACTTTTCACGGTGGGCGTCGGATTGATCTATCTCGACGGCGAGTACGTGAAGCAGTGGGGCCAGATCATGGCGGCCTTCTTTCTCGCCGCGATCCCGCTTATCATCATCTTCCTGTTCTGCATGCGCCTTTTCATCCGCGGCCTTTCGCAGGGCGCGATCAAGGGCTGAATTCAGCCCGCTGCTCCATGGCTCGCGTTGTCATCGAAAACCTCGTCAAAACCTACCCGGAAAAAAACGGGCCCGGGGTGACTGCCGTGAAGGGTATCAACCTCACGATCGAAGATCGCGAGTTCATGGTCCTGGTGGGGCCGTCGGGCTGCGGCAAGTCAACGACCCTGCGGATGATCGCCGGGCTGGAGGAAATTTCCGGCGGCACGATCGCGATCGCCGGCGAGGTGGTGAATGACGTGCTGCCGAAGGATCGCGACATCGCGATGGTGTTTCAAAACTACGCGCTTTATCCGCACATGAGCGTTTACGACAACATGGCCTTCGGCCTGAAACTGCGGAAGTTCCCCCGGTCCGAAATCGACGCGCGCGTCCGCGAAGCCGCGGGCATGCTCCAGATCGACCACCTGCTCGATCGCCGGCCCAAGGCCCTGTCCGGCGGCCAGCGCCAGCGCGTCGCCGTGGGCCGGGCCATCGTCCGCAAGCCCAAGGTGTTTCTCTTCGACGAGCCCCTCTCCAACCTCGACGCGAAAATGCGCGCCTCGACCCGCACGGAAATTTCCAAGCTCCACGCGCGCCTCGGCGCCACGATGATCTACGTCACCCACGACCAGGTGGAGGCGATGACGATGGGCGATCGGATCTGCGTGATGAAGGAAGGCGGCATCATGCAGGTCGACGTGCCGCTCGCGCTCTACAACCGGCCCGCCAACCTCTATGTGGCGGGCTTCATCGGCTCCCCGCCCATGAATTTCTTCCCGGGCCGGATCGTTCGGGACGGCGACATCCTGGTATTCCTCGAGCGCAACGGCGGTGAACGCCCCGCCCGCGTCGCGCTCGACGCCCGGCTTTCGGGCCTGGCCGCCGCGCAGGTCGACCGCGACGTGGTCTTCGGCATCCGGCCTGAGAACGTCAGCCGGTCCCGGGGTGCGGCGGCCGCTCCCTGTCGCGCCCTGGTTGAAATCTGCGAGCCCATGGGGGCCGAAACCCACGTCCATCTCAGCACCGGCGTGAACTCCTTTATCGCGCGGGTCCCGCCCACCGATCATTTCGCCCCCGGCCAATGGATCGAGGTCATGTTCGACCTGGCCCACGCTCATCTGTTCGACGAGGCGAGCGGAGCCTCGCTCCAGCCGCGTTAGCCTGCATCCATCACACTTAGCCGTATCCATGCAGTCGAAGTTCATCACGAGTGAAAACGACGGCAATTCGGTGAACAAAATTCCGATTGCAATGCAGTAGGAATCCGCTTCTCATGCAGCACGTTATCAATGGCTTTCGCGCTTTCCGACTTCATGGTTACGGCTTAGGGTGTGTCCAAAAGTCCTTCTTTTTCTGTCATTCTGAGACCCATATCAAGCCGCGGCGGCTTGTGTGGAACAAGCCAATGAACAATATAAGTTCATTGGCAGCGCAGCGAAGAATCCAACGCCGATTCTATGGATTCTTCGCTGGCGCTCAGAATGACAAACAGGGGTTTTCGACAGCCTCTTAGAGGTGGGATGGATGTACCCTGTCGGGCCGACTTTGGCGGGGCTAACCGCAACGAAGTCGCCTTTCCGCGCTTGCCGAGCGCGGACAGCAGATGCGCCCAAAAGAAGATTTGGTGATGCATCCGGGTTATACCAATTGCAGTTCGAAATTGGACTCATGTAGGGCTGCTGCTTGTCGGCAGTCCGCGGCCCGGCGAACCCGCGGCTGAGGGACTGGCCCTACAGTTCAGAGACGTTTCGTAATTCGTATTAGAATCGTTCGTCGCTCACTCCGGCAATGGCCGGCCCTTGGTTTCCGGGGCGAGCCAGATCACGACCATTCCGACGATGTAGATTAACGTGATCACGGCGCCGGCCTTGGCGTAGCTGCCGTTGAAATGCTGCATCAAGCTGCCCATCTGCAGGGCACCGACCGCCGCGAGGATGCGCCCCGAATTGAAGGAAAGCCCCTGACCCGTGGCCCGCACGCGCGTGGGAAAGAGCTCCGGCAGGTAGAGCGGCAGCCAGCCATAGAATGCGGCGGTAAATCCGCCGATGACGAACGTCAGCGCGAGGAAACCCAGGTCGTACGTGTGAAAGGAGCGGAAGAGCCACGCACAACTGAGCAGGGACGCGAGGCAGAGGAGGAAATACGCCGGCCGGCGACCGAGGCGGCCGCCCATCCAGGCGCCGAGCAGGCAGCCGACGATCGCGCCGACGGCGGAAGCGCCCTGCGTGTAGGCCTTGGCGCGATTGTCCTTGAGCTCCTTGGCGCGCGTCAGGACCGCCGCCTCGGAGGCGGGAACAGTGGCGCCGGGCGCAGCGAGCTCCGCCCGCGCCTTGGTCACGGACTGCTCCTGGGCCATCTGGTCGGCCCATAGTGGCAGCCATTGGACGGAACCCCAGGTGCCGATGAGCGCAACCGACGCGAAGAGCGTCGCGAGCAGCGTGGCCTTGAGGAGCGGCGGACGCAGGACTTCGCGCAGCGGTTGGCCGGGGGAATCCTTTTGGGCTTCCTTCCATCGTTCCGACTCGGGCACGAAGGCGAGGATCGCAAACGTCAGAATCGCGGGCGCGGCGCCCACGAGGGCGACCCAGCGCCACGACTCTGTCGTGATGGTGAACCCGACCCCAATGACGGCGATGAGCACATAGCCCACGTTGGCGGCGGCGCCAATCACTCCCGCCAGGATGGGACGATGCTTTTCGGGCCATACCTCCATGACGAGGGCGACGCCGAGCGACCATTCCCCGCCCATGCCGAACGCGGCGACGAAGCGGGTGACGAGCAGGTGCCATGGCTCCGTGGCGAAATAGACGAGGCCCGTGAAGAGCGAATAGCAGAGGATGCTCAGCGCCATCGCGCGGACCCGGCCGATTTTGTCACCCAGCCAGCCAAACAGCACGCCGCCGCCGGCCGCCCCCAGCAAAAACGCCGCGGTCACGTAGCCCATCCAAAGACCGACGAACGAATCGGTGACGGCCACGCCCTGGGTTGCCTGCATGTGCTGCAGCGCGGGTCGGGCGATCAGCGGAAACATGCCCATCTCCAAGCCGTCGAACATCCAGCCGAGGGCGGCGGCGGCGAGGACGGCGATCAGGCGTCTGTCGGTGGGGGGCGTGGAAGGGGTGGTTGGCATGAGAGGTTGCGAGTAAGGAAAGGGAGCATCGCGAAGAAGTCAGGGCGAAGATGCGGGCGCAAGCCCGCCCGGCCCGGCGCCTATTATATTTTAAAGGAGGAAACGGAGACAACGGAAGAACGGTAAGAAATCTGACGCTCTCTGTTCCCAGCGTTTCCTCCGGTAAAGAGCTGGGATTGCTCCGGTCTGGCGTCATTCCACTCTACTCCAGTGCGCGCCAGCCGCTGCAGGCGGACGGTGTGACTTTTGAGGAAACCGATCACGTCGATTCCCAGCGCATTCGCTATGCCGCGGAGATCAAACTGACGCTGCGCAAACCGCTCTACATCCCGGCCGTGACCAACGGGACGGACGCGTATCGGCAGCTGCAGGAGCGCCTGCAGGCGGCGCGCCAGCGGGATTTGAAGTTCAATATCTTTCTCCCGGGCCAGGGACCGCCGGTGCCCGCCCTGCCGCTCTTGATCCAGGTCTCCCATCACGAAGGCGAAACGATCGTCGCACGGGTTCCTTTCGAGGCCCGGCGGCGAGGCTGGCGCTGGCGGCTGCTTCCGCCGCTCGTCGCGCTGCGCTCGGCCAATCACCCGTTGATCGGCGACAGTCTCGAGCACTTTGCTTCTGCGCCGTACCTGGTTTTCGGCGATCCAAATTCGAGGGCCGAGATTCGCGTGCTGATGAAACAGGCCACCGACTACATGTACAGCGTCGCGAAGGAAGTTCAGAAGCGGTCGGAGGTGCAGGCTATGGTGGAAACGCCCAAGCCCGCCCTTGCGCCCGACGCGGTGGCGGTGCCGGCCGAAAGCGCGACCGCGCGGGCGGACGCCGCCGCGCAACGGCGCGGGGGTCGGCCTCTCTTCGATCCCAACGCCCCGGCCTTCGATCCCAACGCGCCCGCCGTCGGGGCGAAGTTGCCGGTCGCCGATCCCAATGCTCCCGCGGTCAGCCCGAAAGCGCCGGCCTTCGATCCCAATGCGCCGGCGATCGTGGTGCCGTCCGTCGCGCCGGGTGCGCCGTCGCCTCCCGCGAAGAAATAGCGCCGGTTGGATGGGCCGCGCTCTTCCTGGGATTGAATCGGACGTCCGACCCCGCCACGTTGGGCAGATGGCCGAACCGACCCCGTCCGCGCAGCCGCCGCCCGAGCGTGATTCGCCGCGGCTGGGCGCACCCAGTTCCGCCGCGGCGGGACTTGCCGCCGTGGTCCAAACCGCCCGGTTGGTGGGTGCGATGGGCGTGGCGCGGGGGACGCGGGCACTGCTCGACGTCAACCAGTCGGATGGCTTCGATTGCCAGTCGTGCGCGTGGCCGAGCCCGGATGCGAACCGGCATGTTTTTGAATTTTGTGAAAACGGCGCCAAGGCCGTCGCTGATGAAGCGACCCCGCGCCGCGCCTCCCGTGAATTCTTCGCCGCGCATTCCGTCGCGGGACTCGCCGCCGAGAGCGACCACTGGCTCAACGCCCAGGGCCGGCTGACCGAGCCCCTGGTGCTGCGGTCGGGAGCCACGTATTACGCGCCCATCAGCTGGGACGACGCGTTCACCCTGATCGCCCGTGAACTGCAGGCGTTGCCGACCCCGGACGCGGCGGCGTTCTACACCTCGGGCCGGACCAGCAACGAGGCGGCGTTTCTCTGGCAGCTTTTGGCGCGGCTCTTTGGCACGAACAACCTGCCCGATTGCTCCAACATGTGCCATGAGTCGAGCGGCGTCGCGCTCACCGAGAGCCTGGGCATGGGCAAGGGCACGGTGAAACTCGAGGACTTCGAACTGGCGGATGCGATCTTCGTGGTCGGCCAGAATCCCGGCACCAATCACCCGCGGATGCTCGCCGCGCTCGAGTCCGCCAAGGCGCGGGGGGCGAAGATCATTACCATCAACCCCCTGCCCGAGATCGGCACGGAGCGTTTCAAGAACCCGCAGGATTTTCTGCATCCCCTGAAGGCGCTGCCCACGCTGGCCGGCGACGGGGCGCGTCTCGCCGACCTTTGGCTGCAACCGCGCATCGGCGGCGACCTCGCACTCTTCAAAGGCCTGATGAAGGAAATGCTCGCCGCGGAGGCCGGCGCGCCGGGGACCGTTTTCGATCACGATTTCATCGCGGCCCACACCCACGGGTTCGAGGCGCTGGCGGCGGATTTGCGCGCGACCGATTGGGCCACGATCGTGACGGAAAGCGGCGTGTCTCGAAACGAGATCGCCGCCGCGGCCGCCCTCGCGATGCGCTCCCGCGCGACGATTTGCTGCTGGGCCATGGGGCTCACCCAGCAGCCCAATGCGGTCGAGACGATTCAGCAGATCGTCAACTTTCTGTTGGTGCGCGGCAACATCGGCCGGCCCGGCGCCGGTCCCTGCCCCGTGCGTGGCCACTCCAATGTGCAGGGCGATCGCACGATGGGCATCTTCGAAAAGATGCCGGACTGGTGGCTGGATCGGCTCGACGCGGAATTTGGGATGAAGGCGCCGCGCGCCGCCGGGCTCGACACGGTGGACGCGATTCGGGCGATGCACGGCGGGCGCGTCAGGGTCTTCGTCGCCCTGGGGGGAAATTTCCTGTCGGCCACCCCGGACACGGAATTCACCGCCGCGGCCCTGCGCCGCTGCACCTTGACGGCCCACGTCGCAACCAAACTCAATCGTTCGCACCTGGTGACGGGTCGCACCGCCCTGATCCTGCCCTGTCTGGGCCGCAGTGAGCGTGACCAGCAGGCCGGCGGCGAACAATTCGTCACCACCGAGGACTCGATGGGCATCATCAATTCCTCCCGGGGCAAACTCGCGCCCGCGTCGCCCCAATTACTCAGCGAGCCCGCGATTGTCTGCCGCCTGGCGCGGGCGGTTTTTGCCGTGGTGGCGGTCCCATCGCCGCGAGACCGGCGTAGTATCGCCAGCCAAATTCCCTGGGGCGAGTTCGAGGGCCATTACGACCTCATTCGCGATCGCATCGAACGCGTCGTGCCTGGTTTCGAAGACTACAACCGCCGGGCCCGTTCGGGTCCCTTCTATCTGCCGAACGCGCCCCGCGACCGCCGCGAATGGCGTACGCCGAACGGCCGCGCCAATTTCACCGTCGCGCCGATTCCGCAGCGGAAATTTGCGCCCGGCGAGTTCGTGATGATGACGATCCGGACTCATGATCAGTTCAACACCACGATTTATGGGCTCGATGATCGCTACCGCGGCATCTTCAACGGCCGCCGCGTGGTGTTCATGCACGCGGAGGACATTCGCGCGGCGGGTCTGCAGCAGGGCCAGTTTGTGGACCTGACCAACCGCTTTGGCGGGGTGGAACGCCTGGCGCGGGCCTTCATGGTGGCGCCCTATCGTATTCCCCGGGGCTGCGTGGCCACGTATTTTCCGGAGACCAACGTCCTGGTGCCGATCGACAGCGTGGCGGCGAAGAGCAATACGCCCACGAGCAAATTTGTCGTGGTGACGATCGCGGCGGCGGCCCGCTGGCAGAGTAAGACGTCTTCGTGCCCGGTAGGGACGTCGCTCCGAGACGTCCGCGTTGCTCCCTGAAAAATCGGTAAACGGTTGCGAAACGCACGGGCGGACGCCTCGGAGCGGCGGCCCTGCCGCACAAGGTCCATCTCATGGGCGACGCTGGTATCGGCGAGGGGCCCTGGTCCGTCCGCCCCCGATCCTTTCAAAACTTTAATGTTTGGGAAGGGAACTTGTGCCACGGCGCTTCATCTAAGCAGTAACGATGCAGTTGGATTGGGGTGGAACGCGACCTCCGGGCGCGTTCTTCGAGCGTACCTTCGGAGACGGCGCCCGGAGGTCGCCGTCCACCTTTCAGCGCCTTCGTTTTCGGAGAGAAAACGCCCTCCGACTGAATTGTTACGGCTAAGGGGGCAACCCAGTAAACTTATTACCATGAAAACTCATCAGCTTCTCTTCACCATGATTGCACTTCTGGCCGCCGGGACCGCGTTGCGGGCGGCCCCGACTCCGACGTCTGCGTCCGGGGAAGTGAACTTTTTCGAGCCCGAAAAATTCACGGACATCCGGAGCAGCGCGAACTCCGACGGCGACCGCAATGGCTACCTCGATCAGTTCCGCGATTACGTCGCCAGCCAAGCCGCCCTGTATGTCCCCGCCGGTCAAAAGCTGGCCGTGACCTTCCTGGACATCGACTTGGCTGGCGATTTTCCGCCGGGACGAAGCGCCCGGATGGACGACGTGCGTATCGTCAAGGAGATCTACCCGCCGCGGCTCGTGCTCTCGTTCCGCCTGACGGACGCCGAGGGCAACGTGTTCAAGCAGGGCAAGCGGGAGCTCACCGACCACGCGTTCATGTTGACTTCCGCCTTCCTCGACCGGAGCGATTCGCTCCGCTACGAAAAGGCGCTGCTCAACAGCTGGTTTCGCGACGAGTTCCCGCGCGAACGGAAAGGGTGAGGGCGGCGCGTAGGCGCCGCCGTTGAGAGTTGAGGGTTGAGAGCTGAGATCAGGATCGATCCGCATTTCGACATATTGCACGGGGTCTTGCCTTCCGGCTTTCTCGTTCGAACTCTCAATTCTCAACTTTAAACCCTCAACTGCCTGCGGCCGGATTCGGCCGCAGGCTTCCCCGTTGCCTGAACCCACCCTCAACTCCGCCGCCCGCCTCGACAAATGGTTGTGGGCGGTGCGGATCTTTCGAAGCCGGAGCCTGGCCACGGATGCGTGTCGCGCTGGCAGCGTGACCGTCAATGAACTCCCGGCCAAACCGGGCCGCGACGTCCACGCCGGCGAGAGGGTGGTCGTACGGTTGGGTTTGCTGCAGCGTACGCTTCGCGTGGTGGCCGTGCCGCGCTCGCGGGTGGGGGCGAAACTGGTGCCGGAGTTCTGCGCGGATCTCACGCCACCCGAGGAACTGGCGAAGGCGCGGGAACGGAGTGTCCAGCAATTCCTCGAGCGGGAAAAAGGCAGCGGCCGGCCGACCAAGCGCGATCGTCGGCGGCTCGATCGGTTTTTCGAGTAGGGCTGGGGCAGGGGACCGGCACCGAATCAGCACCCCGGTTTGCTTTGCGCCCATCGCGGATTTTTGCGGCGATGGAGCGGCATGAACGTCTACTCAAAGTTCGAGTCCGAACTTTCGGTCCAGCCCGACGACATCGACCTCTATCAGCATGTCCACAGCACGCGCTATCTCGACTACGTGCTGGCGGCCCGGTTCGAGCAGATGGAGCGCCACTACCTGATGCCGATGCCGGAATTTGCCAAACGCGGGCTGGGTTGGTTTATGGCTGCGGCCTCGATCCACTTTAGGCGGCCGCTGGGCCTGGGTGACCGCATGATCGTTCGCACTTGGATTGAGCGATTCGCCGACGACGGTTGCCGCGTGGCCTTTGAAATCGACAAGGTCCCGACCGCGAAGCGCGTGTGTGATGGGCACTGCGATTATACGCTCGTGACGTTGGCGACGGGCCGCGCCACGAAGCTGCCCGACGATGTGAAGGCGAAGTATTCGATCTGAGTGAAACAATTGAATCGTTGGAAGTCCCGCCTTCAGGCGGAAGGATTGGGCGCCCGGATTCCGCCTGAAGGCGGAACGACCAACGCCGTTGCCAAACACAAATAGGTGATGGCCGCAAAGAGGCCAAAAATTATTGGGGCTCCGGCGAAGATCTCCCGCGGGCCCATAGGCCGACGCACGCTGGCGTTGTGGCGAATGATTATTGCGTTTGAATTTTGCCACGAACTTCGGGCGCAGAGGATCCGCGATGGCCCGCCCGCCCGCAGCCGCTCACCCGATCAAATTCTTCAACGCCGTCAGATATTTTTCCTGGGTCCGCGAAATGACCTCGGCCGGCAGTCGTGGCGCGGGTGGTTTTTGGTCCCACTTGATCGCCAGCAGGTGATCGCGGACGAACTGCTTGTCGTAGCTCGGCGGCGACTGGTTGGGCGCGTAGCTCTCGGCCGGCCAGTAGCGCGACGAGTCCGGAGTCAGCACCTCGTCGATGAGGAAAAGGTTGCCCTGGGGGTCGGTGCCGAACTCGAACTTGGTGTCGGCGAGAATCATGCCGGTCTTTTTCGCGCGATCGTGCCCAAAGCGGTATAGGGCCAGGCTCGCGGTTTTCACCTGATGGTAGAGTTCGGCCCCGACGGTGGCGATGCCCTGCGCATCATTGATCGGCTCGTCGTGCTGTCCTTTCGGCGCCTTGGTCGTTGGCGTGAAGATTGACTCCGGCAGCCGATCGGCCTGGCGCAGTCCGGCGGGCAGCTTGAGGCCGCAGACCTCGCCGGTTTTCTGATAAGAACTCCAGCCGCTGCCGACCAGGTAGCCGCGGACGACGCACTCGATCGGCACGGTTTTGAGTTTGCGGACGACCATGCTGCGCAACTGCAGGTCTTGGCTGGAGATTCCCCGGCGCTGGAATTCGCCCGGTTGATCCGGGAACAGGTGATTTTGAATCACGCCGGCGGTCTGGGCGAACCACCAGTTGCTCATCTGCGTGAGGATCGCGCCCTTGCCCGGAATGCCGTCGGGCAGGATGACGTCGAAGGCCGACAGTCGGTCGGTGGCGGTGAGGAGCAGCGCGTCGCCGAGATCGAAAATTTCGCGCACTTTGCCCGAGGCGATGCGCGGGAAGGGCACGTGGTCGATCGCGGTGACGGCGGTCTTGGGCAGGGCGGCGGCGATTTCGGCGAAAGTCATCGGAGAAAACTCTTGAATAGAAAAGGGCCCGAGGTCGCGCCGAAAATGGAAGGCCCCTGAATTGAGTTCGGCTCAATGGGTGGCCAACCCCAATCAACCCACCGTCAGGCGTCCCCTGGGCGCTGGCCTGCCCGGCGCAGGGGTGGGGCGGGTGGGTTGCGGGGTTGTCCAGCACGGGAGTCGCGCTCGATGAGGCTAGGCCGTCCGAGCCTCAATCGGGCCGATCTTGCGCACAGCCGCGGCGATGATCAGGAACGCCAGCGGGTGCAGTACGCCGGCAATGAGGAACATCGGGCCGTAGCCCTGGCTCTCGACGATCTGGCCGCCGATGAGCCCGAAGAGGATGCCGCCGAAGGCGCCAGCGGAACCCAGGAGCCCTTCGACCGACCCGACGACCCGCGCGGGGAAAAGGTCCGCGGGGAGCGTCTGCACGTTCGCCGACCAGAATTGATGGGCGAACATCGCCATGCTGAAGAAGACGATCGCGACGTTGAGCGGCGCGGCGACAATGAAGATCGAGGCGGGCAACAGCGCGGCGCTGATCCCCAGCGCGATCTTGCGCGCCGCGTTGAGGGAGAAATTGCGCCGGAGCAGCCAGCCGTTCAACCAGCCGCCGCTCAGGCTGCCGGCCCCGGCAAACGCGTAGGGAATCCACGCGAAATAGCCGATTTCCTTGATGTTCAGATGCCGCACGTCGCCGAGGTACTTGGGCAGCCAGAAAATGAAGAAATACCACGCCGCGTCGGTGAGAAACTTCGCCAGCATCAACGCCAGCACCTGCCGGTACGTGAAGAGCTTGAACCACGAGAACTGCGTGGTCTGACCCGAGCCCGTGGCACCTGGGGTGCCCGAACCGGAATCAGGCAGGAGCGGTCGCTCTTCGGGCGATAGATACGGGTTGGTGGCCGGCGGCTGGTAGAAACGAATCCAACACGCCGCCCAAATAAACCCGACCGATCCGGTGATGAAGAACACCCAGCGCCAGCCGAGCGTGCTGACGATCAGGGGAATGATGATGGGGGCGGTGACGGCCCCGACGCTCGAGCCGGTGTTGAAAAGCCCGAAGGCCATCGCCCGTTCCTTGGCCGGAAACCATTCCGCGACCACCTTGCCGGAGCCCGGAAATCCGCCGCCCTCGCCCATGCCGAGCAGAAAGCGAAAGACCCCCAGGCCCAGAACCGACGCCGCCGTGCCCGTGAGGAAATTCGCCGCCGACCACCAGATGATCATCACCGCGTAACCCGTGCGTGCCCCGAGCCAGTCCATGATGCGCCCACCGCCGGCGTACATGATGGCGTAGGCGAGGAGAAAAAGGGACGTGAGATGGCCGTACTGCTCGTTTGAGATCGGAATCTCCTTCGTCACTTCGCCGACCACCACGGGAAAGCTCTGCCGGTCGAGGTAGTTGAGCGCGGTGGCGATCGCGAGGAGGCCGGCGATCCACCAGCGGAGATTCTTGATCGGACGCATCGAGGGGTAGGGGTGCCGCGTCCGAGACAAATCGGATGCGTGCGGTGTGTCATGAACGAGTTGGCGCGAGCCTGAGTCAATTGCGCACGCGATCGGAGGGCTCAAGCGGCCGAGGCATTAGCCGCAAAAAAGCCTGGCGCGGCGGAGCCGCAACCCGCCTCAGGCGGGCAAGCCAAACCCAAGCCACCAGACTTTTTTGCACAGGAGGGCAACCCGAGAACGATCCGAGATCAATCCCTCCGCCTGGCCTCGGTTGGTTCTCCTGTGAAGATCCGGGGCCTGTTCTCGTGCCGATTGGCGACCGTGGCGGCCATGAAGTTCCTCGCGGCTCGGGAGGATTCTGCAGGACAGCAGTGCAATAGGCGCAAGAAAAGGCAGGGGCAGGGAGGGAGCAGGACTTTACCAACCATCTTGCCTCAAATAACCGCTCAAAGCGGTCGACGCTTTGGTTTGTTTTTGCGCCTCTTGCGCTTTTTTGCGGCCAACCGGATTGAAAGATCGGGGCCGGGCGGTTCAGGCTCACCTATTTTCTGGAGTCGGCCGGGTTGTCGTATTCGTATGCGGTTTCCCACGCATGAACACCGTCATCCTCCAACAACCGAAGCGGCTGATCTTTGGCTCGGGCTGCGCCCAGCGTTGCGTGGAGGAATTTGCGCTCGCCGGCCGCAAGCGGCTCTTTGTCGTCACCGGCCCGCATGTGGCCAAGGCCACCGCCGGGCTCGTCGATGCGTGGCGCTCGGCCGGGCTCGTCGTCGAGGTATGCAATCGCGTTAATCGCGAGCCGGAGACGGCGCTCTTTGAAGAGGTGGTCGCGCTGGCCCGCGCATTCCAACCCGATGGCATCGTCGGCTTGGGCGGCGGCAGCCCGGTGGACACGGCGAAATTGGTCGCAGCCCTCTACGACGGAAAGCAGCAGCCGTGCGATGTGTTTGGCCTCAACAACCTGAGTGGCCGGAGCCTGTGGCTGGCCTGCATCCCGACCACGGCGGGCAGCGGGGCCGAGGTTTCGCCCAATGCCGTCTTGATCGACGAGAGTCTGAAGAAGGGCGTCGTCAGTCCCTTCCTCGTGGCGGACGTCGCGATTTGCGATCCCGATCTCACCGTGACCGCCCCGCCCAGCGTCACCGCCTCGACCGGCCTCGATGCGCTCGTGCACTGCATGGAGGGCTACGCCAACAAGGCCGCGCATCCGGCCGTGGATATTTACGCGCTCGAGGGCATCCGGCGGATCAGCCGGAGCATCGAGCCGGCGGTGACGAACGGAGCGGACCGTGCCGCGCGGGCCGATGTGATGCTCGGCGCGGTTTATGGCGGCCTTTGCCTCGGGCCCGTCAACACCGCCGCGGTGCATGCGCTGTCGGCTCCGCTGGGCGGCGAGTACCGGGTGGCGCATGGCGTGGCGAACTCGCTCCTCATGCCGCATGTGTTTCGGTTCAACCTGCCGGCGATGCCCGAACGCTATGCCGACATCGCGGTCGCCCTCGGCGTCAAGCCAGCCGGCACGCCGCTGGCGACGGCGGAAGCGGGCCTCGCCAAACTGACCGCGCTGTCGCTGGCCTGTGGCGTCCCGCAACGGCTGCGCGACGTGAACATCCCCGAGGCCGACCTGCCGAAGTGCGCGAACGCGGCGAGCAAGATTCAGCGGCTGCTGAAGAACAATCCGCGCGAGGTCACGGAGGCCGACGCGCTGGCGATTTTCCGCGCGGCGTATTGAGGGCGAAAAATGTCCTTCTCGCCGAACAACGTGTATTTCTCCGAACAGACAGAGGAGTTGGTTATCGTAGCCCTGCGCGGGAGCGCAGGGACTCCCGCCTCTCCCGAGGCGGGCTACATCCAATCTTAGCAATCTCAAGCGATGCCTTCCGCCCCCAAACCCATCCTTGCCGTCACGCTTGGCGATGCCGCCGGCAGCGGACCCGAATTGATCACGAAGGCCTTCGCCGATCCCGAGGTGCGAAGCGTGTGCCGCCCCATTGTGATCGGCGATGCCGGGGTCGTCCGCGCGGCGCTGGCGATCACGCGGGTGCCCTCGACAGTGCGGATCATCACGCGGGCGGCGGAGGCGGGCGACGCCCCCGCGGTCATCGATGTCATCGACCTCGCGAATCTCCAGGTGTCCGAGCTGGTCCGGGGCCAGGTCAGCGCGGTCACCGGTCGCGCGGCCTACGAGGCGATCAAGCGTGCCGTCGAACTCACGCTCGCCGGGGAAACGCAGGCCGTCGTGACGTCCGCCATTAACAAGGCGGCGCTGCACGAGGCCGGCTACAAATACGACGGGCACACGGAACTGCTCGCCGAGTTGTGCGGCAAACCGAAGGTCACCATGATGCTGGTCGCGGGGAAGCTGCGCATCTGCCATGTCAGCACGCACGTCGCGCTGAGCGAGGCGATCGCCCGCGTGAAGCCGGAGCGAATCCTCCAGGTTGTGAAACTGGCCCACGACGGCGTGCGCCGGCTGGGCATCCCGAAGCCGCATATCGCGATCGCCGGGCTGAATCCCCATGCGGGTGAGGGCGGGCTTTTTGGCGACGAAGAGATCAAGGTCATCACGCCGACGGTCGCCGAGGCGAACCGGCAGGGCTATCACGTCAGCGGGCCCTTCGCGGGTGACACGGTCTTTTTCCGTACGCTGCAGGGCGAGTTCGACTGCGCGATCGCGATGTATCACGACCAGGGCCATGTCGCCGCCAAGATGCTCGGGATCTGGCAGGGGGTGAATGTGACGCTCGGCCTGCCGATCATCCGGACCTCCGTGGAGCACGGCACGGACTTCGCCAATGCGGGCAGGGGCACGGGCGATCCGCGCAGCCTCGTGCAGGCGCTGAAGCTGGCGGCGGTGATGACGGGTTTTCGCGCCGCGAAAACCTAGGTTTTTCGCCGGGCGAAAAACCATGAACGACTATTTTCTCGCGGACGATCTAAGCGGCGCCCTCGAGGTCGCAGCGGCGTTTCGCCAGGCGGGGTTTCCCGCGGTCGTTACCTGGTCGCTCGAAGGCTGGAACGCGTGCGGGCCCGACGATGTGGTGGGTTTCACGACGGAAACGCGTAACGCGCCGCCCGAGGTCGCGGCCGCCGCGGTGCGGCGGGCACTGGCCCATGGTCGTGCCAGGGGCGGGCGCCTGCTGTATAAAAAAATCGACTCCACCATGCGCGGCCCGGTGGCGGCGGAACTGGCGGCGCTGGCCGCGGAGTTACCGGCTACAACGATTCTCTTCACGCCGGCCAATCCGCATGCGGGCCGGATGGTGCGAAACGGCGTGCTCCTGGTGCAGGGCGTGCCGGTGGCGGAGACGGACTTCGGGCGCGATCCGGCGAATCCGGTGAAGGAGAGTTCAATTCTCGGGGTCGTGCCGGCGGCGGCGAAAGGTCGGATCATCGTGCTCGATGTGGCGAATGACGGGGATTTGGAGAAAGGCATCGCCGCGCGCGAGGCGGTCGGCGACCCGTGGGTGGCCGTGGGCTCCGGTGCGTTGGCGCGCGCGCTTGCGCCTCGGCTCGGTCGAGCCCGGACTGCCGTCGGTGCAAAAGAGACGCGGCCGGCGCTCCCGCCGGGGCCGGTATTGTTGGTGTGCGGCAGCGCGCATCCGGTGAATCGCGCGCAGGCGGCCTGCCTCGGCCGGGAGCGCGCGCTGCCGGTGATCGAAGTGAGGCCGAGCAATCCCGGCGTCGCCGCGACGTCAGCGGTGCGCGCGATTCGGAGCCACGGCGGGGCGGCGATCCACATTGCCCCGCGGGAGAATGGCGACGTGGCGTCCGACAGCCAGGCGGCGCTGGCGGCGATGGTGGAGGCGGCGCGGACGGTGGTGACCTATGCCGGAGTTCGTCGAATCATGGCGACCGGCGGAGAGACGGCGCGGGCGCTGTGTGATGCCTTTGGGATCGATTCGCTGCGCGCGCTCGAGGACATCGAGCCGGGTCTCGTGCTGGCGTCGGCGAGCAACGCGAGCGGGGCGTGGCTGCTGGCGATCAAGCCCGGTGGCTTCGGCAGCGAAGCGTCGTGGGTCCGCGCCGCGGATGCACTCGGGTTTTTCCCGGGCAGCCCCGGGAAAAAGTAGCGAGGGGCAAGCGACCGGGTCAGCAACGGTCTTTTAGGCGAGCTTAAATTCAGGATGTTTTAGGAGGTGGTTGAGGAGGACGACGAGTTTCCGCATGACGGCGGTGAGGGCGAGTTTCTTGGGCTTACCTGCGGCGACCAGTCGCTGATAAAATGACTTCAGGATC
>SIBR01000057.1 GCA_009695065.1 Opitutus sp. | reverse complement strand
ATTGAGCGACGCCCGCTGGTCCATGATCGCCTGGGCGTTGCCCTCGCGCTGCGTCGCGACCGTGAACGCGTCCATCTTCAGCGGCCCGCGCTCGTCCGTCTCCGTGGACACCAGATCGAAGTTCTGCAACGCCTGCCGGCCGGCCTCGACGGCCACCGTGGCCGTCGCATTGGCGTACCCGGTGTAATGCACGGTGACCCGCGCCGGGCCCTCCGGGACATTGGGCAGCCGGTAGGAGCCGTCGGTGCCCGTAAAGGTCACGCGGTTGGTGCCCTCGAGGCGAACCTCCGCATTGAACACATATTCCTTGGCGACGGGATTGAACACCCGGCCGGCGATCGCGCCGGCACCGCCGATCGGCTGCGCCGGCAGAAAAAGGGACATCGCAGGAAACAACACGGCGAGGAACAGGCGGCGGCCATAGCGCCGCGGCAGGACCGGCAAGAGTCTACAAATATTGGTCATGCGAGAACGCGTGGTTGGGAAAGCATGGGGTGGAAAGCTAAACTATGTTACATGTCAGGTGATATTTCAGAGATTTGCCAAGTGCAAAATGTGCAGCCCTCTCAATTTTTCCTGAAAAGGAGAATTCCGAAGTGCTCCGGCGACTTAGACGAAAGGAGCGGAAAATAGCCGGTCCTTATTGAACCGCAGATGCGCCCGAATCAGCTTTTCTGCCCGATCGGGATCAGGGTTGCGCAGTTCCCGAATCAACGTGACGTGGTTGCCGCCGGTGAAGGCTTCGCCGCCGAGCATCAGGTTAACGGAGACAAAAAGCTTTCGCTGCATCACCTTCTTGTACGCCTCAACCAGGACTGCGCAATTGATCAGCTCCATTACAGCCAGGTGAAACGCTGATTCAGCTTTCCAGAGTTCAACGAACGATTTTTGTTCGCCCGCGTCAGCATCCATTGCCAGCTTCTTAAGGTGGGTCGCCTTGGCGATTGGTTCACCACAATAGTAGCGTGCTGCCTCGCATTCCAACGCTTCCCGCATCAGTAGTTGTCCGCGAAACAGCTTGAAATCAACGCTGCGGACCAGAGTGCCTTTCCGAGGGACAGACCGCAAGAATCCTTCGGCCTCCAGTTGGACAATCGCCTCCAGGACCGGCGCCACACTCATTTTCAGGTCTAGGGCAAACTTCCGGCGATTCACCAACATGCCCGGCGAAAGCTTGTTCGAAAGCAGTTGCTCCATCAATTTTTCATAGGCCAGCTCCGACAGCGAAACCGGAGAATCGGCGGAGCGCCGCGACTGGAAAGAGGTGTTGGGCATCAGGTGAGGCTCGGGCGGAGGCAGCCGGGCTTGGGTCGGGACCGGGGCATCATGGCTTCCCAAGCACTGCTCAGGTGTGGTCGAAAGGTGAAGAGGTGGGCGGGTGGCAATCGTCCGGGAGATCGGCGGTCGTGTCGCGGCGATACAGCTTATCACCTGATATATCAGGTAAGCGATAGTCAAGCAGCAAGCACCGACCGGTCGCCGGGGCTGGAAGCACGGTTTTCGCCGGGGTTTTCCCCGATGACTTCCATCCCTTTCCGCCCGGGCTTTCGTCTGAAAACAGATTAATCGCAGCCGTGGCGCCGCCCGCCCCCCGTTCCGGCTGCGAAAGTCAGTCCCCGGCGTCAGCGTGAACCCGCGCTCATCTATCCGCCCGAAGCCTTGGCCCCCTTGGCGGTGGGAATTTCCCGGTGCTGAGGTTCCATGATGTAGAGTTCCTGCTCGGTCGGCCCGCCGCCGAATTGTTTCCAATAGTCCTCCTTGAACGGATTGAGCCGGGGACCCACCGCTTGCTCGTTCACCATCAGCGGCCGGGCGGACTTCCACCAGACATCGTATTCGGTGCGCAGGCGGGCCACGACGTCGGTGTGGCCCGCCGCCACATCCGTCCTTTCCCCAGGATCGGCGATGACATCGTACAACTCCCACGCGGGTCGCGCGCCGCCCTGGATCGAGACGAGATGCCAGCGCGGCGTGCGGACGGCGCAGTTGGTGAACTTGGCGGCGTCGGGTTCCGAGAAACGCGGCCAGCGGCCGACGTGGGTGAAGAGCGTGCGCTCCGGCCAGGCCGCCTTGGGGTTGGTGAGCAGCGGCGCGAGGCTGCGGCCCTCGACTTGTTCGGCGACGGCTCCGGCAAGCCTTCCGCCGGCGAGCTCGGCGATGGTGGGAAAGAAATCGATGCCCGCCGCGAGCGCGGTCACGTCCGCGGGCTGGAAGCGCGCCGGCCAATGCCAGAACGACGCCGCGCGCGTACCGCCGAGCCACGGCGTGCCCTTTTGCGCCCGCATCCCGGCGTTGAACACCCGTACTCCGCCCGTGCCGCCGTTGTCGTTCATGAAAATGACGAGCGTGTCGCGTTCAATGCCCCAGGCGCGGAGCTGGGCCATGAGGCGGCCGACGTTGTCGTCGAGGTTGGCGACCATGCCGAAGTATTTGGCGGTGGTGGCGTCGGGCACTTTGCCCGTGTAGCGGGCCTCGTCCTCGGGGCGAACCTGGAGCGGCGAGTGCGGGGCGTTGAGCGCGATGTAGGCAAAGAACGGCTGCCGGCCGCGGGCGGCGTCAATCCATTTCGACGCCTGGGCAAAGAAAACGTCGGTGCAGTAGCCCTTGGTTTTTTCGAACGTGCCGTTGTGTCGGATCACGGGATCGGAATACATGTTGCCCGGCGCGTCGCCGCAGGAGCCCGGGTAAATCTGCCCGATGCCACCGCCGCCGTGGATGAACACCTCGTCGAAGCCGCGGCGGCCCGGTTGGTACTCCGGTTCGTCGCCGAGATGCCATTTGCCGAAAATGCCGGTCTGGTAGCCGGCCTGCTGGAGAACCTGCGCGAGGGTGGTGCCCTTGAGCGTGAGCCGCTCGCGTTCGAAAATGGTGTGGGTGATGCCGTTCTTGAATTCGTGCCGGCCCGTGAAGAGGGTGCTGCGGGTCGGCGAACACGTGGGGCTGACGTGAAAGTCGGTGAAGCGCACGCTTTCGTCGTGCAGTCGGTCGAGATTTGGCGTCCGGAGGATCGGGTTGCCGTGCGCGGAGATGTCGCCGTAGCCCTGATCGTCGGAGAGGACAAAGATGATGTTGGGCCGCGGGGGTTGGGCCGCGCGGGCGGACATGGCGGTGAGGGCACCGAGAAAAAACCAACGCAGCAGGCGGGTGGGGGACATAAGGGCGAGTTATTTGTTTTTGTCTGTGGAGCAATGCGGGATTTTTTTCGCGTCGGGCGAGGGGATGTGCTGGCAGGTTGGCGGTGAGAACCGAACCAGTCCCGCTTCTCTCGAACCGGGCTACGGCCGGACGCTCGAATTCGAATCTGCGCCCGATGAACCTTGCGGTTCTTCCGGGGCGGGCCATAGGTAAAAAACTCTCCCGTGGTCGGCGAAGATTCTAAAACCTACATGCTGCAGGCACCTCGTTTGATTCGGTGGATCGTCTCGCTGGGACTTTTCTTCGTGCTGGTCATGACGCTGCTGCGGCTCGGCGCGTACCTCGCCTTCAGCCGCGAACTCGTGCCGTTCGCCGACGCGGAGCCCGCTTTCTGGCTGGGGTTGCGCTTTGACGTGCGGGTGGTCGCCAGCGCGATGCTGCCGCTGCTGGTCCTGGGCAGTTTTTCATTTCTCGACGCCTTTGCCGCCCCGTTTGGCCGGCGATTTTGGTTCGCGCTGCTCGGTGGATTCAGCGCGTTCCTGCTCGTCTTCTATGTGAGCGATTTTTTGCACTACCGCTACCTGAACCAGCGGTTGAACGCGTCGGTTCTGGGTTTTCTCCGGGACGCGAAAATCTCCGCCGGGATGGTGTGGCAGTCGTATCCCGCGGGGTGGATTTCGCTCGGGCTGCTGGCGGGGCTGGCGGGCTGCATGGGGGTGATCGTGTTGCTGCATCGGCGCGTCGGGACCGCCCGCGTCTCCCCGCGCAAGCGGGTGCGCGTGGCCTGGTTCACCGCGGCCGTGGTCAGCTGCCTGCTGGGGATCTGGGGCCGGGCCGGCCAGTATCCCCTGCGCTGGAGCGATGCGTTCAACCTGCGCAACGACGCCCTCGCCAATCTCTCGCTCAATCCGGTGCAGTCGTTCCTCAGCTCGCTCGATTTCCGGTCGTCCGGCTTCGACGCGGCCGAAGTGCGGAAAGTCTATCCGCGGCTGGCCGCGTATCTCGGGGTGACGGCGCTCGACGCGGAGCGGCTGGCGTTTGCGCGCATCGTCGCGCCGTCGGCCGCGGGCCCCGCCGGCCGGCCGAATGTCGTCGTGGTGATTTGCGAATCCTTCAGCGCCTACAAGAGCTCGATGTGGGGCAACCCGCTCGATCCGACGCCGTTCTTCAACGACCTCTCCCGGCAGGGATTGTTTTTCGACAACTGCTTCACCCCGCACATCGGCACGGCGCGGGGGGTCTGGGCGACGATCACGGGCATTCCGGATGTGGAGCCGGTGGAGACCGCCAGCCGCAATCCCGCCATCGTGGATCAGCACACGATCATCAACGATTTCGCCGGGTACGAAAAATTCTACTTCATCGGCGGCAGCTCGAGCTGGGCGAACATCCGCGGACTGCTCACGAACAACATCGAGGGCCTGCATCTCTACGAGGAGGACAGCTACGAGGCGCCGCGAATCGATGTCTGGGGCATCAGCGACAAGAACGTGTTTCTCGAGGCCAACAAGGTGCTGCGGGCGCAGGCCAAGCCGTTTTTCGCCGTGATCCAGACGGCCGACAATCACCGGCCCTACACTATTCCCAAGGAGGATCTCGGGGAGTTCACGAAGCTGGACGTTCCGGTCGACGCCCTGAAGCGCGGCGGTTTCGAGTCGCTGGATGAGTTCAACGCGTTTCGCTACACCGACTACTCCTTCAAGAAATTCTTCGAGGCAGCGCGGGCGTCGCCGTATTTCGAGAACACGATTTTCGTGTTCGTGGGCGATCACGGCATCGGCGGGAACGCCGGCACGATGTTTCCCCCGGCGTGGACCGAAAACGACCTGACGTCCTTTCATGTGCCGTTGCTCTTCTACGGCCCGAAATTCCTGCCGCCCCAGCGGGTGCATGCCATTGCGTCGCAGATCGACATCCTGCCGACGGTGGCGGGCATCGTGAACCTGCCCTATCGCAACACGACGCTCGGGCGCGATCTGCGGAAGCAGTTGGCGATCGATGGCGGTCGGAGCAACGTCGCGTTCATCGTCGAACAGCACAACAAGTGGGTCGGCGCGGTGAAGCTGCCGTATTTCGCGCGGCACGGAAATGACGGCAGTCGGCCGGAGCTGGTGTGGGCCGATTTTGGCGTGCCGCCGCCCGCTCCACTGCCCGCGCCTAGGGAGGACCTGCATGCGCTGGCCAACGCGTTTTACCAGACGGCCAGGTACATGCTCTTCAACAACAAGAAGGCGGCGGCCGGCAAAGGTTCGAATTAGATCGATGACGCCGGCCGAACCCCACGTGACCGCTCCGATCGCCGCCGAACCTGAAACGCTCGGAGGGCGTTATCGGCTTCTCCTGATTGCGCTCACGCTGGGGGTCGCCGCCACCGTCTTGTTCCGCTCCGCCGCCGATCGGTCCCATGCTCCGGCGAGTGTGGCCGGCTCGGTGTGGCCCGCGGCCCGGAATATTTCTCCCGATCGTATTCCCGTTTTTTCCTCTTCGTGGATCACACCGGTGGGGCACACGCCCTCAGCGCACAGTTGTTCGGTCTGTGTTCTGCCCGATGGCGATCTGCTGGCAATTTGGTTCGGTGGTTCCCGCGAGGGGGCGGCCGATGTGGCCTTGTTCACCGCGCGGCTTGCCGTGGGCAGCGAGACTTGGACGGTCCCGGTGCGCGTGGTGGATCGGGAAAGCGCGCAACAGGAACTCGGCCGGGCGATTCGGAAGATCGGCAACGCGGTGGTCTTTCCCGACGGAAAAGGCGGCGTCTGGATGATCTACGTCACAGTCACCGTGGGCGGCTGGTCGGGCAGCGCGCTGAATTTCAAAACGTCGCGGGATGACGGCCGCACCTGGGGCCCGAGCCAACGGCTGATGCTGAATCCTTTTTTCAATCTTAGCTCGCTCGTCCGCAACCAACCCATGCTCGCCGCCGACGGTCGCATCGGGTTGCCGATCTATCACGAAATGGCGCGGACGTTTCCCCAGCTGCTGTGGCTGACGCCCGGGCCAGCCGGGAGTCTGGCAAGCTATGGCGTGCGCAGCCTGCCCGGGGCGCAGCACTTGATTCAGCCGGTGCTCGTGCCACTGGACAACGGCCGGGTTTTCATGGCGCTGCGCGATCACGGCGTCGCCGGGAAAATGCACTCCGCGTTCTCCGAGGATCGCGGCTGGACGTGGTCCCCGGCGGTTCCGGGGGAATTGCCGAACCCGGATGCGGCGGTCGGGGCCATTCGCGTGCGCGATGGGCGATTCCTGCTCGTTTACAACGACTCTGCGCGCGGCCGCGAGAACCTGCGACTGGCGGTGTCGTCCGACGCGGGCCGAACCTGGCGCGCCGGACCCGTGATCGAAAACGAGGCGAACCAGGAATTTTCCTATCCGGCGCTCGTCGAAGATGACCGCGGCCGAATTCACCTGGCCTACACGTGGAAGCGCCAGCGAATCAAACACGTCGAATTCAACCTGGCGTGGTTGGACGGACAATTGGGGGCCGGTAGCCCTACGACCCCATGAGCAGCGCCATCGCTTCGTGCTATTATGGGATCGGATTCGTCGCCACGCTCTGGCTGGCCCTAGCCTGGGTCGGGGCACGGTTGAGGGGAAGCCGCTGTTCGCGGGCCATGCTCTGGGGAATTGGGGCGGCCGTGCTGGCCGTTGCTTTGGTCCCTTTCGCCGGACTGTCCCTTTGGCGCTGGGGACTGAGCATCTGGCCGAATCCGAGTGTGCCGCTGGTCGGCCTCGCGGGCCTCGCGCTCTGGCGGCATCTGGGCGGCCGGATAATGTTTTCGCGCGCCGACCATCGGGTCGCGTGGATTTTTGGCGCCGTGGCCGGAAGTGCGCTTGGCCTGCAAACCCTGAGTCCCGTCGCGCTCGATCTCTATCGCTGGGGTTGGGACGGGCTGGTGGCAGTCGGTGCGGTGTCCGCGTTGGCCGTCTTTCTTTTTGCGCGGGGCAATCGGTTCGGAATTTTGCTGCTGGCCGCCATCCTCGCGTGGGCGTTGGGCGCGCTCGAAACAAGTAATCTCTGGGACTACGTGGTGGACCCCATCTATTGGCTGGCCAGTCTGGGCGCGGGCTTGAATGCGTGGCGCGAGAAGCGCGGCACGGCGCCCGCCGCGCCTGCGGTGTAGGGCGCGCGGGGAATTTTCCGTCGTTCGGGGCGCATCGGACGGATGGTCGGTGATATCCGATCCCGTCCCGCTTCTCCCGCAGCGGGTGACAAGCGAGCACGCGACCTTCTACCTCTCCGCCGCGAACGGTCCATCGAGATCCAGGTTGATGCCAGCCCCGGCCAGCGTGCGTCGCAGCGGGGCGACGTAATTTTGTTCGAGCTCGCTGAGTTCGAACTCAATTTCCGTAAACTCGCCCTCGCGGGCAAACGCGATCGCCTCGGTGAGGTGCAGGATGTCCTCGTCGCTGAAGTGTTCCTCAATGACGGACTGGTTGCCCGCCAGGGCGAGGAGCGTCGGCCAGTAAATTTCTTCGGCGGGGACGGCGGCTTGCAGCCGGACCCGGCCGTGCAGCCGGGCGGCCGAAACCCGGTTCGTGATTCGCCTCAGGGCGAAGTAGCTAAACGCGAGATTGGCCAGGTAGGCCTGACGATTGAGGGTTTGGCGGTTGGCAAGAAGTCGCGAAAGTTTCATGTGCATGAATCTCCTGGCTTCGGTGCGCGGGCACCCTGGGTTAATGGTTGAAGGATTAACTCCTGGCGTCTGTCACTCGCATCACCCCGGCGGTTTCTCGTGAAATCCGCGCGGGCGGCACGTTGTCCGACTCTCAAGGAAGCACTGGGCTGCCACTGACTCGTCTGACGCTCGCTGCCATCGTCCTGACCTAGACCCGGTCGTTTACCAAGCTGGCCACTGACTGCGCTCGCATTCTCCAACGGTCTCTCGACTCGATTCGGAAATCTTCGAACGGCGGAAACCTAACTATTCACCGGCACTAAGCAAGTACCACGATGCCCATGAGGCAGGCAAGCGGTTCGACCGAAAATCGATTGGCCCTGGCCCGGCGTCGGGTTGGCCGTTCCACCTCTCCCGAGGCGGGCTACCTTAGGCAGTCGCTCTCCTGCAGCCCGCTTCGGGAGAAGCGGGATTGGATCGGATCACGGCAGCCGAAACAGAAAATATCCCATCGGCGCGGCGAGAATCAGGCTGTCGCTCATGTCGAAGAAACCGCCGAGGCCGGGAATGGCCGAGCCGGAGTCCTTCAGGTTTCCTCGGCGCTTGAGCACGGATTCAACCAAATCGGCCACGATGCCCAGCACGGCCACGGGGATGGCCATCAGGGCGGCGATCAAGGGCGTCATATGCGGCGGGAATTTGCCGCGGGCCAGCCACGCGATAAGCGCCGCGACACCCATGGAAATGATCACACCGCCGACGGCCCCCTCCCACGTCTTCTTCGGGCTGATGACCGGGGACATCTTGTGCCGTCCAATCGCGAGACCAGTCAGCAGCGCGCCCACGTCGCAGAACTTGGCCACGGCCACGATCCACAGGCAAAGGAGCAGGCGGGTGCCGGACGAGAGGCCGTCGCCGGGCAGCGGAGTCACGATCCGCACCAGATATTGCAGCATCAGCGAAACGTAGACCAGGCCGAAGAGGGTGGCGGCGAGAGACTCGACGCGATTTTCGGGCGTGCGTTCGCCGAGGAGACGCACCGCGAACAGGACGGTGCCCAAGGGCAGGAGGAGATGGGTGGGAACCTGGAGCTGCGCCTCGAGCCAGGGGGCCATCGTGATGATGCCGCCGAAGCAGAGTCCAAGCTTGTGGAACGGCGCATAGCCCGACGCCCGCATGATGCGATAAAACTCGCCGAGGGTCATCACCGAGATGGTGGCGATGAGCAGCAGCGCCCCGTTGGTGCGCCCGAACCACGCGGCTGAACCCACGATGGCCCAGAGCAAAATCGTGCTGAAGATCCGTTTACCCATGTCGCTTCAACGGCCCGGACATCGGGTCGGCGCGGTCGACGCCGTCGCGCATGGTGGGGTGCTCATTTCGCGACTGCCCTGGCCGGGCCGGACAATTGTTCGCTCGTCAGGCCGAAGCGACGCTCGCGCCGGTTGTATTCCGCGATGGCTGCGGCGAGATCGGCCTTCGTGAAATCGGGCCACAGCACCGGGGCGAAGACAAATTCGGCATAGGCGGCCTGCAGGAGTAGAAAATTGCTGATGCGCGTTTCACCGGACGTGCGTATCACGAGGTCGGGGTCCGGCATGTCCGCGGTTTGCAGATAGCGGCTGAACGTGGCCCAGGAACCGTCGTTGAGCTTCTCCTTGCCCGCGGCGACGGCGGCCGCGTAGGCGCGCGCGGCATCGACCACCTCGGTCCGGGAGCCGTAGTTCAGCGCCAGGACGATGGTGTAGTCGGTTAAATGCTTGGTGGCCTCAATGGTTGTGCGCAGCACTTCCTGCACGCCGGCCGGCAATTCCTCGGTGCGCCCGATGGTGCGCAGGCAGATGCGATCGCGCACGAAGGTCTGGAGTTCCTTCTTCAGGTAATACTCCAGCAGACCCATCAGGGCCTCGACTTCCTCCTGCGGGCGTTTCCAGTTTTCGATCGAGAAAGCGTAAAGCGTCAGCATCCGCACGCCAAGATCGCGCGCTGCATAGGTGGTGGTACGAACCGTCTCGACGCCGCGGCGGTGGCCCTCGATCCGGGTCAACCCCCGATTTTTCGCCCAGCGTCCGTTGCCATCCATGATGATGGCGACGTGGGGCGGAACATTGGGCGCGTGGGTGGACATGCGACAATCGCAGTTAGGGCGGCAGCACCGCCCTTGACAAGCCGCCTTCCTAGCCACGGCGGCGTTCGGGTGCAAATCAGCTTTTGCCCGAATCAGTGCATCCTGCCGCACGGCGTGGGTTTGACCCCGCTGGTTTGTGGCGCAGCGTGGAGTGATGAGCAAACCCCTGCCGACCGGGAAAATTTCAGCCGCTTGCCGCTCGCTGCCGGGTTGGAAGTTTCGGCGCAACGCGCTCGTGAAAACCTTCCAGTTTGGGTCGTTCCGCGAAGCGCTTAGTTTCATGGTTCGCGTGGGATTCGAGGCCGAAGCGCTGAACCATCACCCGGAGTGGACCAACGTCTACCATCGCGTGGCCGTGCGGCTCAACACGCACGATGCCGGCGGCCGCGTCACCGCCAAGGACGTCGAATTGGCGAAGCGGATGCAGAAAATCTCTTGGGTCGGGTAGCGGAACGCGGACGGCTCGCCCGTTCGACGAACTCAGGGTCCCGAGCCGGTCGAGGGAGAGAGTCGGCCCCACCTTCTGTTGGCAAAGATCAAAGCCCGCGCATGAAATTGAAGGTGCGATCGATTTGCCCCGGTAGCGGCTCGTGGGCGAAATCGGGGTAGAGGACGATATCCTTCGTGGCGGTGATCTTGTTGTAGGCGGCGAACTGGGCGCTCGGCGGACAGACCTGGTCCATCAGGCCGGTGAACATCAGGACTTCGGCCTTGATGCGCGGCGCGAGATGCTGGCAGTCGATGTAGCCGAGCCGCGTGAAGGTCTCCTTCACGCGCTCGTGCCGGGGATCGAACATCCGGAAAAAAAGCCGGATCTCCTCGTAGACCTCCTTGGCCAGATCCATCTCCCACACCCGCTGGTAATCGCAGAGGAAGGGATAAACGGGCGCTGCCCGCCGGATCCGGGGTTCGAGCGCCGCGCACACCAGGGTCAGCGCGCCGCCCTGGGAACCGCCAAAGCAGCCGACCCGGCCGGCGTCGACCTCGGAAAAATTCATCACGACCCGCGCGAGTTGGACGGTGTCCAGGTAGATCTGGCGGAACGCGAGCTTGCGGGGATCCGGATCGTCGAGTCCGCGCACGATATGCCCCCGCAACGTGGGGCCTTTGATCTGCGCGTTGTCTTCCGAACGGCCACCCTGGCCGCGGCAGTCCATCGCGGCGTAGCAGAAGCCCTCCGCGGGCCAGCCGAATTTGTCGAGCCAGTCGCCGGAATGGCCCGAGTAACCGTGGAACTGCAGCACGGCCGGATGTTTTTCGGCCGTAGGCGCGCTGCGCGGACGAAGATACTTGGAGTAAATGCGGGCGCCGCCCACGCCGGTGAACCACAGGTCAAAACATTCGACCTGGCGCGAGGACAGAATTGGATTGGGCCGTAGTTCGGGGCGCGGATCCGTGGCATCGAGCTCGCGCAGGGCGGCGGCCCAATACGCCTCGAAGTCTTCGGGTCGGGGATTGCGGCCGCGGTATTCGTAGAGTTCGGGAAGCGGTTTGTCGACGAGGGGCATGAGGAAAGTGTGGCGAAGGAAGCGGGGAGGGTGGCGAGGGAAAAGTTCAGCCGGCAAGCATCCGGCGGCAGTTGACACCGCAACCAAAGGCGCCGGAGGGGTTGGCCACAAAAAGGCGCAAAGACTCACGGGCACCGACGCAAACGTGCGTAGCGCTTTTAGGCGCTCGGGAGATTTTCGCCGCAGCTTCAGCCTCTTTTCGTGTCTTTTTGTGGGGGCGATCCCGAAAACCAACAACCATGAGTGGAAGTCTCAGCCGGCCAATTAGGTCGTTTTGCCGAGACGGCGTGGCAACTGCGAGTCCGTGAGGACGGGTGGAGAGCAGCCGCACGCTAACCGAGCAGTCCGCAACGA
>SIBR01000025.1 GCA_009695065.1 Opitutus sp. | reverse complement strand
TGGACCCTGTCCCGCCGTGATTTTCTCGCCACGTCGGCTCTGGCCGGCGGTGGCTTGTTGCTCGGCGCCCAGGGCGCCACCGCCGCGGAGCGGGCGAAGAATCCCGCCGGCAGTTCAAAAAAGGCGCTGATCTCCATCACGCTCGACCTCGAAATGTCGCGCAATTTTCCGACCTGGGACGACACGCATTGGGACTACCAGAAGGGCGTCTTGAACGACGACACCAAGCGCTACGCCGTCGAGGCGGCGCGCCGCGTCAAGGCGCGGGGCGGGCTGATCCACTACTTCTGTGTCGGTCGCGTGCTCGAGCAGGAGAACGTCGATTGGCTCAAGGAAATCGTCCAGATGGGACACCCCGTGGGCAACCACACCTACGATCACATCAACATCCTCGCGACCAAACCGGAGGACCTGCAGTTCCGTTTCAAGCGCGCCCCGTGGCTGATCGCCGGCAAGACTCCGGCCCAGGTCATTCGCGAAAACATCCTCGCCACCAACGCGGCGCTCAAGGCGCGCATCGGCATCGAGCCGGCGGGCTTTCGCACTCCGGGTGGATTTGCCAACGGCTTGGACGGCCGCCCCGACGTGCAGCAGCTTTTGCTCGATGTCGGCTTTAAGTGGGTCAGTGGCAAGTCCCCCGGCACCGTGAAGGTTGAGACCGGCAAGGAGCCGACGGCCGACTTTATTGCCGCCGTCGTGAAGACCCAGTCGGAATCCCAGCCGTACATCTACCCGACCGGCTTGGTGGAAGTGCCGATGAGTTTCATCAGCGACGTCGGCGCCTTCCGCGGCGGTCGCTGGAAGCTCGAATCGTTTCTCAAGACCGTGCGCGCGGGGGTGGAGTGGGCCATCGAGCACGGTGGGGTCTTCGACCTGCTGACGCACCCGTCGGTGATGTATCCGAGCGATCCCGGCTTCAAGGTCTTCGACTTGGTTTGCGATCTCGTGCAGAGGGCGGGCGACCGGGCGGCGATCGTGGACCTGGACACTCTGGCCCAGCGCGCGAAACCGGTCAAACCGGCGTCCGTGTGAGCGCCTCCGAAACCCGCCTCCGCCGATGAAGGCTCGACGAGTCCCTCCCGGCGTCTGGACTCGTCATCGGGTGGCTTCGGGCGAGGCGGTGCGCTGTGGGGTTTTGCCTTAGGTCGATTTGTTTTTCCGACCGCCTGCCGGCGGGTTGACAGTCTTTTTTCGATTTCCTCCCTATGAATTCCTCCGCTTTTCGCTTTGCGTCCGTGGGATGGCAGCGTGCCGTTCGTGTCGTGGCTTGGGTCGGATTGGTGTCGGTGATTCTCTCCGCCCGGGCGGCGGATGCTCCGCCGCTCGCCGGCACCTCGCCTCTCGTGGGCGAGCGGGATTTCTCGACGGAAATGCGTGCGAGTTTCCGGCGCTTCTTTCAGACGCAGATCGACGCCTCGATTCCGACGCGGCCGGCGCGTTGGGCCCGGGATTTCTCGTCCCGCGCCGCCTATGAAAAATCCATCGAGCCTAACCGGGAACGCTTGCGCACGATGACCGGCATCGTCGATGCCCGGATCAAATCCGGCGCTCCGGAACTGATCGCGACCGTCGATCGGTCCGACGTCGTTGCCGACACGACAGCCTACACCGTGAGGTCGGTTCGGTGGCCGGTGTTTGCGGGAGTCTGGGCGGAGGGATTGTTGCTCGAGCCCAAGGGGCTGCCGGTCGCGCGGGTGGTCTCCCTGCCCGAGGCGGATCAAACGCCCGAGATGATCGCGGGCCTCGCGCCCGGAGTACCGCGGGAATCGCGCTTTGCCGCCCGGCTTGCCGCCGCCGGCTGCCAGGTGCTGGTCCCGGTGTTGATCAATCGCAGCGATGAATTTTCCGGCAATCCGGACATCCTGATGACGAATGAAACCCATCGCGAATGGATTTACCGGCAGGCCTTCGAGATGGGGCGGCACATCATCGGCTACGAGGTGCAGAAGGTCCTCGCCGCGGTGGACTGGTTTGCGCAACGCAATGCTTCGGGTCCACGCCTGCCGGTCGGCGTGGCGGGTTACGGCGAAGGCGGCCTCCTCGCGCTTTACAGCGGCGCGATCGATCCGCGGATCGACGCGGTGCTGGTCAGCGGATATTTCGATTCGCGACAGGGGATCGCTGACGAACCGATTTATCGCAACATCTTCGGACTCCTCACGGAATTCGGCGACGCGGAGCTGGCCAGTCTCGTCGCGCCCCGTCCGCTGGTGATCGAGCACAGTGCGGTGCCGACGATCGATGGCCCGCCCGCTGTGCGTGCTCCCCGCCGGGCCTCCGGGGCGCCCGGTCGTATCGCGACGCCACCCTTCGAGCGGGTCCAACGGGAGTCGGAACGCGTGCGATCTTTTTTTTCCGGCCCGGGAAAAATCGCTCCGACCGTAACCTTGATCGCGGGTGAGCGGGGCAGTCCGGTCCCTTTCGGTTCGGATCGCGCCTTGAAGACGTTCCTGCGCGATCTCGGGGTCGACACCGCCCGGTTTGACCGCGCCGTCGCTCCCGCCGACAGTGTGACTCGGCCCTCCGCCGAAACCGCCGTGACTGAACGCCAGCGCCGCCAACTGGATGAGTTGGTCACGTTCACGCAGAGTTTGATGCGTGTTTCTTCCGGCGTACGCGAACGCTACTGGGCCGAGGCCAAGCCCACCTCGGCGGCGACATGGCCGGCGGCGGCCGCCAAATATCGCGATGCCATGTGGGACAATCTGGTGGGCCGCTACCCGATGCCCACGATTCCGCCGAACGCGCGCACCCGGCAGATTGCCGACAAGCCGAAGTTCATCGTTTACGAGGTGCTGCTCGACGTGACGCCGGACGTGTTCGCGTGGGGCACCCTGCTGGTACCGAAGGATCTGCGCCCCGGTGAGAAACGGCCCGTGGTCGTCTGCCAGCACGGACTGGAAGGTGTGCCGGCGGATGTCATCACCGACGACCCGGCGAGTCCCGCCTTCCGCATTTATCAGGGATTCGCGACGCGGCTCGCCGAGCGGGGCTTCATCACCTACGCCCCGCACAACTTTTATCGCGGCGGCAATGAGTTTCGCCAGTTGCAACGGCTGGCGCACCCGATGAAGAAAACCCTCTTCGCGGTGACGACCGTGCAGCATGCGCAAATGCTGAAGTGGCTTTCGGCGCTGGACTTCGTCGATCCCAAGCGGATCGGATTCTACGGTCTGTCCTATGGTGGCAACACGGCGATGCGCGTGCCGGCACTGTTGGAACAGTACGCCTGCGTGATCGCCTCGGGCGATTTCAACGAGTGGGTCCTGAAGAACGTGACCAACGAACATGTCCACAGCATGATCTTCCACAACGTCTACGAGGTGTTCGAATTCAACCTCGGGCATACGTTCAACCACGCGGAAATGGCGGCGCTCATCGCGCCGCGTCCGTTCATGGTCGAGCGCGGGCACGACGACGGCGTGGGCCGGGACGAATGGGTCGCGGCCGAATTTGCCAAGGTCCGCCGCCTCTACGCCAAACTCGGAATCCCGGAGCGGGCGACGATCGAGTTCTTCAACGGTCCGCACCAGATCCATGGCGTCGGCACCTACAAATTCCTGCACCGGCATCTCAACTGGCCTGAGCCCGGGCGCTGAGTCCCGCGTCGCACTTTCGTGCGCCGAGCCCGCCGTTGCACTTTCCTGTGCCATCCAGATAGATCTTTAGACGTCTTTCCGGTTCGCCCTCGGTAACGAGACCTCCTCCGCGGCGACGCGCTCGAGGTCAGCTTTTTCTTTCTCATGAAATCCGTCCTCCCCTCCCATTCGTCCTCCCCGTCGGCCGCGCGTGGACCGCTGGTGCTCTCCCGCCGCGACTTCCTCGCCGCCTCCGCCCTTGCCGGTGGCAGCCTGTTGCTCAATTCACGGGGCTACGCGGCCGAAGGGAAACGGGATCTCGCCGCCGATACCAGCAAGGCGTTGATCGCCATCACGCTCGATCTGGAGATGTCGCGTAATTTCCCGGTCTGGGAGGATACGCATTGGGACTACGAGAAGGGCGTGCTCAACGAGGAGACGAAGAAATACAGCGTCGAGGCGGCGCGGCGCGTCAAAGCCCGCGGCGGCGTGATCCATTTCTTTTGCGTCGGTCGGGTCCTCGAACAGGAAAACGTCGACTGGCTGAAGGAGATTGTTCGCGAAGGTCATCCGGTGGGCAATCACACCTACGATCACGTCTATGTCCTCGCGACCAAACCGGAGGATGTGCAGTTCCGATTCAAACGCGCGCCGTGGTTGATCGCGGGAAAAACTCCCGCCGAAGCGATCCGGGAAAACATCGCGAGGACCAACGTTGCGCTCAAGACGCGGATCGGAATCGACGCGGCGGGGTTTCGCACGCCGGGTGGCTTCGGACCCGGCTTGAATGGCCGGCCGGACGTCCAGCAAATGTTGCTGGATCTCGGGTTTAGCTGGGTCAGCTGCAAAGCGCCGTCGGTGCCGATGGGTGAACCCGGCGCGGAGCCGACCGCCGCGATCTTCGATTCCATCGTGAAAGCCCAGGCGGATGCCCAGCCCTTTGTGTATCCCACCGGGTTGATCGACGTGCCGATGAGCCCCATCAGCGATGTGGCCACCTTTCGCAGTGCCCGTTGGAAGCTCGACAGTTTCCTGAAAGCCATTCGCCTCGGGGTCGAGTGGGCCATCGAAACCGGCGGCGTGTTCGATCTCCTTTCGCATCCGTCCGTGCTCTATCCCAGCGATCCCCAGTTCAAGGCGGTCGAGTTGGTATGCGACCTCGTGAAAAAAGCCGGCAAACGAGCAGCCTTGGTCGACCTCGATACCATCGCCCTGCGCGCCAAGCTGACCAAATCAGCCGCCCGATAATCCCGTTTCGCACCGATCGACCCGCTCGCCATGATCATCTCCGTTCGCTCTCCAGCTGCCGCGCGTGCGGCAAATTTCCAGCGCCGGTCCATGGGTTGGGCTGCTCTCGCCTTCGCCTTGGTCTGGGGCCAGTCCGCCCATGCCCAGGGCAACCCGCCCGCCGAGGCCGTCAAGAAAATGACCGTGGCACCCGGCTTCGAGGTGCGGCTCGTGGCCAGCGAGCCGTTGATGGCGCAGCCGGTCTGTATCGAGTTCGACGATCGCGGACGACTCTGGGTCGTCCAGTATCTCCAGTATCCCAATCCCGCGGGGCTGAAGCGCGTGAAGGTGGACCGGTATTCCCGCACGGTTTACGACAAGGTGCCCGAACCGCCACCCCACGGTCCGCGGGGCGCCGACCGCGTCACAATCATGGAGGACAAGGATGGCGACGGCTTGGCGGAGAGCTCCCATGATTTTGTCAATGGCCTCAACCTGGCGACGAGCGCCGTGTTCGGCTACGGCGGCGTGTTTGTCATGCAGGCGCCCTACCTGCTTTATTACCCGGATCGCAACGGTGACGACGTTCCCGACGGCGACCCCGAGGTATTGCTCAGCGGTTTTGGCATCGAGGATTCCCAGTCGTTCGCCAATTCCCTGATCTGGGGGCCGGACGGCTGGCTCTACGGTAATCAGGGCAGCACCGTCACCGCCAAGGTTCGCGGCTATGAGTTTCAACAGGCGGTCTGGCGGTATCATCCTGTGACCAAACGCTTCGAGTTGTTCACCGAAGGCGGCGGCAACAATTGGGGTCTGGACTACGACAAGGACGGAAACTTTTTCGCCAGTACGAACGGCGGGGGTGGACATCCGGATTGGAGCATCGATGCGGCGCCGCCGTTTTCCGGCACGGTCGTCAACTACCGGATGATTCACATGGTGCAGGGTGGCTACTACGCCAAGGGGTGGGGCAAGCATGGCGGACTGCACAATCCTTACACGTTCGGTTATTTCGAGCGGGTGCCCGGCAGCAATTACAAGGGATTCCACGTGACGCCCGGTGGCACGATTTATCAGGGTGATTCCTTCCCGCCCGAATTTCGCGGCCGGTTCATGGCGAACAATCTGCTCGGGCACGATGTGCAGTGGAGCGCGCTGGAAAGCTGGGGCACGAGCTTCAAGACGAGCTACGGCGGCGACCTGCTGATCGCCAACGATACCTGGTTTGCCCCGTCCGACATGACCACCGGGCCCGACGGTGCGGTCTACGTCTCCGACTGGTCCGACAAGCGGATGTCGCATCCGGATCCCGACGCGGAGTGGGATCGCAGCAACGGCCGGGTCTATCGCATCCAATGGGGCGCCGCGGCGGCCCGGTCGGCCGCGAAGGCCTTCGCCGAGGTCGTGGGCGGCGAAGGCCGTTCGCTGGCCACGCTGCCCAGCGCGGCGTTGGTGAAGCTTTTGTCGCATCAAAACGATTGGTTCGCGCGCAAGGCGCGGCGCGTCCTGACTGAACGACGCGACGCCACGGCGTATCCGCCGTTGCGCGAACTCGTGGCCGCGGGCGGCGATGCCCAGGGCGCGTTGGAGGCTTTCTGGTCGCTGTATGGCGGCGGTGGCGCGGACGAGGATTACCTGCGCGCCCAGTTGAATCACGCTTCGCCTCGTATCCGGCGTTGGGCCGCCCGCTTTCTGGGCGATCAGGAAACGGTCGCGGCGGCGTCCGAGGCCGCCCTGATGGATCTTGCGGGCAGAGAGACCGACCCGAACGTGCGCAGCCAGCTCGCGTCGACCGCGGCCCGGGTGTCTGCCGCCGCGGGCTTGCGGATCGCACAAAAGATCGCTCTGCAGAATCGCGATACCGCGGATCCCTTTGTGCCGTTGTTGACCTGGTGGTCGGTGGAGCGCCATGCCGTCGCCGCCCTCGACCTCAGCCTGGAGCTTTTCAACACGCCGGCCGTCTGGGGTTCGAGTCTGGCCCGGAAATCGATTCTGCCGCGCTTGGTTCGGCGCTATGCCGCGGAAGGCACTCGTCCAACCTTGCAGGCGGCGGCGGCGCTTCTGGCGGGGAATCCGCTGGGCGGCGACGGAGCGGCCCTGGTGACGGCATTTGAGCAGGGGCTGCGGCAGAAGTTTGCGTCAACCCAGGCGCCGAAGCTGGATGAACTGCCGGCCGCGCTGGTGCAGCAGCTGACCGCGCGGTGGCAGAACGAAACCCGGGACGAGACGATTATCCGGCTGCTCACGTGGCTGGGTTACGAACCCGCGCGCAACCGGGCCCTGGCCCTCGCCTCGGACTCCGCCAACCCCGCGGCCGTACGGGCGGCGATGGTGAAAATTTTATCGAATCCCGCGCGCCTCGGGGATGCGCCGCAATTCCTGCGTTGGTTCTCGGGTGGCGAGCCGGAGCCGGTGAAAATGGCCGCCCTCGAAGGGCTGCAGCAGTTCGACTCGGCCGAAATCGCGACGGCGCTGCTCGCCGAATACCCGAAACTGGGGGCGCCCCTGCGGGCCAAGGTGCGCGCGGGCCTGTTGAGCCGGCGCGAGGGCAGCCGCTCTCTGTTGGAGTACGTCGACACGGGAAAAATCCCGGTGGCGGAGGTTTCCCAGGCCGAGGTGCGGCCGGTCGCCCAATACGAGGACAAGCGTCTCGACGCCCTCGTTCGCAAAAATTGGGGCAAGGTCAATGCGACGCCCGAGGACAAACTTGCCGTCGTCCGGCGCTTCAACAACGACCTGAGCAAAATGCGCGACAAACCTCCGGGTGTTGCCAGCCGGGGCCATCAGGTGTTCCAACAACTGTGTGCGGCGTGCCACGTGCTCTTCGGGGAAGGGGGCAAGATTGGTCCCGATCTCACCCCGGCGAACCGTCAGGACCAGGATTTCATGCTGGTGAGCCTCGTCGACCCCAGCGCGGTGATTCGGAAGGAATTTCTCAACTATGCGGTCAAGACGAGCGACGGACGAACCGTGAATGGATTCCTCGCCGAGGAGAGTCCCGGCAGCGTGACCATTGGTTCGGCTAGCAACGAGCGCACGACGATCGCCCGCGACAAGATCGTTTCGATGGAGGACTCCGGGGTTTCGCTCATGCCCGAGGGTCTCCTCAACACCTTGGATCCGCAGCAGCTGCGCGATCTTTTTGCCTATCTCCAATCCGACATTCCCACCACTCGCCCCCGTTCCCGCTAACATGAACTTCCTGCCATCCCGTGCTCTTCTTTGTGCCGTCATCCCCGGTTTGCTGGTCGCTGGCCTGGCTGGTGCGGCCGAATCGCGCGTCTACCAAAACCGGCTGACGCCGATTCCCCATCCGAAGCCGCTGCTTGCCGATCTGCCGGAGTGGGTGGAGCCAATCAACGAGCCCCATCGATTCGAGGCGCCGATCCTCGTGAACGACGCGGGCGGCGAACTTTCGGTCCGCGCCTGGCGCTTTTCCTACAATGCGCGCGGGATCATCGAAATGCCCAACCGCCTCCGTGCCGCCGACACCGCGGTCATCATGGTGCACCCGTGGGGCATCGACGACGGCCAGGGCTGGGATACGCCCGAGCCGGCCGGCGCCGCGGATTTTTGCACGCCGGAGAAGAATCATCTCGCCGCGCGCCACACCCGCGAGGTCGTCAGTCCGTTCATCAAATCGCTCCGTGGCAAGGTGGGCCTCGTCCTGTTCAGTCTGCGTGCCAAGCAGGATCCGGTTCATCTCAAACTTTACCGCACGATGACGCACAACCCGACCGACGCCGAACGCGCCGAGGGCCGGCGTGAGCTCACTGCCAAATTGAAGGGCTTCACCTATCGCGGCGGCCCGCTGCCCGGCGAGCTGACGCTTTCGTCGGACAAGCCGGTGGTCGATTATTTCAAGCAATTCCGCGGCCTCGATGCGGGGCCAAAATTCAACAACGCCGGCTTCTGGGATCTGCCCATCCCCGTCACCAGCGATGTCGAGATGGGTCGTGACGACGTCGTGATCCACGACGAACAGGGCTATCCGGCCCTGCGCGAGTTTCTGAAGAAGCAGGGCATCCGCCATGTGCTCCTCACGGGCTACGCGACCGACATGTGTTACGCCCGGACGTGTGCGGGCTACGAAAACCTCTCCAAGGATTTCAACGTGTTCCTCGTGGGCGACGCCACGCTCGCCACGTTCCCGGCGCACTCCACTCCGAAGTTTGCCACCAGCGCGCACATTGCTTTTGCATCGATCGACCAGCTGGTCACACAGATTTCCTGGATCCGCTACAAGCCGGCGGCGAAATAGACTTCATCCGTCGACCCATGGCTTCACTACCTTCTCCCGGGACGGCCAGCCGCCGCGCCAGAATCGCGATCACCTTCGACTTTGAGATGGTGGCGAATTTTCCGAAATGGGACGACACGCATTGGAACTACGAGAAGGGTAACCTGACGGAGCAGGTGAAACGCTATGCCGTGGAAGCCGCCCGGCGGGTGAGGGCGCGCGGGGGCGTCGTGCACGGTTTTCTGGTCGGCCGTTTGCTGGAACAGGAGAACATCGATTGGTTGAAGGAAATGATCGGGAACGGCCACTCGGTCGGCAACCACAGCTACGACCACGTCGCGCTGCTGGCCAAGACGTCGGCGGCGACGCAGTTCCGTTTCGAGCGCGCGCCCTGGCTGGTCGCGGGCCGGACCGTCGGCGAAATCCTGCGGGACAACATTCGTCTGACGAACGATGCCTTTCAGTCGCGGCTGGGCATCCGGCCTTCGGGGTTTCGCGCTCCCGGTGGGTTGCGGCAGGGTCTGAACGAGCGTCCGGACTTGCAAGCGATGCTGCTTGAGCTGGGTTTCACGTGGGTGAGCACCTTGTACCCCGCCCATCCGTTGACGGCGGGCGGAGCGCCGCCGACACCGGGGACGATTGCAGAGATTCAGAAGATCGGAGCGACGGTTCGTCCCTTCGTCTATCCGTCCGGGCTGATTGAGGTCCCGATGAGTCCGATCAGCGACGTGACCGCATTTCGCAGCGGCTGGCAGTTGGAGCACTTTATCGAGTCGACGCGGCAGGGTGTTGAACGCGTGATCCGCGAGGGCGGGACGCTGGACTTCCTTTCCCATCCGGCCGTGCTCGCCAATAGGGATCCCGGTTTCACGGTCATCGATCTCATCTGCGATCTCGTGGAGAAAGCCGGCGATCGGGCGTCCCTCGTAGATCTCGCGACGATTGCGCGGGAGACGACGGCCGGTCGGGCGTAAGCTGAAGGTGAGGCCGGGCCGCCTGCAGGCTGGCTACCGTTTCCGCGGATCGGCCGCGGTCACCGGCAAACCGGCGGCCCAGCGAATTCCATTCAGGAGCAACCGCTGGAACGCCGGGTTCGTGAAATCCTCCGGATGCCCCAGCGGCGTGAAAAAGGTTTTGCCGCCGCCGTAGTGTTGAAACGTCCAGGCCACCGGCTCGGGCGCCTGACCCTCGATGGTGCCGGTGAGGAACGCGTGCGCGCCGGGACTGAGCGGGCGCACCAGGTTCAACTCCATTTTCGAGGTGAAGGGCAGGGTGACGCCGGCCAGCAGGGGATCGGCGGGATCCATCGCCGTCACGGTGGTGATGAACCGGATCGGGTGGTGACTCGTGTAGTTCGCACCGATGACGCGCGGGCCCCATTCCGGCCAATCTTGGGAACCACTGGCGGGCGAAGCCCCCTGGCGCAGCGTGAAAGCGTGACTGGAGGTCGCGATGCCGACGACCGGCTTGCCCGACTCCACGTGTCGGCGGATCAGGTTGAGCTGCTCTTTCGGCGGCGCCCGGCGCCACACGCTCACGACCAGAATATCGGCGTCGGCGATTTCCTCGCTGCGTTCGAAGCGATTGGCCGGATTGGTCATCGCACCCTCGCAGATCACCACTCGGAATTGTGCTTCGAGGAAGCGCGCCGCAAAGGCGGGCAGCGTGCGGTCGGTTTCGTAGGACTGCCCCGCGATCAGCATCACCAGTTTTGGGCGCGGGTCTTTCGCCGGCTGGGCCGGAGCCGGGGTGGGCAGCCCGGCAACAACGGTGGCCACGAGCAATCCGGCGACGGCAAACGGTTTCATGGCCGCCTAGCGTTTCGCGCCCGGCTCTTTTTTCAAGACATCACGTGGCTCCGATCCGGAGTGAAGGAACGGCGGGACGTGCCGTGGCGGAGTCCGCTGCATGAGTGTCGTGGTCGCGATTGCCCGGTCGTTTTCAAACCGGCGCATCCCGTCCCGTGCGTGGCTCGTCGCCCTTTCTGGTCCCGGCGTTTCGGCGGGCATGCTGCTGCCAAGAAGGCCGGCTTTGCCCAGGATGATGTGATCGTGGCGATCGACGGACTGACCAGTCGCCTCAGCGAGAGCGAATTGATTGGAAATCTCCTCCAACGACGGCGGGTGGGCGAAAGCGTCGAGGTCACCGTGCTGCGCGGCACGCAGCGCGTGGCGCTGACCCTGCCGAGGCAGTGAGGCGACGGACGGGGACCTTGCGCTTGAATCGGCGTGGCAGGATCGCCAGACTCGGCGAGGTCGGATGTCTCCTTTCACCCCTAACCTTGCGCTGGGATGATCCCTTTCTCAAGGAGCCGGCGACCGCGGCCGCTCCGGTCCGGCCGCTCGCGATCGTGGTCGCCGAGGATGTGCCCGAGATTCAGGACCTCGTGGTGACGTGGCTGGGGCAGGCCGGCCATGTGGTGACCCGTGCCGCCAACGGTCGCGAGGTGGTCGAGATTGTGCGCGAGCGTCCGTTCGATCTGGTCGTCACCGATATCGTGATGCCGGGAGGAAATGGCATGGACGCCATTTTCGCGGTGAATCGCCTCCGGCCCACGACGCGCATCCTCGCGATCTCGGGCGGGGGAAAGAACATGCCGGCCGAGGGTTGCCTCCGCGTGGCCAAGGGACTCGGCGCCGACGCGGTGCTGCTGAAGCCGTTCGGGCGCGAGCAATTCATCGAGGCCGTGAGTCGCGCGGCGACGCGTTTGCCCTGATCTTTCATGGCGATGCGGCGTTCTCGCCGCGTCTTAAAAGATGCACCGCGGCTCACAGCCAGCGATCCAGCCAGTCGAACGCCTCGTCCTGCATTGCCGGCGTGAACGAGTGGGGCAGATCGTGGAACGTGCCGCGGAATTTCTCTGGCCGCCCGGCCTTGGCGTAGATGCGCGCGAGTTTGTCGACCGCGGCCTGCATGCCGGCGGTGGTGTAAAGGGTGTCGCGACGGCATTGCTGCACCAGCAACGCGCCGGGAGCGTGCAGGCCAGCCGCGTCCGGCAGGTCGAGCGAGCGATAGAGGCCGGGGGTGTAGACCATCCAGGTGTGGCGCTGGATGTGATTGCGCAGTTGGTGGGCAAACTCCGTCATCCAGCCGACCACGGCCGAAGCTTTGATCCGTTCGTCGGCGGCGATGAGCATCGCCGCCCGGAAACCGCCCCCCGAAAGGCCGACGCAGCCGATGCGATTGGGGTCCACGTCCGTCCGACTCAGGAGATAGTCGACGGAACGCATATCGTCCCACACGTGCATGCCGGGCCAAGTCGCGCCCGCCGCGAAAATCGTCTTGGCGGTGAGATGTTCGTAGAAGGCGCACACGCGGTCCGTGGCGGCGGTCCACGCCGGCGAGCCGGTCGAGGTGGTGCGCGTGGTCTGGAAGGCCTCGCGCACTTCCGCAAACACGGTCTCGGGGTTGAGGTCTTCGACACGCAGCCGGCGCTCGCCGAAGTAAAACGCGTCGATCGCGATCACGACGTAGCCGCGGCGTGCGAGCACCTCGGCCCACGGCCGGCCGTAGGTTCCGTTGCGGAACTCCGTCAGAAACGCGAGTTCACCCGGATGGGAAAGCACCTTTTCGTGGCCCCACGTGTAGCAGCCGCTGTGGCAATGCAGCGCGACCACCGCCGGCAGCCGGCCGGTTCGGCCGGTTGGAACCAGCACGCGCGCGGGAATCGAGTAGGCGGGCGTGGCGTGAATCGCCACGGTCTCCACCGTGAAGCCATCACGTTCCTCCCGCTGCATGCGGTCGCTTTGGAGCGGCAGCGCCTGGGGCCGGTAGCCGAGATGCTCATGCACGACCGGTCGGGCGGCTTGCTTCCACGCGTTGAGTGAATGCCACCGCGCATCGAGGAACGACAGGCGCGGGGAATTTTCCCGCGCGATCTCCTCGAACATCGGATGAAAATTCGGAAGTTCGGGCGGGACGGAAGCGGAAGACGTGGCAGTCACGGGAGTCGGGGTGTCCGTCAATGAAGCGGAAAAACGCGGCGGGGGAAGAGTGAAGCGGCCGGAGGGCCGTGTGTTTCGTGGGCCAGTCAGGCTGCGGCAACGCGCCCCGAGGCGGAGCCGCAGCCGGCGACTGGACGAAATGCATTTCGTGGGCAGGGTAGGCGCATGCAACTTGCCGGTTTTCATCATCTCACCGCGGTGACCGCGGACGCGCCCCGCAATCACGATTTCTACACGCGGATCCTCGGGCTGCGGCTGGTGAAGAAAACCGTCAATCAGGACGACGTGTCGGCCTACCATCTTTTCTACGCCGATGGCGACGCGACGCCGGGCAGCGACATTACGTTCTTCGACTGGCCGGTGGGCCGCGAGCGGCGCGGGACGCATAGCATCGTCCGAACCGGCCTCCGCGTGGGCGACACCGGCACGCTGACGTGGTGGGCAAAACGTTTCGCCGAACTCGGCGTTGCCCATGAACCGCCCAGCGTGCGCGACGGACGCGATGTGATCGATTTCGAAGACTTCGAGGGACAACGGTTGAACCTCGTGGTTGATGAGACCGGCGGGGTTGGGTCCCCGTGGGCCAAGAGTCCGGTGCCGGCGGAGCACCAAATTCTGGGCCTGGGTTCGATCATGCTGAGTGTGCCGAACCTTGCCCCCACGGATCAGGTGCTCACGAAGGTCATGAGCATGCGCCGGGTGCGCGAATATGCGGTGCCGCCAGCCGCGGGTGACGGTGGGGAAAACACGCCAGTCGCCGTGCAGGTCTACGCCATGGGCGCGGGCGGGCCCGCGGCAGAGCTGCATGTAGTGGTCGAGCCCGGAGCGGCGCCGGGACGCCAGGGCGCGGGGGCGGTTCACCACGTGGCGTTTCGCACCACGGCAGCAGAGTACGATGCCTGGGCGGAACGGCTGAATCAGCTCGGTGTGCGCTCGAGCGGACCGGTGGACCGGTTCTACTTCCGCAGCCTGTACTTTCGCGAGCCGAACGGAATTTTGTTCGAGATCGCGACGGACGAGCCGGGCTTTGCCGCCGACGAACCGATGGCGACGCTCGGCGAGCGCCTGGCGCTGCCGCCGTTTCTGGAAGGGCGTCGCGCAGAAATCGAGGCTGGCCTCAAGCCGCTGAAAACGGGTTCCGGTTGAGCGGATTGCGTTCGCGCGTTCCACGACACCCGGGAAAAGTGGTGTCGGAGCCGGGGCCTGTCGTCTGACGCCGGGCTACCGGACGCCCGCCTTCGCTTCGGCGGCCATCTCCACCAGGGCATCGAGCATTTTCACCGAGGCCTGGGGTTCGAGGAAGTTCGTGCCCGGCCACGTCTCGTAACCGCCGAGCTCGAAGTGCCGCGGCGTGGGCAGGTAGCCGATGTACCCGTGATTCAACGAGACCATGAAGGAGTGGGCCAGCGGACTGCGCCGCTTAAACTCCAGCCCGATCTCGGCGAAAGTTTCGCACGGGAAGCTTCCGATGCCGATGTCTCCGATCCGCAAAACCTGCAACGGCACCTTGGCCGGCTGGGCGGCCTTGGCGAGCAACTGGACGCGTCCGGCATAACTCAGCCGCTGAACCCAGTCCGGCGTCGTGGCCCAGTTGGCTCCTACCGGGATGTCGCCCTTGGGCAGGCGCGGCGCCCTGGCCTCGATGTCCTTCGCCCACGCTAGCAATTCCCCGCTGATCGGGCGCCAGCTTATACCCGGCTCACGAAACCGGGCGCCGAGTTCCGCGCTGTCCTTCCACGTCACCCCGGCGAGGGCGGCGTTCACCTTCCCGGCCACGTCAGTCGCCACTTCCCGGATGCGATGGTAGGGCGGTTGTCGGGGCCGCGGGTGGCGGAAGTCGGTGTTGTTGATGTCGCCACTGGTGCCGTTGGCCAGGATGGCCACGAAGGGGGCTTCGTCCGCCGAGGGCTTTTGGAGCTGTTTGAGCGCCTCGCAAAACGCCCCGTAGTAGTCGGCGGAGATATCGCGGGCGCCGACGCCGCCCACGTAATGCAGCGAGTAGGCGGCATACACGGAGATGGGCCGGCCGTTGGGCTCGCGCAGAGCGATGAACGAAACCGTGGGATCGGTCGGCCCCGCGGGTTCGGTCAGGTCGGAGCTGCCCGCGGGGGCATTCATCTTCACCTTGTCGATCTTGCCGAAGGGATTCAGCGGCACTGTGCCCTCGCGCATGAACCAGCGCCGGTTGTTGACGTGCTCCGGAATATCGGCCGTGCCGAAGGCAATCTCCGCCGGCCGGAGGAGGTTCACGGCGCGCCGGACGCCGTCGGCGATGCGCCGCGCGATGAAACGCTGATTGTCATCCAGCGGCTGGTCGGAGACGTAGCGGCTCTGGCCGAGCGCCGTGCCGGCGGAATGCGTGTGCGTGGCCGAGATCATGACGTGCTCGGGTGGAATTCCCGTCGCTTCCTGGATCAGCCGCCGGGCCTCGATGCTGAGGCTGAGATGCAGGCCGAGCAGATCGCAAACCACGAGGGCGAGCTTCGTCTTCCCGTCGTCCAGCACGAGGCAGCGGGCGTGCAACTCGTCGTGTACGTGCCCCGCCGGATAAGGCGCGAATCCCCCGACGATGATCGTGCCCAGTTCGGGCGTGATGTTGCTGGTCGCCGCTCCGGCCCGGAGCCGGGGGGCAACCGGTGCGGCGGCGAACGCAGTGCCGGAGCACACGGTGAGAACGAGCAGGAGCAGTGTTTTCATTCGATGGATGGGGTGGCGTCGGTGCGGCGGGACGGGCGGGCGCCGGCAGGGTTCGTCCGCGGATGGGGCGAACGATCCGTGGCGAAGTGCCGGTGGACTTTCAATCCCGGATAACACGAGGCGATTGGGCGCCGGCGGACCACTGGCTGTTTGCAAATCGTGTTTCGGGTGGACGCGGCCCGGCGTGGCTCGCCATATGGTTTCGGCCACGAGCATTTTCCCTCGGCCTGATCTTATCAACCGACGCACGGCTCCGGCCGGACGCATCCAGCACAACCATGAGCGACAAGAAACTGAACGGAAAAGTGGCGGTCATCTCAGGATCCAGCAAGGGCCTCGGTCGGGCGATGGCGCTGGCCCTGGCCGCCGAGGGCGCCAGCGTTGCGCTGGTGGCCCGTCACCCCGAGCGATTGGGCGAAACCGAGCGCGAAATCGCCGCGGCTGGTGGCGTGGCGCGGTCCTTTCAGGCGGACGTCTCGGTGGAGGACGACGTACTCCGGCTCGAGCGGGCGGTCGTCGCGGCCTTCGGCAAGGTCGACATTCTGATCAACAACGCCGGTACGAACATCCGCAAGCCGCTCATCGAGTACACGCTGGCGGAGTGGCGCCACGTCACCGACACCAATCTGACGAGCACTTTTCTCATGTGCCGCTCCTTCGTGCCGCATATGAAAGGCCGGGACTTCGGGCGCGTCCTCAACATGTCGTCGATGATGGGTTGGATCTCGCTCCCCGGCCGCACCGCGTATTCCGCCACCAAATCGGCTCTGTTCGGCCTCACGCGGGCCCTGTCCCTGGAACTCGCCGGCGACGGCATCACGGTGAACACGATCAGCCCCGGGCCCTTCAAGACCGAGATGAACGCGCCGCTGATCGACAATCCGGAACTCCACCAGTTTTTCATCTCTCGCATCCCCGTCGGCAAATGGGGCCGGCCGGAGGACATCGGCCAGCTCGCGCTTTTCCTGTGCTCGGACGCGGCGGGTTTCATCACCGGCACGGACATCCTCATCGACGGTGGGTGGGTGGCGCAGTAGGTGGCGCGCGAGTCTGGGCAGCCCCAATGGGGTGATTGGCGCCGGCCCGCTCTGCTCCGCTTTATCCTGTCCAACGGCCCGATCCTATTAGTCATCCAATAGTTTACAACGAGGATTGGGGGTTTTCCCGGACCCGGCATGCTGGGAAACCTCCTCGTGTGGGGCTTTTTCCGGGTGGCGGGGCCGGGCGCGCCGGATTTCTGTGGCGAACGCCGCGGCAATTACCTCAAGATTTGCCCTCGTGAAAACCCACCGCATTGCACTTTACCCCGGGGACGGAATCGGAACGGACGTGGTTGATGCCACCGTCACGGTGCTCGACGCCGTCGAACGCACCGTTGGCGGATATCATCTCGCCTACGAGCGCTTCGACTGGGGCATGGCCCACTACGACCGGCATGGCCGGGTGGCGCCGGAGGATTTTCTGACCACGCTGCGGGGCTTCGATGCGATTTTCCTCGGTGCCATCGGCTGGCCAGCGCGCCTGCCGGATCACGTCACGCTGTCGCCACTGATCCGTTTGCGGCAGGCCTTTGATCTCTATGCATGCGTGCGGCCGGCGCGGACCTTTCCCGGTGTGCCGGGCCCGCTGCGCAGCGAGCAGCCGATCGATGTCGTGGTCGTGCGCGAAAATTCCGAAGGCGAGTACGTCGACAACGGCGGCACCCTGGCGTCGGGCACGCCGGACGAGGTCGCGGTGCAGACCGCCGTGCACACGCGCCGCGGCGTCGAGCGCATCCTGCGCTTCTCGTTTGCGCTGGCGCGGACGCGGCGGCGGAAGCTCACGATGATCACCAAGTCGAACGCGCAGCGCTACGCCTACGTGCTGTGGGACAAGGTGCTCGCCGAACTGACGCCGGAATTCGGCGACGTGGCGGTGGACAAACTCCACATCGACGCGTCCACCTTGGAACTCGTGCGCCGGCCGCATACGTTCGACGTCATCGTCGGCTCGAATCTTTTCGGCGACATCCTCAGTGACCTGACGGGCGGCATCACGGGCAGTCTTGGGTTGAACCCGTCGGCGAACCTGAACCCGGAGCGGCGCTTCCCGTCGCTCTTCGAACCGGTGCACGGATCGGCGCCCGACATCGCGGGGAAGGGCATCGCGAATCCCACGGGCGCCATCCTGAGCGCGGCGATGATGCTCGAGTGGCTCGGTGAGGCGGCCGCGGCGGCGGCCGTGCGCGGGGCGATGGAGCGGGCGCTGGCGGAGCGGAATTTGACGCCGGACATGGGCGGCCGGCTGACCACGCAGCAGATCACCAAGTCCGTGGTAAAACATCTCGGCGCATGAGCGGGGCGGGCGGCGAAAAATCGTTTCGGCCGCTCGTCTGGCGGGCGGGAATTCCGTTGCTGGCCGGAGCGGCGATCGCGGCGTGCGCCGTGCCCGCCGGGCTCTCCGCCCACGCGTGGTATTATTTCGCGATTTTCGTGGCCGTGATCGTGGCGTTGATTACGGAACCGTTTCCGGCCGCGGGCATCGGCCTGGTGGCGGTGACGTTGATCGGCGTGCTGGGCCTTGTGTTCACGCCGGCGCAGATCGCGGATCCGGCGTTCAAGCTGCCGGCCGAGGCCCTGCGGTGGGCGCTGGCGGGGTTCGCCAACAGCACGGTGTGGCTGACCTTCGCCGCGTTCGTGTTCGCGATGGGTTACGAGCAAACGGGCCTCGGCCGTCGGATCGCGCTGCTGCTGGTGAAGCGGCTGGGCGGGCGGACACTCGGACTCGGCTACGCGATTGCGTTTACCGACCTTGTGCTGGCGCCGTTCACGCCATCGAACACAGCCCGCAGCGCCGGCACGATCTTTCCGGTGATCCGCAATATTCCCGAGCTCTACGGTTCGCAGCCGGGCGAGTCGGCCCGAAAAATCGGCGCCTATTTGATGTGGGTGGCGTTTGCGACGACGTGCGTGACCAGTTCGATGTTCCTGACGGCGCTGGCGCCGAACCTGCTTGCGATCGAACTGGCGAAAAAGATCACCGGCGTCGAAATCACCTGGACCGGCTGGTTCCTCGGCTTTCTGCCGATCGGCGGTTCGCTGGTGCTGCTGCTGCCCTGGTTGATCTACAAGATCTATCCGCCCGAAATCCGGGCGAGTGCCGAGGTGCCGCGGTGGGCGGCCCAGGAACTGGCGGCCATGGGCCGCGTGACCGCGCGTGAGCTGACGATGGCCGGGCTGGTACTGGTGGCACTGGGGCTGTGGATTTTTGGCGGCCGGGTGATCGATCCCACCATGGTGGCGCTGGTGGGCATTTCCGGAATGTTGATTTGCGGGGTCGTATCCTGGAACGACATCGCCTCGAGCAAACCCGTGTGGAATGTGCTCGTGTGGTTTTCCACGCTCGTCGCGCTCGCCGACGGCCTGAACAAGGTGGGGTTCATTGGCTGGTTCGGAAAAAACGCCGCACTGCTGCTCGCCGGTCATACCCCGGTCGTCGTGATGGCGGCGCTGGTCGCTTTGTTTTTCCTCATTCACTACATGTTCGCGAGTCTCACGGCGCATACGACGGCCGTGCTACCGGTGATTCTGGCCACGGGGGCCGCCGTGCCGGGGATGCCGGTGCGCGATTTCGTCCTGCTCCTGTCGTTTTCGCTCGGCCTCATGGGCGTGATCACGCCCTACGCAACCGGGCCGGCACCGGTGTATTTCGGCTGCGGATTTCTACCGCGCCGCGATTTTTGGCTTCTCGGCGCCGTCTTCGGGCTGATTTTCCTCGGCGCGTTGCTGCTCATCGGCATCCCGGTGCTGCGGGCGCAGGCGCCGTAGTCTTGCGACGGACGGAGGCTATCGCGGCTTGAGCCGCGGGTCGCCGCGATCGACGGTTTCGCTTACCGCAACATCCGCGCCGCCTCGGTCACGACCTGATAGGCGCCGACCGCGACCATGGCCAGGACGGATACCCAGAGGGCCATGCGCTTCACGGGGCCGGTGCGTGTGGCGGCGTCGGACTGCCGGTATTGCAGCCAGAGCGCGCCGAGGGCGAGAAACGGGATCATCAGTCCCTGGGCCACCGCGCCGATGAACACGAGGGTGAGCGGCGCCTTCCAGAGGAGATAGAGCGCGCCCCAGATCGCCGGCACGATCGCGCACAGCCAGCGCACGGTCCGCTGGCGGTCGGCGGGAGAGCCGTGGCGCTTCACCCGAAAAACCTCCAGGGCGTCGGCAAGCAGCCGGGCATTGGATGCGGTGGCCACAAAAATGGTCGAGTAAAGCACGGCGAACGCGCCAATCAGAAACAGCCAGAGGCTCCACGCGCCAAACGTCTCCTGATACATGTGCGACAGGACGGAAATCATGTCGGCGTTGGTAACATCCAGCTTCTTGGCGTGGAGGATCGCCGCGCCCAGGAGATAGAAGGCGAGGGTGGCCGTCGTGTAGACGATGCAGGAGACCCATGCGTCCAACTCCATCACGCGGATCCAGCCGCGGGCACGCTCGGCCCGCTCCGGGGTCCCGTCGGCCGGGCCGACGTGGCGTGCGTAGCCTTTCTCAAGGCACCAGTAGGGGTAGTAGATCAGCTCGGAGGCGCCCACGCCGATGATGCCGAAGGCCGCGAACGCCACGGTGAACGAATCGGGCAGGTTGAAACTGAATCCCTCCACGAGGTTGGCCGGTGTGATCGCGAAGCTCGTGAACTGCAGGGCGATGACCGCGGCGGCCGTGCAAATCGTGAACGCGGCGACGAACAGCGTGGAGAGCGACTCCACGACGGTGTAGCGTCCGATGACGAGCATCACAGCGGTGACGACGGTGACGACGACGCCGAGCACGGGCTTGGCGACCGTGACACCGCCGAGGGAAAAAATGTCGACGACGCCTCCGACCATCCCGGCGATCTGGAAAAACGACGCCGCAAACATCAGCAGCCAGAACCACACCATCCATGAGACGACGACGCGCGGTCCCGGGACGAGGTTGAGCGTTTCGAGCGTGGTGAGACCGCGCGCGAGAGTGAAGCGGCCCAGTTCGATCTGGAGAAAGACCTTCAGGATGCAGCCGAGGATGATAAACCACAGGAGCGTGAAACCGGCACTGGCGCCCAGCTTGGGTGTGACGATCAACTCGCCCGAGCCGACGATCGACGCGCTGATGATCAGCCCGGGGCCGATTTGCCGCAGGGCATCTTTTAGACTCGTGGGGGCGGGGCGGGTCGGCGGGGGCAGAGACATCGGGGTGGGGTGGGTGAAGCTACGCTGGAGTGTGACCCGCGCGGGGCACAACCAAAACCGGCGCGAAGGGGAGACTTTGGATGCAACGTGTCGCGACCCGATGCCTTCGACCCTCGGCCCACGCTTAATGGGGTTTGGTCCGGATCAATTTTCCACGCGGATCGTAAAACTTCCAGCGGCCGGTGCGTTTACCACTGGCAAAATGCCTTCCCGGTTTAGTTGCGGGCCGCTTCGCGGAACGCGTCGCAATCGCGCGGCGATCGCAAGTCGGACGATGCCTCGCCGCTACCGCAGTTCGGACACACGTTGAAGAGAACGCGCTCCACGCAATCGGCGCAAAACGTGCACCCGTAGGAACAGATCCTCGCCTCGGTCGAGGCGGGTGGCAGCGGCTGGTTGCAGTTTTCGCAGGTGGGTCGAAGTTCGAGCATGGGCCAACGCCACGCGATGGGGGCTCGGGCGGCTCTTCGTTCGGCGAGAGGTTTTTGTGTTGGAAAACGAGGTCGTTTTTGCCGCCGACCTTCGGTTCGCAGACTCCGCCGGCAAGCCAGCGGGCGCGCTTTTCAAGGTCCATGAGATACGCCCGGACGCGCTCGATCGGTCCGGGCAGCGTGTGCACGAGACGCACTTCGGCCGGCGTGGTAAACTTTCCGGGTTCTTCGTTGGCTTTCATGAGACGGGCAAAAATCCGTTTGCGCCGGCGGGTCAGCCTAGAGCCGTGGCGAGCGCGCCGAGCCTCTTTGCCCACGCGCCGGCGGCATTGTCCACGTACGTCGCCCGCTCCGCACCGAATTTCCCAAGGTGCTGGCCTGGGTCAACGCCGGGCAGGAAGTGGCGATCACACGACGGAAACAGGTGGTGGCGAGCCTCGTGCCGGCGGGCGACCCGCCCAGGCGCAGGGCCACATTGCCCGATTTTCGCGCGCGTCTGCGGCGGACTTACGGCGACAAGGTTTTCCCAGCTGCGGCGATGGCCGACATTCTCGCTGAGAACAAGGGCCGCTTCTGATGGCCGCGCCGGTTTACGCCGACCCGAGTTCTCTCGGGTCGCTCTACGTGCAGGATGCGAACACAGCCCGGGCGGTAAAGGCGGTGGAATCTGGCACGATGCCCCTGCTCTTCACTCCGCTCATCCGGCACGAGCTGCGCAACGCGCTCCGGCTTTGCGTGTTTCGGCGGCAGATCACGGCGGTCCAGCGCGAATCGGCGCTGCACGACATGGAGGCCGACGCCGAGGCAGGCGTATTGCACCTCACCCCGGTGGACTGGCCCAAGACGTTTATCCACGCCAAGCGATTGGGACGTGCTCACTCGGAAGCGTTGGGGAGGCGTGGCATGGACCTCCTGCACGTGGAGTGTGCGCTGGCATTGCGCGCCAAGCGTTTTGCGACTTTCGACGAACGTCAGCGACAACTGGCCGAGCTGGCTGGACTGGACGTCGGATGGTAAGTGTAGCTCCGTTTCCGGAACGGCGAAGGTATTCGAATCCGTGCGGGCTCCACAGAGTTTGAATGAGCAAAGCTGGAAATCAGGGATTTGGATTTTTCCTGATTTCCTGAGTTCCACATTTTTCAGGCTGGATCGTAGTCCAGATAGGGGCCGAGCCATTTTTCGACATCGGAACCCGGCATCCTCTTTCGCGCGGCGTAATCCTCTATCTGGTCCTTTCCGAGCTTTCCCACGGCAAAGTATTTCGACTCCGGATGGGAAAAATAGAAACCGCTGACACTACTGGCCGGACTCATCGCGTTGCTCTCCGTCAGCGTGATGCCGGTGGCGGCGGGCGCGTCGAGAAGCGCGAAGAGCGTGGGCTTCTCCGTATGATCGGGGCACGCGGGGTAGCCGGGGGCGGGACGGATGCCGCGGTATTTTTCGCGGATGATGTCCTTCATCTCCAGATTCTCCGTCTTGCCGTAACCGCAGGCCTCGCGGGCCTTCTTGTGCATCAGCTCCGCGAGCGCCTCGGCGAGGCGATCGCCGAGAGCCTGCGCCATGATCGCATTGTAGTCGTCGTGCTTCGCGCGGAATTTCGTGGCAAACTGCTCGACGCCGTGGCCGGCGGTGACAGCGAAGCCGCCGAGGTAGTCGAGCCGGCCGCTGTCATTCGGCGCGATGTAGTCGGCAAGACATTGGTTGAACTGATCGTCGGGTTTCGAGAGTTGCTGGCGGAGATGATGGAACTGTGCGAGCACGCGGCTGCGGGACTCATCAGCATAAACCTCGATGCTGTCGCCAACGGAATTGGCCGGCCAGAAAGCGATGACGGCTTTCGCCGTGAAGAGTTTTTCGGCGACGATGCGCGCGAGGAGTTTCTGCGCGTCGTGGAAGAGCTTTGTGGCCTCGGTGCCGACGACGGGGTCCTTCAGGATGTCCGGATAGCGGCCATGGAGTTCCCAAGCACTGAAGAAGGGGCCCCAATCGATGTAGGCGACGATGTCGGCCAGGCTGAGAGTTGGGGGCTGAGAGCCGGGGGCTTCAGTCGAGAAGACCTTTGTTCCGAGAAAATCCGGACGCGGAATGTCGACGACGGTCCAGTCAAAGTGCTGCTTCCGCACGCGCGCTTCGGCGAGCGCCAGCAATGGCCGTTTGCTGCGGCGCTCGGCAAATTCGACGCGCTGCTTTTCCTGCTTTGCGATCGTCTCGGCCATGAACTTCGGCTTTTGATCCGCGGAGAGGAGGGCGCTGACGACGTTGACGACACGCGAAGCGTCGAGCACGTGGACGACGCCGGGCGCATATTCCGGCGCGACTTTCACGGCGGTGTGCGCGGGGCTCGTGGTCGCGCCGCCGATGAGGAGCGGCACGGTGAAACCCTGGCGCGTCATCTCCTTCGCGACGTGGACCATCTCGTCGAGCGAGGGCGTGATCAGGCCGGAGAGGCCGATGACGTCGGCCCCGACTTCGCGGGCCTTGGCAAGAATCTTATCGGCGGGCACCATGACGCCGAGGTCGGTAACGTCGTAATTGTTACAGGCAAGGACGACGCCGACGATGTTCTTGCCGATGTCGTGGACGTCACCCTTGACGGTGGCCATGAGCACGCGGCCGTTGGGCTTCGCGGTGCCGCCGCCGGCGATGTGCAGGCGTTTTTCCTCCTCCATGAACGGCGTGAGGTAGGCGACGGAGCGCTTCATCACGCGGGCGGATTTCACGACTTGCGGGAGAAACATTTTTCCAGCGCCGAAGAGATCACCGACCACGCGCATGCCGTCCATCAGCGGCCCCTCGATGATGTTGAGCGGGCGCGGGTATTTTTCCCGGTTGGCACGGGCTTCCTCGGTGTCGGCCTCGATAAATTGATCGATGCCCTTCACGAGCGCATGCGAGAGGCGCTGCTCGACGGGGGCGTTGCGCCACGCGGCATCTTCGATGCTTTTATCTCTGGCGGCGGCGTTGCCGCCGTCCTTCGCCTTCAAATCGTCGGCGAACTTGACGAGCCGCTCAGTCGAGTCGGGGCGGCGGTTGAGGAGGACATCGTCGACGAGTCCGCGGAGCGCGGGATCGATCTCGTCGTAGACGCCGAGCATGCCGGCGTTGACGATCGCCATGTCGAGGCCCTGGCGGATCGCGTAGTAGAGAAACGCGGTGTGCATCGCCTCGCGCACCGGGTTGTTGCCGCGGAAGGAGAACGAGACGTTGGAGACGCCGCCGCTGACCTTGGCGTGCGGGAGCGTGTCCTTGATGATCTTCGTGGCCTCGAAGAAATCGACGGCGTAGTTGTTGTGCTCCTCGATGCCGGTGGCGACGGTGAGGATATTCGGATCGAAGATGATGTCCTCGGGGGGGAAGCCGGCGCGATCCACCAGCAGCCGGTAGGCGCGCGTGCAGATGCGGACTTTTTCGTCGCGGGTGGCGGCCTGGCCCTGCTCGTCGAACGCCATGACAACGGCGGCGGCGCCATAGCGGCGGAGGAGTTTCGCGCGGCGGAGAAATTCCGCTTCACCGTCCTTGAGCGAGATGGAATTGACGATGCCCTTGCCCTGGATGCAGCGAAGGCCGGCCTCCAGCACGCTCCACTTCGAGGAGTCGAGCATGATGGGCACGCGGCAGATGTCGGGCTCGGCGGCGATGAGGTTGAGGAACTTTGTCATCGTCGCCTCGCCGTCGATGAGGGCCTCGTCGACGTTGATGTCGAGGACGTTGGCGCCGCTTTCCACCTGCTGCTTGGCGATCGCAAGACACGCGTCCCAGTCGCCGGCCTTCAGCGCCTTCGCGAACTTGGGCGAGCCGGTGATGTTAGTGCGCTCGCCGACGACGAGGAAACTGGAAGCTGCGTTGGATTTGGTCACGAGGAGCAGCGAAGGTCAGGCAACGCGCAGCGGCTCGAGGCCGCTCAACTGCATCACGGGGTCGGCGGCGGGAATGGCACGCGGCTTCTTGCCCCGCACCGCTTCCGCGATCGCGGCGATGTGCGCCGGCGTGGCGCCGCAGCAGCCGCCGACGAGATTCACGAACCCACTGGAAGCAAATTCGCCGAGCACCTTCGCCATGTCGGCGGGGGACTCGTCGTAGCCGCCAAACGCATTCGGCAGGCCCGCGTTCGGATAGCAGGTGACGTAGCAATTTGCGATCGACGCGAGTTCCTCGACGTAGGGCCGCATGGCGGCGCCACCGAGCGCGCAGTTGATGCCGACGGAAAACGGATTCGCGTGACGCACACTGTTGAAGAACGCAGCGACGGTCTGACCCGAAAGCGTGCGCCCCGAGGCGTCGGTGATCGTGACGCTGATCATCACGGGCACCCGCGCCGCTTCGCCGCGCTCATCGAAGATCGTCTCGATCGCGAACAGCGCGGCCTTGGCGTTGAGCGTGTCGAAGATGGTTTCGACCAGCAGCGCGTCCACGCCGCCGTCGAGCAGCGCGTTGACTTGCTCGGTGTAGGCGCCGACGACCTGGTCCCACGTGACGGCGCGATAATCGGGGCGATTCACGTCTGGCGACATCGAGAGCGTACGGTTAAGGGGTCCGACGGCGCCGGCGACGAAGCAGGGGCGGCCGAAGCTCTTCGTGGCGACAGCGGCGGCGCGGCGCGCACAGCCGACGGCGGCGAGGTTCAGCTCGCGGACGAGCGGTTCGAGCTTGTAGTCAGCCTGCGAGATGGAGGTGGAGTTGAAGGTGTTGGTTTCAACCATGTCCGCGCCCGCGGCAAAGTAGTCGGCATGGATCTTTTCGATGACATCCGGGCGCGTGATCGAGAGCAGGTCATTGTTGCCCTGGAGGTCATGCGCGTGGGACTGGAAACGCTCGCCGCGAAAATCCGCCTCCTGCAACTTGTAAGTCTGAATCATCGAACCCATCGCGCCATCGAGTACCACGATGCGGGAATCGAAAAGCGCGCGAAAGGCGTCGCGGCCGGCGGTGGAATTCATGGCGGGAACGGTAGGACGGAGCGGAATCATGGCAAGTCACATATCGACGCATATGCATTCGTTGATGCGTAAAAATAGGGATTCGGCTTGCAGGTTCGGGTGCACGGCGGTGGGGTGCGGGCGTCGGTTGTTCTTTTTCGTAACTTTCGGTCAGCAGGGAAGGCCGTGAAAACCGGCCACAGTTGCGCTGCGGTAACGCATCACAGACCTCCATTCCGCGCGAGCGGGAGCAGAGCCAATCCGCGACTTCGGTCGCGGGTGAAGGCGGGGGCGAGGAAGCGCGGGCGGTACGATCTCAAATCTGAATTTTCAAATTTGAAGTCAGGCACAGCCAGCGAGCCACATGCGGAGTCCGAACATCTGCCCCGGGAGACTCACGCGTCCGCGTTCCGCCGTCGGGCAGAACGCGCGTCCTCGTATCAAAACTTCATCGCAAAATGAAGCGTGAGAGTGGCTCCTGCGCCGGTCTCGGCGGGGGTTCTGCTCTTGGCGCCCACCAGCAGACACCCATGAAACGTCATTCCTTTCTCCCGGCGCTCCTCGCGCACCGGTTGTTTATCAGCGCTGCCCTGACGGCTACTTCCTTCCTGCCGGGACGGGCCCAAACGCCACCGGCACAGCTTGTCCCTTTCCTGACCACCGCCACGCGGACGCCGGCGGAGCCGCAGACCATCGGCTCGGCCGTCGATGTCGTTTCGGCGGCTGATCTGGCCCGCCGGCAGATGAATTCACTGGCGCAGGCGCTCGGCGGAGTGCCGGGCGCCCCGCGATTTGCCAGTGGCGCGGTGGGCGGGGTGAGTTCGCTTTTCCTGCGCGGCGCGAATTCGAACCAGACGCTTTTTCTCGTCGACGGCCTGCGGCTCAACGATCCGAACACCGACTACGCGGTCTTCCTCGGCGGCGCCTGTCTCGGCGCCTGCGACAGCCTCGAGGTTGCGCACGGTCCGCAGAGCACGCTTTACGGTGGCGAGGCCATCGGTGGCGTCGTTTCGCTGCGCGCCCAGCGGGGCGAGGGCGCGCCGACCGGGCGCGTCGCCTTCGAGGCCGGTAGCTTTGGCACCGTGCAAGGGGCGATTTCGGCGCAGGGCGGCCAGGGAGCGAACGCCTATAATTTTTCAGTGCAGGGTGGCCGCACCGACAATGAGCGCGCGAACAATCGCTTCGACAGCGCCAATGTCACATTGCGTCTCGATCGCCGCGTCGATGAGCGAACGACGGTCGGCGCGACCGTGCGCGGATTTCATGGCGTCTACGGCGACCCCGGCGACCGCTACACGAACGATCCCGACAACATTACGCGCGAGGAGAACCTGCTCGTGACGGCGTTCGCCGACGTGAAACTTGCGCCGGATTGGACCACACATGTGCTGCTGGGCGGACAGGATCGCCGCTTTGTGGCGGAGAGTCCGCGGGTCGGACGGGCGACGGCGTTCACGGTAGTGAAAAACCGCCGGGCCGTGCTCGATGCGCAGAGCACGTTCACCGGGTTCGAGCGTCACCGCCTGACGGCTGGAGTCACGGCTGAGGGCAATCACACCCGCAACACGGGATTCGGGGACATCAACAAGAAGCAGGGCCTGCTCGCGATTTTCGCGCAGGATGAATTTTCGCCGATTGAAAACGTGTTTCTCGGCGGCGGCTTGCGCAACGACGACTTCGACACGTTTGGTCGCGCCACCACCGTCCGGGGGACGGTGGCGTGGCTGATCGCCCGCCGGTCGCTCAAGCTGCGTGCAAGCTACAGCACGGCGTTTCGTTCGCCCAGTTTCCTGGATCTCTATGGACAGAGCGCGTTCTACAATGGAAATCCGGCGCTGCATCCGGAGCGGGCGCGCGGCTGGGATGCGGGTGTGGATTACTATCTCCCCGGCCAGCGTGGCACGCTGAGCGCCACATGGTTCACCACGGACTACATCGATTTGATCGCGAGCACACCGGATTTTCGGAGCATGGAAAACATCCTGAAGGCGCGCACCCGCGGGCTCGAATTTTCCGCCCGGTTCACGCTCTCACCCGTGGTCACGTTGCAGGCGAACTACACCTATCTCGAAGCCGACAATCTCACCTCCCAAACCCGCTTGCTGCGCCGCCCGCGGCATGGCTTTTCCGCCGATGCGTGGCACGATTTTGGGCGGGGTTTCAGCGCGGGGACCGGCCTCGCCTTTGTCTCGGCCCGGCGCGATGTGAATGCCCGGACGTTCGCGACGGTCGATGGCGAGGACTTCACGGTGGTGCGACTGTATGGGGCGTGGCAGGCTACGCCGCGACTCGCGTTCAAGATGCGTTTCGAAAATCTCCTCAACGACCGCTACGAGGAAGTGAACGGCTATCCCGCGCTCGGTTTCGGCGCCTCCACCGGAGTGGAATGGAAGTTCTGAGCGAGTTTTCGAGCCGCCCGGCCGTCCTCTCGTCGGGTCAGGCTCCTGCACTTGCCTGGCGCTGCGCGAGGCGGCTGATCCATACCCAGCACGCGAAGCCGAGGATCGGAAACGCGGCGATCATGACCAGCACGGCGTTATAGTTGCCGGTCACATCGACCATCCGGCCGATAAGAGGGGCGAAGATAAAATTGCAGACGGAAAACGTGGCGTTCATCAGGCCGGACATCGCCCCGGTCTGGCGTTCGGTTACCGATTCGATGCCGTAGGAAGCCAGGACGGCGTAGCCGGCGCTGAAGGCGAAGCGCGAGAGATTGATCAGCCACATCGCATGATCGAGGTGGGTGGAAGTGGCGGCCAGGGCGATGACGGCTCCGCCGGCGAGCCCGCAGCCGATCACCATCGTTCGCGCCCGCAAGAACGACCAGCCTGCGCGGAAGAGCAGCAGGGTGACCAGGCCGCCGGCTAGCAAGCCGGCGTCGGCCGCCAGGTAGGGTTGCCATAAAATTCTCGTGACCTCGATTTGGGTGAGGTGCCACGTCTGGTTGAGATACAGGGAAATGAAGGAATTGGCGAAGACGGTGGGCGGAACGGAGCAGAAGATGCCGATCAACGCGGCCCATACGCCATAGGAACGCCACGAGATCGGCTGGGGTGCGCGGTCGTTGGCGGTGGTGACGGTGACGAGTTCCTTTCCGAGCGGGGCATTGGGCCGGAAGGCTAGGGCGATCCACAGCGGAATCCACAGCAGGGACAGTCCGCCGGTCGCCATCAATGCGCCCTGCCAGCCGTAGGTCTCCGCGATCAAACCGGCGAAGATCGGGGCGAGCAACGAGCCGGCGGCCCAGCCTGCGCTGATCATCGACGTTCCCGTATCGCGCAGCTTCGGCGTCATCAGGCGGCGCATGCCCTTGAGCAGCGACGCGTTGCCGGGACCCTCGCCGATGGCGAGCATCATACGCCAGAAGCACAGGCTCCAAAAATCATGGGCGAAGGCATGGCCGGCGGCGGCCAGCGACCACACGAGCGTGCTGATCAGGAGGCCGTTGCGCACCCCCACTTTGTCGATCCACATGCCGCCCAGCACGCTGCTGACGATATACACGAGGGCGAACGATGAGTTAATCCATCCCCAGTCCGTGGAGCTCAGGTGAAACTCGGCCTTGATCGTCGGTCCGAGCGCCGCCAGCGCCTGCCGGTCAACGTAGTTCAGGACCCCGGCCAGTACGAGCATGACGACGAGCGACCACGAAAGTGCGGTCATGACGGTCGAAGTCGGCGGGGCGGTGGGGGTGGTGGAGTCGGTCACGGTTGGCTTTTCGCGGGGGGATTCAGATCGAAGGGACGGGGACAGCGGCAGGGTCGATCCTCGTCAATACGGGCACGCGGTCAGTTGGCGCCCGCCGGTTTCGTTTTGCCGAATTTGGCGCGGATGAGTGGCGCTAGAAATTTTGCCGTTTCGTCGCCGATCACATGGTAGCCCGCGAGGTTGGGGTGCCGGTCGCCGAACCAGTTGGGGAGATCGCCGAAATGGGCGTCGAGGCGGTTGTCGAGGACGACGACCATCGGCGCCTTGCCGGGCATGACGAACGGCTTCACGAACTCGCGAAACTTCTCGGGGATCTTTTCGAGGGAGAAGCGGCGGTAGTTGAGCATGTTCGGCCCCTTCGCCTGTTCCGCGGCGTAGCGCGGGTAGATGTCGAACAGGGTCAGCTTTTCCTCCGCGGCGACCTGCCGGACCAGATCGTTCATGCGTTTCGCCTTCGGGGCGTCGGCGGCGAGATCGGCGTTGAGCGGGATGGCCGTCATCGGAATCAGCGTGGCTGCGGGATGATCGTGGCGCAGGCGGGCGAGCAGTTCGTGGAAATCCTTCGGGTAGTTCACGTCGAAGTTTTCGCGCTTCGCGACGTCGTTCGGACCGTAACGGACAAAAATATAATCCAATCCCGGCAACTTCGCCGCGACCTTGTCGTAGCGTCCCGAGTCGAGCAGCCGCCGGATGAATTCGCCGCTCAGGCCGACGTTGATTACGTGGCACGGCGGCAGGTCGCCCTCGGCCGCAAGCAATTGCTCGATTACCTGCTCCAGATGCGGACCCTGAGGCACGACCTTGCGCGGAATGCTGCCCTCGGTGGTGCTGTCGCCAAGCAGGAGGATTTGGAGTTTGCCGTCATGCGTGGCGCGGGCGACGGCGGGGATGATGGCGAGCAGGGCGAGGCCGCACAGCAGCCGCGAAAACAAGGGGTGGGGTTTCACGCTAAAACCGTGAGCAATCGGCGGCGCCAAATCGACCCCGATTCTATTGGCCAGGCGTGAGGCCGGGGCTCGGGCTGCGTTCCGGCGCATACGGTCGGTCAAAACATTCACCGCATGCGCGATCGACCTAGTGCTTGAACATCGCGTCGTCGGCCTTGCCACTGCTGAGGATGTAGGCGAGCAGGTCCTTCAGTTCGTCCTCGTTCAGCGAGTTGACGAGGCCCGGCGGCATCAACGAAAGCGGGAACGGTTTGCGCGAGACCACGGTCGAGCGTTTCACGCGGGTGTGCTCGGCGGGCACGAAGGGATTGGTCACCACGACCAGGTCGCCGTCTTCCTCGCTGACAATGCGGCCAACGACGGTGCTGCCATCCTGCACCTCGATCTGCTCGCTGCCGTACTGGTCGCTGATGACGAGCGAGGGTTCGATGATGTTTTCGAGGAGGTCGCGCACGCTGTAGCGGCTCGCGGCGGCGGTCAGATCCGGGCCGACGTTGCCGCCGTCGCCATTGAACACGTGGCAGGTGCTACACGCCGTGGCGGCGAACATGGCTTTGCCTTGTTCGAAATTGCGCCCCTTGCGCCCCGATGAAAACAACGCCGAGGCGCTTGCGACCGTGTAGGCTTGTCCCGGGCCCCGGGGAGCCACGGCCGTGGCGAGGGAGGCGGGGGGCGGGGCGGCGGAGAGAACGTGAAGCCGGGCGCGTTCGGTGGGATCGGCGACCAGCGCGAGCGATTCCATCCGGATGTTTTGCAGGAAGCCGGTAAAGCTCGCGCCGCCGCGCCAGCGGTTGATGCGCGCAAACCAGGAGAAGAACTCGGCTCGCAATTCGGGCGTCCACCCGGCGGTGGCCATGCGCAGCGCATAGGCGTAGGCGATTTGCTGCCGGTCGGGCCGGCTGGAGCCCACGCCCTCGACGACCTTGCCGTAGCTGTCATTGCGCGCGATGAGCCCGGAGCCGCCGAGTTCCTCGGGATGGATCATGGCCGGCTCGGCCACTTTCAGCAGCGGCACCGCCCGGGCGACAACCTTCCGGGAGTCCAGATAGACGAGCAGCGAAACCAGCTCGCGATTCACGGAGCGATCGGCATGCGGGAAGAGCGGGTCGAACTTGTCCGCGAGGGCGGCGCACACCGCGGCGGACGGTTTGCCCATGCGGATAAACGCGAGCTGCCATGCGCGGAGCAGGGGTAGTTGCAGGGCCGCCGGGACACGGCGGAAATCGAGGCGGCCGAGCGCTTCGAGCAGGCGCGGTTGCAGCGCCTTGTTCCCAACGCGGGCAAGGGCGATCAGCGCCTCGATCGAGGCTTGCGGATTTTTCTCCGCGAGGGCGCGCTCGGCCCATTTGTTGGCGGGCTGCCGTTCGACCGCCACGCGGGCGGAAAAACGAACAAAGCGGTCGGCGCTCGCGAGGTGAGGCCAGGCGGTGTCGATGGCTTCGGGGCCGACGCCGTCGGCGTGCAGCGCTTCGAGCGTGCGGCGGAGTTTCGCCTCCGGCGTCGGCGGGGGCGGCGTGGCCGGGGTCGTGCTCTCGCCCCCGACGTAGGTGACGCGATAGAGGGCCGATTGCGTGCGCCGGCCGCCGACGGCAAAATACATCGCGCCGTCGCGGGGGTTGATCACGACGTCGGTCAGCGGGAGCGGCTTGCCGGAAACAAATTCCTCCTTCTCGCCGCGAAAACTCGCCCCGTCCGGCGTGAGGTGAATCGCGTACAAGGTGCCGAACGTCCAGTCCGAGGCGAACAGCGCGCGCTGGTATTTCCCGGGAAACTTGGCGTTCGTACCGAAGGTGATCCCCGTGGGGCAGCCCGGCCCGATGTCGACCACGGCGGGAAGACTGTCGGCGTAATAGGCCGGCCAGCGGCCCGCGCCGCTGCGCCAGCCGTAGTCGCCACCGTCCACGGCGTGATTGATGCGGGTCGGCATGTACCAGGGCGTGCCCTGGTCCCACTCCATGTCGGAGTCGTAGGTGAAGAGTTCGCCGTTCTGGTCGAAGGCGATGTCGAACTGGTTGCGGAAGCCGAGGCCGAAGAGGTCGATGATTTTCCCTTCGAGGTCCGTGCGGCCGATGTAGCCGCCCGGCGCGTATTTGTCCTTGGCGTGCCCGCGGGCGTCCCACATGCGGCGCAGGAGATGATCCTCGCCATAGGCGACGGGCCGCGATTTTTCCATGTTGGTCGGCAGATCGGTGTGATTGCCGTTGGCGAAGTAGATCGACTTGCCATCCGGCGCGAGAACGAGCGCGTGCGTGCCGTGCTCGCCGCCGCCCTTCATTTCCCGGAGGAATTTCACTTCGTCGAATTGATCGTCGCCATTCGTGTCGCGGATCCGCCAGAGGCCCTTTTTCTCCGGCAGTTCATTGACCATCACGTAGAGGCTGTCGTTGGCGTAGAGCAGGCCGTGGGCGCCGACTTCGATTTTTTGCGCAGGTTGTCCCTTCGCCCGCTTGGTGCCGGGGGCGGGCTTTTCAAGCTGGGTGCTGAAGTCGACCGCGAGGCGCTCGATCCGCGTGCCGTCCGTCGATCCGATCGGCGAGGGCGAGATGCGGTAGAGCCCGCCGTATTGATCGCCGGCGATCAACCGACCCTTGGGATCGACGGCCAGGCTCACCCAAGAGCCCTGCTCGGTCTTGGGCACGGTGTAGAGCAGTTCCACCTTGAAGCCTGGCGCGACCTGCAGCGCGGACGGTGGCGTGGCGGTCGGCAGTTCGAACGGTATCGCCGGGGCTTTTTTCTGTTTGGCGGTTTGTCCGCACAGCGGGAGGAGCCCGCCCAGCGTCAGCGCGAGCGTGGTGCGAATGGTAAGGCGAAAAGGAGCAAAGTTCATGGCTGACGTTGGCGGGACGGCGAAAGGGGGTTGCGGAACGGGGAAAGGACTATGCGTCGAGGGAAAGCAGGCGCGACGCATGCCCCAGGGCGCGGCGGATTACGGCAGCGTTTTGAGTTGAATGTTCTTGTAGCTGACGGTCATCGGCAGACCCGCGTGAAGTTGCAGCGCGAGCACGCCGGACTTCGCGGCCTTGGCCTCGTCGAGATCGGTGATCTCGGCCGTGAGCTTGCCATTGATGAAGTGGCGCAGGTGGTTTCCTTCCGCGATGATCACATATTCGTTCCAATCGCGCAGTTTCGTGGCGGCGGTGATTTCGGTCTTCGGCGTGGTGACGCCGATGACTTCGATTTTCGGCTTTCCGTCGCCGGCGCTGAGGCGGACGCGTTCGCCGGGTTTGGCGATGATACCGCGGCCCCGTTCCTCGTAGAGCATACCGAGATACTGGCCGTCGCCGTCCATGTCGGCCTGGTAGCCGCCGACGACGAAATTGACCGGATCGACGACCTTGCTGCGGTACTGGATGCCCGAGTTGGCGAAGCCCTTGGGGTTGTTCGCTTCGATGCGAAACAACGCGCGCAGTTCGAAATTTTTCACCTCGCCGCCCTTCCACACGAGGAAGGTGTTTCCCTTCGTGGGTTTTTCGGCGGTGGTTTGGCCGACGATCATCCCGTCGCGCACGGACCAGAAGGTGGTGTTGCCCTCCCAGCCGGTGAGATCTCTACCGTTGAAAAGACTTTGAGTGTTCGGCGTCGCAGCCGTGAGCCGGATGGAGCACGCGATGAGTCCGGCAAGTAGCCAGGCAAGGTGCGAGCGGCGAGACAGGGAGGTGGGCAAGTTCATCGTGGGGAAGACAGGGTTGGGCGAGAAGGTGAGGAGGGGAAGGTTTACTTGCCGTGGGCGTGCGCTGCGGGAGTTGCCGGGGAGGCTGCCGGTGCGGTGGGCGCTGGGCTGACGTTCACATCCGGTGTTTTCGTCACCACCAACTGGCCCCACATGACCGTCCAGTGTCCGGGGAAGGTGCAGACGAATTCGTAGACGCCCTCTGTGAGGGCCGACACGCGCAAGGTCTCGCTCTGGCCGGACTCGATCAGCTTGGTCGCGGCGACGACGTCGGCCACGTCCGGGACGTAGGCGCGCCCGGAAACATCCAGTTGTTCGGGCGGCAGCATCATGGCGGCGGTGCCGACCCGTTCGCGGGTGCCGGGCTTCACGATGACCAGATTGTGCGGCATCGCGTCGGGGTTCTCGAAAACGATCTGGAAGGGTTTGTCCGCTTCCACGACGAGCCGCTTGGTGTCGAAGCGCATTTCCTCGGGCACGGAGCGGACAAGGAAAACGGCGACACGCAGGCTGCGCAGTTGCTTGCGAAACGCCTCGGCCTGCTCGGCGGGCAGGTGGGAGATCAGGTCGTCCGCCACCTGTACCGTTTCGAGGTAGTCGCGGGCGGACCGGCCGCTGGCGGGCGTGTTCTTCGCCCACTTCACCATGGCGGAAACGGTGGGTTCGATCCCGGCCTGCGCCCAACTCGACGACGGCAGGGAGCGCAAACTCAGGGCCGCGGCCTGCAATTCCTCGTCGCGCTGAATGAAGCGCGTCAACGCCTGGAACTGGGCGGCCGGTTCCTGCTGGGTGCTCGCCATCGCACGGATGGCGGCGCGTTGCAGGGCGCGGGCCAGTTCCGGGGTGAAGGCGGGATCGGGTGCTTTCGCTACGAGCGGGGCGATGCGGGGGTAAGCCGTGGCGCGCAGCGCGGCCGTGGGCACGAGCGGAATGGCGCCGAGAAGTTCCACCAGGCTGCCGTGCGCTTTGGCGGCCTCGTCCCAGCTGGGATCGAGCGATCCAGCCGCGAGGAGCACGCCGGCCCAGCCGTAGGCGCGGGCTCCGAGCGTTTCATCCCCGGCCAGCTGGAGGAGGCGGGCGCGGGCGGTCTTCAATTCGGCGGGCGGCTGGGCCAGCAGCAGGCGGCCGACGCTCGCCACGTCGGTTTCGACGGCCCGTTCGATCAAGGTCAGCAGGATATCGGTCGCGGTCGTGTGGCGTTCGCGCACGAGCGCTTCGAGCGCCTCGCTGCGGGCCGCGCTGGGCACGCCCTTCAGCTTCACGATTTGCTCCAGGACGGCGCTCGTCCGGGGCAGCCGCAGGAGTTCGGCGACGGTGATGGTGCGGAGGAGGAACTGCAGCCGGGCCGGATCGCTCGCGCTCAAGGCATTGTCGGCGCCGAGACGGTCGCGCCACAGCGGCTTCAACTGCCGGATCGTTTCGCCGAGCGTGTAGTCGAGGTAGTAGTCGAGGGGAAGCTTGAGCGCGGTCAGCGCCACGTCGACGGCGGCCTTGTCGCGGAAGAAGCTCGCGGCACGTACGGCATGCAGCCGGACGCGGGCGTTTTCGTCGGCTGCCATTTCCTTGAGGAGGGCGAGCGCGTCCGGCACGCGATCGCGCCAGTAGCAAAGTACGCGGGTGGCGGCGGCGCGTGCGTCGGCGTCGGGCGAACGCAGCATCTGCCGCAGCAAATCGGCGTCGACCCGGTTCTGCCACTGATGAACCCATAGCGCTTCCGTCAGGTGGTGCTGATATTCCGGATCGCGCGAATCCAGCCCGGCGATCCACGTCTTCACTGCGGCGATCACCGCGGCGGGATCGTGTTTGCCGAGCTCGACCTTCGCCAGTTCGCGGATGTGGTTTTCGGGTTCCTTCAGGAGCGCGAGCAGAGCCGGAATCGGCTGTTCGTGGATCTTCGGCGGCGACAGCAGCGGCCGGCCCTCGTGGGTCACGCGATAGACCCGGCCGTGCGCGTGATCGCGATTGGGGTCGCGGATGTGGTGCTGCATGTGGCCGATGATCGCGTTGTGCCAGTCGAGAAAGTAGACGGCACCGTCGGCACCGACGGAGATGGCGACAGGACGGAAGTTGGGGTCGGAGGAGGAAACGAAATCGGACAGGCGTTCGCCGCGCAGCCCGGCGCCGTCGTCCTCCAGTTTCACCCGATAGATGCCCTGGAAGCCGATGACATTGCCGTTCAGGTAATTTCCCTGAAATTCATCGGGGAAATGCCGGCTGGTGATGATGGTGCTGCCGGCGGAGGGGCGCGACGGGCGGTTCCAGATTTCCTTCAGTTTCGGGTGCTTCGCGGGATAGTCGATGCGACCGCTGAATGCCGCGCCGAAATAGGTGCGGTTCGAGGTGGCATCGATGATCAGGTCGTTGCCCCAGCGGTCGAAGGTCCGGCCGTGCGGATTCGCGAAGGCGAACGAGACGTAGGTTTCGAATTTCCCGGTGGCGGGTTCGAAGCGGTAGATCGCCGCGTCGATGTTGCGGACGGGGCCGACGGCGGTCTCGACCTGCGTGCGGTGAAACACGCCGTCGCTCAGGAAGATCGCGCCGCCCGGCTCATAAGCGAGGGCGTTGGAGGTGTGATGCGAGTCCGCGGAATCGAGGCCCATCAGGACGCGTTCGCGCCAGTCGGCGCGGCCATCGCCGTCGGTGTCGCGGACGAACCACAGGTCGGGGGCCTGCACCACGAGCACGCCGTCCTTGTAGAACTGGAAGCCGGTCGGGCAGTTCAGATCGTCGAGGAAGTGCGTGCACTTGTCGGCGCGGCCGTCGCCGTCAGTGTCTTCGAAAATCAGCAGGCTGTCGCCTTTCTTCGAGTCGGGAGTGCGCTCGGGATAGTTCGGCCAGACCGCGACCCAGAGGCGTCCGCGGGTGTCCCACGCCATTTGCACGGGATTGATCAGTTCTGGGAACTGTTCCTCGCTCGCGAACAGGTTCGCCTTGAGGCCGGGCGAAAGCGTCATCTTGGCGATGGCCTCCTCGCCGCCGAGGTAGGTGTGCGAGCCGTCGGGATTGGTGCCGGCCTTGTTGGTCGGCACGGGCGTGACGGGCGGCAGGTTGCTGTCGTCGACGGTGAGGTCGCCGCCCTTGGCCACGGCCCAGACGCGCTTGTCGCGATTAGCAGTCATCACGTCGCGCTGCGCCATCTCCTCCTGCATGACCTGGAAGTTGCTGATCTTGGGCTGATCCTTGCCGCCCGAGAAAGTCAGCAACGAGCGGCCTCCGTAGACATTGTAGCCATCCATGGTGCGGTAGCGGCCGTGCCACATGGCGTTCTTCTCGTTGATGGCGGCGCGCAACTTTGTGACGTCGCCCGTGGGGGCGGGCTCGCCGAACATCGCCTGAAACATCACTGGGGCGAGCAGGGCTTCGCCCTGTTCCGACAGGTGCAGGCCATTGATCGTGAGCGGCTGGCCCTTGCGCTCGGCCTCGGCGAACAGCCGTTGCGAGGGCGTGAAGAGATCGACGAAAATCACGCCGGCCCGGTCGCCGGCGACCTCGGCCATCGCCGCGGTATAGAGCGCGAGATTCCGGTTGTTCTCCGCCGGCACGGCGAAATTCGGGTCGGGGTGCTTCTCGTTCGCGATGGGCGAGAAGAGCACGATCCGCGGCGGGGTGACGCCGTTGAAATTTTTCGCCCGGGTTTCGCGCAGAAAGCGCGCGAGATCCTGCTTGAATTTCGGCAGGCCCTCGGTGCCACGGAAGGATTCGTTGAAGCCAAAGAACGCCAAAACCACATCGGCGCTGGTGTGCGTGAGCCATTCCTCCGGCGTGCCGAAATCCTTCGAGCGCGCGCGGGTTTCGACCTCGTCGCCGGCCGCGGCGAGGTTGCGGAACACGAGATCGTGCCGCGGAAATTTTTTCACGATGAGCGACTCGAGCCAGCCGTGGTGTTGCATCCGGTCGGCGAGGGTGTTGCCGACGAGGGCAATGTGTTCGCCGGGCGTGAGCTGGAGCGGAGGACCGGCGGGGATCGCGCCGGGCCGCGCAAGCGCGGAGGGAACGGTCGCGGCGGCCTTGGCGGGGGCGGGTGGGGCGGCCGGCGGGGCCGGGTCGCCTTCGCGGACCACCTTGCCGAGCGCGTAATCCGCGGGCTTCAGCCCGCGCCGGTAACCTTTGTAGCCGTAAGGCCGCGGGGTGTAGGGATCGACGTAACGCACGTCGGCCTTGGCCGGCACGGCGAGTCCCAGCGCCCAGTAGACGCCGTTGACCACGAGCCGGCGCAGGCCTTCGTTCTCCAGATCGGTCGCGGCACCCATCGTGGTGCAGAGGATGCGGTTCTCCTTGCCCGACGCGTTGCGATAAACCCGCGTCCAGGCGATCGGCATCATCGGGGCGTTCACACCCTGCTCCTGCTGGTCGCGCGCGCGTTTCTTGCGATGATCGGCGGGCACGTCCTTCGGCGTCATACCTTTCAACACCTGGCCGCGCACGAGGATGTTCGCATCGGCGGGCGGATAGGCTTCGTAGACATCGGTGGTCCCGAAGAGGTCGGCGACGCCGCGCAGCAACGGATCACCCTTCACGCCGGACTCGATCACGCCGCGGGTGGCTTCGAACTTGTGTTTGCCCCAGTGGGAGATCCACGTCTCGCCGAGAAACTGCCGGCCCCAGCCGCCCGCCCACGGCCCCTTGCTGTTCCACGTGTAGCTCGCCCACGGGCTCTCGGCGGGAAAATTGAAGGCATGCGTCGAGGTGCGCAGGGCGATGATCGGCACGCCGCGCTGGCAGGCGTCGGCGAAATGCTGCATCTGCGCGGCGGGCCAGGCGCGAAAACGCAGGGACATGATGATCGCGTCGGCGGTATCGAGCGCCTCGGCACCGGGGAGCGAATTGCCGTTGTCGGGATTGATCGTGCCGTCGGGATCGAGCGCGAAGAGCACGGTGCATTTGAAGCCGTGTCGCTGGCTGAGGAGTTTCGCCAGCATCGGTAGCGCCTCCTCGCTGCGGTATTCCTCGTCGCCGGAGAGGAGCACGATGTGCTTCGCCTTCACGCTCGCGCCAGTGGCGGGATTGAAGACGAGCGTCGATTGCCCGAAGGCGACGGCGAACGCCGAGACGAAAAGCAGCAGGCGGAGAGCGGTGGAGAACGGCATGGGAGGGGAGGGTTGCGGAACAGGCTATAGCAGCGACCACCCGCACGCCGAGATCGGAATCGACGGGCGGGCGCCCGGCGCTCCGGACGAAGAACAAACCGACAGGAAAACGAAGGCTAGGCGCCGGCCCGATACCCGGCGGCCGCGATCTCGCGGCGCAGGAACGCATGGCCGCTCTCGGCAATGTCCCAGGCCGGGGAAAATTCCCGCCAGACATTGATCGCGTTCGCGAAGCTTGGGTCGGAACGGCTGAAGGCCTCGACGGTCATCCAGCCATCGTAGCCGACTTCCTTGAGGGTGACCAGCGCCTCGCGGAAATTGATATGACCGCTGCCCGGCGTGCCCCGGTCGTTTTCGCTGAGATGCACGTGCACGAGGACGGGGGCGATGGTCTTGATGGCGGCCACCTGCGACTTCTCCTCGATGTTGGCGTGATGCGTGTCGAACATGCCGCGAACATTCGGGTGGTCGGTCAGCTCGATCAGCGAGCGGAGCTGGGCCATGGTGTTGCAGAGGTAGCACTCGAAGCGGTTGATGGCCTCTGGCACGAGTATGACGCCGGCCTGCTTCGCGTAGTCGCCGGCCGCGTGCAGCACCTCGGCGCTGCGCTGGTATTCCTCCGCCTTGGGCTCGGCGCGGGTGAACGTGGCGAACGCCGAGTGAATCGGGCCGCACAGCATCTTCGAGCCCACCTCGGCCGTGCGATCGATGTTCCATTTCAAGGCGTCGAGCGCCTTGGCCCGCACGGCCTTGTCGGGGCTGACCGGATTGGCATCCGCCCCGACGATGGTTACGCACGTGACCCCGAGGTCGAGGTTGCCCAGCAGGGTGTTGAGCCGCTTGTACGCCGCGGGGTCCTGCTGGCCGTTGCAGATCTCGATCCCGTCGTAACCGATCTTCTTGAGCCGTTCGATGTGGGGATAGAGGTCGTCGGAAATGGACGCCGACCAGGCGAGGAGGTTGAAACCGAGTTTGGGCATGGGGGAGGTTTTTTTCGGGATGAAATTCAGGTGCGTTGGCGGCACTCTGGTAGGCCGTTCTTCAGCCTTTCTTCACGTTTTCCCAACGGCCGGTCCGCGCTGATTTGAGCACGGCATCGGTGACGAGGTCGGTGGCGAGGCCGTCGCGGAAGGTCGGCGCGGCGGGCTTCCGGTCCTGCAGGCCCTGAATGAAATCCGCGACCTGGTGGACAAAGGAATGTTCGTAGCCGATCTGCAGGCCGGGCACCCACCAGTTTTTCATGTACGGCTGGTCGCCGTCGCTCACGTGAATCGAGCGCCAGCCGCGGACGATGCCGGGGTCGCGATGGTCGAACCATTGCAGGCGGTGCAAATCATGGAGGTCCCAGAAGATGGAGGCGTGCTCGCCGTTGATCTCGAAGGTGTAGAGCGCCTTGTGGCCGCGGGCGTAGCGCGTGGCCTCGAAGGTGGCGAGGGAGCCGTTGCTGAAGCGGGCGAGAAACGCGCTCGCGTCGTCGATGCCGACCTTCTGGGTCTTGCCGGTGAGCGCGTGCTTCCGCTGCTTGACGAAGGTCTCCGTCATGCCGGTGACCTTTTCGATGCTGCCGTTGAGCCAGAGCGCGGTGTCGAGGCAGTGGGCCAGCAGATCGCCGGTCACCCCGCTGCCGGCCACGTTGACATCGAGGCGCCAGGTGCCGGGGCCGCCCTGCGGCACGTCGGCCGAAATCGTCCAGTCCTGCAGGAACTTCGCGCGGTAGTGGAAGATCTTCCCCAGCTTGCCCTCGTCGATCAGCTGCTTGGCTAGCGTTACCGCCGGGATGCGCCGGTAATTGTACCAAACCATGTTCGGCACCTTGGCGGCCTCGACGGCCTTCACCATTTTCATGGCCTCGGCCGCGTTCATCGCGAGCGGCTTTTCGCACAGGATCATCTTGCCGGCCTTGGCGGCGGCGATGGCGATCTCGGCGTGCACATTGTTCGGCGCAGCGATGTCGATCAGGTCGATATCGGGGCGCGCGATCAGCTTGCGCCAGTCGGTTTCGACCGACTCGTAGCCCCACGTGTCGGCGAACGCCTGCGTCTTGGCCGCATCGCGGCCGCAGGCGGCCTTGAGCACGACGCGGTAGTCGAGCGGGAAGAAATTATTGACCCTGCGAAACGCGTTGGAGTGAGCCCGGCCCATGAAGCCGTAGCCGATAACGCCGACATTGAGTGGTTTCAGTTTCATTGTGAAGGAGGGGAGGGTGGGGAAAAGGAACGGGGAGAAAGAAGAGCCGCGGAGGAGGGAACGGGGTGGGAACAGGGGCAAGTTGCCGAGCGCCCGGTTCGGTTCCCCTTCTCCGCGGCAAGGCGTGTCAACCGACCCAGCCGTGGTTGTTCCGCACTTCGATCATGGCGGCGAGGATGTCATTCCACGTCTGCTGTTTCAGCATGACGTCGTTCGGGAACATGCAGCCATCCCAGCAGATGTGCTTGAACTTCTTCGTGCCCTTGCCGCTGCCGTCGCGCAGCCAGTAGCCGGAGTCACGCGGGATGTTGAGTTTGCCCCTGGGGTCCGTGGCGAGGCAGTGCCGGCCGGTCTTCTCGTGGCTGCCCGAGCCGAAGACGGTGCCGTCGTTTTGCGCGACGTGGAAATCGAACGTCCAAGGTCGCAGCGCGGCGGTCAGTTTCTTCATCGCGGCGTGGAACGCGTCCGGTTCCCAATGGAACTTCTTCGGCACGATGCGGTGTTCCTCGGCGTTTTCACCCAAGGTGTAGAGCAGGGTGTGCGACATGTCCGCCTGGAAGCCGACCACGCGGGGCATGTCGGTTTCCTCCAGAGTGCGGATCATGTGCTTCCAGCTGTGCATGCCGCCCCAGCAAATTTCACCCTCGGCGGCGAGGCGCTCGCCGGAATCCCGGGCGATCTTGCCGGCCTCGCGGAACGTCTTGGCGATCAACTTCGTGTTACCCTTCGGATCCTGGTCCCAGTCCTTGACCGACGCCGCGGTGTCGATGCGGACGATACCGTACGGCCGCACTCCGAGTTCGCGGAGCTTGGCCGCGATGCGCACTGACTTGCGGACACAGTTCACCCAGCCCGCGCGCTTGGCCTCGTCGCCCATCGCGGTGCCAAAGAACCAGACGGGCGCAACCACCGAGCCGACGACCAGTCCCTTGCGCCGGATTTTATCGGCCAGGGCCTTGATGCCATCGTCGGAAATTTCGATGTCGGTGTGCGGATTGTTGAGGAAGAGATCGACGCCGTCGAATTTCACGCCGTTGACCTCGGCCTTGGCGGTCATGTCGAGCATGGTGTCGAGGTCGAGGTCCGCTTCGGCCCCGCCCATGCTTTTCTTGCCGACGAGACCGGGCCACATGGCGTTGTGCAGTTTTGGGTAGTTGTTTTGAGGCATGAATTTTAGGGGAAGGAACGTTTTGGGAGTGGAAAAAGACGGGGACGAGACTCAGGTCGGCGTGTCAGCGGACGCTGTGATTCCAGCGGTCAGGGCGGGTGAGTTCTGGTTCGTGGAGGGGAGGAAACTTCCGGGCTGGGGGCGAACGGATTTGGCGTCCGTGTCGTAAACAGATTCTCGTGGGATAAAACAAGATTCATCTCGCGGAACGACCGCGGGCCAACTCGCCGATTGACCTGTCCCCGTCCCCCGGTAGCTCTCGTGCCGTGTCGCTTCGGAATCCCGCGAAGAACCCTGCCGGCGTGCCATCGACCTGCGCCGGTCCGCCCGCCGTCCGCGGCGCCCGGCGAGGCGGTCGTTTTCCGGCGCTCGTTTTCGTGGCGTTTGCGCTTGGCGCCTCCGGCCTGGCGCAGAGCGGCACGATCCCGAAAGACCGGCCGCGGATCCGGCCGCCCTCGCAACTGACCGGCTGGGCGGATTGGGAAAAGGGCGGGGAGTTGTTGCGGCGGATCCAGGTGCCGCCGGCGCCCATTCTCTCCCCTGCGGACGAGGCCAAGACCTTCAAACTCGCTCCCGGTTACCGGGCGGAACTCGTCGCCGCGGAGCCGATGGTGCAGTGCCCGATCTTCTTCGAGTTCGATCCCGATGGCCGGATTTGGGTGATCGAATACCAGGGCTACATGCGCGATCTCGCCGGCAGCCGGGAGGGCGAGCCGATCTGCCGCCTCGTCGTGCTCGAAGACACCGACGGCGACGGGCGGGCCGACAAGCAGACCGTCTACCTCGATAAACTCGTCATGCCGCGCTCCTTCGCCTTCGTGCAGGGCGGCATTCTGTTGTATGAGCCGGCCAAGCTCTGGTTTTGCGAGGATATCGACGGCGATCTCCGCTGCGATCGGCGCCGTGAGGTCGGCACGATGGGCACGGCCGGAAATCCCCAGCACACCGCCAACGGCCTTCGCTACGGCCCCGACAACTGGCTGCACTGCGCCGACTGGCCGCGAAAATATCGCTGGCAGGACGGCAAACTAGTCGAGTCCGGGACGATCCATCGCGGCCAGTTTGGGGTCTCGTTCGACGACGCGGGCCGTTTCATCACGTGTTACGAAAACTCGGCGCTCCACATGGATCTCATCCCGGCCGACGCGGTCGTGCGGAATCCGAATCTGGTGAAACTCTACCAGCGCAGTGGCGGCCGCGGAGGTTTCGGCTTGAACGTGAACATCGCCCGCGACGCCCAAGGGGTCTTTCCCATCCGGCCCACGCCGGCGGTCACGCTCGGTGCGCTCGAATTGCGCGACGACGGGCGTCTCCGCACCTACACCATCGTCTCCGGCACCTGCTTCTACAACGGCGACCAGTATCCCGACGACGCCTATGGCAATGTGTTCGTGCCCGAATCCGGCGGCCACCTCATCGGGCGTCTGAAACTCACGCCGGGAATCGAGCCGGTGGCCTCGCGGTTCTATCCGCCGGAGCAGGAGTTTCTCGCGTCCACCGACGAACGCTTCCGGCCGGTGAACGCCCGGGTGGGACCCGATGGCTGTCTCTACATCGCGGACATGTATCACGGCATCATCGAGCACGTGATTTTCATGGTGCCGTGGCTCACGCAGCAGATCAACGAGCGGAAGCTCGACCAGGGCAACGACCTCGGCCGCATCTGGCGCATCGTCCACGACGGCAAGCCCGTGAACCGCCGGTCGCCGCAACTCAGCCGGGCCTCGACGGCCGACTTGAAGGGCCGGCTCAGCGATCGCAACGGCTGGTCGCGGCTCACGGCGCAGCGACTGCTGGTCGAACGGGGCGAACCGGTCGAGGCGAAGCGATTCGTGGCTGACGAACAATCCGCCCGGCTGGAGGCCCTGCTCGCGCTGGGTGAGGTGAGGACCGAGGCCGGCCTCGCGGAACGGTTCCGGATCTTGCAGCGGGATGGGGGGCATCTTTTTCGCCTGGCCGCGCTCAGTGGCCTGCATGGTTGGGAGCTTCGCTTCCTGTCGCTGCCGTGGGGCGAGGCGTCGGACGACAAGCGCGCCTTGTTCTCACTCGTGGCGCGATCGATCGTCGTGGGCGGCAATCCGCGGGAGATCGAGCCGCTGCTCGCCTTCGCGGCCCAAATCGGAGCGTGGCAAAAGACGGCCTTGCTCGACGGCATCGGCGCGGCGTTGCCGGCCAACGCGGCCCAAGTGAAACCCATCGCGCTCACGCGAATGCCGGAGCTGCTGGGTGGCGACCAAAAGCTGAAACTGCGCGCCTTTTTCACCTGGCCCGGCGCCCAGCCTTCTGACGTGGCCGAGGTTCGTGTGGCCGCGCTGACCGCTGATCAGCGATTGCAGATCGAAACCGGCCGGACCCACTTTACGGCGGCCTGTGCGGCGTGCCATCAGGCGCATGGCGACGGCGTGCCGGGCGCATTCCCGCCGCTCGCGGGCAGCGAGTGGGTGCTCGGCGATCCGGCGCGACTGATCCGCATCGTCCTCCAGGGCGTCTACGGTGCCATCGAGGTGAAGGGTCAGCCGTGGAATCTGGCGATGCCGGGGCAGGGCATGAATCCGCTGCTCGATGATGAGCGACTGGCCGCGCTGCTCAGCTACGTGCGCAATGTGTGGGGCAACGCCGGTTCAACCCTTGATGCGCGGCAGGTCGCCACGGTGCGGGAGGAAACCCGCGGGCGGATGCTGCCGTGGACGGTGGCCGAACTGAGCGGGATCCGGAGTGAGGCTGAAACGGCTGCCGTTGTGCCTGTCCGGCCGGCAGCCGACGGTGTCATTGTGCTGCCTGCGAGCCGCGCCCGCACCTTCGGCCAGAAGCTGGCGTATCGACCCTCGCTCAATGTCCTCGCCCCCTGGACTGTGGCCGACGACTCCGCCGAGTGGGTGGTCGAGGCGGCGGTGGCGGGAGAATTTGATGTGCGGGTCGAACTCGCGGCCGACGCCGAATCGGCCGGCGATCGCTATGTCATCCAGACGGAAGGATCGCAGACGACAGGCACGGTGGTTTCCACGGGCGATTACGCCACGTTTGCGCTCCAGCCCGCCGGTACACTTGCGCTGAACGCGGGGCTGAATCGCATCCTCATGCGACCGACCGGCCCCTTGCAGCGGGAACTGGCCGATGTCCGGTCGGTGGTGCTCAAGCCCGTCCGCTCAAAATCCGCGCCCTAGGATATTTCTCCCGGGGGTCTCACTGTTTCCAGCGGAACTTCTGCACACGCTGACCGGGGACGTCGCCGACGTAGATCGATCCGTCCGCCGCGACCGCAAGATCGTGGGCCAGCAGGAATTGGCCGTCGTAGTTGCCCCAGCGGCCGAACGAAGCAACGATCTTGCCCTCAAGTGTGAGCACCGCGAGTTTTGACCGGTTGGGCGGCTGCTTCGGCTGTTCTCCGCCGTCGGCCACGTAGAGCAGCCCGTCCCGCCCGACCCGAATGCCATACGGGCGTCCGAAGGCGGGATCCTTCCATTGCGCGAGAAATCTTCCGTCGGCGGTGAAGACCTGGATGCGGTCGTTCTCGCGGTCAGCGACGTAGACTTTCCCCGTGGCGTCCACCGCGATGCCGTGCGGCACGCGGAACTCGCCGGGTCCGGTGCCCTTGGTGCCCCATTCGAATTGGTATTTCCCGTCGGCCGAAAACTTCACGACGCGGCTGTTGACGTAACCGTCGGTGACATAAAACGAGCCGTCGGCCAGCACCGCGACGTCCGTCGGCTTGTTGAAGTGCGCCGCGTCGGCGCCCCCGATTTTGTCCTCGCCCCACGTGCGGAGTAGCGCGCCCTCCGCCGTATATTCGAAAACCTGGTGCCGGCCGACATCGGTCAACCAGACGTGGCCGCGGTGATCGACGAAGAGCCCGTGGGGGAGCAGGAAGGTGTTGGCACCCCAGCGGGCGACAACGCGCCCCGTCGCGCCTTCGACGCGCCAGACCGTCGGCTCGCGAATCGCGCCGGCTTGGGCGGGATTGGCCAGCCAGGGGCGATTGCCGCGATGAAAAACAAACACATCGCCGTTCGCGCTGGCACCGACCCCGGAAACCTGGCCGGGGATTTCGCCGGCGGGAAGTTGCAGCCAGCCGTGCACCACCTCGAGGTCGGCGGCGGGCAGCGCCGGCGAAAGCAGGCACACGCCGAGATAAATCAGGGCAAACTTCATCCGAGTGGCGGGGTTGCGGACAAGGCAAACGGAGTGGGGCGGTTCGCCCGCGGCACCCCTGGCGTGCGGCCCGGAAGCGAACTTCGCTCCGGACCGCCGCGCTTGAATCAACTGCTCTTCAGCTTTCGATACGCGCCCATCGCGGGGGCGTCGGGATGCACTTCCGGTCCGAAGTAGCGCAGCACGACCAGAGGCTCGACCGTGCTTGTGTTCTCGAAGGTGACGCCGGCTTTCGCCGTGTCCTCGGTGCAGAAGACCTCGTCCTCGGTCAGTTCGTGGAAGCGGATGAGTTTCGGGCAGTCGAGGGTCAGTTGGTTCATGCGGCCCTTGCCCTGCACCGTGATGAGCCCATAGGCGCCGCCGTCCTTGATCGTGCATTTCGCACCGGGCTCGACGGTGAGTTCCTTGGCGGTGAAGAGCTGCTCGCCCTTCACTTTGCCGTAGACGATCCAGCGGTCCGTGTAGCCCTCGCCGCACGAGCCCTTGACCGGTACGGGTTCGAGGTAGTGGTTGTCCTTGAAATTCGGATCGAGGTTCTCGTCCCAGTCGAGCTGCTCGACGATGAAGTCGAGGTCGCGATGCTTGCTCTTCGGCATGTCCTTCACGAGGAGCGCCCACGGCACCTCGCGGCCCTCGACGAGCGATTGGTACATGCCGAACACGTCCGAGCCCCATTGCGGCTCGTAGGTGCACAGCGAGCCGGGGGCGTGGAGCACGCACGGCGGGATGAGCCAGCCGGTGCCGGGCTTGAGGCAGTAGGCCCGCGAAAGATCGAGGATGCCGTTGTCGCCGCGATTCCAATTTTCGAGACAGCGGCGGACTTGGGCCTTGGTGGTGCCGGGCTCGAGGCCCATGAAGGTGTAGGGAAAATTGTTGCCGACGTTGTTGTGCTGCGGCGGAAAATAATACGACTCGGGTTTACCCTCTTGGCCGACCAGCTTGGCCTGCGCCTGCGACTGGTGCATGTGGTGCGGGATCGGCCCCATGTTATCGAAGAACTTCGAGTAAACCGGCCACTTCTTGTATTTCTTCCAAATCGACGGGCCGATGAGCGCGGTGCCGCACTCGGCGACGGCGTCGGCCAGCGTGAAGCGCCGGTTGCCGACCACGACGTAGCTGAGGCCCTCGTCGGGCGTGCGGTTGTCGTTGGCGGCCGGCGTCGTCGAGGCGAACCAGCGTTCGTCGATGCCGCCGCGGTTGAGACCGAAGGCGTAGAGATCGTCGGGATGCAGTTTGAGGCGCTTCCCGGGCTGGAGGAAGGAGCGCGGCACCCAGCAGGGGGCGAGACGCAGGAGGCCGCCGTTGTCGGCGAGCGCGCCTTCGACGAGGCTCTTGAGATTCGACGTGGTCGTCTTGAGGGCTTGGACGGAGTTTTTGGACATCGGGAAATCGGGAATGGGCGCGGAAGGAGCGACGCTGGGGTCGGGAAGGGGAGAGGTTGGAATGAGAATCCTAACCGGCGCCTTGGCAACCGCCGAGTAATCGCGGCGGCGGGCAACCCCGCTAATCGAACGCCACGCGCGAATTCGTCTTGAGGTAGTCGGCGATTTCCTCCGCGAACGTGGCGCCGAATTCCACGCGCTTTTTTTCGCCCATGCCGGGGATGCCCTCCATTTGCCCGACCGACTCCGGATAGTAACGCGCCATCGCGCGCAGCGTGGTGTCGCCGAAAATGATGTAGGCCGGCACCCGGCGGTCGTCGGCCAGTTCCTTCCGCAGCGCCCGCAGCCGAGCGAAAAGGATTTCGTCGCACGCGATGTCGCCCGTGCGTTGGACCGTCGGGCGCTTCGCTTTCGGCAGGTCCATCGGCTTGGTCAGCGTGATCGGCGTCCGGGCGCGCAGCACGTTGCGCCCCTCCTCGGTCAGTTCGAGCGTGGCGTATTCCCCCTCCGCGACGGTGAGGTAACCCAGTCGCATGAGCTCGCGGCCGACGGCCGACCACTGCGGCCGGGAGAGTTCGCGGCCGATGCCGTAGGTCGTCAGCCGGTCGTGGCCCCAGCGGCGGATCTTGTCGGTGTCGGCCCCGGTTAGCACTTCGATGGTGTGGTTCATGCCGACGCCGAAACGGCTGTTCTGCACGATGCGGTAGACGCACGAGAGGAACTTCTGCGCGACGAGCGTGCCGTCGTAGGTCTCGCGCGGCTCGACGCAGTTGTCGCAGGCGCCGCAGTTATCGAGCGGGAATTTCTCGCCGAAATATTCCAGGAGTTCGGCGCGGCGGCACCCGGCGCTTTCGGCGTAGTGCACGATCTGGCGCAGCTGCGCGCGGGCGATCTGCTGCTCCTTCGCGTCGGTGATCTCGTCGAGGAAGTGGGTCTGCTTCGCGATGTCGCCGGCGCTGAAGAGCAGCAGGCAGTCGCCGGGCAAACCGTCACGGCCGGCGCGACCGGTTTCCTGATAGTAGCCCTCGATGTTCTTCGGTAGGTCGTGATGGATGATCCAGCGGACGTTGGGCTTGTTGATGCCCATGCCGAAGGCGATCGTCGCGCACATGATCCGCGTGTCGTCGCGCAGGAACTGGTCCTGGTTGCGGGCCCGTTCCTCACCGTCGAGTCCCGCGTGATAGGGGCGCGCGGAAAATCCCCGGCCGGCCAGCGCCTCGGCCACGCGTTCCGCCGCGGCCCGGCTCGCACAATAGATGATGCCGCTCTCGGTCTCGCGCTTGCGGACGAAATCGATGATCTGCTTCAGCGGCTGGTCCTTCGGCATGACGCGGTAGGTGAGGTTCGGGCGGTTGAAGCTCGCTACGAAGACCTCCGGCTTGCGCAGTTTCAGATGTGTGACGATGTCCTCGCGCACGCGCTCGGTCGCCGTGGCGGTCAGTGCCATCACGGGAATGTCTGGCAGCGCCGCACGCAGCTTCGCGAGTTGGCGGTATTCCGGGCGAAAATCGTGCCCCCACTCGGAAACGCAGTGAGCCTCGTCGATCGCGAGGCACGTCACGTTCCAGTTTTTAAGATTCTCGTCCCAGCCCTCGAGCATGAGCCGCTCGGGCGCGGCGTAGAGCAGCTTGTACTCGCCCCGGTGCAGGCCGCGCAAGCGTGCGCGGGACTCACCCGCGTCGAGCGTGGAATTCAGGAAGGTCGCCGCCACGCCGCTGGCCTGGAGTTGGTCGACCTGATCCTTCATGAGGGCGATAAGGGGTGAGACGACGACGGTCAGTCCCGGCCTTACGAGGGCGGGCAGCTGGAAGCAAAGGGACTTGCCCCCGCCGGTGGGCAGGAGCGCAAACACGTCGCGGCCCGCGAGCGAAGCTTCGCAAATCTCGCGTTGCAGGGGGCGAAACGAGGCGTAGCCGAAGGTGGATTTGAGCAGCGCTTGGAGCGTGGGCACGGATGGCCCTCACCTAAGCGTCCACCGGCTTCCGGGCCTAGCTTATTCTTGGGCGCCAAACCTTGGCGTTGCCAAAGTGGCGCAATCGCCCGATGCAATAATTGTTTTCGTCCCATTGAATTTTCGGATCTGGTCGTCACGTGTGTCGCGGGGCTGGGTGATTTCCTTGTTGGTGTTCGGATGGAGTGCGCTGGCTTTGATGGGCGCGGGTTCCCAGCCGGTCGTCGGGCCGGGTGCGACGAAGGACGAAGCGATCGAGGCGTATGGCTGGCCCACCGGGCTGTCCCAGTCCGGGACGAAGGAGATTCTCTCGTATCCGCAGGGTCGGATTACGCTGGAAAATGGACGGGTGGAGAAAGTCGATTTTACGACGAATGGGCCGTGGCCTGCGCCCCGGCCGCGGCCGGGTCCGGCTTCGCCCACTTCAGTAAAGAAATCCGGTGCGCTCACGGATTTCTGGCTGGTGAATTTCGACGACGCGCAGCGCGAAGGCTGCACGAACTGTCGCGCAAGTATCCGCGCTACGGCTTCCGCCGGATTGTGGTGAAAATGCGCGGTGAAGGCTACAAGGTCGGCCGCAAGCAGGTGTAGAAGTTGCGGCGGACCGAAGGCCTGCGGGTGCCACCGCCCCGGCGTTACATCCCACGCCGAGGTGCATCCACCGGGCTGCCGACGCAAGCGAACCATCGAGGTCATGTAGGGACCTGGGACTTTATCGCCGACGCCAC
>SIBR01000024.1 GCA_009695065.1 Opitutus sp. | reverse complement strand
CGTGAACTACGCCCAACTTCCTGCTGCCCCGACTCCGGTCGGCCTCCGGCCTCCCTCCGTCGGGACAGCTTCTACGACCACCGATAGATCAACCCATAACAACATCCCGGACTAACACTCGGGCTGGCTCAAAAAGTTGAGGCCGGTCATGACCTTTCGCACCTTCACATGCACGCGCCGGTCAACGTTCAGCTCGTCGGAAACGAAGTCGCCATCGTCTGGGATGACGGCACGGAATCCTATCTGGGGTTCGAACGCCTTCGCGCCGCCTCGCCGAGCGCCTCGAATCGCGGCGAGCAGGACATCTTCGGCACCGTCTACGGCGGCGGCGGCCCCAAGCAGTTTCCCGGGGTACAGGTCACCGGCTGGGACCGCGTGGGCAATTACGCCCTGCGCTTCGATTTCAGCGACGGGCACACCACGGGACTTTACAGCTTCGACTACCTGCGAAAACTCGCCACCGCCTGATCGCACCGCGCAAGGTGTCACGGCCTGGCGGCACGTCCGCCGAACTTAAATTCTTGCCATGTCCTCCTTCATTTTTCCCGCTCGAACCACGACCGCCGACATCGAACTCGGCACCACGCTCCAGCCCAAGTTTGGGCCGGACGGCCTCATTCCCTGCATCACGACCGATCACGTCACGAACGACGTCTTGATGTTCGCGTTCATGAATGCCGAGGCGCTGGCCCACACCCTCAAGAGCGGCAAGGCCACTTACTGGAGCCGCTCGCGCAACAAACTTTGGATCAAGGGCGAGGAGTCGGGCAACGCCCAGCTCGTGAAGGAGCTGCTCGTCGACTGCGATCAGGATGTCATCCAGTTGAAGGTCGAAAACGTCGGCGGCGCCTCGTGCCACAACGGCTATCGTTCGTGTTTTTATCGCAAACTCGCCTCCGGGGCGAAGGCCGACGATCCGGCCTCCCTGAAACTGCAGTTCGCGTCGCAACGGGTTTTCGATCCGGCGACCGTCTACAAGAAGAAGTAAGCGGCGGAAACGGGCACGCTACTCCTCCGCCCCAAGGTAAGCGCCCGCCGCAGGGTTCAGCTGCGCTTGCCGCGCATCCTGGCGAAATTCTGTCACAGCAGGGGCAGCGGAACTGTCCAACCCCGCGTATGGACACAAAAATCATTCACGAAACTGCTCTCCATGTGCTCGCGGGCACGGTCGTCTTTCCAGAGGTCGTTGGGGCCCTGCTCCGCGCCGGCGTCGAATACTATCACGTCGATTTTGTCGGTCTGCGCCAAACCTTCTATGGCGCCGACGGCTCCGTGGCGGGGACTCCGCTCGCCTACGAGGGATGCCCCCGGTGGCGCCGGAATTCGCGCCGGACCGGCTGAAGGCGAACCTCCTCGACAGCCAGCGCCACGGCCAGAAATACCGCGACTTCACCCGCCGCGCGATGGAGGCCGGGGTGCAAAGCTACTTCGCGTTCCTGCGCGGCAAGCGCGTCGTCTATCTGGGCCGCCAGGGCGATCTGCACCCGGAGTGATTTCCCGGCGCCGCGCCGGCCAACCCGTGAGTTGGGGCCGGCCGGATGGCTTGCCGCCCACACCTTCATCCCCTAACCCGTGACGCGATGCCGCCGCTCGCGATCCTCTGGTCGCCCTCGATGTCCCCGACGCCGAACTCGTCGCCGCGGCGAAGGCCGGCAATCTCCCGTCCCTCGATACTTTGCTCCGTCACCACCAGCCGTGGATCTTCAATCTTGCGCTCCGGATGGTCTGGCGGCGGGAGGTGGCGGAAGATGCCACGCAGGAAATCCTGCTCAAGGCGGTGACGCATCTCGGCGGTTTCGAAAATCGCAGCAAGTTCTCCACGTGGCTCTATCGCATCGCCGTCACCGATCACGGACAAATAAGCGGGCTGAACGAAGGCGGATATTGCCCACCTGGCTGCACTGGACGGATGAAGAGATGAACCGTGGTAGTTGTGCAGGGTTTCCCAGAGGGGCGAAATTGATCGGTCAAAGCGGCAAGTGGCAGACGCCAGCGCAAAGGCGGTTGCCAGCGGAATTTGCGTTTCATGCGTTTCGTTCCCGTTCGCGCTGGTGGCCGAAACGACGTGGCGCGGCGGGGCATGTAAGTACAGCCCGTGAACATTCCGGCCGCCACACCCAAGAGCACGCCAAATCCAAGATGTCGCGCGAGGCTATTTCTTCTTTTGAACATGGTCGCCTTTCTCGTCGGGCGCGTGTCCAGCGGATTTCGCAAAACGCACTTCCTGCTTCGGCGCATCGAGGATTTCCTTCGGCATACGCGACTTCGCGAGTGCGAGCGCGGACTTGAGGCGGCGCTGCGCGTCCGCGGCCTGGTCCGCTTCGTTGTGCTTCGCGGCGTTGATGACGTCGTCCGCGATTTTCGCGGCCTGCTCGAACGCAGCCTTGAGTCGCCTGGCGCGCTCGGTGTCGACCACCTTCACCTGCTCCTCCAGCGCGTGCGAAGCGAGGTGGATGGTTTCCGCCCAGCCGGCGACACCATCGAGCTGTTTCGCGGCGAGCGCCGCGTCGATCTTCTCGCTGGCGGCGGAAGCACTTTGCCAGACGACCGGCAGCGAAGCGCCGCCGAAGAGTTCCGCCCACTCCGGAGCCTTGGCTTTCCTTTCCTCGGCCGCTTGCATGCTCAACGCGAGAGAGGCGGCGGTGAATGCGAACAACGGGGCGAGCATGCGATGGATTTTCATGGGAGCTGTTATCGAGTGGTTTGGGTTGCGGGTTGAACAAAGGCGGGAGCTGGTGCCTCTCCGAGCGGATCGCGGCGCGCATTTTCGAGCGCGCGTTCCGCCGCCCGGCGGCCGAACTTGAAAAACACAGCGGGGGTCACCGCCATGTCGAGCAGCGTGGAGCTGACCAGACCGCCGAGAATCACCACGGCGACCGGATACAGAATTTCCTTCCCGGGTTCGTGTGCGGAGAGCACGAGCGGAATGAGCGCGAGCCCGGCCGTGAGCGCCGTCATCGTGACGGGTACGAGCCGTTCCAACGAACCGCGGATGATCATCTTTTCGCTGAAGGTCTCGCCCTCCACCTCCATCAGATGGAGGTAGTGCGAGATCATCATGATCGTGTTGCGCGTGGCAATGCCAGCCAGCGTGATCATGCCGACAAGCGTCGCCACGGTTACGGTGCCGATAAGAAGATAGGTCAGGACGAGCGCACCGACGAACGCGAGCGGACCGTTGATGAGCACCTGTGCGACGATGATCCCGGAATGGAAGTGCGCATAGAGGAGCAGGAACACCACGACCAACGTGAGCCCGGAGAGGATCGTGATGAGCCGCGACGCCTGCCGCTGGCTCTGGAATTGTCCTTCGTAGCTGACGAAGTAGCCGCTCCCCATTGGAACTTTCGCCGGCAGCTCGCGCTGAATTTGCGCGACGATGGAAACGAGATCGCGCTCGGCCGTGTTCGCGGAAATCACGATGCGGCGCATGGCGTCTTCGCGACTGATGGCGTTCGGCCCCTGGCTTTCGAGCACCTCCGCGATCATGGAAAGAGGCACGCGACCGCCGGACGGCGTGTCGACGAGCAGTTCGCGCAGCCGATCCGGGTCGGCGCGCGCCGCATCGGAAAAACGCACCACGAGATCGAGGGTGCGCGTGCCCTCAAGCACCTGGCCAACCACGCGGCCGTTGAGTCCGGCTTCAAGTCGCATCGCTAGTTCGCCGGGCTGGAGACCGTAGAGCGCCGCGTGCTCGCGGTTCACCTGAATCTTCACCTGGGGGATCAGCACCTGTTTCTCCACCTGCAAATCGACGACGCCCGGAACGCCCCGCATGACGGCCTCGACCTGCGCGGCGTGTCGACGGAGCGTCGCGAGATCGGGGCCGTAGATTTTCACGGCAATCGCGGCCTGCACCCCCGAGAGCATATGGTCCAGCCGATGAGAAATCGGTTGGCCAACACTGACCACCATGCCGGGAATTTCCGCGAGTTTCTCGCGGATGTCGTGAAGAATCTCCGCGCGACTGCGCGCACTCGCAGCGAGATCGACGTCGAGCTCAGAGCGATGCACGCCCTCGGCGTGCTCGTCGAGTTCGGCGCGCCCGGTGCGACGGCCCGTCAGCTTGATCTCCGGAATCGTCAGCAGGATTTTTTCCGCAACGCGACCCATGCGATCGCTTTCCTCGAGCGACGTGCCCGGCGCCATCGCGAGCGTGATCGTCGCGGTGCCCTCGTTGAATTCGGGCAGGAAGGCGCGCCCCATCATTGGATACAGCGCGACGCTGCCGCCGACCAGCAGCAGCGCGACGACGATGACCGCCCACGGATGCCGCAGGGCTGGACCGAGTATGAACTTCTCGTCGCCGCGCTTGAGCACCCGCACGAGCCAGCCGTCGCGTTCTTCCTTCATCCGCTTCATGCGCGGGAGGAGATACGAACAGAGGACGGGAATGACCGTCAGCGAAACGACGAACGACGCGAGCATCGCCACGATGGTCGCAATACCGATTGGCGCGAAGAGCCGGCCTTCGATTCCGCTCAGCGCGAAGAGCGGCATGAACACCAGCACGATCACGAGCGTCGCGAACAGGATCGAGTTTCGCACTTCGCCCGACGCGTCCGCGATCACCCGCAGCACCGGCCGTGGATTCGGCGCGTGAAAGTTCTCGCGCAAACGACGGTAGACGTTCTCCACATCGACGATGGCGTCATCGACCACCATGCCGACCGCGACCGCGAGGCCGCCGAGCGTCATCGTGTTGATCGAAATCTTGAACCAGTGAAAAACCAGCGCCGCGACCGCGAAGCTCAGCGGAATCGCGGTCAGCGTGATGAGCGTCGTCCGGAAATTCAGGAGGAAGAGAAAGAGAACGATGACGACCATGATCGCGCCGTCGCGAATCGCCTCCTGCACGTTCGTAATCGCGCTCTGAATGAACGTGGCCTGGCGGAATAGAACATCGATGCGCGCGTCAGCCGGCAGCGACGGCCGGATTTCCGCGAGCGCCGCTTCGACGCGGCGCGTCAGGACGGTCGTATCCGCGCCCGGTTGTTTCTGCACCCCGAGGATGACCGCCGGCCGGCCGGCGACACCGGCGTTCCCCCGCATCGGCTGGATGCCGAACTGTACGTCCGCGACATCGCGCAGGAAGATCGGCAGGTTCGCGCGATACTTCACCACGGTGGCACCGATTTCCTGCGGGTCGGACGTGCGACCGAGATTGCGCACCAGCACTTCGCGCGCGCCGCTCGCGATGAAACCGCCGCCGGTGCTGCCTTGGGCGCGCTCAGCCGCAGCGTTGACCTCGTCAAACGTGACGCCGTGCACCGCCATGCGTTCGGGCACAGCGCGCACCTGCACTTGTTTACGACCGCCGCCGATCACGATAACCTGCGAGATTCCTGGAATCGTCAGCAGACGGGGACTGAGCTGCCAGTCGGCGACCGTGCGCAGATCCATCGGCGCGGTTTTCCCGTCCGCGGAGGAAAGCCCGATGAGCAGAATCTCGCCCATGATCGAGGAGATCGGTCCCATGTGAACTTCCGTGCCCGCCGGGAGCTTGGCTTCGGCGAGCGCGATTCGTTCCTGCACGAGCTGTCGCGCTCGATAGATGTCCTGGCCCCAGTCGAACTCCACATAAACGATCGACAGGCCGACGCTGCACGTCGCACGCACGCGGACGACACCGGGCGCACCGTTAAGCGCCGTTTCGAGCGGCAAAGATACGAGCGTTTCGACTTCCTCCGGCGCGAGACCGGGGGCCTCGGTCATCAGGGTGACGGTCGGGCGGTTGAGATCGGGAAACACATCGACCGGCAACCGCAGCGCGATGAAGCCGCCGTACACGAGCACCAGCGCGGCAGCGGCGACGACGAAGAGCCGGTTGCGGAGCGAGAAGGCTATGAGTCGGGTGAGCATGGTTCGTCCTCAGTGCTTTCCGTCCGCCCCGTGCGAGTGACCGTGATCGTCCTCGATCTTCTGTGCGCCACCGCCACCGCTCACATATTGGAGTTGATAGTTTCCGCGCGTGACGACGCGGTCGCCGGGCAATACGCCCTCGATGATCTCGATGAACCGGTCGTCGCGCATCCCGACGACGACGGGTGTGCGCTCATACGCAAACGGCGCGGTCATGATCTGCCGGTAAACAAAGAGATCCCCAGCCTCGCCGAGCACTGCGGCGCGCGGCACGACGACCGCGGCCTCGGTTTCTTCGGTGACGAACGCGAGCTGCGCGCGCATGCCGGGAAGCAGTTTGCCCTCGGGGTTCTCCGTGTGCACGAACACGCGCAGCGTTCCACTGTCGCGGCTCAGGCTCGCCGCGGTCGTCTTCACCTTGCCCGTGAACGTGAGATCGGGAAATGCGAGTGCCTTGATGCGCACCGTCTGCCCGATCTTCACTGCGCCAATCTGCGCCTCGAACACCTGCGCGACCACGTCGACCTCGGAAAGATCGATGATCGTGATGAGGTTTTTGTCCGGCTCGACCGTGCCGCCGAGCACGACGTTCGTCTCGAGTATCACGCCATCCATCGGGGCCTTGAACGTTACCCGAGGGGGCGGATCGGCCACGACGCGGGATTCGACTTCCAGGAGAACTTCACCCGCCTTCACCTGCTGGCCATCATGGACCGTGAGCTTGGTCACACGGCCCGCGACGCGGGACGCGATGGCCGCAACCTTGCCGGGCTCGGGATCGACGGAGGCGAGCGCCGGAAAGGTCTTCTCCATCGGTTTAAGTTCAACCTCAGCCGTTTCCAGCCCGAGATTGTCCACCATCATCTTGGTGAGTCGCACGGGACCGCTCTGGGCGGTCACGGCCTGCGTGCCGGGCGCATCGTCGTGCGGGTGCTTGTGCTCCTGAGCGCTGGCGTAAACCGCGGCGGAAAGGAAGAGAGGAAAGAGGCGTTTCATAAAGCGGGATAGGTTCAGGGTTGGGCGGGAACGACGCCCGCAGCGGTCTCCGCTTCGGCGAGTGCCGTGGCGTAGCGCGCCGCAGCGTTTAGAAAATCGCTTTCGAGCGCGAAGCGCTGTTGGCGGGCTTGAACGAGCTGGAGGCTCGTGACTTCTCCCCGCTCATAGGCCGCGCGCAGGGATTCGGGAATTGCCGTGCCGGGCGTGAGCGAGGCTCTGTGGGCCGTGAGCACCGGCTGGAGCGCCCGCGCGGTCGCGGATGCGGCGCCGATTTCGGCGCTCAGCTCATTGCGGAGCGCAGCGAGTTCGGCTTCGGCGATTCTTGCCGCCGCCTGTTTCTCGCGAATGTCGCCGCGATTGGCTACGCCACGCGGCCACGGCACCGACGCGCTCACGCTGAGGCGCGGCTCGTTCTCGAGTTTGCGCGTGAAATCGTTCGCGCGCCGCTCGAAGTCGACGCCTCCGCCCACCGTCCAATCACCCCGGGACTCGGTGCGGGCGAGCGCGAGTGCGGCTTCGGCGACGCGGATATTGTGCGCCGCGAGCGCGAGCGCTGGGCGTGAATTTTCGACTGCGGCGGAGTCCCCCGGAATTGGGCGGGAGAGAATGGCGTCGAGGTCCGCGCTGATAGTGAGTGGAGCATCGGCCGGCAATCGCAGCCGTCCGCGCAGCTTCTGGGTGATGGCGGCGAGGTCCGCGTCGGCAAAGGCGAGCGCTTGCTCCGCGCGGGTCACTTCAAAGGCGAGAAAGTCGATGTCGGTCGTGGCGATCTCACCAGCGGCGCGCCGTTTTTCGAGCGACGCACGCCATTCGCGCTGCACCGCCGCGGTTCGCCGAGCGATGTCGCGACGGGTCAGCTGAATGGCAGCTTCGTAATACAGGCGCCGCACTTCGCCGGCGACGTGGCGGCGCTGCTCCCGCAGGTGCAGCTCAGCGGTCGCTCCGCCCAGGCGCGCGAGAGCGCGGGCTTGTTCGATTCGATCACGTCGCGGCAGCCGCTGATTGAGGCCGACGCCAACGGCCCATTCGCTGTCACCCTTCGCCGGGACGGCTCCGCGAAACTCCACTTCGGGATTCGGCCGGATGCCGGCCTGCTCCTCGCGGGCGAGCGCCAGCTCGGGCGTCAGCGCCAAGGCGGCGACGGAGGGATCGTTCGCCCACGCGACGCGAATGGCGTCGTCGAGGGTGAGGGGAGCGGTTTGGGCGGTGGCGCACGCGGCGCCAAAAAGGAAGAGAAAGAGTCGAGTAGGCATGTGGGCAGGCGTTGGGATTGCGCGTCCGGATGGACGCCACACGCGCGCGGACACAACGGTCCGCAAACGCGAAAACGCGCCGCCTCGAAAAGGCGGCGTCGAATCAACCCAACGCCGGAGGTGCCGCCGACTCCGGCGCGCACCGCTGCACGAACTGCCAAGCCTGAGCTAAAGGCGGATCGGTTTCCCTTCGCTGTCGAAGTGTCCTCAGTGCTACGAGAGGCAGTCGCGCCGCGGTCACCAGCCATGTGGCGAAGGCGAGCAGAGTGATCCAAGCGACCGCCGTAGCACTGGCACGGACTTGATCCTTGGCGACATCGCGGGCGAAGACCTGCTCGTGATCGTCATGCGCGCCGACCGGCGCGTGGTCCGAGTCGTGATCATCGTGGGCGTGATGTTCGTGTTCGAACACCAGCCCCACCGCCTCCAAATCGACATGCCAAGCGGCCGAGCACCAGGTGACGGCGAGCAGGACGGCGAGGAGTGCGCGGAGACGCAACATTGGCAGATAGCAGTATGGAGATATCGAGCCGCTGCAAGGGGAGGTTTTCGCACCGGTCGTGGGGATCGCGTCGAAACGTGCCTCCCTGTTTCGCGAAGTTCTCGGATTTGGCGCTTCGCAGCCCACCGAACTTACGCGCGGTCAGTGCGCGCCGTTTGCACAAAACTCGCGGTGCGGTGTCCTCTGTCTTACGCACATGCTGGTCGCCGTCATCGTAGTTAGCCTGTTGGCCACGCTGGTCCTCACCGACCCGGCGAGTGGCGACCGCAACGACCAGGAATGCTCACTCTCGGTCGCGAATCAAAGGGGCGATTTGGGAACTGGAGCCGAGGGCACCGGCGCTTTCGAAATCATCACCTTGTCCACCCGGTGGCGGTCCATGTCCACGATTTCGAAGCGCCAGCCGGTCCAGACAAAGTTCTCGCCGACGAGGGGAATGTGTCCAAAGCGATCCACCATGAAGCCGCCCAGCGTTTCGAACGTTTCGCTGGCTTCACGGGGCAGTGCGCCGACATCGAAGCGTCGCTTGAAGTCGTCGATCTGCATCGCGCCATCGACAAGCCAGGAACCGTCCTCCCGTTGCACGGCGTCGGGCATCCGCAGGTCGCCGGGTTGCGGTAGATCGCCGACGATCGCTTCCATGACGTCGATTAGCGACACGAGCCCCTGGATGCTGCCGAACTCGTCGGTGACGAGGGCCAGGTGCTTGCCGGTTTTTTTGAAGGATTCGAGGAGTTGAACCGCGGTAATCGAGGACGGCACGAAAAGCGGCTTAACGAGATGATTGCGCAGTTCGTTCGCGACGCCGGCCGCCGCGTTGGCCCAAAGCGACTTCACCGAGACCATGCCGGTGACTTGATCTCGGGTGCCCTCATATACCGGGAAATGGGAGTGCCCGCTCGCGACAATTTTTCGCCAATTCACTTCGTCCGTATCCGCGACATTGAGCCAGATGATCTTGGTGCGCCGCGTCATGATCTCGGTCACAGGCAGTTGGTCGAGGTGCAGCACACCTTCGACCATCGCGCGCTCGGCCTTGTGGAACACGCCGGCCGTCGTGCCCTGTTCGATCATGTGCGAAATTTCTTCCTCCGATGGGGGAACCTCCACGTCTTTGCCCAAACCGAACGCTTTCAAGATTACGTTGGTGGAGATCGTCAGAAACCAGACGAATGGCGCACCGATCGTGGAGAGCACCGTCATTGGCTTCGCGAGCAACATCGCGCGTGCCTCCGGATTGGTGAGCGCGATGCGCTTGGGCACGAGTTCACCGATGATGAGAGAAAAGTATGTGAGCGCCCCGACGACGATCAGCATGGCGTACACTTTGCTGAAAGGCACGAGCGCGGGAAACTGAGTGAGCCACAGCGCGAGTTTTTCCGAAAGTGTCGCGCCGCCGAATGCACCGGCCATAATACCGACGAGGGTGATGCCGATCTGGACGGTGGAAAGAAACCGGGTCGGCGCCTGGGCAAGTGCGAGCGCCGCCTGTGCTTTGGGTGAGCCCTCGGCCGCGAGCGCTTTGAGGCGTGCCTTCCGCGACGAGACCACCGCGATCTCGGCCATCGCAAATACACCGTTGGCGAGCAAGAGGACAAAGATGATAAGGATTTCGGTAAGACTGTTCACGGGAAAAAAAGTTGACGAAATTAGAACCGCTTAACCTTCGAGGTTGAGACCTCAGTCAGTCTCAGCTGCCGGCACCGGGCCTTTTTGGATCTTACACTTCTTACTTCGCGCCAGGCGCCAGCCCGCGGGTGCTCGCGCCGGCGAACGTCAGCACGCGCTGGAATTCCGCGCTTGCGGCCTGCGGATCGGCCGCAAGTTTTTCGAGGGCTTGGGAGCGGTTCAGCCCATCGCGATAAAGCGTGCGATGAATCTGCTTCACCCGGTCGACCTGCTCGGGGGAAAAGCCGTTGCGCTCAAGGCCGACCTTGTTGACGGCGCGAATCTCCGCCGGCGTTCCGTCGGCGATGAAGAAGGGCGGCAGGTCATGCACGAGCTTCGCCGTGGCGGAAAGCATCGCATAGGCGCCGAGCCGGCAAAACTGATGCACGCCGCCGTAGCCGCCGACGACGACGTGATCCTCCACGACGACATGCCCGGCCAGCATCGCGCCGTTGCTCATGACGATGTGATCGCCCAGCACGCAGTCGTGCGCGACGTGACAGGCCGCCAGCAACACATTGTCGGAGCCGACCCGCGTGAGGTCTCCGTCGTTGGTCGCCGCGTGCAGGGTGACGTATTCGCGAAAGACATTGCGGTCCCCAACGCGCAGGCCGGGGTTGCCGCCCTTGAATTTCAGGTCCTGCGTCTTGCCGCCGATGCAGGCGTAGGGAAAGACCTCGCACTGCGCGCCGAGGACCGTGTTGCCCTCCACCGAGGCGTGATGATGCAGGCGGGTGCCGGGGCCGAGGGTGACCGCGGCGCCAACGAACGCATACGCGCCGATTTCCACGTCCGCCCCCAACTGGGCGCCGGGTTCGACGATGGCGGTGGGATGAACCTGAGCAGCCATGCCGTCAGCCCACGTCCGCGTTGTCCACGACCGCAAACATCAGCTCCGCCGACGAGGCGGCCTGGCCGTTCACGGTGCACTCGGCCTCCGCCACCCCGATCTTGTTGCCGCGGCTTTTCGTCAGCTTGACGCGGATCAGGAGTTGATCGCCAGGCCGCACGGCGCGGCGAAATTTTACCTTGTCGCAGCTCATGAAGAGGGCGGTCTTCCCCTCGACGGAGATCCGTCGGAGCATCAAGACGCCCGCCGCCTGCGCCATGGCCTCGATCTGAAGGACGCCGGGCATGACCGGGTTGCCGGGATAATGGCCCTGAAAATACGGCTCGTTGATCGTGACGTTCTTCAGCGCGACGAGCTCGTCCGGATTCGTGAATTCCACGATCCGGTCGATCATCAGAAACGGATAACGGTGCGGCAGCGTGTCGAGCACGCGGCGGATATCGAGCGATGTCTCCGCCTCGAGCACGATCGCCGGCCCGGCCGGCTTTTCCCGCTTTTTGCCGCCGTTTTGTTTTCGCTCCTGCAGCTTCGCAAAGAGCACCTTGGTGAGCTCGGCATTGATCGCGTGGCCCGGCCGAGTCGCGACGATATGGGCCTTCAGGGGCATGCCGAGCAGCAGGACGTCGCCGATGATATCCAGGATCTTGTGCCGCACGAACTCGTCCTTGAAGCGCAGGGGCTCCTTCGAGATGATCTTGTCGCCCCGCAGCACAACCGCGCAGTCGAGCGAGCCGCCGCGAATCTTGCCCAGCTTCAGCAATTCTTCGATGTCCTCGTAAATCGTGAAGGTCCGGGCGGCCGCGATCTGCGATTGATAAACCTCGGGATCGATCGTCAGCGAGAGGTGCTGGGTGTGGATCCCGCGATCATCAGCCGACGTGCAGGAAATCTTAAACTCGTCCGACGGCAGCGCGATGATCGACGAATTGCCGCGCGTGACCGAAACGGGGGTATCGAGTTCGAAGTATTCGCGCTCGCTGCCCTGCTCGACCGGTTCGCCCTGCAAAATCAAATTTACGAACGGCCGGGCAGAACCATCCATGATCGGCGGCTCGGACGCATTCATTTCGATCACGACGTTGTCGATGCCGCAGCCGTGGAGCGCACTGAGCACGTGCTCGACCGTGTGGATCTTGGCATGGCCCGACTGGATGGTCGTTGCCCGCACCAGATCGGTCACCTGATCGACGCGCGGCCGGATCTCGGGACTGCCATGCAGGTCGGTCCGGCGGAACACGACCCCATGATCCGCGGGGGCAGGTTTCATGGTCAGCGTCACGGCGTCGCCCGTATGCAGCGCGCTGCCCTTGATCGAGACCTCGCGGGCCAGAGTGCGTTGTTTCATCAGTTCCGGCAGTTTCGGAAACCGCCGGCGTCCAGTGCAAGCGCGGATGTGACGGCAGGGGGACGGGCCGGCTGCGCCCTCCGGGGGCACCGCGGCAAATCCCGGCGAAGCGCGCAGCGAGGGAGGCAACCCTTCGAACGCGATTGCCCCAAGAAGATTTCCCGCCCAACCGGGTGATCATTTTCCCCTTGGTGAACCGGGTAAGTTCGATTTCATGTACTTTCCCCGCCCCTTTTCGGCCGCCCTGTCGGGCTACCTTTTCCGATCAACCTTCATTCATCCCCATCATGCACCTGCTCCACCGCTCCACCTGCCTCGTATTTCTTTTCGGTTTTCTGGCCGTGGCCGGCGCCGGCGAAGTGCCGAAGACCGCCTTCAAGGCGGGATTCGCCCAGCGCGACGTCACGCCCGACCTCGGGATGGAGGCCCCCGGAGGCTACGGGAAAAGCTACCACCGCTCCTTTCACGATCCGTGCAAAGTCCGCGCCGCGGTGTTCGATGACGGCAAACAGCGGGTGGCCGTCGTCGGCCTCGATCTCCTTTTCATCACCCGCACGCTGACGAAGGACGTGCGCGCCGAAATCGAGAAGCGCTGCGGCATCAAGGCCGACCATATTCTGCTGGGGGCGTCGCACTCGCACTCTTCCGGGCCCATCGGCATGGCCGAAGCCGGCGACTACGACCAGGCGCCGCCGTTCGTGCAGGATCTCTATTACAAGAATTCCACCATCTCGGATCCGGGCTATACGCAACTCCTCCGGAAACAGATCGTGGATGCCGTCGTCGCCGCCAACGATGCGCGCGTGGAGGCGAAAGCCGCCTTCGGTTACGGGCACGAGGACAAGGTCGCCTACAACCGCCGGCTGCGCATGAAGAGCGGCCTCTCCTTCTCCCATCCCGGCGCCGGCAATCCCGACATCCTCGGTTACGCGGGCCCGACGGATCCGCAGGTCGGTGTCATCGGCGTGTGGGATTTGAAGTCGAACCTGCTCGGCGTCGTCGTGAACTTTGCCTGTCACGCGACCACCAGCCCCGGTGGCATTTCGGCCAGCTGGATCGGATCGATGGAACAGACCCTGCGCGGGGCCACCGGCAACGCCGCCCTGCCCGTCGTCTTCCTGCAGGGCGCGTCCGGCGATATAACCCAGGTCGACAACCTCACCAAGTTCCAAAACCCCGCCGCCGAGGAATGGTGGTCCATCGTCGGAGGCCGCGTCGGCGCCGAGGCCTTCAAGACGCTGCTCCTCATCCGGCGCGGCGCCTCGGCCAACATCCCGATCGATGTCCGCCAAAAAGTATGGCTGATCAAACGCCGGCTTCCGACGCCCGAGAAAGTGAAAAAGGCCACCGAACTCGTGAAGCAGGACCCCAAGGTCGTCGGCGCCACGGAATGGACGTTCGCCAAGGAGACCGTGATGCTCGACGCCATCGCCCGTGTGCGGCCCGACGTCGAAGTAGAGGTGCAGGCGCTGCAAATCGGCCCGTGCGTACTCGTCACCAACCCGGCGGAATATTTCAACCAGTTCGGACTGGATATCAAACAAGGGAGCAAATTCCCCTTTACCTTCCCGGTCGAACTGGCGAACGGAATCGCGGGCTACGTCCCCACGGAAGAAGCGCTCGGGCCCAACGGCGGCGGCTATGAAACCCGGCTGAGCTCTTACAGCAATCTAGAGGTCAGCGGCGGGCGCCAGATGGCCAACGCCGGCATCGAACTTGCGAACCAGTTGGCGCCTGGCCCGATTCCCCAACCGCCACCCGCGCCTCCCTTCCGGGCGCCGTGGGCTTACGGCAATCTGCCCCCGGAACTGAAGTGATGCCGGGCCTCCGATCCGGCCGATTCCTTTCCTGAACCCGGTCGGTTCGCAGGGCAATCCTCTCTCACCAAGTAGCGGCGGGCCGTGCAACCCGTCGCGCCTGGTGGCCAGCTGGACAGTCATAATCGGACGGCCCGCGGTTCCAAACGCTCCCGCCGGCATCGCATCCGCCGGCGGCCTTGACACCGCTCGCGCGAATTCGCCAATCTGACCCCTTTCTACCTGTAAAACCCTCAGTCCGATCCGATTCACCGCCATGCCCGCAGCCAACGACATCCGCAGAGGACAGGTCATCAAGTTCAACGGTGAGCCCCATCTCGTCATGGAGACGCAGCATCGCACACCGGGGAATCTCCGCGCTTTCGTCCAGATCAAGATGCGCAATCTGCGTTACGGGAAGGCGCTCGACCAGCGCTTCGCGTCCACGGACACGATCGAAGTCATGTCCACCGACCGGCGCACGCTGGAGTTCAGCTATGCCGACCGCGACACCTTCGCGTTCATGGATCCCGAGACGTTCGATCAGATTGAATTCAGCGCGCAGACCTTGGGCGACGTGAAGAACTACCTGACCGCCGGGGGCAAGGTGAATGTGCTTTTCGTGGAAGAAAAGCCACTGACCGTTGAGCTGCCCTCGACCGTCGCGCTCAAGATCGTCGAATCCGCCGATGGCGTGAAAGGCGACACCGCGAGCAACGTGCAGAAGCCCGCCAAACTCGAAACCGGTCTCATCGTACAGGTCCCGCTTTTCATCAAGGAAGGCGAGATCATCAAGGTCAGCACGGTCGACGGCAGTTATCTCGGCCGAGTGTAAGCTCGCGGCAACGCCCAGCACGACGCCGGGCGCCGCCCGCTGCCAAACCGATGCCGCGGGCGGCGCAAGTCGCGCCCGCTCCAAACTAGAACGGCAGGGTAATATCGGGGTGAGCTGAACAACGCCACGCGGACGGCTCCTCCGGCGAGTGAACCATCCTCGCCTCGCATTTCGGGCAACTGGGCGTCGTGTAATCCCCGGTCGTGATTTCTTGCATGAGCTCGTTGCGCGCCATGTTCGGCAGCGCGTTGAGCTTCTCCAGCAAAAGATCCACGGTCAAAAGCGTGAGGTGTTTCTCCTCGGCAAAATCGCGCGCCGGCACGTTGAATTTGCCCGTCGTAACCAGATAGCTCCGACGGATATCTTCGGCGGCAATAACGGCAAAAAGGTCCTGCAGCGGCTTCGCATCGTCCAGGCCCGACGGCCGCGAAATACACTGCACACAGGCGAATGGCCGCGGTTCGCCTTTCCAGGAAATCTTGATGTGTACGGCACTCTGCGGGCCGCCTTTGGTGCGGACCGCGACCACCCCGGTCTTGCTGTAATAGGCGGCGACGAGTTCCTCGAAGCGCTTCCACTCGAGTTTCCCCAGCAACTCCGCCGTAAATCGGGCGCCCGTTGCGGTCGTGGCCGCCGCGAGGAAGGGGGTGCGCGACACGCTGGTCGCCGCCAGTTCGAGTTGCCGCTGCTGCGGGCGCCAAACCAGAAATCCCGCGCCGCCGAAAATCACGATAAATGCGATGACGTAGGTGCGAGCCGTGAAAACACTTTCGTCCGGCTCGGGCAAATCGCCGTTTCCGCGCGGTCGCCGCGGAACGGGGGCCTTGCCTTTTTTCCCCTTGGTTACGGCCGGCGTCGCGGGATCTTCGGTCGGAGCGGCCTCAGCGGGCGCCTGGGTCAACTCGCTGCAGGTTGCCGTCGCGTCGGCTGGTGCGGATACGTCGGCCACCGGGACCGCACTCGATGCCACGGCCGGGCTGGTCCCGGCTCCGCCCGGGCGAGGATTCGACGCGACCGAGGCGGTGGACTCAGCCGGAGCAACCGCTGACTGCGCGCGCCCCGCCGCCTTTGCAGGCATTGGGTCGGCACCGGTTCCGGTTTCACCGCCGCCGGAGGCGCCGAGACGGAAGCTTGATTGATGGGTGCGACTCGCGACGAAGCCGCCCCGGCGGGGCGAACGGATTTGATCACAAGCGGCGCGTCCGCCTCGGAAATCGCCGGTGGCGGCGGCACGGTGGCGACCGATGCTTTAGTGGCGGCGGCGGACGCTTCCGCGGGCGGCGCCACCGTTTCGTTGGCCGCCGGTGCGGCGGCCGCGCTCGACGGCGCAGGGGCGGGGGCAACCGTGGCGGCCGGGACTTCGGCCGGCACAGGCGGCGGCCGCGGTGCCTCCGCCGGCAGGTGCTCCACCTCGATCACCACATTATCGCGCAGGACCACACGCTCCCGTGCAAAAAACAGCACTTCGCGACTTCCCGCCGCAATGTTGCTCTTGGGTTCTCCAAGCTGCGCAGCACCTGTTGGCGCGAAGCCCCCATCAGCGACGGCTGCTTCGGTTCCGCCGCCGGGAGGGTGATAAAAGCCATCGCCACGCCGCACGCTCGAAGGCCGATGGCAAGGATGGGGGCATATTCTGGAAAAGTGTTGCGACAGGAGAAACCCCACAGCAATGCCGAACTTGAAGTTGCACGGGGGCCGAAAACTGGAGCCGGGGCACTACACCACCCGCGACCAAAGCACCTTGAGGTAACGGCTCTCCAGACAATTTGAATAAACCGGATGATCGGGCCCCGCACCGGTGCGATCGAAGAACTGCAGCCGCCGGTTTTGCCGGTGGGCGGCCTTGATCACATGCGCCTCGAAATCCTCGCCGCTCAGCAGCCCGGAGCAGGAACAGGTCACGAAGATTCCGCCCGGCTTCACCAGCGAGATTGCCAGCAGATTCAAGTCTTCGTACTTCTGCCGGCCCTCCCAGTTTCCATGTTCGTCGCGGGTAAAAATGAACTTGGGTGGATCGAGGACGACGACATCCCACTTTCCCCCGTTGGTCTGCATCTGGCGCGCGTAGGCAAACGCATCGGCGTGCACGAACTTGAGCCGGGCCTGATTGAGGTTCGCATTGCGCTTCGCCTGCTCGAGCGCGACCTCGTCGAGGTCGACACTCGTGACCTCGCCGGCTCCGCCGAGCACCTTGGCGTTCAGTGAAAATCCCCCGGTGTAACAACAAAGGTCGAGCACCCGCGCATCGCGGGTGAAGCGCGCGATCCCTTTGCGGTTGTCGCGCTGGTCGCAAAAGAAACCCGTTTTGTGCCCCTCGGTGAAATCGACCTCATACCGCACGCCGTGCTCGCGGATCTTCACCATGCGCGGCGCGGCGGCGTTGGTTTCGTTGAAAGTCGACGGCTTGATGCCCTCCAGGCTGCCGAGATCGTGGTCGACGTGCACGCGGGCAAATTTTGTCCCCGCCAGCTCATGCAACAACGGCAGCCATTTCGGCAGACGCTGGGCGATGCCGAGCGAGTAGATTTCGCAGAGCAGGGTTTCGCCGTACCGATCGATGGTCAGCCCGCTAAGGCCATCGCCATCGGAGTTGATGAGCCGGTAGGCGTCGGTTGTTTCATCGAGCTTGAACAACGTCCGGCGCAATTCCACGGCGCGCCGGATCGCGCCCTCGAAATAGCCCTCGTTGACCGGCTCCGTCGAGTGGGTGACGACGCGCAGCGGAATCTTGGCGCGCGGATTGAACAGTCCGCCACCCGCGAGGTTGCCGTTCTTGTCGAAGACGTTGACGAAATCGCCCGGTCGCGCGTCCGGCGAAACCTGACCGAGCAGCCGCGGAAAAATCGCGGGCTGAAACGTGAAGTACTTCAACTGCGCCCAAGGACGGGGCCAGCTGGAGCGATCGATCAGCGGAGGCGGGATTTTGGCGGCTTCGTCCATTTTTGGAACCACGGAAATGTGCATTGAGCCAAAGGACGAGAAAACAAAACGCCCCGGCGCGCGGGCGCCGGGGCGTTGGAAAGGGTCAGCCCAACTCAGGCCACGCGTTCGACAATCAACGGCGGCGGCGTCGGCCGCTTGGGCGCGAGGCGATAGGCGTTCTTGAAATACTCCAGCGCCTGCTCGAGTTTGGCCTCGTCGTTGTAGTGAATCATCATCAACGGCTCCCCCTGCTTGACCTGCGTGCCGACCTTCTTGATTTCGGAAACGCCGACCGAGTGATCGATCTTGTCGTGGACGTCTTCTTTGCCGGCGCCCAGCAGATGCACGCCGCGGGCGATCATCGCGGCATTGATGGTGTGGACATAGCCCCGCTTCGGAGCGGGCAACTTCCGGATATGCCGCGCCTGCGGAAATTTCTCCGGATGATCGATGAACGAAACGTCGCCACCCTGCGCCTTGACGAGGTCCTTGAATTTTTCGAGCGCCGACCCGTCCGTGAGATGACGCTGCACCGTCTGCTTAGCGGAAAGGGTCGAGCCGGCGACGCCCGCCAGCCGCACGATTTCCATGCCCAGCTTGAGGACGAGTTCCTTCATGTCTTCCGGACCCTCACCCTTGAGCAGCTTGATGGCTTCTTTCACTTCGAGCGACGTGCCAACCGTGTCACCGAGCGGCTGGTTCATATCGGTCACCAAAGCCACGCAGCGGCGCTTCATCGAACGACCGACGCGGGTCATCGACCGGGCGAGTTGCTTCGCCTGTTCGAGGTCCTTGATGAAGGATCCATTGCCCCACTTGACGTCGATGACGAGCCCCTCGGAACCCTCCGCGAGCTTCTTCGAAAGCACGCTGCCGGTGATCAGCGGCAGGCTGGGGATCGTACCGGTTTCCTTCCGCAATTCGTACAACTTGGCGTCGGCCGGGGCCAAGTCCGCCGTTTGGGCGACGATCGCCCCACCGATACGGGCCAACTGGGCCGCAAAATGTTCGTTCGTCTGGTGGCTCTTGAAGCCCGGGATCGCCGCGAGCTTCTCCAAAGTGTTGATGATGTAGTCGTGTTCGACTCCACACATCATCGGCACGACCACGCCCGAGGCCATCGCAAGGGGCACCAAGACCAGGGAAGTCTTATCACCCACGCCACCGGTCGAATATTTGTCGATCTTCGGCTTCGCGATATGGGAGAGATCGATGACCTCGCCGGAAAGCATCATCTCTTCGGTTAAATCGGCCGTCTCCTGCGCGGACATGCCGGAAAAATAAATCGCCATCGCCAGCGCAGCCAGTTGATGTTGAGGCATTTCCCCATCCAACGTGCTGTCGATGATATAGCGTATTTCCTCCTGGGTGAACTCACCGCCGTCGCGCTTCTTCTCGATCAGGAAGTTGAACGTAGGCTTGATGAAACGACGCATAGGAATGTTGCGTTTACTGGTCATGGATTGGTGAGGATTTAAAGGCCGGACGCTTGCCAGCGGGCGGAAAAGCTAAGGAGCCAATGCGTCCCAAGGAAAAAGTCGAGCCGAAAACCCGGCCAGCAGAAGCGCCCTGTCAGAGGAGAAAGCGCCGGTTTTCAGCGTTCACGAACTCAACTCCACGCTTGCGCGCCGCACGCGGCTTCCGGTTTTCTGATCCGATGCACGTTTCGTTCAACTTCGCCGCCGATCTCGAGACCGCACTCAAGTCCGCCGCGGCAACCGCCGGTCTACCCGAGGCCGACACGTTCACCCCGGAGGTGCGCACCGCCGATCCGCGCCATGGCGACTTCCAAGCCAACGGCGTGCTGGGCTACGCCAAGGCGCGGAAGCTGAACCCTCGCGCCATCGCCGAGAAACTCCTCGCGGCCCTGCCCGCTTCGGCGGCCGAGCGCTGCGCCTGCACCATCGCCGGCCCCGGCTTCATCAACTTTACGCTCCAGCCCGCCGCGCTCCGGGCCTGGCTCGGCACCTTTTCCACCCGGGAAGCGCTCGCCGCCGGCGCCGCCACCGCGAAAAAAGACCAGGTTTACGTCGTCGACTACAGCGCCCCAAACACGGCGAAACAAATGCACGTCGGACATCTGCGCTCCGCCGTGATCGGCGAGGCGATCGCGCGGTTGCTGGCGTTTAGCGGGGCCAGGGTCATCCGCGACAACCACATCGGCGACTGGGGCACCCAGTTCGGCAAGCTCATCTGGGCCTACAAACGCCAGCTCGATTCTGCGGCGCTCGCCCGGGAACCACTCGAGGAATTCGAACGGCTCTACAAGGCCGGGAACAACGCCGCCGATGCCGACGCGGCCGTGATGGACCAAGCCCGCGCCGAGTTGGTCAAGCTCCAGGCCGGCGATCCGGAGAACCTCGAAATCTGGAGGCACATCAACGGGGTATCGCTCGCGGCGTTCCAAGTCATCTACGACCAGCTCGGCATTCACTTCGACGTCACGCTGGGGGAGAGCTTCTACAACGACCAGGTCGAGCGGGTCTATCGCGAGCTCGTCGATTGCGGGCTGGCCGTGGAGAGCGAGGGCGCCCTTGTGGTGTTTCACCCGGAGCATCCGCGCTTCGCCACGCAGCCCTTCATCATCCGGAAATCTGATGGTGCCGCCAACTACGCCACCACCGACCTCGCGACGATCCTTTACCGCGCGGAACACTTCAAGGCTGACGCCGCGATCTACGTCATCGACTCGCGCCAGAGCGACCACTGCCAGCAGTTGTTTCTCACCGCGCAAAAATGGTTCGCCCAGCTCGGGCGCAAGCTGCCCGCCCTCGAGCACACCGCCTTCGGCACGGTCACGGGGGAGGACGGCAAGCCGCTCAAAACCCGCAGCGGTGAAAATATCCGCCTGAAGGAGTTGCTCGCCGAGGCGGAAGCGCGGGCCTTCGCGCTGGTCAGCGAGAAAAGCCGCGACATCCCCGACGCCGAACGGCGCGAGATTGCGGCCGTGGTGGGCGTGGGCTCCGTCCAGTACGCCGATCTCTCCCAGAACCGTTCGAGCGACTACGTCTTCGCCTGGGACAAGATGATTTCCCTCGAAGGCAACACCGCCGCCTATCTCCTCTACGCCGTCGCGCGTATTCATTCGATTTTTCGCAAGCTGGGCGTCACGCCCGGCGCTGCCGCCACCGAGGCCGCGGCGAGCGGGTTGGAAACGCCCGCGGAATTCGCCCTCGCCCGCAAATTGGTGAAATTTTCCGATGGGATCCGGCTCGCGACCGACGCCCTGCGCCCGCACTTCCTCTCGCTCTATCTCTACGAACTCGCGGGAGATTTCAGCGCGTTCTACAACGCCGACAAGGTGGCGGTCGAGGACCCCGCGATCCGTGCGCGCCGACTGCTCCTCTGCGCCCGCACGCTGCTGATCCTCGAGACCGGCCTCCAACTCCTCAGTCTGCGCACGCTCAAGCGGATGTAGTTGCCTGCCGGTCCGGCCACCGGCGGAGGGCCCCCGCAAACGCTCCCCGCCACCGACCGGACGATCCGGATACGGCGTGTTTCGCCGGACCCCACAACCCACCGGCACGGCGCAACGCCGGCCGCAACCCCGCCCCACTAAACTCTTGCCGGTCCCGGATCGCGTGCCCACCGTCTCCGCCATAGCCATGCAGGAAATCTACATCCGCAACGCGACCGAAATCGAAGCCCGCGGGCCGTTCAGTGTTCAGCAGATCGCCGATCTCGCCGAAGCCGGCCAGGTCACCTTCGAAACCTTGATTTACGATGGGGCCACCGAGCAGTGGGTGGCCCTGAATACCAACGCCGAGCTCATGAGCGTCGTGTTTCCCGAAAAGAAGAAGCTCGTGCTCAAGGCCAAGGAGATCAAAATCCTCAACAAGCTCGACGCCAACGCGAAGGCGATCACGGTCGACGACATGCTCGCCGCCGCCGAGGGACGGACGGATGACACCAAGGGCAAATTCGATCCCGAGATCGACATGATGAAGGCGGCCAAGATCGGCAGGTATGGCGCGCTCGCCACGCTGGTGGCCGCCGCCGCCGCCGAAATTCTCCCCTCGACGGAGGCGCTGACCTCGATAGATCCGATGAAAATTCTCGCGAATCCCTTCGTGATTCTCGGATTGGGCGACGTGTTCCTCGCCGTCATGCTCGGCTTGGGTGCCGTGTCGCTTTATCCGGTCGTGCGGTTCCGGGCCGCGCTCGGATTTGGTTTGATGGGATTCACGTTTTACGCCCAGGGTCTCTCGGTGCCGCTGCTGGAACTCACCGCCGGCATGGCGGGACTTTATCTCTGCACCGTAATCGTGAGTGTGGTTCCCGTGGTCGTTGCCGCCGCCGCCGGCGTCGGCGGCATGGGTGCGCTCGCCTGGCATTTACTGACGCATTGAGAGGCGCGTCGTGCCGCACCCGGCCCATCCGCCCGTTGCGCCGCGACTCCGGCTCCGGGAGCTGTGGCCGCGCTTGGTTCATGTCTATCAGAAGGAGATCTGGCAGTCCGCCCTGCTGAAAGACCGCTCGTTCAAGGGCTACAGCTTCGCGGTACTGCGGGTCGTCTCGATCACCTTCACGGTGTGCATGGAGACGCGCATCCTGAGCCGGGCTGCGGCCCTGGGGTTCAGTTCGCTGCTGGGCCTGGGACCGCTCATTGCGATCGCCGTACTCGTCGCCGGCTTCGCCCTCGGCAAGAACGAGAATCCCAATCTCGTGGCGGATACCTTGAACCGGATGATCAAGACAATCGCGCCCCAGCTCGAACAATACGAAGAAATCACGCTGGATTCGGCCACGGTCAGCCCGACGCTCGTCGATACGATCAACAACATTATCAAGGCGTCGCAATCCGGTTCGATGGGTGCGCTCGGCGTCCTCTCCCTGATCTCGATCGTCCTGCTGATGTTCAAGGGGATCGAGGACACGTTTAACGACATCTGGGGCGTGCAACAGGGGCGGTCGGTCTTGATGCGCGTCGCCTTGTATTGGACGGTGCTCACGCTTGGTGCCGTGCTGTTTTTTACCGCGGTCGCATTGCTCGGGGCCGGCACGACCGTCAACCTCTTCAAGGAGCACCTGCCCGGCGGCTACGATCTGCTGAATTCGCTCAGCTGGTCGCTGCCCCTGCTGTCCTTCGCGCTGCTGGCGGCGATCCTGACGCTGTTTTACCGCGTCATCCCCAACACCCGCGTCTTCTGGCGGGCATCGGCGCGTTGGTCGTGACGGTGCTGCTCGCGCTCAATCAATTCGCCGCGTTTCTCTATGTAAAACGGGTCGTGCTCGAAAATGATCTCTACGGCGGCCTCGCCCTGCCCCTGGTGTTGCTCTCCGTACTCTACATTTTCTGGCTGTGCGTGCTCATCGGCGGGATCGTGAGCTACGCGATTCAAAACGTACATTTCCGCAACAGCCAGGCGGCGTGGAGCACGCTCACGGATGCCATGCGGGAACGCCTCGCGCTCGCCGTTTTCCTGACGATCTGCCGGCGCTTCCGGGAATGCCTCCCGCCCGTCTCGGCCTCGCACCTCGGCACGATGATGAAGGTGCCCACGCAGTTGCTCAACGAGTGCCTCAACCGGCTCGCGCAACTCCAGCTGGTCACCACGGTGCGCCCGCCGGCCGACGGCGCGGACCAGGATTATCTGTATCAACCCGCGCGACCGCTCAACCGGATCAACCTCTTCGACTTCAAGGCGCTCAACCAGAACTACGGGGAAACCCCTTTCGGCAGTTCGCTGGGGCATATCGATCCGCTGATGGCGGAATTCGCCCGGGCCCTCGCCCGCCTCGGCGAGCAGGAGTTTTTCCGCCAGAATCTGGACGACCTCCTCGCCGCGCACCCCTTCGACGAATCGCGCCCGCCGTTCGCCCTAGGCCGGCGGCACCCCGCCGCCCAACGGCCCCCGCCGCCGCCCGCGGCAGCCTGACTCGGAAGCGCGTTCGGATCCGACTTTGCGCCCCGGGTGCCGCCGGCCCGGGCGCACCCCACTTCGCCCTTGCCACCCGCCCGGGCCGACCTACCTTCCGACGTTTTCGACCCATGATTTCCTGGATCCAGAAATATTTGCAGCACCACTTCCGATCCATTTTTGCCGTACTTCTGGCCGGAGTGATCATCTCGTTCGTCTTCACCATCGGCGCCTCGCCGGGGATCGGACGCGCCGAACGCGAAGTGATGGAGCGGCATTTTTTTAATTACGACCTCAACCTGCCCGACGATCAGAGGCGCCTCTTTGGCGAGGCCCAGATCAGCGCGCAGCTCCAGGTCGGCGCCTTTGGCGGGCTCGATGCGGACCAGATTCAGAATTACGCTTTTCAGCGCGGGGCCACGCTCCACCTCGCCGACGCGTGGCACATCCCCGCGGCGACCCCAGCGGAGATCGTCGACGCGATCAAGAACCTGCGGATGTTCGCCGGGGCCGACGGCCAGTTCGACGCGAAGTCCTACGCCACGTTCCGCGACAACCTGAAAACCAATCCGCGCGGCCTCAGCGAGGCCGACGTCGCGCGCGTCCTCGGCAACGACGTGCGGGCCGACAAGGTCAACAAGCTCCTCGCCGGCCCCGGCTACGTCCTGCCGGTCGACATCAAAAACCAGCTCGACCGGGCCGACACCTCCTGGACGCTCGCGACCGCGACCGCCGGCTACGCCGGTTTCAAGGCCGACCTCAAGCCGACCGACGCCGAGCTCACGAAATTTTTCGAGGAAAATGCCTTTCGCTATGAGATTCCGCCGCGGATCGTCGCAACCTACGTCGATTTTCCCACCGCCAACTACGCCGCCGTCGTGACCGTCACTGATGCGGAGGTCCGCGCCTACTACGATCAAAACCCCGCCCGGTTTCCCAAACCGCCGGAGGTGAAGCCGGCCGATGCCAAGACCCCGCCGCCGTCGATTGCCAATCCCGCCGTCGATTTCGCGGCCGTCCGCTCCCAGGTCGAGGCGGCGCTCAAACTCGATCGCGCCCAGAAGCTCGCCGTCAAGGCCGCCAGCGACCTCACGGTCACCCTCTTCGAAGCCAAGGCCCGGAGTGGCCCGGCGCTCGACGCCCTCCTGGCCGGGCGCAAGCTGGCCTCGAAACCGCTCGCACCCTTCACGCGCGAGGCGGGCCCCGCCGAGCTCGGCGGCTCGCCCGAAATCGCCGCCGAGGCGTTCAAGCTCAATGCCGACCGGTTTGTCTCCGAGGCCCTCGCCACCCCGGGCGGCGCCGCCGTTTTGTTCTGGAAAGACACCCAGGCCGCCCGCAAGCCGCTCCTCACGGAGGTGCGGGAAAAAGTTTCAGCCGACTATCTCGAAAACGAAAAGCGCAAGCGCTTCGTCGAGCTCGGCAAGTCCATCAAAAGCCAGCTGGAGGCCCGGCTGAAGGCCGGCGACACCTTTGAGAAGGCCGTGGCCGCCGCGTCCGCCGCTGGCGTCAAACTCGAGCCCAAAACCATCGCCCCGTTCACGCTGCGCGATCGTCCGCAGGACATCGACTATTCGGTCCTCGGCACTCTCGAACGCCTCAACAAGGGCCAGGTCTCGGATATGGCCATCAGCGCCGACAAGGGCCTTTTCGTCTACGCCGCAGACAAGAAGGCCCCGGACCTCAGCGAAGCGAATCCGCGTTACGCCGAGACCCGCACCCAGCTGGCCAGCTATTCGTCCCGGATGGGAGCCTCCGCCTACATTGCGGAACTGGTGCAGCGGGAGCTCAAGAAGTCCGAGCCAAAGGCGCAGTAATCGCCACGATTTGCGCCCCGGCCCGCCCCGACGGACACCTCGCGACGAACGATCGGCAGGCATAAGCTCCCTATGCCGCTTCGCACCTACGCTCCCCTCGCCCCGCCCTGCCGCCTTTGCGGCGGGGGCTTCGAGTATCATCAGCCGGCCGGTGCCCCGGCGCTCGCCACCTGCCCCACGTGCGGCGACCCCGTCGAAGCGCTGGCCGCCCAAACGGTAAATTCTCCGAAACTTTCTTCACCGCTCTCCGTCTCTCGGGCTAGACAGGCCGGATTTACGGTGCTGAAACGCACATCAGGTGGTGAATTTGAAAGACAGTAACTTTCGCTCGCGCACCGTGTTCTTACCAGCACCCTCGGCCTTTCGGCTCCCTTTCTTAAATTCCGACATGTCACGTTCCAATGCCCGCGCCCTGCTGTTCCTGTGCATCGTTGCCGTCTCGCCCGCCCGGGCTCAGACCGCGCCCGTCATAACCCCCGACAAACCGCTCCTGCTGGAGGAGGCCATCGCCCTTGCCGTGCGGAAGAACTTCGATCTGCAGCTCCAAAGCTACACGACCGACCAGGCGAAGGAAACGCTCATGATCGCCCAGGCGGGCTTCGATCCCAACCTCACCGCGACCGCCCGGCGCAATATCAACCAGGCGGCCTCGAACATCAGCCGACTCGATGGTGCCCAGACCGAGGGGCCACGCAACGACAACACCACCGTGAGCGTGGGAGTCAACGAACGCATCGTGACCAACGGCACGGTCGCCCTCTCCGCCAACGTTACCCGCGGCGCGACGAACTCCACCAACGCTCTGCTCAACCCCACCTTCGGAAACGGCATCTCGGCCAGCATCAGCCAGCCGCTGCTCCGCGACGCGGGCAAGGTGGCGGCGCGCTCCGCCATTGATCGGGCCAAACTCGGCGTTGGCATCGCCTTCATCAATTACAAGAGCCAGGTGCTCACGCTCATCTCCCAAACGGAGAACGCCTATTACAATCTGGTCGCCGCCCGTGAGACGCTTCGCATCCGGCAGCTCTCGCTGCAACTCGCGCAGCGCCTCTACGACGAAAACCAGGCCCGCCGCACCACCGGCGTCATGACCGATCTGGATGTGCTCAGCGCCGAGGTCGGCGTGGCCAACTCGCGCCGCAGCGTGATCCAGGCAGAGCAATCCGTCCGCGACGCCGAGGACACGTTGCTGAATCTGATCAATGTCGCCAGTTTCGACAACCGCCCCGGCCCGGTGCAATTCAACGCCTACACCGACGGTGCGCCCGCCTTTGCCGCCTCTTACAAGCTGGCCCGCGACTACTACCCACAGTCACTCTCCGCGACCGAAACGCTCAAGCAGCTCCAAATCGATCTCGAAACGGCCCGCCGCAACCGGCTGCCCAGCCTGAATCTCGACGCCTCGCTCGGCTACACCGCCAAGGCCGTGAACTCCGGTTACGCCGACGTCATTTCCAACCTGCCCAATGAACACGGCAACAACTGGTCCCTCGGCCTGAACTACTCAATGCCGTGGGGCCATCGGGCGGACAAAGCGCGTTACCGACAGGCGATGATGAACGTCGAGTCGCAAAAACTTCGCATCGACCAGTTGGAGCAGCAATTGATGGTCAGCGTGCGGACCGCCGTTCGCTCCGTCGAAACGAATCTGGCCGCGGTGGAGATCGCCTCGAAGGCCACGGTGCTGAGCGAGAAGCAATACGAGCAGCAAAAGGCCCGTTTCGACGCGGGCCTCTCCACCAGCCGCGCCGTGCTGCAAGTTCAGGACGACCTCGAAAACACCCGCTTCCAGGAACTGAGCGCCAAGGTCACCCTGCGCCGCGCGGCCGTCGAGCTGCGCCGCCTTGAGGGCACTTCGATCCAGCGCTACGGCGTCCAGCTCCCACACTAAGGCCCGATCCTCCCACCGCGGTCGAGATCGGCCGTCCCGCCAAGGCGCGTTCCCGGAACGCGCCTTTTTCATGCCGCGCGCCGACGTCATCCGGGGGCCGCCCGCAAACCGCGGCCGGGAACCCTGGCCACCGGAACCCTCCACAACGCTCGCCAAATCGCCGGCGCGCTGTTTCGTTCGCCGGCCATGACTGCCGCCCTCTTGGTTCGCGTGATCTTCTGGCTTTGGTTCACCGCCGCCATGCTCGCGGGCCACTCCCTCGTGCTGCAACGCCTGCCGGCGCCCGTCGTGCCCGGGATGGTCTTCACCCTCACGGCGCTACTCCTGCTCGCCTATTTCCGCCTCGGCGCGGTACGAACGTGGGTCGACGCGCTCTCTCTCCGCACCCTCGTCCTGCTGCACGTGACCCGCTTCGTCGGCATCGTGTTTCTGGTGCTCTATCATCGCGGCCAGCTGCCCTATGCCTTCGCCGTGCCCGGCGGAATCGGCGACATCATCATCGCCACCTTTGCCCTCCCGGTTGCGCTGGCCCCCCTGGACGAGTCCGTGCGTCTGCGGGTGACCAACATTTGGAACGTGGCCGGCCTGGCGGATATCCTCTTCGTCGTCATCACGGCGATCCGGGTCAACCTCGCCGACCCCACCGAGATGCATGCGCTCACCCATCTGCCGCTCAGTCTACTGCCCACCTTTCTTGTGCCGTTGATTATCGCCTCTCACGTGATCATCTTTTTCCGCCTCTCCCGTTCCCGGTGATCCCTGCCCGAGAATCCCTTCGCCCCCGTCGCGCCCGGTCCACTTCCACCGTGGCCGGTTTCACGCTCATCGAACTCTCGATCGTCGTCTCTATCATCAGCGTCCTCGCCGCGCTCGCGGTTCCCGCGCTGAAGCAGGTCATGCTGGAAAGCCAGTCGACCGCCGTCGCCAACGATCTGCGCGTGTTTCGCGACGCCTTCGCGGATTACGCCCATGAACACGGCGACTGGCCGCCGGGGGGCGGACAGCCCGGCGAGTTTCCCGCCGGCATGGCGGGCCGGCTCGGCAAAACCAACTGGGAACGCGTCACCCCGATCGGTGGCCGCTATCAGTGGGCCCCCGGCTCCCTCCATCAGGGCGAGCGCTACCGCGCTGCGATCGTCATTGCCTCGCTGGACGGCAACAACGTCTCGTCGGACCGGAGACAGCTCGAGGACCTCGACCGCCGCATCGACGACAGCGATCTCGAAGCCGGCAATTTTCGCCTCGGCTACCGCAATTTTCCCGTGTTCGTGATCGAACACTGAACCGAACCGCGACCGCCCTTCTCGCGCCCCCCATGTTCCGCGTCACCACCCTCAATCTTTCCGCCGATGCCACGCAGGCGGGCACGGCGCTGGGTCATTCCGAGGTGGGCGAGCTTTCCCGTGAACAATTCATCGCCCTGCTCGAACAGTTCCGGCGGCTCGATCCCGTTCTGAACCAGGAGGCGGATCCGCAAATCGTGGGCGGCGGGCGCGCCGGGCGCTTCCTGATCCGGACCGGCCGCGAAAAACTCTTTCTCTACCACGCCCGCGACGCGATCGAACCATATGCCGAGCTAACCGCCGCGGAAATCGCCGACCAGCTCGATCGCAGCGCCGTGACGGCGCCACCCTTTTCCCCCGAGCCGGCGCCGGAACCGCCGGTGCCCGCCGCCCCCCACCGCGGCATCGCCATCGCCATCCTCGTCGTCGGCCTGCTCCTCAATGGTTACACCCTCTACTCGGTCTTCTACACCGACAGCGTCACCGAAAAACCCGTCGTCACCCTGCTGACCGATGCGAAGGAACTCGCCGCGCGGCAGAACGAGATCGTCGGCACCTTTGCCACCGGCGACAAACCGGGGGACCGCGCCATTCACGTGCAGGCGGATGGCAGCATTCGATTCTTCGAGATCGGCTCCAAGAACAGCGTCGTGAACAACACGGATATCTACCAGGTCGGCCGCCGCGCGAAGAAGTTTTGCCTGATGACGCGCGAAAGCGGCGTCGTGGACGTCGATGGCCTCGACACCCTCGTCTACTTCCGCGACGCGTATCGCCGAACCAACTAGGGTTCCGCTGCCGGCGGGGAATCCCGATCGGCGAGATTGATCGGGGCCGGCCCACGGGCCCCAAAAGCGGACGCACCGGCGCATTGCCGGCCGGCGCTCGATTCGTTTCACTCCGACCATGTCCCCCACCCCCGCTGCGCGGCGCCTGGTCGCCTTCGCCGTCATTCTGTTCCTTGCCGTCTCCAGCACGAGCGCACGCCCGCTGCGTCTATTTGTGGTCGGCAACAGTTTTTCGAACAACGCCACGCGGTTTCTGCCCGCCCTTGCCAGGGCGGGCGGCCACGAGTTGGTCCTGGCGCACGCGCAGACGGGTGGTTGCTCGTTCGAGCGGCACTGGGCCGCCGTCGAGGCCGCGCTCGCCAATCCCGGCGATCCCAAGGCCCGGATCTACGGCAGCAAGTCGCTCGCCGAGTGCCTCGGCGACGGACCGTGGGACGTCATCACCTTCCAGCAGTATTCGCTGCACTCCTCCGATATCGGCACCTACCGCCCCGCCACCCCCAACCTCCATGCACACCTGCGACGGCTGCAACCCAACGCCGAAATCCTCATGCACCAGACCTGGGCCTATCGCGTCGATGCGGCGCAATTCGGCCTCGTCGGCGGTGGGAAAAACGCCGCGAACCAGCGTGAGATGCGGGAGAAGTCGCGTGCCGCCTATTGAGAGATGGCGCAGGAACTTCACACGCGGGTCATTCCAACGGGTGACGCCTTTTGGCGCGTCGACTCCGATCCGAAGCGGGGATTCAAGCCGGACCGGACGTTCGACGAAAAGGCGGCGGTGTATCCCGCCCTGCCCGATCAGACGCACTCGTTGCACGTGGGCTACCGCTGGTCCGCCGACAAGAAACTCGGCAAGGATGCCAACCATGCGAACGTCGCCGGGGAATATTTGGGCGCGCTCGTGCGGTATGCCGTTCTCTTCCATGAATCGCCCGAGCAGCTGACCTTCGTGCCCCCGGGAATTGCCCCGGATTTCGCCGCGCACCTGCGGACGATCGCGTGGCAAACGGTGCAATCCGTGGCCACCGCGAACAACGCGATCGCGGCGGCGAAACCGGTCGAAGCTCGGTAAACCATCGTCGAAAAAATTTCCTTCCGCGCCGCCCAAACCCCAACCCCACCACCCATGAGCCAGAATCCTTCCTCTCGTGCGATGGACCGCCGCGATTTCGCCAAGGTGTTCGCCAGCGGAGTCATCGGCGCCAGCCTGACCGGATCCGCCGCGGCCGCCGGATCCGCCGCGACGAAGCCCCACGCGCCACGAAAGAACACCCGGCATCGCGTGGGAGGCGATTACCACTGCACCTTGGGCGGCCACTGGGCGGCCAAAAAGAACTTCGAGTTTCACCAGCGCTGTGGCGTCACGTCGCTCTCACCCAGCATGGACGCGGGCGGCGACGGCGGCGGCAAGGCGGCGAAGGGCGGCGCGGCCCGCCCGGCGGCCGGCGGCGACTGGAACCTCGACGACATGAAGCGCTGGAAAGACGCCTGTGACCAGGCCGGGATGACCTGGGACGGGATCCGCATGGATTCCCGCTACATCTATTTGCAGCCGGGCGAGGAACGGGACCGGAAAATCGCCTCGATCATCGGCAATATCCAGAAAGCCTCCGCCGTCGGCGTGAAGGTCATCTCCCATCACTGGACGATGATCCCCATCCGGCGCAACGGACAGACGCCGGGCCGCGGCGGATCGATGTACAGTTCCTTCAAATTGGAAGCCAACTGGCGGGACCTGCCGGTCGCGGCCAACGGGATCGTGTCAGCGGACGATTATTGGGAGCGCATCACTTTTTTCCTCAAAAACGTGATTCCGGTGTGCGCGCAATACGATGTGAGGATGGCCGTGCATCCCTACGATCCACCCGGGCTCCCCAAGGGTTATCAGGGAACCGACAACTGGGACGCCGCGCCCGCCACCGTGCTCGAATCGCTGAAGAAATACGAAGCGATCATCGACAGTCCGTACAACGGCTTCCAACTGTGCCTCGGCACGTGCGCCGAGGGGATGCGGAACATGCGGAACGAGATTCTTCCCGTCGTCCAGTATCTGGCTGACAAGGGGAAGATTCACCAGGTACACATGCGCAACGTGCGTGGCGGCCTGAACGATTTTCAGGAAGTCTACCACGACGAGGGCGACATGAACTTTCTCGACGTGATCCGCATCCTGCGCGATGCGGATTATGCCGGTACCTATCTGCCGGACCACGCGCCGACCCATCCCGACGATCCGGGGAAGTATCAGGCCTTCGCCTTCGCGTTTGGCTACATCAAGGCGCTGATCGACGCCGCGAATTCCGAAGTGGCGGCGTAAACCGCATCGTCGGATTAGTTCAGCAGCCAGTCGGCGGCGGCGGCTTCCTTTTGGGCCGTTTCGCCCGAGAACCGGGTAAGAGCGCCGGGCTGGGCACCGGTGCGATACGCGGTGGCGGCGAACTCCGGCTCCGTACTTTCGCCGGCAAGCCAGAGCGGATGCGGTGCGTTGAGCGCCACCATGCCGGGCAGGTCCAGATACTTCGATCCGCCGGGCAGGAACATCGGATCGCGATAGTCGAGCACCCGGCCGAAGCGGAAGCCGTTCGTCTCCACCGCCGCGCGGTCGATGGCGCCACCGGCCAGGGCGCGCGCGGCGGCCACCACTGGACCGGTGCTGCGCCACCCGGCGACCACGACAGCCTTCGGATGCGGATGCGAGCCCGCCTGGGCGTTGCGCAGGAAAGTCACGAGGGTGAGCACGTCGTGGGTGCGCTGGGCAAAGAGCGCGTGATTATAGCCGAAGGTGAAACCCGCGAATTCGCGCGGATTGGGCACCACGCGGGCCTGTTTCACCGGCGCCCCCCCTTGGAGGAGCAGATCGGCCCCGAGCACCGTCGCGCCGCTCTTCACGAGCTTCATCACGGCGGGCTTCACGCTGCCGTCGGCGTTGCGCAACGCGGACGTGCCGTCGTCATCCAGCCAGACGACCGCCCGGCCGTTCCACTGTTTCGGGTGCAGCCACACGGCCTTTAACACCTCGCCGTAGGTCGTGTTGAGCAGCGTTCCCGCCATCTCGACGTGGTCGCCGCGATCCTGCTTGTCCTTGAGATTCCATTCGACGGTGCCCGCGTTCGCGAACGTCCGGCCGATCACCACTTCCACCGCGGGGCGGATCGTCTTTTGCAAGCCCTCCGGCGTCGCCGCCGCCGCGCGGAGCTGCCGGTCGGCGTCATTGGTCAACCACGACAGCAACGTGCGCTCGAACGCGGGGCCGGCGGCTTTCGGCGCGGGATGCTGCTCGTCCCAAACGGCGAGCTTCTCGCGCGGCAGCAGGTCGAAATCCGTCTCGATCACCGGGGCCGTCTGGCCGAGTTTGAAATGTTTGTTCACGAACGTGTAGGCGGCGCAACGCGTCACGACATTGTAACCATGCGGATAATTTTCCCCGCGCAGCAGGAAGACATGGTCCTTCTTACCGTAGAGCGCATAAAGTTTCTGCAAATCGGGAAAGCCTTTCGTGGCCATTTCCTTCGTCCAGTCGCCGGCGGCGTTCATCCCCTGCGGCCGCGGCGCGGCCAGCGCGGAGAACTCGACGTTGCCCGTGTTGACCCGCAGCAGGCTGGAGCTTTCGCAGGTGCAGCCGCCCTGCATCGCCGTGCTCACCATCACGACGGGAAACGAGAGCTTGATGCGATCGTCGATCGCCGCGAGCAGCATGGTCTGGGTACCGCCGCCGCTCCCGCCGGTGATGGCCACGCGCTCCGGATCCACGTCGGGCAGGCTCAGCAGGAAATCGAGGCCGCGAACGGCATTGAGCGTCTGCAGCCCCATGATGCTCTGCAGATGCGATTCCGCCTGCGGGCTATAGAGGCCCCAGTTCTCCGTCGTGTTCATCTCCGGCCGCTGTTTCGCGAACCGGTGCACGACCTCGGCTGAGAACTGCTTCGAATCCGAGTCGCTCAACATGTCCCACTGCCAGACGATGCAGCCCATCAGCGCGAACTGGCGGCTCATCGACTGGTAGTTGCTGCGTCCCGCCCGCTCGAAGCGCTCGAGGCCGTCGGCGATTTCCTGGCGGATCATGGCATCGGGCTTCTGGAAAAAGCGCGCGTCCTCCCGGTGCCCGTGGGCGAACATCACGGCCGGCACCCGGCCCTTGATGTTTTTCGGCCGGTACAGGTTGCCCGTGACGAAGAACCCCGGGGCGCTCTCGAAATACACCTTCTCGACCGTGTATTCGCCGCAATCGACCTTGCCGTGGATCACGGCGTTGAGCGGCGTCTTGGTCGGCATCGGCCAAAGGCCCTCGGCCACCAGGATCTGCCGGCGCACGTAGTCCTTCCGCGCGTTCCATTCACCCAGCGAACGCGGCGCGGTAAACGGGAAGTAGCCGTTCAAATCTTTGAGCGGCAGCTGGCGGACATCGTCAGCGCGGGCGGTCAGGCCAAAGGCCAGCAGCGCGGCCAGAACAGTGAGGTGGGGCTTCATGATGGGTTGTTGGGGAAATTTTTGGTGTGGAAATACTGGCGCGCTTTCCGGGTGCGGCGGTCCTTATGGCTTCATCTCCCGCAGCAGTTTCACCGCCGCGTCCACCAGCAGTTCGCCACAGCCCGGCTCCAACGGACAGGTGGTGGGTTCGTAGCTGCCTTCCTCGAAGGCGCGGCGCGTGGGGATGTAGAAATCGAGGTCGTTGGCCAGCGAGACGACGATCGTCGTCCGAAAGGGCGAGCCCGCCTTGATCGCCATGCCCAGCTCGACGAAGATTTCGTGCGGCAGGGTGACGATGGCCGTGTCGCGATCGAGCCGGATGACCTGCACCTCCTGGGGCAGAAAACCGCCGTGCTTCTGCCAATATTCGTGGCGGAACATTTTGCGCCACGCATCCACCACCGTCAGGCCCTTCGCGCCGTTGCGGTCGAGCGTCTCCATCATCTGCTTCGCCGCGGCGTAATCGGCGGGCGTCAGGGGCGTGACGGGCGACTTGATCGTGACGGACCGCATCGCGAGCTGGCCGTCGCGCACCGGCCGCGCGAGCGGCAGGGCTTCGACGAGCGTGGCGGCCAGTTTGCTGCCGACGACCGAGGGATACTCGGCGGCCTCTTCGCGCGGGCGGGCGGGCCTGCTCACATCGATGTGATTCACGTCGCCCGCGGCGCCCTCGCCAAAAACCGAAACGAAATCCGGCGCATTCAGCAGCCGGCGCAACTCGAGTTGCAGGTGACCGGGATAGCACGCGCTGAACGAAGGCCCGCCGTGGATCGCGGTGTGCATCGCGAACACCGTGAGCGAGCCCAGCGGCAGGTTCGTCGCCCCATCCCGCACCAGCACGAACGGCAGGTCGGGATCGGTCGGTCCCGCGGGATGAAAGATCTTCGGGTTGAGGTAACCGGCATTCGTCACGACCGAGCCGTCCTTCATCAGGTAGCGCCGGTTGAACGCCAGGCCCGGCTGCTGCGGCACCACGACCGACAGCGTCACGGGCTTGCGCGCCGCCTGCGCCCGCACGATCGCCTCCGTCCAGCTCTCGACCAACCGCGCCTGATAGTCCTGAGGCTCGCGCGGATCGATCCCGCCGTTCTCCGTTGTGGCTCGCGCGTGCAGCACCTCGCGCAACGGTCCAAAAAATTCCGGCCCACCGTGCGTGTGGGTGGCGGTGATGACGATGTTCGCCACGGGAATGCCCGTTTTCTTGCTCGCCGCCGCGCGCGCCCGGTCGGTGAGTTCGCGGGGCACCGAGCAAAGGTCATTGCCGACGAACGCCACCGTCGTGCCGCCCTGTGCCACCACGACGGCCTTGGCTTGGAGCGGATCCTTCACGCCGGTGCCGAGCACCTCGGAATAGCCGCCCGCCCGCCGCCAGCCAATCGGAGGAGTGATGTCGACCGCGGCAAACCCTGCGGAAAATTCGGCATGGGCGGCCACTCCCACCGCGACGAACACGCCCAGCCAGCCGAGGAAGCGCGACAGATGAATTCTCATCGGGAGGGGTGGGTTTCGAACGGCAAAAAGACGCCGGCAGGGATGAATGCGCTACCGGCGCATCCCGACACCGGCAAGCGGATTGTCCAACGGGCGCCGCGGCCGGCCGCCATCGATCGTCCTGCCCGGTGCCTCTTGGGGCACTTCGCCGATCACGCCGGCGCAAACAGCTCGTCGGTGTTTTTCAGGGAATCCGCCCCGACCACGCGATGGGGTGGCAGTTGCGCGCGGAACCACGTCCGCTGTTTCTTGACCAGCGCGCGGGTGTTCTTGGCGATCTCGAAAGCCAGATCGGCCTCGCTCCCCCGTCCCTCCAGCACCGCCAGCACTTCGCGGTAGCCGATCGCTTTCGTGGCGCTCGGGTTCTGCTCGAGGCCCGCCTTCCGCAATCGTCGAACTTCCTCCACCAGCCCATCGCGCAACATCGTGGCGACCCTCGCCTTGATCCGCGCCTCCAAATCGGCCGGCGGCCGGTCGAGCCGGGTCAGAACCACCGACCACCCGGCAAACGGCGCCGGCTGCCGCGCAAAGTCGGCCGCCAACTCGGCCAGCGTTCGACCCGAGGCGAGACAACGCTCCAGCGCGCGCGTCACGCGACGCGGATTCGCCACATCGAGCGCGCCGAGTCCCGCGGGGTTGAGCGCGTGCAGCCGCGCCACGGCCTCCGCCAGGGCAAGCGCCGATACTTCGGCGCGGAGCGCGGCGGGCACTTCCACGTTGTCAGCCACCGGCGCGAAAAAACTCTTGAGATAAAAACCGCTCCCACCTGTCACGAGGACCGGACGGCCGCGGGCCACGATGTCGTCCACCGCCGTCCGGGCCATGCGCAGATAGTCCGTGATATCCATCGCGGCCGCGATGTCGCGGACATCGATCAAGTGATGCGGCACGCGGGCGCGTTCCGCCGCCGTGGGTTTCGCAGTGCCGATGTCCATCCCGCGGTAGAAGAGCAGCGAGTCGCACGAAACGATCTCCGCCCCGTGCCGTTCGGCCCAGCGCAGCGCCCAGCCGGTCTTGCCGACGGCGGTCGGACCGGTGAGCACGTGCAGGACGGGTTTCATCCGGCCAGCCAATCGCGAGCCCGTGGTCGTGGCCATGAAAACTTACTCCCGCCCCAGTGCCTGCTGACTCCACCTCGCGGCCGATTTTCCGTTTTGTGATTTTGCGCGTTGATCCGGCACGGTGTCTCGCCGGAAATCGGTTCCACCTCATCCCCACCCCGGAATTCTTTCCAACCACCCTGATGCACACCCCTCCTCCCGCCTTCCCCCGGCGCCCCACGCTGTCCGGTCTCGCCCTGCTCGCCCTGCTCGCGTTGCCGCTGGCGGGCATGGGCGCCGAAAAAGCCGCCCCCGCGTCCCCCAAGACAAAACCGGTTGTCGTCGACGCCTCCACGTATCCGAATCTTCAGGCCGCGCTCGACGCCGTGCCGGCCTCGGGCGGCCTCGTGCGGCTGCCGCCGGGCGATTTCGAATTGGATCGGCCCCTCATCCTCACCAACGGCGAAACGCGGATCGAAGGCGCCGGCCCTTCGACCCACCTCATCAACCGCAACACCAACGGCGAACCCGCCCTCATCATTCGGCCGGCCGACCGGGCGCAGAACAAGCGGTCCCGCCTCTGGCGCGTGCAGGTCGAGAATCTGCGCATCAGCGGCAATCCCAAGAGCGGCGACGGGCTTCTGCTCGAAGGGGTGGACGAGCCGCTCCTCCTGGCGCTCTCCGTGGACCACAATGGCGGCGACGGCATCCACCTCGTGGACTGCACCGAGGATCCGCGCATCTCGAACTCCATTGTCACCTATAATCGCAAGGCCGGACTGAACATCGTGACCACGCATGACGTCGTCGTCAGCGGCAATCAGTTCGAGGAAAATCAGGACGCTGTCCGCTGCATCGACAGCTACAATCTCACCATGACCGGCAACAACATCGACGACCATCTGCGACACGGCCTCGTCATGGAAAACACCTACGGCTCCGTCGTGTCGGGCAACATGATCGAGGAATGCGAGGGCACCGGCATCATCCTCGACCGCGGCTGCTACGGCGTGACGATCAGCGCGAACGTCATCACGCATCACCTCGGTGGCGGGGTGGATCTGCGCCATGCCTGGGGCTGCACAATTTCCGCCAACACCTTTGTGCTCACCCAGCCCTTCGGCCTGCGCATCGGGCCAGCCAGCGGCCGTCTCACCGTCACGGGCAATAATTTCTGCAACAGTTACGTCGGTGGCCGGACGAAGCTGGCGGCGCAGCACGCGACGCCGATGAGCCGCGATGGCGGCGGCGGGGTGGAACTCAACGGCACCAGCGACATCGTCATCTCCGGCAACTCGTTCACCGGCCTCAACGCCGAGGCGGTGCGGGGCGAGGGCGAGACCCGGCGCATTGTCATCACCGGAAACGTGATGAGCGACCTGCACCGGCGCGGCACCGGCAAGGGCCCGGCCATTGCCCTCGGCCGGACCACGGCGAGCATCGTCAAGGACAACGCCATCGAGGCCGGCTTCGAATCCCCCTGATCCCCGGCCGCATTCCACCCTTGCCGCGGCCTCGGCTTGCGGCCGGAATCTGCCGGCGAACGATCTCCCGTCACCCCGACCCGGCATCGTCCCCGCCCCATGCCTTCATCCCCGTCCGATGTTTCGCAAAACCCTTTTCTGGCTGCACCTCGTCACCGGTCTCGCGGTCGGCCTCGTGGTCGGGGTGATGTCGTTCACCGGAGCCGCGCTCGCCTTCGAACGCGATCTCGTCGCGTGGACTGAAAGCGACGCGCGACTCGTAACTCCGCCGGCCGGCAATCCCGCGCGCCTGACCCTCGACCAACTGGTCGGGCGGGTTCGCGCGGTGCACCCCGAGGGGGCAATCGCCAGCATCACCGTCTCCGCCGGCCCAGCCGACGCCGTCGCCATCGCCCTGCCCCGCAACGTCACCCTCTACGCCAACCCCTACACCGGCGAGTTGCGCGAACCTCCCGTCACGCGCCTGCGCACGTTCCTGCGCACGATGATCGCCTGGCACGTCCGCCTCAACGCCAAGCCCGGTCCCGACAACCTCGGGGCAACGATCGCCAGCGCGTGCACCGTCGCTGCCGTTTTCCTTGGGCTGAGCGGACTGGTGCTCTGGTGGCCGCGCGCCGCCACCAGCCGCGTGCTGCGCCCGTCGCTCTGGTTCGTCCGCGGCGCCACCGGCCGCGCCCGCGACTGGAACTGGCACAACGTCGTCGGTTTTTGGACGCTCCCCTGCTTCCTCATCATGACCGTCAGCGGCGTGGTGCTCTCGTATCGCTGGGCCAACAACCTCGTGTTCCGGCTCGCCGGGGAAACCCCTCCGTCCCAGACCGCCCCCGCCCGTCCGGTGACACCGGCCGTCGCAGCCCGCCCCGCTCCCATCCTCGGACTGGATGCCGTCTTTGCCGTCGTCCAGCAGCAGACGACCACCGCGTGGGATCAGATCAGTTTTCGTTTCGCGCCGGCGCTCCCGCTGTCGCCCAATGCGGGCGGGAATCGGTCGGCCTCTTCGACGTACACCGTCACCATCCGCGACAAAAATTCCTGGCCGGTCTTCGTCAAAACCACGCTCACCCTCGATTCCCGGACGGGCGAGGTGCGTCGCCGGGAGACTCCCGCCGATATGTCGCCCGGCACCCGCGCCCGCTCCTGGCTGCGACTCCTCCACACCGGCGAGGCGTTTCGCTGGCCGGGCCAAATCGTGGCCGGCGTCGCCTGTCTCGGCGCGTGCCTGCTCGTCTGGACGGGCTTCGCCCTCGCCTGGCGGCGGTTTTTCGGCCGTAATTCGTCCGTGGCAGCCACACCCGCCGAAGGAAACGCCCCCTGATTCTGCAATCCTGCGCCCATCTCCACTCCTTTTCCCGCCCGGTTACCTATGAATAAATCGAACTTCGCTCCTGCTTCATTGCTTCGCGGTCTCTTCCTCGCCCTTGCCCTGGGCGCCGCTACGTCCGTGCGCGCCGCCGACTCCGGCAGCCCCGACCTCATCCTGCATCACGGCAAAATCGTCGCCGTCGATGCCGCCTTCTCGATCCACGAGGCCATCGCCGTGCGCCAGGGGCGCATCGTCGGGCTCGGCTCGAACGACCGCATCCTGCAACTGCGCGGCGCGGGCACCCAGGTCGTCGATCTCGCCGGCCGCACCGTGCTGCCGGGCCTGATCGATTCGCACGTGCACTCGATCGGCGCGAGCATGACCGAGTTCGACCACGAGATCCCCGCGATGGAGAGCATCGCCGACGTGCTGGCCTACATCCGCGACCGGGCGACCAAGGTGAAGCCCGGCGACTGGATCAATCTCTCGCAGGTCTTCATCACGCGCCTCAAGGAATCGCGCTACCCGACGCTGGCGGAACTCGACACCGCGGCGCCGCAAAACCCGGTCCTCTACAGCACGGGGCCGGATGCGATGTGCAATTCGCTCGCCCTCAAACTCAGCGGCATCGATCGCAACTTCAAGGTGACCGACGGCTCGGGCGGCTTTGTCGAACTCGACCCCAAAACCGGCGAACCGACCGGCGTCCTGCGCAACAGCACGCGTTTCGTGAAATCGACGAGCAAGAGCCGGCGGGTGACCGAGGCCGACCGCGTCGAGCGTTTGAAAGCGCTCTTTAAGGACTACAACGCCATCGGCCTGACCGCCATCTGCGATCGCGGCGGCAGCGTCGGCTCGCTCGCGCTTTACGAAAAACTCCGCGCCAGCGGCGATCTCACCCTGCGCATCGCGGCTAGCCAGGGCGTGAGCTACCTCGGGCCGGTCGACAAAATCCAGGAGCAGATCCGGGCCGTGGCGAAGGATCCGCACTTCACGCAGCCCGACGCCTGGATCCGCGTGATCGGCATCAAGATGTTCCTCGACGGCGGCATGCTCACCGGCAGCGCCTACATGCGCCAGCCCTGGGGCGTGAGCACGATGTATGGCATCAGCGATGCCGCCTACCGCGGCGTGCTGTTCATCCCGAAGGAACGGCTGCTCCGCATCGTCCGCACCGCCGTGGAAAACGGCCTCCAGTTCACCGCCCACTCGGTCGGCGACGGTGCCGTGAGCGCACTCGTGGACGCTTATGAGGAGATCAATCGCACGCTGCCGGTGGCCGCCACCCGTCCGAATGTTACGCACTGCAATTTCATGACGCCCGAGGCCATCGCGAAAATGGCCCGGCTCGGCATCGGCTGCGACATCCAACCCGTGTGGCTTTATCTCGATTCCCGCACGCTCCAGCAGCAATTCGGCGAGGCGCGCACCCGCTGGTTCCAGCCGCTCAAGACGCTGTTCGCCTCGGGCGTGCTCACCGGGGGCGGTTCCGACCACATGCAAAAAATCGGGCCCGACCGGAGCGTGAATCCCTATAATCCGTTCCTCGGCATCGCCACCGCCGTCACCCGCCGCGCGAAATGGTTCGAGGGGCAGATGCACATCGAGGAGGCATTGACGCGTGAGCAGGCCCTCCGCTTCTACACGATCAACAACGCCCGCCTCATGTTCATGGAAAAGGACATCGGTTCGCTCGAAACCGGCAAACGCGCCGATCTCGTGGTGCTCGATCGCGACATTCTGAGCTGCGCCGAAAACGAAATCGCCCGCATCCAGCCCGTCGCCACCTACGTCGAGGGCAAAAAGGTTTTCTCCCGCTGATCGCCCGGCCCATTCCCGCGTGAAAATGCTTTCGCGGGTCCGGCTTGCCGTCGCGGTGATCGGACTAGCGCTTTCTCCCGCCCTGCGGGCGGCCGAACGGGGTCCGAACATCGTCCTGATTTTCGTCGATAATTTCGGCAACGGCGACCTCGGCTGCTTCGGCTCCACGCTGCATCGTACGCCGCAGATCGACCGGCTCGCCGCCGGGGGCACCAAGTTCACCAGCTTCTATGTCGCCAGCGGCGTCTGCACGCCCAGCCGCGCCAGTTTGATGACGGGCTCCTATCCGGCACGGGTGAACCTCCACGTCAGCGACAAGAACACGCCCGTCCTCCAGCCGGTTTCCCCCAAGGGGCTCAACCCCGCGGAGACGACCCTCGCCGAGGTGCTGAAGGCGGCGGGTTACGCGACGGGCATCTTCGGCAAGTGGCATCTGGGCGACCAGCCCGCCTTCCTGCCCACGCGCCAGGGCTTCGATGAATTCTTCGGCATTCCCTACAGCGATGACATGACGAAGGACAAATCCCCGCAGCTCTGGCCCGAGCTGCCGCTCCTGCGCGGGGAAAAAGTCATCGAGGCGCCCGTCGACCGCAATTTTCTGGTGAAGCGCACGACGGAAGCCGTGGTGTCCTTCATCGAACGCAACCGCCAGCGGCCCTTCTTCGCGTATGTGCCGCACACGATGCCCGGCTCCACGCCGCATCCGTTTTCCAGCCCGGCCTTCCGCGGCAAATCGAAGAACGGTGAGTATGGCGACAGCGTGGAGGAACTCGACTGGAGCACCGGTGAAATCCTCGCCACCCTGACCCGCCTCGGGCTGGACGAACAAACCCTCGTGATCTGGACCTCCGACAACGGCGCCGTGGCCCGCCGCCCCCGCCAGGGCAGCAACGCTCCCTATCGGGGCGACGGTTACGACACGAGCGAGGGCGCCATGCGCATGCCCTGCATCATGCGCTGGCCGGGCAAAATCCCCGCCGGCCAGGTGAACGACGAGCTCTGCTCGACGATGGATCTGCTCCCGACCTTCGCCCGACTCGCCGGCGCGCCCCTGCCCGCCCGTCCCATCGATGGCGCCGACATCAGCGGGCTCCTGCTTCGGCAACCGGGCGCAACGTCGCACTGGGACGAAGAGGGGTTCGGCTATTACCGGATGGAGCAATTGCAGGCGGTTCGTGCGGGCCCGTGGAAACTCTACCTGCCGCTGCCCGCGAAATATATCGCGAACAACCGCCAGGCCGCCCCCGCCCGCGCCGAACTTTTCGACGTGCGCCAGGATGTGCACGAAGATCGCGAGTTATCCGCGCAACATCCCGAGGTCGTGGCCCGGCTCCAGCGGCTGGCCGAAAGAATCCGGGACGAGACGGGCGACACGGGGCGCCCCGGACGCGGACAACGTCCCGCCGGTCGCGTGGAAAATCCGCAGCCCCTGCGGCCGGAGAAATAGGCGGTCGCCGATCCGACGAATTCTTCCGGGAGGCGTCACCAGCCTTGCCGCCGCTGGCGCGAGTTCCAAACTGGTGGGATGAACCCCCGCTTACTCTGCCTCGGAGTCTTTGCAGCCTCCACCATCGTTACACCCGCGGCCGAGCGCCGTGACGTGAACTATGACGAGTCGAAGGTCGGCACCTACACGCTGCCCGACCCGCTCCTGCTCGCCAACGGCCGGCGCGTCACCGACGCGGCGACCTGGACCCGCGAACGCCGGCCCGAGTTGCTCGAACTCTTCCGCACCCACGCCTACGGCCGCGGTCCCGGTCGCCCGGCGGGGATCAAGTTCGAGGTGGTTCGCGTCGACCGCGGCGCCGTGCAGGGCCTCGCGACGCGCAAGGAGGTCGTCGTCTATTTCACGGGCGCCAAGGACGGCCCGAAGATGACCGTGCATCTCTACGTGCCGAACGCCGCGACGCGGCCCGTGCCCGCCTTTCTCGGTTTGAACTTCATGGGCAATCACACCGTGGAGGCGGATCCCACCCTTCCCGTCGCGACGTCCTGGATGCGCGAGGCGAAGGACGGCACCGTGGTCGACCACCGCGCCACCGAAAAGGGACGCGGCCTGCAGGCCTCCCGCTGGCAGATCGAAAAAGTCATCCGCCGCGGCTACGCGACCGCCACGATTTACTACGGCGACATCGAACCCGATCACGCCGAGGGCTGGCGGGACGGGGTCCGCGCAGTCTTCCAACCCGATGGGCGCCTGCGGTCCTCGCGTCCGCCGGCTGCGACCCCCGGCGCTACGTCGACCGGCGCGCCCGCCGACGCCACTCCCGACGATTGGGGCGCCATCGGCGCCTGGGCCTGGGGATTGAGCCGCGCGCTCGACTACCTGGAAACGGACAAAGACATCGATGCTACCCGCGTGGCGGTGCACGGCCACTCCCGTCTCGGCAAAACGTCGTTGTGGGCCGGTGCGACCGATGAACGCTTTGCGCTCGTGATCTCCAACGACTCCGGCGAAGGCGGCGCGGCGCTCGCGCGGCGCAATTTCGGTGAAACGACCGCCATCATCACGAAGGCCTTCCCGCATTGGTTCTGCAACCGCTTCGACACCTACGCCAACAACGCGTCCGCCCTACCCGTGGACCAGCACGAATTGATCGCCCTGATGGCGCCGCGCCCCGTCTACGTGGCGAGCGCCGAGGAAGACAAGTGGGCCGATCCGCACGGCGAATTCCTCGCCGCAAAGCACGCTGAACCGGTTTATGCGCTCTTTAAGAAAGACGGGCTGGACGTGAAGGAAATGCCGGCGGTCAATCACCCCGTCGGAGCAACCCTCGGCTACCACATGCGCACCGGCGTGCACGACATCACGGCCTACGACTGGGAGCAGTATCTCAATTTCGCCGACACTCACTTCAAGCGGACGCGCTGACGTTTTCCGCCATTCGGTCGGCCCCGACCATCGCTTCATTTTTGCGGCTGGCCAAACGCCGCCGCAAAATCCTCAATCACGCCCCCTGCCTTCGCCCATCGCACGGCGCTGGCGCGATCGGAATATCCCCCCGTTTCACCATGTACCATCCGAAGTTTCCCCTCCCCCTTTCGTCCCTCGCCCTCGCATTTGCCGCCCTTGGCCTCGGTGCCGTCCTCCCCCTGCGCGCGGAATTCAAGGCTGGCGCCGCCGTGATCGACGTCACCCCCGTCAAGCTGCCCGTGCTGGTGAACGGCAGCATGACCAGCCGGTCCCTCGACATCGTCAAGACGCGCGTCAACGCCCGCGCCATCGTGCTCGCCGATGCGAAAACCCAGCTCGCGATCGTGGTGGTCGACAGCTGCATGATGGGCCGCCCGATGCTCGACGAGGCGAAGGCGCTGGCCGCAAAACGCACCGGCATTCCCGCCGCCCGCATGCTGATTTCCGCGACGCACGCGCATAGCGCACCGTCGTCGCTGGGCTGCCTCGGCACCGACGCCGATCCCGCCTACATCCCGCTGCTGCGCGACAAGCTCGTGGAGGCGATCGCCACCGCCCAGGCCAATCTCGAGCCCGCGCGCATCGGTTTTGGCAAGGGCAACGCCGCGGACTTCACCGCGATCCGCCAGTGGATCCGCCGCCCCGACCGCCTCGAGGTCGATCCCTTCGGCAACAAGACCGTCCGCGCCAACATGCATGCCGGCAGCAACTGGGATAACGCCACCAGCGAGGCCGGCCCCGAGGATCCCGATCTCTCCCTCATCTCGATCCAGGCCCGCGACGGGCGCCCCATCGCCGTGATGGGCAATTTCTCGATGCACTATTTCGGCGACCAGAATCTCAGCGCCGATTACTACGGACTGTTTTCCGAGGGGCTGAAGCAGCGCATCGCCCCCGGTGACTCGGGCCGGGCCTTCGTCGGGCTCATGTCCCACGGCTGCAGCGGCGACATCTTCCGCCGCGACTACACCAAGCCGGAGTCGTGGAACCCCAAGACCACGATCGATGAATACGCCAACGGCCTCCTCGACATCGCCATGAAAGTCCATGCGGGGATTCGCTATCGCGATGACGTGGATCTCGCGATGGCCGAGCAACGCATGACGTTGCAATACCGTGTGCCCGACCTGCAACGGCTCGAATGGGCGCAGCGCATCGTCGCCGGGATGAACGGACGGCTGCCAAAAACCCCGACCGAGGTCTACGCGCGCGAGGCGATCATCCTGCACGAGCGGCAGCAGACCGAGATCGTCGTCCAGGCATTGCGCATTGGCGACATCGCCATCGCGACCACGCCGAACGAAACCTACGCCATCACCGGCCTGAAAATCAAAGCCGCCAGCCCGTTGCTCAACACGATCGTCATCGAACTTGCCAATGGCGGCGACGGTTACATTCCCCCGTCGGAACAACACCTTTTCGGCGGCTACAACACGTGGGCTGCCCGCTCCGCCGGCCTCGAGGTCATGGCCGAACCCAAGATTGCCCAGGCCGCCATCGGCCTGCTCGAGAAAGTCTCCAGCCAGCCCCGCCGGCCGTGGAAGCTGGGCGACGGAGCCGCCGCGCGCGCGGTCCTCGCCACCAAGCCGACCGCCTACTGGCGCCTGAACGAATTCACCGGCCCCCATGCCGCCGACGCCACCGGTCAGGGACGCGACGCCGTCTACGAGCGCGAAATCACCTACTATCTCGAGGGTGCACGCTCGGCGAATTTCGTCGGCCAGAACGAGGTGAATCGCGCGCCGATCCTCGTGGGCGGCCGCCTCCGCGCGCGCCTCGGCGACTTGACCGACCGCTACTCGATCTCGCTCTGGATCTGGAACGGCATGCCCAACGACGGCCGCGACGTCAGCGGCTGGCTGTTCTCGCGCGACTTCGATCAGCGCCTCGGCACCTACGGCGACCACCTCGGCATCGGTGGCAAAAGCGGGCACACCGGCCGGCTCATCTTCCAACACGGCCAGGACGCCAAAACCATCGTCGCGGGCAAGACCGAGATTCCCCGCTGGCAATGGCGCCACGTTGTCCTCGTGCGCGATGCGGGCAAGGTTCGGGTCTACCTCGACGGCGCGCTCGAAATCGAAACCACCGCTGCTGCGGATTTTCCCGCCGACTTCGCGGAATGCTTCTTCGGCGGCCGCAGCGACAACGACTCCAATTGGGAAGGCCGGATCGACGAGGTCGCGGTCTACAACCGCGCCCTTTCGCCCGCGGACGTGGCCAAACTGGTCGTGAAATAATCGCCGCCACCGGCAGCCCTCACCCTCTCCCCGCTTTCCATTATGAACACGATCGCCTCGTTGCTCCCCCGGTCCCTGAAGCTGCTTCTATCGCTCGGACTGGTGACGTCGGCCGCCACCGCCCTCGCCCAGAATTCGAATGAATCCGGCCCCAAATACCCGGACCATCAGGACCCGGCCTACTACCTCAACGCCGACGGGGCACGGCAGCCGGTGAAGACGCTCCAAGACTGGGCGATCCGCCGGCGCCACATTCTCGCCGGCATGCAGTCCGTCATGGGCCCCGTGCCCGGCAAGGGAAAGCGCGGACCGCTCGAAGTCCGGCAGCTCGAGGAAGTGACGCTCGAGGGCGGCCTCGTTCGCCGCAAAATCGAGTACCGAACCGAGCCGAACGACCTCGTGCGGGCCTATCTCTTCATTCCCGCCGGTTCCGGCAAGCGTCCCGCCGTGCTCTGCCTCCACCAGACCGTCACCATCGGCAAGGAGGAGCCCACCGGTCTCGGCGGTAAACCGAATCTGCACTACGCGCTCCACCTCGCCCAACGCGGCTACGTGACCCTGGCGCCCGACTACCCGTCGTTCGGCGAGCACAAGTTCGACTTCGCCGATCCGAAATTCGGCTACATCAGCGGGACGATGAAGGCGATCTGGGACAACATGCGCGCCCTCGACCTCCTCGAATCCCTGCCCGAGGTCGACGGCCAGCGGATGGGTTGCATCGGCCATTCGCTGGGCGGCCACAACACCATGTTCACCGCCGCGTTCGATCCCCGCATCAAGGCGCTCGTCTCGAACTGTGGCTTCACCCGCTTCCACAAGTATTACGGCGGCAAGCTCGTGGGCTGGACAAGTCCCCGCTACATGCCGCTGATCGCGAGCAAGTATCAAAACGATGCCAACCAGGTGCCCTTCGATTTCCCGGAGATCATCGCCCTCTTCGCGCCGCGGCCCTTCCTCGCCAGCTCGCCGATTTCCGATTCCAATTTTGAAGTATCCGGCGTCCGGGATGCCATCGCCTCCGCCCAGCCGATCTACGCCCTCTACGGCAAGGCCGACCAACTCCAGGCCAACTATCCCAACAGCACGCACGATTTCCCTGAGGATGCCCGCAATGTCGCCTACGGCTTCCTCGACAAATACCTGAAATAAGCCGGCCACGCGGCCGCGCCCATCGCATGGCCAGTAATTTCTGGCCATGCGCGCTTCGCCTCCCATCATCGCCCCGTTTCCTTTTAAGCCCCCTATGACCATGTCCTCCCTTCGTTCCCTTGTTTCCCGGCGCGCCTTCCTGCACGCCGTTCTTGCCGCCTCCCTCGGACTGCTTGCCTTCGCCGGCAGCATCCGCGCCGCCGAACCGCTCAACGTTGTGCTGATCGCCGGCGTGAAAAACGACGCCTACGACAACGAGCCCTCGCTCAAGAAGGCCCAGGCTTTCCTGGAGAAAAACTACAACGTGAAGTGCACCTGGGTCACCCCCGGCGCCGACGGCAAGTCCTTCAAGAACCTCGAGGCCCTCGATAAGGCGGACACCGCCATCCTCTTCGTCCGCCGCATGACCATCCCCGCCGACCAGCTCGCGAAGATCAAAAGCTACCTCAATTCCGGCAAGGGTCTCGTCGGTCTCCGCACCGCCACCCACGCCCTGAACGAATGGCCGACCTTCGACGTCGATGTGTTCGGCGCGAAATACGGGGTGCACTTCGGCCCGGTGAAGTCGCTTGAGATCACGCCGCACGCCGTCACCCGCCGCGCCGCCGGATATACGACCAAGTTCGACATGTACAAATACGAGAACCTCGCTTCGGACGTGACCGTGCTGATCAAGGGCACGAACGAAAAGGGCTCGATGCCGTCGGCTTGGGTGCGCGAACGCCCGAACGGCCGGGTGTTCTACCTCGGTTTCGGCCACAATGAGGAATTCGAAAACAAGGATTACCTCCAAATGATCGGCGACGGTGTCATCTGGACCGCCAAGAAGCGCGGCGCCGATTATCGCCGTTAAAACAACCTTCCAAACCGCCCCGGCTTCGGGGCGGTTTTTTTATGGCCGCGTGCCGCGAAACCGGACGGACCTTCGGGAACCGACGCGACGGAGGAAAGAAATGAATCGATGATCCCCTCACTCAACATCGAGGCCGTCGTGTTCGACGCCTACGGCACGCTCTTCGACGTCGCGTCCGCCGCACAACGCCATGCGCCCGCCTTGGGTGAACGCTGGCCGGCGTTCGCCGAATTGTGGCGCCGGAAGCAGCTTGAGTACACGTGGCTGAGATCGCTCATGGGCCGGCACGCGGACTTCTGGCAGGTGACCGCCGAGAGCCTCGACTACACGCTGGCCACGCACCACCTCGCCGCCCCCGCGCTCCGCGAGGCGCTGTTGCAACAGTATCTGACCCTCGACGCCTATCCCGACGTAAAGCCCGCCCTGACCCGGCTGCGCGCAGCCGGGAAAAGGACGGCCACGCTTTCGAACGGATCGCCCGCCATGCTCGCCGCCGCGATCGACTCGGCCGGCATCGCCGGCCTGCTCGAGCCACCGCTCTCCGTCGAGGCCGTGGGCATCTTCAAACCCCACCCCTCGGTCTACCAACTCGCCGTGGATCGGCTCGGGGTGCCGGCCGCGCGCATCGGCTTCGTCTCGGCCAACGGCTGGGATGCCTGGGCGGGCGCTGCGTTCGGGTTTCAATCGATCTGGATCAATCGCCACGGGGCTCCTCCGGAACGTCTGCCCGGCACCCCCGTCGCCACGATTCGCGGCGTGGTCGAACTCCCTGCGCTCCTCGGCGTTTGAATTCTGGCCCACGGGCCAGAATCTGAAAACCTCCGCCGCATGGCTCTTAACCAATGCCCCGCCCGACGACGCATTCCCCCTCGTCGATCCACCACAGCGTGTCAACAGTCACAACGTGACCCCGTCCTGCTGAATTCGGCCAAATCAAATTTTCCCATGAATAAAACCACCGCAGTATGCATCGCCACGGCCCTCCCTTATTATTTGCTCGTTCAGCACTGGCTGCGCGACGATAGTCAAGGGCACGACCCAAGAGATTCCGGTTTCATCTGACCCAACCGGCGCACGCGTAAATGTCGACGGCTCACCGTCGGGCACGACCCCAGCTACGCTCACGTTGAGCAGGAAGACCAATCACATGGTGACATTCGAAAAGGAAGGATTCAGTCCAGAGAGTGTTGCGGTCACGAAATCGATGGGCGGCGCTGTCGCCGGCAACATCATTGCTGGCGGTCTCATCGGATGGGGCGTAGATGCGATGAGCGGTGCTCAGTATAATCTCAGTCCCAAGACGATCAGCGTTCGTTTGCAGCCGACGTCCGCTACGCAGCCGGCAGCGGCAACAGCCGCAATCAAGACCAAGGAGTTTGTCGAAGAGCTGAACAAGCTCGATGGACTTTGGGAGCAAAAGAAAATCACCCCTGAAGAGTATCAGAAGATGCGTGCTGCTCTCATCGAGAAGTATCAGAAATGAAGGCAGAGCCGAACCAGACGCCACAGCGCAACGCCCACCGTCGGAGGCTTCGGCGACGCCAAGATTTCGATTTCATGATTGAACTTGACCTGACTCACGGGAACTGAGCCATCGCGAGTGAGAGACTGGGCCTTCACAGAAGGACCCCAGATGCCCAAAGGAAAAGGAAAACGACACACCCCGGAGCAGATCGTAGCGATCCTGCGCCGGTCGGAGAGCGGCGAGACGGTGGCGACCGTCTGCCGGGAAACGAACATCAGCACCGCGACCTTCCATCGGTGGAAGAGCCAGTATGGCGGGATAGACCTGAGCGAACTCCAGCAACTGCGGGGGCTGCGCGACGAGAACGCGCGGCTGAAGCGACTTGTCGCCGACCAGGCGCTGCATATCCAGATGCTAAAAGAGGTGAACGGAAAAAAATGGTAAGCCCGGCGCAGAAACGCCGGGCGGCCACGAGCGTGGTGAGCACGAAGCACTGCACGGGCCGGCAGGCGTGTCGCTACCTTGGACTCGGGCGCTCGACGTGGCACTACACGCCGTTGCCGCCCACGCCCCGGGCGGTGCAACTGGAGCAAGCGATCCTGAAGCTGTCGCACGCCCACCCGCGCTACGGCTACCGGCGGGTGCATGCCGTCCTGCCCCGGCAGGGGCTGAGCTGCGCCTTGCGCACCGTGCAGCGCGTGCGGCGCGGCGCGGGCCTGCAGATCACGGGCCCGGCGGTGCGGCCGAAGACCCCGCCGCGGCCCGACGCGAAAATCAAGTCCGACGGCATCAACGACGTGTGGTGCGTCGACGTCGTCTTCGACACCACGCAGCGCGGCACGACCGTGAAGTTCCTGACGCTCCTGGACGAATACAGCCACTACAACCTCGACATCGTGGCGAGCCGCCGGATGGGCAGCCGCGAAGTCGTGGCGGTCCTCCAGACGGCGGTCGAGCTGCACGGACCGCCACGCTATCTGCGCTGCGACAACGGCAGCGAGTTTATCGCCCAGTTCCTCCAAGCGTGGTTGAAGACGGCCGGCATCGCGACCCGCTTCATCGAGCCGGCCAGTCCGTGGCAAAATGGCGTGAACGAAAGCTTCAACGGTCGCTTCCGGGACGAGTGCCTCAACCGCGAACTGCTCACCAGCGTCCTCGAAGCGCAATGCGTCGCGCGGACCTTCCGTGACGACTACAAGACGAGCCGGCCGCACAGCTCGATTCGCTATCGCACGCCGGCGTAATATCGCGCCGAACTTTTGGCCAAGCTCCCGACTCCGGTCAGGCCCGCCAAGCCGGGCCTTCCCTCCGTCGGGAGCTTGCGTTCGTGCCCAACCCCAACCACTCCCTCAGCGTAACCAACAACCCGCCCGGTCTCTCATCGTAGGTGGTCCAAGTCCGTGAGTCCGGTCAC
>SIBR01000023.1 GCA_009695065.1 Opitutus sp. | reverse complement strand
CCGCATTACGCTTGTACGTTTCGTCATGGGCGCGAACCTCCCGGTTCGCTCCTACTATTGTTGGGGCTTTCATATGTTTTTCCGCCACCTGACCATCTGCGTCTCCGGCGCAGATAGGTCGCTTCCTGCGGCAAGCTCTTCGGCTCCTGTCCTCGGAAGCGACCTATCTGCTCCCCGTCAACGCGGATGTCTGGGTCCACTAAATCGGGGAATCTCAAACAGCGCTGCCAACACCGCGTCAAATAACGCCAAATTGACGACACAGGCCCCCGTCGCCCCAACCGATCATTGTTCCCGTCGATCCGACGATTAACGTGAGCCCGGCGGGCGGCACGCCACGCGTGGGTTGATTCGTTCGAATTTTTAAAACCAGCGCCGGCCCGAAAGGCCGGCGCTTTTTTCTGGCCAATCGGAGACCGATGGGTCGCGATTCCGAGGTGGGCCGGGCGCTACGCGTGCGGCAAATACGATCCGTTTTCCCTCCCATTGTTCGGACTGGAAAAGGTGAACTGCGGGCCGAATCGGCCGCGCGCGGAGCGCACGGCCCACCTCGGAGCGCAGCCGGACTTTTCTACCACTCGCTACTCGAGGAAGTTTGCCTGCTTGGGAGCCTTGGCGGCCCGCTTCGCGGCTTCCTCCTCTGGCGTCGCGTTTAAGTGACGCGGGGGTTTCGACGCTTTCGTCGCCACGGCGGCCTCGCGATCCGCCACGATGCGATCGCAGATTTGATGGATGTGCAGCCGCAGCCATTGGGCCGTGCTCGAACCCGCGCGATAATCCGCTGGGCCATAGCCGTGGATTCGACTGGACTGAAGGAGACGATCGTTCTGCTCGAACTCCGCCTGCTTTTCCGGATTGTACACCGCGTAGGCCCGGCCGCCGCCGTTTTTCACCACGGAAAAACTCGGCACGTCGCTCGGACCGTCGGCGATGTAAATCATGTTGGGGATAGGAATCCGCCGGTCTTCAGCGGCCATCTTGGAATTCACTTCAATCGCGGCGTTCTTGTTCGTGCCCTTGTTGATTTCGAAGATCGCCCGGGTCTTGGTCGTGTTGTCGATGACCATGCCGATCTGCGCGATTTCCGAAGCCGCGTCGATGGCCAGTTCCTTCTGCTTCAGAAAACCCGGCTGCAAGGGGTTCTCGATGAACTCGCACGCCCAGATGCCGTCCACGTGGGGGGCAATCGCACTGCCCCGCACCATGGGCGCGATGCCCGTGCTCACGATGTAATGCTCAATCGAAATATCGTGCTCCAGATACTTCGGCTTTTCGCGAGCGAAACCCTTGGCGAGATCAAAAAAGGCCGGCAGCCCGGGGTAGAATTTGATGGCCGCGCCGCACTCGAAAAGAATCTTGTTGTTGAGGCCGCCCATCGGCCCGGCGAGGACGTAGGTCAGCAGGTGATTTAAGTAGGCGATTTCCGCCGAAAGATGATAGCCGCGCTTGCGATAGTGCTCGGCCAGCTTGTTCGTTTCCTCCCAAAAGCCCGCCTCGTCGACCCCATAGCGCCGGAAGAGCGGCGACTGCATGTAATCGGGGATTAAGGTCTTGTCGAAATCCCAGATGAGCGCGATGGTGTTTTGCGTGAAGAGGGTCGTGGCCATTTCTGATCAGCACCGCTAGGCGGATTTGCCTCGCGAAACTTGCGCTGGACACAAGCCGCAACCCGCGGCTCGCGCAATTCCCAAAAACCGCCCGCGCCACGCTTTTCATGGACGAACTTCCCGATCTTACGCCTTTCTCCCGCCGCCGCGACGAACTCGCGGCGCAGATGGCGGAGCCGTCGTTCTACGCCAACCCGCGCCGGGCGGCCGACGTCACCCGCGAACACCAGAAACTTTGCCAGGTCGTGGCCGACCACCACGAACATGCCCGACTCGAGCGCGAACTCGCGGAAGCCGCCGCCCTCGCCCAAGACTCCACGGCCGGCGACGCCATGCGTGAACTCGCCGCCGCCGAGTTGCCCGAGCTCCAGCGCCGCCGCGCCAAGCTGCGCGAAGCGGTGCTGCTCGCCATGATCCCGCCGGATCCGACCGATTCGCGCAACACGGTCATGGAAATCCGCGCCGGCACCGGGGGCGACGAAGCTTCGCTTTTCGCGGCGGATCTTTTTCGGATTTACTCGAAATACGCCGCCGCCCGCGGCTGGAAGATCGCGCCGATGAGCAGCAGCATGTCCGAGCGCGGCGGGTTCAAGGAGGTGATTTTTCTCGTCACGGGCACGGATGTCTATCGCCAGTTGAAATTTGAGAGCGGCGTGCATCGGGTGAAGAGGGTGCCCGTCACCGAGGCCAGCGGCCGCATCCACACCTCGACCGCGACGGTGGCGGTGTTGCCCGAAGCCGAGGAAGTGGACGTGCAGATCGACCCGCAGGATTTGGAAATCACCGTGGCCCGGGCGAGCGGCCCGGGCGGACAGGGCGTCAATACGACCGACTCCGCGGTGCAGATTCTCCACAAGCCGACCGGCCTCATCGTCTCTTGCGCCGACGAGCGCTCGCAGCTCAAGAACAAGGCCCGCGCGATGACGGTGCTGCGATCGCGGCTGCTGCAGCGCCGCGAGGAAGAGGAGCGTGCAAAATACGCCGCCGCCCGCCGCAGCCAGATTGGCACCGGTGACCGCAGTGAACGCATCCGCACCTACCACTACCTGCAGAATCGCGTCACCGAGCACCGCATTGGACTCACGCTCTACAACCTCCCGTCGGTGCTGGAGGGCGAACTCGAGCCGTTCATCATTGCGCTGCAAAAGGCGGACTACGAGGCCAAGCTGGCGGCGCTCACCGGCCAGACCTACGCGCCGGTGCGCGCGGCGAAGAGCGAGGACGACGAGTGACGATCGCCGGAGCCTGGGTCAAAGCGCTGCGTCCTCCTCCATGACAATCCCAACCAAGCCCGCGGTGCTGTCATGGTGGGCCGTGCGCTCCGCGCGCGGCTTCCGGATGGAGGGGAACGGAGCGCCTTACCGAACTTGCCGCGCGCGGAGCGCCCGGCCCACCTTTGGAATCGCTCGAGTCCAAGGTTGCTCCACGGCGGCGGCGCCCAACCTGGCCGGCGCGAGACCGTTTGCCTAAATCCGATGCTTTCCGTCCTCGAAATCATCAAGAAGACGACGGATTTCTTTGCGGCGAAAGGCATCGAGTCGCCGCGGCTCAACGCCGAGTTACTGATCGGCCACGCGCTCGGGCTCAAGCGCATGGCGCTTTACCTGCAATTCGAACGCCTGCTCGCCGAGGCGGAGCTGGAAAAAATCCGCCCCCTGGTGCGACGGCGCGGGCTCCATGAACCGGTGCAGTATATCGTGGGTGAAACCGAATTTTACGGCCTGAAATTAAAGGTGGACCGGCGGGCGCTTATTCCGCGCCCGGAAACCGAGCGTCTGGTTGAGCAGGTGGTGGCGGCGTGGGAGCGTCCGCCGACCCGGGTACTCGACTTGGGCACCGGCAGCGGCGCCATCGCGCTCGCTCTGGCCCACGCGTTTCCCCTAGCGGCGGTGACCGCGACCGATCTCGTGCCCGACGCTTTGGCCCTGGCCCGGGAGAATGCCGTCGCGACGGGAGTGGCGGAGCGAATCACGTTTGTTCAATCGGACTGGTATGCCGCGCTCAGCGTGGAAACGTATGAGCTGATTGTTTCGAACCCGCCGTATCTGTCGCCCGCCGAGACCGCGGCGACTTCGTGGGAAGTCCGGGGCTTCGAGCCCACGGGCGCCCTGACGGCGGCGGACGAGGGTCGGGCCGACCTGCGTACGATTATCGCCGGCGCGCCGGCGCATCTTGCCGCCGGCGGGCTCCTCGCGCTGGAAACCGGAATCAGCCAGCATCCTCAATTGCTGGAGGAAATGCGGGCCGTCGGCCTGGTGGCGGCAGAATCGCGGACAGACCTGACCGGCCGCGATCGATTTCTTTTCGCGAGGATCTAAGCCGGGACAATGCAGTTGAGTGTTGAGAGCAAGCCCAAATGGTGAACGCGTTCGGTGGGCAAAAATGCGATGGTTTTCGCTCTCTGGATTGGTCGCTCAACTCTCAACCCCATACTCTCATCTGCAGGAGTCCAGCTAAGCCGTAACAATTCAGTCGGAGGGCGTTTTCTCTCCGAAAACGAAGGCGCTGAAAGGTGGACGGCGACCTCCGGGCGCCGTCTCCGAAGGTACGCTCGAAGAACGCGCCTGGAGGTCGCGTTCCACCCCAAGCCAGCTGCATCGTTACGGCTAAGCCGTAACGATGCAATGGAGTGTAGGGCCGTCGCTCGCCGCCGTGCCGCTCTTCGAATGAACTTTGCGGCCTGCCGTCAAGCGGCAGCCCGACACGAATTGGTAGCCGCCCGGTCACTCCTGGAACGTCTTTCGACTGCATGGATACGGCTGAGCCGGACTCCTGAAGTTGAAAAACCGCGAAGGGCGCGAAGATCCGCGAATTATTAAGGAGAGGACGAGGCCGAATGGGCGCGAGGCCAACGCCCCCTTTGGTCAGCGTCGCGGTTCTGCTGCATCGCTCCGGCTAAGAACGCATCGTCTCACCGCGGCTCACGGCCACGTCAAAGAGCTCGGCCCTCCTTGACCGGACAGGTCTTATGGCGTCGGGGAGGGCGCCCGGGCAGCGGGCCCCGCGGGCTCAGCCGCCGGCGGCCGCGGTCAGCGGCGGCCGATTGCTGACCCATTGTTCACGATTGCGTCCCAAGCCGATCGCGTCGCCCACGACGCGCAGGGTTTCACGCAGGTGGACGTCGGCCTTCACATAAGTCTCATTCTCGTCGGGATCGAAACCGAGATCATCATCATCGCCGTCCTTCTTCGGGGCCTTGATCTTGGGCACGGGGGAAGGGCCCAGATAGAACGGCTTGAACGAAAAGTCGGTTTTGGCGACGAGTTCCTTCTCGGCCTTCATTTCCTTGCGAAAGGCTTCGTCCTCTGTCTTCTGCTTTTGCCGTTGCTCGAGATTCACGGAGATTAATTTTTGTTCCTGCCGGGTCTTGAACCAGTCGACGTTTTTCTTGAGGTAGGTGAACTCCTCCAGTTTGCCCTGGCGCTCCAGACTGGCCTGACGCAGCGGCGCGATGACTTTGGGATCGAGCGGCGCACCGTCGAAGAAGCTGGTCTTGATTTGGTCCCACACGAGGGCGTGCGGCAGGTCGGCCTCGCCGATGTTCGCAATGTAATCGGTCACCGACGGCAGCACGATGTCCGGCACCACCCCCTTAAGCTGGGTGGACGCGCCGCTGGGCAGGTAATATTTTTGAATGGTGAACTTGGCGGCGCCGGTTTTCTGGGGCGACAGGGCCAGGGCGCGCGACAGTTGCTTCATTTCCACGACCTGTTGGACCGAGCCCTTGCCGTGGGTTGAGCTGTCGCCGATGATGATGCCCCGGCCATAATTTTGCAGAGCCCCGGCGACAATTTCCGAAGCTGACGCGCTGAAACGGTCCACCAGGACCGCGAGGGGCCCGGCGTACGCGATCTTGGAGTTGGTATCGCTGTCGACCTGGATCTCGCCGTTGTAATTCTTGACCTGCACGACCGGGCCCTGGCGGATAAACAAGCCCGCCAGCTCGATCGCCTCGGTCAGGTACCCGCCCCCGTTGCGCCGGAGATCGAGCACAAGGCCTTGGACGCCTTCCTGCTTAAGCTGGTCGATGAGCCGCGCGACGTCTTTCGACGCCGTGGTTTTTTCCGAGTCGGTGTCGCCATCGTCGGCCGGTCCATAGAACGCCGGCAGCGTGATGACCCCGACAGGCTGCGGTTTTTCGTCGGCGCCCGGGAGCTGAAAGACGGCGGCGCGGGCGCGGGCGGAGTTGAGTTTGACGACGTCGCGCGTGATGATGACCTCGCGCCGGACCGTGGTATCAGCCGAATCAGCCGGCTGGATCAGCAGGTGGACGGGAGTGCCTTTCTGGCCGCGGATCAGGTCGACGATCTTGCGCAGTTTCATCCCAATGATCTCCACGGGCTCGGCTCCAGCCTGGCTCACCGAGATGATCTTGTCGTTCGGCTTGAGCTCCCGGCCGACGTCAGCGGGGCCGCCTGGCACGATTTCTTTCACGATGCAGACGTCGTCATCCACCCCGAGCAGCGCGCCAATGCCCACGAGCTGCAGCTTCATTTGAATTCCGAAATCCTCGTAGGTGGAGGCGGAAAAATAAGTGGAGTGGGGATCGTAGAGTCGGGCGATGGTGGAGAGATAAAGCTCGGCCAGATCGTTGCCCTCCATTTCCCCGGTGTTCTTCAGCAGGCGTTCATAGCGCTTGCGCACGTTAACTTTCGCCTCCTCGGGCGTCTTTTTGTTCAGGATTTCCCCGATGAGCTCGTATTTCAGGCGCCGGCGCCAGAGAACATCGGCTTCCGCGACCGTGGTGGGCCAGGCGGATTTCGAGCGATCGGCCCGGTAGGTTTCGTTGGCGGTCAAATCCAGTTCCTTCGCCAGTTCCGCCTGGATCCAGGCGATGCGATTTTCGACCCGCGTCTGGTAGACATAGAAAATTTCGTAGGCGGCGTTGATGTTGCCGAGAAAAGCCGTGTTGTAGTAAACGTTCTTGCCGAAATCCTTCTCGAATTTGGCCTTGTCGGTGCCGATAAAAAACAGGCGCTGGCCATCGAGGTCTTCCATGAAGTCGGGGACGACCTGGGCGTAGTCCGCGCTGCGGACGGCATCATGGTTATAGTGCGCCTGTTCCAAGAGCTTGATGAGCATGCTCGCCTCGTTCGCCAGGGTCGGGGAGGTCGAGAACGCCTTGCGGTCGCTCGCGGCAAAACTGGTGGCCAATCCAGCGATGAGCAAGAGACCAAGGCCCATTTGCCGGAGGGGGTGAGGGATGCGAGTCATGGATGGTTTAGAGGGTAGCGGACGCTAATTGTTTCAAAAAGGCGCAGGCTATTTCCGCCGGCGCCGGGGGTGTGTGGGGCCGCCGAAGCGGAGCGGCGGAGAGGGCTTTGCTGGGCAGGACGTGGGGCGTTCACCGGCGACTAATGACATCCCTGGCTTCGTCGAGGATCCGTTTTTCCGCGACGGTGAGCGCGGTGAAGCCCTCCCTGTTAATCTTGTCGAGAATCCGATCAACCTCAGCCCGGATTTCATCGCGAGAGCCGCGAGCATTGACCGGGGTCGCTGGCACGGCCGGAGTTGGCTTGGCCTGATTCATCGGTGGGGCCGCGACTGCGCCAAGCTGGCGTAAAGACCACTCGGCGTCGTGGATGAAGCGGTAATAGGCCAGTCCAACCGCCATGCCGCCTAGGTGCGCAGAACTGGCGGCAGTCAGGCCGAGGGGCAACGTGGCGCCGGGAATCTCAAAATAAATCAGGCTCCACAAATCAAAACCCGCCAGAGCGAAGGCCAGATGCTTGGGCTTGAGGGACACCGGGATGATGAAGAACAGCAGGAAATTGAATTTATGGTTGGGAAAGAAACAGACGTAGATGATGAGAAATGCGTCCACCGCGGCGGTCGCTCCCAACAACGGGTCGCCGCCGAGCCGCCAGTGCACGGCCAGCCACGTCAACCCGCCGACCAGCGTGGCGGCCGCGTAGGTGCCGAGAAAGCGGCGGGCCCCGAGAATCGGCAGCAGTTCACGCCCCAAAAAATAGAGGGCGACGACATTGCCCACGACATGAAAAATAAAATGTGGGCTGTGGAGAAAGGAATGGGTAAGGAGCGTCCAAACCCGGCCTTCCGCCAGCGCCGAAGTCGTGAGGCCGACCGATTGGTAGAGCGCTGGCGCGTCGAAGTTCCATTCCAACACCAACTGCAGCGCGAAGCCGGCGACCAGGGCCGAAACCAGCCACAATAACGCGGACGTCGTCTCCCGCTGGTAATTGCCGCGCATGGTGGGCCGACCTAAAAGCATTGGAATTACGATAGTGGTGGCCTTGGCAAATACAAGCCGCCACCGGCAAATCATCGGGCGATTTCTGAGTCAGCCAGGCCGGGTCGGGGCGGGCCGGGAGGTCGCTTGACAGGCCCACGGTTCGAACTCTTTCTTCGGACAATTAATGGCTAACAAGGCAGACAAGTGGGCGCCCAACACAGCCGGCAAGTTCTACGTCGATCAGCAGTGCATCGACTGCGATCTCTGTCGAGAAACGGCGCCGTCCTTTTTTACTCGTAACGACGAAGGCGGCTACTCCTTCGTGCAAAAACAGCCGACCACGGAAGAAGAGATCGCCCAGTGCATGGAAGCGCTGGAAGGTTGTCCCGTGGAAGCCATTGGCAACGACGGCGAGGAATAGGGAAGGTTCGGCAGGTGGGCCGTGCGCTCCGCGCGTGGCCAGAGCGCCGGGAAACTTCGTCTCCGCGCCTCTCTCGGTCGGGCCTGTCCCTACGGCTCACGCCTTCGGCCCAGGTCCTTGTTAAGCAGGACGTGAGTAGTTTCAAACAGCGGGCTTGTTTTTGCCCGGTCGCCTGCTAGCGGTTCACGTCGATGAAGGTTGCGACTTGGATCCTTGGCCTGACCGGTCCCTTTTGGCTGTACGCGCAAAACGCGGTCAGCCTGCCCGGGCTTACGGTCTATTCGCCCCGGGTGGCCAATCAGGTGCCGGCTACTTCGTTCGCCATGCCGGTGTCAGCGTTGCGGTTCGAGCCAATGGTCGACCTCCAGTCGCGCAATCTCGCGGAAGGCCAGGCCGACGTTACGCTGCGCGGCGGTATTTTTGAGAACACGGGCTTCGCGCTGGGTGCGGTCTCCCTGCTCGATCCCCAGACCGGGCACTATTTTGCCGAGATTCCCATCGCCCCGGCGATGCTCCGCTCGCCGGAGATCGTGACCGGAGCGAATTTGCCCCTGAGCGCCATGAATTCGACCGCCGGGGCCGTGGCGTTTGGCTGGCGTCCCGTGCGGACGGTCGGGGTGGCGTCGCTGGCGTTCGGCGAGAACCACTTTAGCCGGGAAGAAATTTACCAGGGCTACGTGAGCGACATGCGTCTCGGAGGAAGTCGACTCGCGGCCGACGTAGCGGTGGCCCACTCGCAGTCGAACGGGCCGATCGCGTTTGGCGAGCATCGCTTCGATCGTGCGAATCTGCGACTGCAGTTGGCGGGGTCGGCCGCACAGACCGACCTCTTCGCCGGCTACCAGGCGAAATTCTTCGGCTGGCCGAATCTCTATACGCCCTTCAACTCCAATGAGACCGAGGGCCTCCAGACGGTCTTGCTGGCGATTAATCACCGTGCGGAATTTGGCGGGGGCGACTTTCTGGAGGCGGGCGCCTATCAGCGGCGCAACAAGGATGACTACGCGTTTAACCGCTTTGCGCCCGTGGGTCGGGTGCACCCTTTCCAGCATACCACCTGGGTCAGCGGCGGGGCCGTCGGCGGCCGGAAAACTTCCGGGGATTTGGCCTTCAATTTTCGAGCCGAAATTCTCGCCGACGAGATCCAGTCGACCTCGCTGACGTTCGGCCGCTACCACACGCGGTCGTTGGCGAAAGTCGCGCTCGTGCCGGAAAGGTCATGGAAAGCGAGCGACGGCAGCCTGATTTCGGTGAAGGCCGGTGCCGGGTATGACCGCACGAATCACGACGGTGGATCGCTTTCGCCCGTGCTGGAAATCGCGCGGGAGTTTCCGGCCTCACCGTGGCGGCGACTTTACGCCAGTTTCACCCGGACAACGCAGATCCCCACTTACACGGCGCTCAACTCGAATCCGGCGGCGGGGCTTTTTCGCGGGAACCCCAAACTGACGCGGGAGGCGAGCCACAACCTCGAGTTTGGCGCAAATGGGACCCTGGCCGGCTGGACGGTGCAGGCCGCGGCGTTTTGGCGGCGCGACGATGCCCTGGTGGACTGGACGTTCCGTCGGGGCGTGACCGCGCGAACGGCCAACCCGGTCGATCTCGACGTGGTCGGGCTCGAAGCCGTGGTCCGCCGATCCTGGGCCGCCTGCGACGTGGTGGTGGGCTACACCGCGTTGTCCAAGAACGCGGACTATCGCGGAGCAGTGGTGGACGCCAGTTTCTACGCGCTCAACTACGCCCGGCAGCGGTTGACCGTGGCGGGCACGGTGCGTCTGGGCAGTGGATTCGAATTGCGAATGGACAACGTCGCCCGGGTGCAGGCCGGCAATTTGCTGCGGGTGACGGGCGGGGACCGGACGGTGATCAGTGCGATCGGGTTCGCCTATCGCCCCAATGCGTGGCGCGGCAGCGAGATTTCGCTGCAGGTGGAGAACGGGTGGAACAGCGGCTATCAGGAGATCCCGGCCGTGCCCGCCACGCCGCGGCAGATTTCGTTGGGCGTCGCCCAAACGTGGTGAGGTTTGCAGTTTGACATTCGCGCGCCGAGGGCGGTTTTTGCGCGGATGCCCGCCAATCCGTTTCTCGATTCCGAATTTCAAATTCGCTGGTCAAGGCTTACCCCCGAATTTGTCGGCCCGGCGATGGAGGAAGCCTTGGTCCGGGCACAGGGAGCGTTCGACGCGATTGCTTCGCGCGATGCTAAATTGGCCGACTACGAGAACACCATTTTCGCGCTGGTTCAGGCGACCGAGGAACTGACCGTCACCTGGGGAAAGGTGACGCATTTGCAATCGGTCGCGGATTCGCCCGCCTTGAGGGAGGCGCACAATGCCATGCTGCCGAAGGTCTCGGCTTTCTATGCGAACATTTACCTGAATCCCGCGCTCTGGCAACAGGTGAAGGCCGTGTCCACGGCGCCCGCGTCGACGGCCTTGCGCGGGATACATCGCCGGTTGCGGGATGAAACGATCAAGGACTTTCGGGAGGCGGGCGCCGACCTGCCCGCGGAGAAGCGGGCGCGGCTCGAGGGGCTGCAGACCGAACTCGCCCAGCTTACGCAGAAATTTTCGGAGAACGTCCTCGATGCGATCAATGCCTGGGAACTCGTGGTGGCCGACGAGGGGCGGCTCGCCGGTCTGCCGGCGCACGCGGTGGCCGCCGCGCGGCGCAGTGCCGAGGCGAAGGGACTCGCTGGCTGGCGCTTCACGTTGCACCAGCCGTCGCTGGAACCGTTCATGACGTATCTGAACGATGGGGCGTTGCGCCGCGAGATGTGGACCGCCAGCGCGGCCATTGGTGGAAAAGATCCGCACGACAATTCGGAGCTCATCGGCCGGATTCTGACGCTCCGCGCCGAAAAAGCGGCGCTTCTGGGCCGGCCGCATTTTGCCGATCTCGTGCTCGAGCGGCGGATGGCGAAGAGCGGGCACAACGCGCTCGCGTTCGTCGAGGATTTCCAGCGCCGGGCGGCCGGAGCCTTCGCGCGCGAATGCCGGGAGCTCGAAGAATTCAAGGCCCGGCAGACGGGCGGGCCGGTCGGTCCGCTGGCGCCGTGGGAAGTGGCGTTTTGGGCCGAGAAGCTGCGGCAGGAGCGGTACGCCTTCGACGCCGAAATCCTGCGGCCCTATTTTCCGATGAGCGGAGTAATCGCGGGCCTGTTCGAGCTCGTGGGTCGCGTGTTCGGGCTGCGGGTGGTGGAGCGCCCGGCGGGCGATGCGGAGACCTGGCACCCCGAGGTGAAACTCTACGACCTCTTCGACCGCCGGCAGCGCAAGGTGGGCTCGTTCTACTCGGACTGGCATCCGCGCGAGTCGAAGCGCGGCGGCGCGTGGATGAATTTTCTGATCACGGGCGGACCGACGGCGGATGGATACCGCGCGCCGCACCTCGGGCTGATCTGCGGCAACATGACGCCGCCGGCCGACGGTCGGCCCGCGTTCCTGACGCACCGCGAGGTGGAAACGATTTTCCACGAGTTTGGTCACCTGCTGCACCACCTGTTGGGGGAGGTCGAAATCAAGACGCTGAACGGCATCAACGTGGCCTGGGACTTCGTGGAGCTGCCGTCGCAGATCATGGAAAACTGGTGCTGGGAGCGCGCGAGCCTCGACTTGTTGGCGCGGCATCACGAAACGGGGGCGCGGATTCCCGACGAGATTTATGCGAAGATGGTGGCGGCAAAAAATTTCCGGTCCGCCGGTGTCACCATGCGCCAGGTGGCCTTCGGTAAGATGGACCTGCTGCTGCACACGCGGTCCGCGGAATTCGCGGGCGAAGCGGATGTCGAGCCCAAGGTGCGGGCCGCGATCGCGGATTGCCTGATCCCCACGGAACCGGCCGCGCCGACGATTGTGAAACGGTTCACCCATATTTTTTCCGACCCGGTCGGCTACGCGGCGGGCTACTATTCCTACAAATGGGCGGAGGTGCTCGAGGCCGACGCTTTCACGCGCTTCAAGCGGGAGGGCATTTTGAATGCCTCGGTCGGGGCCGAGTTTGTGGAGAAAATTTTGAGCCGGGGAAACTCGGCCGAGCCGGCGGAATTGTTCCGCGCCTTCATGGGCCGGGATCCGGATCCGAATGCACTGCTCATTCGGGCGGGGTTGGTGGCTTGAGGCCTCGCGCTAAGGACCACGGACTTCGGGCTACGCCCAACGGACCAATAACGAATAACTGATAACTAAATCGCCTTATGCTTATCGCCGATCTCGCAAAAATTCCTGGTGGCACTTTTCCCGCCCGACGCTGGGGCCGCGGCCTCGTCGGGCAACTCGGGCAGCCGATTTCCGCGAAGGGTTTTTCCATGGGCTACTCGATCCTCGAGCCGCGCGGCGGCCAGGTGCCGTGGCACAACCAGGAGCAGGAGGAGGTTTATTTCATCGTGCAGGGGGAAGGAGAAATTTGCGTCGGCACGGAGCGCAGCCCGATCAAGGCGGGCCAGGCGGTTTTCATGCCGCCGACATTATTCCACCAACTCACCAACACCGGCGACGAGCCGATGCACATGATCTATGTCTACTGCCCGGGCGGTGATGTGGCCCACTGGAGGCAGGAACTGAGTGGCACGTTGCCGAAGGCGGGCGAGGGCGCGATCCCGCCGCTGCCGGTCGGCGCCCAGCCGCAATACACGAAGAAGCCGGGCGAGTGACTCGGCGCCGGCGCACCTCCGAGTTGTCAGTCCTGCCTGTCCCGAGGCGGGCTACAAGAGCCGGGAGTATTCTTGTCATCTTCGAGAGCAGCGGGATTGGGTCGGATATCACCAGTGACCGACCGATGCGCCCTGATCAAAGGTTTGGTCCCCCTAAGCGTTGGACGTTGAGCGTTCCGCCGCCGGCGGTCACCGGGACGCTTCCTGTTGCGGTGGTTCAGCTGGCGTTGGTTTGATCCTCGTCACTCCAATTTCAAAGCTTACGATTCGAGTCGGATGAACAACGTGGTTCTCAAGAAACGCCGGCTCCGTGATGAGCGGACGGATCGCACGTCAGGGTTCGAGCGGTCGCCGCAGGAGGGCATCGCGGCGGTCGAGTTTATTCGTCTCACCACTGAGGATTCCGAGTATGTTAAACAGGCATTTCCGCGAGTTCAGCGAGTTACTCGAGGCAAAAAAAGTTAGGCACCTGGTTATTGGCGGCTATGCGGTCGGGCTCCATGGATTCCCGCGTTATACGGGCGGTCTCGACGTCTTCTTCGCGGGGGAACCGGAAAACGCCGCCAGGATTCTCGAAGTCTTTGCCGCCTTCGGTTACGCGGATCTCTGACTTGGCCCGGCGGATTTTATGGGAAAGGACACCGTAATCGAGATCGGGCGGGAACCCGTTAAAATTCAAGTGCTGACCGGGATCGATGGGGTGACATTCGATCAAAGCTATGCCGGAAAGGTCCTGTTCGAGGACGCGGGATTGAAGATCCCGTTTATTGGACTCGAGGACCTGTTGAAAGACAAGGCCGCCTTGCCGCGAGGGAAGGACAAGATCTATTGGAGGAACTCCTTAAAGCGAAGCGGGCGAAAGGGACCGCTGGCGCGTAGCCCGCTGCGGGAGAAGCGGGCGAGGATGGCACCGACTGCTGACCGGTGTGCCTGAAGAACCCATCGAAGGATTAAGGTGTTGATGGATTTCCCGCATCGCCCAAACCTCGCCGGCGCCAAACCACAGTGGCTCTCCACCGATTATCATGGGATAACGAGGCCCCGCCAGGGCCGCGATCAACAAAACCCTGACGCAACCCTTCATCATGTCGACGCCCTTCAAGCAACTGACCGATTTCCTGATTGAAATCGGGGCCAAAAACATCGCCCACACGGGCGAGAAAAAATACCTGGCTCATGCGGTCGGCGTTTACAGCGACCTGAAGAAATGGGGCTGCGATGAGGAGCTGGCGCGCGTCGGCGTGTTTCACTCCATCTACGGCACGGAGTTGTTCCAGGGCTTCAAACTCCCGCTGGCGCGGCGCGGCGAGGTGCGGGCCGTGATCGGAGAACGCGCGGAACGGCTTTCCTATTACAACTGCGCGATTGATCGCACGTTTTTCGACGGGCAGGTCAAAAAGCGCAGCGGACCCTATTCAATTCTCGATCGATTCGAAAAAGCCGAGACGCCCATTTCGGAGCAGGATTTCAACGACCTCTGCACGGTGCATCTGGTGGACTGGCTCGAGCAGGTGGGGCGATCGCAGAACTGGACCTATCGGCGCGAGGCCTACCGGGAACTGGCCCGACGACTGGGTCCAATGGCGGAAAAGGCGTATCAAGAAGTTTTCGTCCAGGCGCCGGCCGCCTAGCCTGCATCTTCGGTTTACATTGACGCACCCTGTAGCCCGGTGTCGGAACGACGACCGGCCTCAGTCCCGCGGCCGCGGGACCGGCTACAATTGTCAGCGTCAACGAAACTAGAAATTGCTCTGGAGCTGGCTTCGAACCTGTGATCTGGGCCAGTTCGTTCTCATTGGGCCCGATACCCCGAAGCTTGCTTCGGCTTGATGCAGCCGGGCTCGCCGAGCCCGGAGAAACCGGAACGAAGAACGGGGTTGAATTTCCCGGGGTTGGCGACCCCGGCTAAATGATAAAGTTTACGGAAATGCCGCGGAACTTGCTCCGGGGATTCTTTACTGGCCGCGCAGGGAGTGGACGGCCCGCCCGGTGCGACCGGCGCATTCGATGAGAGGTGGGAGCGCGTAAACGCGTCAGTTTTCAACCCGCGAGCGATGGGTCGATCGGGCGCTGTTACAAGTAAGGGGCGAGGGCTTTCACGGCCAGAAAGAGCACCGAGGGTCCCATCAGGCAGCCGAGGCCCGTGTGAAACGTGGCGACCAGCGCGCCATAGGGCACGAGGCGCCGGTCCGTGGCGGCGAGTCCGGCGGTGACACCGCTCACTGTGCCGGCCAAACCGCCGAAGACCATCGCGGAACGGGGCGAGCTGAGGCGGAGAAATTTGGCCGCGACCGGAGTAAACACCATCACGAGAATGGCCTTGATGACTCCCGTCGCGATGCTCAGCGCCATCACGTCGGAACTCGCGCCGACGGCCGTTCCGGTCACCGGACCGACGATGTACGTGACCGCGCCCGCGCCAATCGTGGTCAGGCTGACCGCATCCGTGTAGCCGAAGGCGCGCGCCACGGCCACGCCGACGATAAACGGCAGGACCGTGCCAAGGAGCAGCGCGATGACACCGATCCGGCCGGCCCGGCTCGCCTCCGCCGGCTGGACCTCGAACGCCGTGGCCACGATGGCGAAATCCCGGAGCATGTTGCCGCCCATCAATCCAATCCCACTGAAGAGGGCGATGTCGGCCAGGCCTTTGGCGCCTCCCGTCACTCGGCCGCCCACATACGCGAGCGCCAGGCCGATGAGGATGGCGATGGCCGAGCCTTGGATGCGGCCGAACGTGAGCTTTCGCGAGATGAAACCCGAGATCAGTACCATCAGGCCGACCACCGCAAACGCAGTGACCAGACCGTTGTCCTTGGCGGCTTTTTCGATGATGGGCCACATGGCGCGCTACTCCGATTTAACCGACGCGGGGTTGGCTTCGCCCGCCAGTTCCAGCCGGTTGATGAACGACACCACGAGCCCGCAGACGACGACGCTGCCGATCGCCGCCAGCAAGGCCATGGGCCCGCCGCGCAAGGCCGCCACCACGTTTTGCTGCATGGCCATGGCCACCACGACGGGAATGTAGAGCGCGCCCCAATAATTCACGCCACTCTCGGACGTCGGGTTCAACACCCCGCGTTGGTGCAGTTGCAGCCGAATCACGATGAGCAACAGCATCGCGATGCCGACGCCACCGACATTAGCCGTCATGCCCAGCGCGCGCCCGAGCAGATCACCCAATACGATACCGAGGAAATGGCAGAGGGCGAGCAAGGCGGTTCCGTAGATGACCATGGGAGCGGTTATTTCGTAAACTGAAAGGCATACACTTCGGCATCCCGCAATCGAAACCGCAGCCGGACCGGTTGGCCGGCGAGGGCGGACGTGTCGGATTTCCCCTTCCACGTGACCGCACGGGCCAGGCTGTCGCCGAAGTGCTCGTCGCTGTCGGCGAGCGAAAAACCGGGCAACGGTCTTCCCGCGGAGTCGGCTAGTTCCACGTGCAGGCTGCCGGCCGCGGACGTGGCGAAATTCACCGACAGATGCCTGCCGGAGAAAATGAAGGGTTTCGTCAGGAGTTCGCCCCCAGCCAAAGGGGCTTTGGCCGCGACGAAACCGTCGATCCGCAGCGTGAAACGGCGGATCGCCTCCTCGCTCCGCCAGTAATGCTCGGCGATGAACAGCGAGAACTCCTTCGGTGCGCCGGGGAGTTTGCTGTCCGTCTCGATCAAACCGTGCGCCGCGTAGCAGTCGCCGTACACCCAGGAACCGGGCCGCTCGGGGCCATTGCGGAGAAACGCTTCCGTCCAGCGATTGAAATGGAAGCCATCGCGGCTCGACATGAACACCCCGTCGGTGATGGCGGTGCCGATGCGTTCGCCGGCCTTGGCCCGCAGCCGGCGAAGGGCGAGATCGGGCAGGGCTTCCATCGACGGTGACCAGGGTCGTTCGACATACCGCACGGGAAACCCGAGGAAGAGATGCGGTGCACGGTCATACCGGGCGATGCCGTTGATGTAGAACTGCTCCTTCGCCACCGGCGGAGCCACCCGCAGCATCTCGGGTGTCGTCCAGGTCAGGAAGTCGTCGGAGAACGCCAGTCGGATATCCCGCAGCCCGTCATGAAAGTCGCGGATGTAGGCCCGGTACTTCCTGATCTCCGAATCCCAGGAAGCCGTGTTTTGCGAGTCGAACGCGCCCTTGGTGATCACCGGCTTGTCGCCCAACCGCCGCCAATGAATGCCGTCGGGGGATTGCCAAGCAATCAGCCCGTCCTTGGCTTGCCCGAGCGCCTTGTATTTTGCCTCTGGGGGACACTGGGGATTGTCGTCGCGGAGCGGGGTGAAGTTATCGTAGACGTCGGTGACGACGACGTTGTTGTTTTTCGAGCCGTCGACCTCGATGAGCCCGAGGTTCGGTTTCGTCCAGTGAATGCCGTCGGTGCTTTCGGCGTAGCAGATGTGGTAGGGATGCGTTTTCTTGGGATCGGCGGGGTCAAGTTGCCAGTGGGCGCCCTGGTACCACATGCGAAATTTTCCGCCGTCGGGAATGATTCGAAAATAGATGCACGTGTTGCCTTCCCAGGGCTGGTCGCAGGCAAAAACAATTTCCTGCGGCTGCGGGTGCTGCAGTTCCAGCCGGACGTTGTCCAGCTGGTCGATCAGGAAGTGGTCGACGAAGAGCTCCCGTCGCGAGCCGATCGGGATGGGCGGCTGTTCCTGGGCGTCGGCCGACGGCGACAGGCTGAAATTCGCCGCCAGCGCCAAGGCGTAAATCAGAGCGATCCGCGCCGTTTGGAAAAGCGCGGGGCGCGGATGGATCGTCGGGGTCTGGTCTTTCATTGCGGTGGTCTCTGGGTGGTGAGTCAGGACGCTACGAGGAGGAATATGCGGGAACGATGCAATAGATCGGAAACTCGCTCTTTCGGGGGCCGAGCAGGGGACACGTTTCGACCCCCGACCGAACAGATTGTTGGTCGATGGTCGCAACGCGCCCCCTTTTTCGGCCAAGAAGAAAGACTCCCGGCCACTGCCGGCGGTGACATGGTTTTGGCCGGCCCCGTGGGATTTTAGGATGGCTTGCGCGGTGAAAACTCTCCCCGGGCTTCAGCAACTGGCCAAACCTGCTCATTGAAGAAACCCGTTCCACTCAGCAATCCTCCCCGCGCGGCGGCCTACGCCGCGGGGCGGGCGTTACGCCGGACGGTTCCGCGGGCGAGCCACGCGATTTGGCGACCGGACCTGCGACGGGCGGATCCGATGCAGACGCTGCTCGCGACGAGCCGCGACCGCATCGATCACCTGCTGCCGTTACGCTATGGGCGCATGAGTATTTCCCTGTTTGCCTACATGCGGGGCGGCGCGGCGATGATGGCAGCGGATTTGGCGGTGTTGCCGGCCACGGGCCTGCACGTGCAGGCCTGCGGCGACTGTCACCTCGGCAACTTCGGCGCTTTCGCCTCGCCCGAACGCCGGCTGCTGTTCGACCTGATAGATTTTGACGAGACCCTGCCGGCGCCGTGGGAATTCGATCTCAAGCGGCTGGCCACCAGTTTCACGCTCGCGGCGCGAGTGTAGGGTTATGACCGCCGCCGGGCGCGCGAGGTGACGCTCGCGATGATCCGCTCCTATCGGGAGCACGTGCATACCTACGCAGCGATGGCGCCGCTCGACATCTGGTATGCGATCATCGATTCGGAGGTGTTGATTCGCACGGCCCCCAATGCGGCGACGCGGCGCCGGCGCCAGGAATTCGAGCGCAAGGCGCGCACCCGCACGGCGGACAGCCTGCTGGGCCGATTGCTGGTGGAGCACGACGGCCACCTGCAGTTTAGGGATGCGCCGCCGACCATCGAGCGGCTGCGCCGCGGCACCAAGCTCGAGACCGCTTTTCGCACAGTGCTCGAGCGTTATCCGGCGAGCCTACCGGATGAACGCCGCACCCTGCTCTCGCGCTATAAACTGGTGGAGCTGGCCTTCAAAGTTGTGGGGGTGGGCAGCGTGGGAACGCGGTGTGCCGTGGCACTTTACCTCTCAGGCGGCGGAGAGCCGCTGGTTCTCCAGATCAAGGAGGCCGTTCGGTCGGTCGTGGCACCGCACGTCGGCCCGAGCGCGTTTGCCCACGAGGTCCAGCGGGTGGTGGTCGGGCAGCGGCTGATGCAGTGCACCAGCGACATCTTTCCCGGCTGGGCGAGCGACCACGACGGCCGCGAGTATTACGTGCGGCAATTGCACGACATGAAGGCCTCGGTGCCGTTTGAATCTCTGGTGGGCGAGGTGATGTGCAATTTTGCCGGCATGTGCGGCTGGGTGCTGGCGCGCGCGCATTCCAAGTGCGGTGCCGCCGCCAGCCTGAGCGGTTATTTGGGGAAGTCCGATCGGATCGATGAAGCGGTGGCGGATTTCGCGCAGGCCTACGCCGACCAGTGCGAGCGAGACTATGAGGTCTTTCTCCGCGCGATTCGCCCGGGCCGGATTCCGGTGCAGATCGAGACGAAGCGATAGGGGTTGCCTGGGGCGCACCGCAGAAGGCGGCATGCCTCGACCCTCGATCGAACCGATTGTTTGTCGAGCGTTGCAACCTGACCCCGTCGGAATTCCTCACCACCTGGGCAAGACAGCCGCCGCCAGCGGCTCATTCGCGCCGGTCCTGCCGCCGCCAACGGCCTGCTACCCCGGGCGAGGAAGTCGTTTGTCTCGAATCTCGATCTGACCCGTTTCGGTGTGCCCAAACCGGCTCACGCGAAGACGCGGAGAACGCGGAGGTGACGGCGTGTCGGCTGCCGGTATGGAGTGCAGCGACCTGGCGCCGCACTCCAAAGAGGATCATCGCAGGCGTTGCGACGAGCGAGGCGATCAACCAAGCTTCTGCATCCCACGTCAATTATCCCACAGTGAAAATCCAGACCGCCGAAATCCGGCACATCGCCCTGCCGCTCATCACTCCCTGGCGAACCGCCTATGGCGAGGATGCGGCCATTTATTCCGTCCTCGTGCGGCTCACCTCGGAAGGAATCGAGGGCTGGGGCGAATCCTGCCCGCTCTATGCCCCGACCTACTCGCCGGAATCGGCGCTCTCCGCGTACGAGACCTGCCGGGAGTTTTTCCTCCCTCGCATTGTCGGGCGCGAATTCGCGACGGCCGCGGATCTGGTCGAATGCCTGGCAGTCTTCAAAGGGAACCCGTTTGCCAAGGCCGCCGCCGAGACCGCGTGGTGGGCGCTCCACAGCAAACGCCAGGGCCTGCCGCTTTGGCGCGCGCTGGGCGGAGTGCGGTCCACGACCCGCTGCGGCCATGATTTCGGCGTGCAGGATACGATCGACGGTTTGCTCGCGCTCATCGGTAAGGCGGTGGACGAGGGCTTTCCCCGGATCAAGCTGAAGGTCAAGCGAGGCTGGGACATCGAAGTGCTGGAGGCCGTCAGAGGGGCCTTCCCCGCGGCCGTCGTTCATGTCGATTGCAACGCCGGTTATGATCTGCGCGACGACTGGGCGACCCTGAAAGCGTTCGATCGGTTCAATCTGGCGATGATCGAGCAGCCCTTGGCCGACACCGACCTCATCGATCACGCCGAGCTTCAGAGCCGGATCGCCACGCCGGTTTGCCTGGACGAATCAATCAAGAGTCCGCGGGACTTTCGCGTGGCGCTCAAACTCGGGGCGTGCCGGGTCGTCAACGTGAAGCCCGGCCGGGTGGGCGGGCTATTCAATGCGATCCAGATCCACGATCTGGCGCGCGATGCCGGCATGCCCGCGTGGGTGGGCGGCATGCTGGAGAGCGGCGTCGGTGCGGCGATTTGCGCGGCGTTGGGGACGCTGCCGGGATTCACCTATCCGGCCGATATCTTTCCGTCCCGCCGATTCTACGCCCGAGATATCACCGAGCGTGAGATTCAATTGAACGCGCAGCACTGCGTGGATCTCGGGGACCGCGTCGGAGTCGGGTTCGAGCCGATTCCGGAACGTCTCGAATCGGTCACCGTGGCCAAGGCCTCTTTTCCGGAATGATGCAGTACCCACCGCAAGACGCGTTTTGCTCCGGCGGGAGCAAACGACGGTTTTTGTAGCCCTGCTCGGGAGAGCAGGGATGGCCATCGGTCCTTGACTGAATCCCGCTTCTCCCGAAGCGGGCCACAAGGGCGCTTACCGACGCCACGTGGGATCGGCGAAGCGTCGCAGGACGTTTTCCGTGACGCGGGACACGGTGTTGCCGTAGTCCAGGGCGGACAGCGACGCCCGCCAGCAGATCGCGCCGGCCGAGAAGACCGCCCCCCCGTTGGGGTATTCCAGATACGCCAGGTCCGCGCGCGAGAAGCGGTGCGGCCGGCCGGGCACCTGCGGATCGCGCACCCCCGCGCCGTCCCGGCCCTGCATGAAATACAGCTCCTCGTTGATCATCGCCTGGTGCGACTGGTTGAACCGCACCGATGACGCCAGCAGCAGCGTGGTGCCGGGAGTCCCATATTCGGCTTCCACCCGGTCGTACTCATAGCCGGCGGCGCCCCACTTCACCTGCAGGTTGGGCGAGTCGCCGATCAACTCTCCCTCAATCCCGTCAAAAATCCACGACGCGCGCGGATCATAGGAATCCGACAGGCGCTTGAAGGGCGAGCCACGATCGAAACCCGCGCCCGCCGTGCCGACGGCGACCAGCTGGTTGGGCGCCCGGTTGCGATTGCGCCAGATGCCGCCCAGTTCCCCGGTCATGGAGTGGTAACGCTCGCCGGGAGGCATCTCAAAGGGCCACGGCGCTCCCCAGCGGCGCAATTCGACCCGATGCGGCTTCAGCGGGTCGAGGGACGTGACACCGAACAGGCCGTTGCCGCTAAGGTACATGAACCGGCCGCCTTGTCCCAGGTAGCGCTCGAGCCCGTCGAGCATCGCACCCGTCCAGTACTCGTGATGACCGCTGGAGAGCACGACCGCATACGGCCGCAGCAGATCCGCGCCTTCCGCGTGCAAGTCGTGGTCGGTGAGGTAGTCGACCTCGAAGCCCTTGTGGTCGAGCCAGTCCACGAGGTACAGGTCGGCCGGGAACCGCGCCGGGCAACCCATCGTGCGGTAGCGGAACTTGGGCCGCATGTTCAGGATTGGCCGCAGACGCGATCCGTACGCGATCCCCGATCCGTCCTCATGGACGTCGTACAGGCCGTACAGTGAGTTCTGCTCGATGTAACCATAGACCTCGCGAAAGATCGTGGGATCGGCATGCGGCTGCCCAATCGGATTGCCGGTCCACGATTCACCGCGCCAGACCTTCTTGCCGAGATCGGTGAAGTTCGCGTAGATCTCGTAGGTCAGGGTGGACATGACCACGGCGATCTTCGCGCGCGCCACGCCTCGCGGCGGCCGGACCGTGAACGGCAGGTAGTCCTCGTCGTCCCCGGCGGTGAGCCAGATCGCATGGACCCCGCTCTTGAGGTCAGGCGGAATCGTGAACTCGAACGCGACGGGCCAGCGCGCGTCCTCCAGGTCGTCCCGGTGGAAGTGGATCGCGCCATATTCCTTGGGGGCGAGGCGAAAGCTCGTCTCGTTCCCGGCGTGGTTGTAGCCGGTCACGCCGCGCGTCGGCATGTTGACGGTGGTCCCGTGGTGACCGTGCCGGGAAACGTCCGTCACCCGGTCGGTGGAGATATCGGCGGAAAAATCCCAGGCTCCCACTAGGTCGGCGCCGAAGGGCGACAGCGCATCGGGGTCCGCCTCGAGGCTGAGGATCTCCGCACCGGACAGGGCCCGGGAAAACATCCGCGGCCGGTCCAGTCGGCCGTCGAGGTGATATGCGGTGCCGCCGTCGACCGCGCGGGCGGCCGCGAACCACAACGGGCCGGCGTGCGGCGAGGGGGCGGGATCCAATTGCACTGTGATCGACGCGTTGGACGGATCGCCCGGCCACCGGCGCACCGCCTGCTGCCGGAGAGTGGCCCGGCCATCGCCGTTCGAGACGGACACAAAGTACCATTCCCAGCGGCGCAAGGGCGCGCCCGTGGACCACCGGCGGGCCGTGTCCGCGGACTCGCCCGCCTTGCGGCCTCCGATCACCAACTCAAGCGCGCCGGTCCCGTCGAGGGCGAGGGCCACGCCCGCGCCGTGGAACGGATCGCCGCGACTCACGATGACCTGCTCGTCCCGGCCAGGCAGCGTTGGGCAGAGGAAGGTCGTGAACGTGAAGCTGCCCGAGGTCGCGAGGCCGCCGATCGGAACTTCGGCGTACGAACCGCCGCGGATGTCGTGGTGCGCGCCGTCGCGCTCCGCGTCGATCGCGGACGGGATCACGACCTGCTTGAACCCGGGGCCATCGGGGTTCGTGTCGCCATGGATCAGGCGGACCAGCCGCGAGCGGTAGCGCGCGTGATCGGAGCTGACCATGAAGCGGATCGTCTCGCCCGGCGCGCCGGACAGGCGGTCGCTGTAGCCGACGAGCGGGAGGGAAATGCGCCGGTTGGGATCGATGTCCCGGCCCCGGTGCTCTGGGCGCGCGTGTGGGTTCATTTGGTTCAGACCCGCCGCGCGTGGCGGACGGCGGTTTCGAAGGCCTTCACGAAGCCGCGCGCATGCTCTTCGTCGCGCGAGGGGTGGATGGAGAGGCGGATGAACGGCTTGCCCCGCAGGACGCCGTAGCCCTGGCCCCAGCCGTCCTCGGCCATGTGCTGGTGGACATCTTCGAGGTTGATGGTCTTCGAGGTGAAGCCCACGACCGTGATGAACCGCGGCACGGCCAGCGCCATGCCCGGGATCGCCGTGACGCCGTCAACGATGAGGTCCCGCAGCTTCAGCACATGGGCGGTTGACTGGCGGTAGCCCTCCCGGCCCAGATGGCGAAACGTGGCCCAGGCCCCGGCCGCCCGTGAGCCGGGCTTCGTGGACGACGTGGTGTGGATGAGCGTGGACTCCGTGGGTATCGTCTCAAACAGGCCCGGGTCATTGGCGAGGAAGAAGCCCGTAGAAATGGGCAATAGGCCCAGCTTGTGGCCGTCGGTCATGATTGAGCTGACGCCCTTGAGACTGAGATCGAAAGGCGGGACGGGATGGCCGAGGTCGCGCATGAACGGCAGGATGAAACCGCCGAAGGCGGCATCGACGTGGAGATAGAGGCCCTTGCGCCAGGCGAGATCGGCGAACGCCGCCACGTTGTCCATTATTCCAAAGGTGCCGCCCGGCGCCGAGCAAACGAGGCCGACGGTGCGCGGCGTGATGGCCTTTTCGACGTCCTCCATCCGCGGCAGGTACGTGTCGCTGTCGACATCGATCTCGACCAGCTTGATCTTCATCAGCTCCGCCCCCAACCGGAACGAGAAGTGCATCGTGACCGGGATGATGATCTCCGGCTCGGCCTGCTTCCCGCTGTTGCGGGCGAGGCGCATGGACGCGAGGTTGCTCTCCGTCCCGCCGGTGGTGATGAAACCGCCCGCGGCCGGATTGCCCAGCAGCGACGCCATCATCCCGACGGCTTCGCGTTCCATGGAGAGCGTGCCCGACTCCGACTCGCCGGCCCACTCCACGAAAAAGCGGCCCGCCGCCATCGCCTCCACCTTGCGGCTGATGGCAGACGGCGTCCCCGAATAGGTGATCGCGAAGTTCTTCTCCATCTCGTAGCGGTTGAGGTCGAACCGGCGGCGGACGTCCGCCAGCACATCGACCTCCGGCTGGCCCTTGGCGGGGAAGTCCGTCCGGGGGACGGGTGGGGCGTTCACATGCCCGGCAGGCTTGTCGAATTCAGCGAGCATGATGAGTGTGGTGCTTAGAGAAACAGATCGGCGGGAACCGCGAAGCGGGCGCCCAGGGCCTTGATGTGCGCCGCCGTGAGCCGGCGCTCGCCCTTGAGAATGCGGTAGGCGATCGAGCGATCCACGCCCAGGATTTGGGCGAGCCCGTCGCCGCCAAGCTGGTGTTCATCGAGGAGATACTTGAGGAGATCAAGGCCGGAGCTGGCGGGCAGCCTGCCGGTGTGTTCGGCATCGGAGCGCTCGATCAGGGTCGAGAGCAGTTCAAGGTAATCCGCCTGATCGGCGTTGAGCCGGGGGCCGGCGACCGCGAGGACGTCGACGATTTCGGCGGTGTTGTCGTAGCCGACGCGGTCATGGATGGGCCGCGGCGGGTGGAATTTGACGAGCCCTTCAAAGGTCGTGGAGAGACGGGCAAGAGACAATCGCGTGGTTTTCACAGGTGTTCTTTCCAGCGGGCTTGATCGTAGGGGTGATGGGTGAGCAGCAGGAGGATGAAGATCGCCCGGCGATTGTAGTGGATCGCCGTGATGAGCCGGTAGTGATTCTTGATGTTGAAGATTGTGACCGGATTGCCGCTCGCGACCGTGATCTGGTCTGCGGAGGGAATGACCCGGCGCAGGGCGGCAAAGCTGTCGAAGTCGTGGCGGCGCATGAGTGTCGCCCAATGCCCGAGGGTCGGCGCTGCCGTCGGCTGACGGACGGCGTATTCCTGCAGGCGTTTGAGCGGCACGAGGCGCATCCTAGTCCAAGTGAGTGTCGCCATTTTGGCGACAGCGCAAGTTCAATTACAAGGCCGCGGGTCCAATCTTGGCCGGACGATCCCTTGGTTCGGGCGGCGGCGTCTTCCGGAATAGCTCCGCGCCCGCGCCACGCGTGATGGGTTCCGAGCTCATGCGGCGGTTCGAAGGCCCTCCTGGTCGACGAAGGCGAGCGTGCCGTCCAGCGCGCGGCCGAGTTTGTCCACCAGCTCGTCGACCTGCGCCTCGGTGATGATCAGCGGCGGACAGATCGCCAGGCTCGAGCCTGCGACGGCGCGGAGGATCAACCTGTGCTCCAGCGCGCAGTTCTGCGCGAAAATCCCAACACGTCCGCCTGCGAACGCCGTGCGGGCCCGCTTGTCGGCGACCAGCTCCACGGCCGCGAGCAGCCCGACCCCGCGCACTTCGCCCACCAGCGGGTGATCCGCGAGGGTGCGCAGCCGGCGCTGAAAATACTCACCCACCCGGGCGGCGTGCTCGAACGTGCGTTCGCGCGCATAAATTTCCAGCGCCTTCAACGCCACAGCGCAGCCCACCGGGTGCCCCGAATAGGTATAACCGTGGCCGAACATGCCGACCTTCGCCGATGGCTCCACCAAGGCCTCGTATATATCGCCCCGCACGATCGCCGCCGAAATCGGCACATAGGCGGACGACAGCGCCTTGGCCACCGTCATCATATCCGGCTGGATGGCGTAGGTGGTGGCGCCGAAATCATGGCCGGTGCGGCCGAAGCCCGTGATCACCTCGTCGGCGATCAACAGGATGTTGTAGCGACGCAGGACGGACTGAACTTTTTCCCAGTACGTATTGGGCGGCATCACGACACCGCCGGCGCCGCTCACCGGTTCGGCGAGGAACGCGGCGATTGTTTCCGGTCCTTCGCGCAGGATGAGCTGCTCGAGATTGGCCGCGAGCCGCGTGGCGAAGTCGGTCTCGCTTTCCCCGGGCAGGCACTGGCGATAGAAGTGGGTGGCGTCGGTGCGGATGATGCCGAGCGCCTCGAAGGGCAGGTCAAAATGCGCGTGATTGGACGGGAGCCCGGTCATCGCCGCCGACGCCACGGTAACACCGTGATAGGCGCGTTCCCGCACGATGATCTTGCGCCTGGCCGGCTGGCCGTTCGCGTTGAAATAATAGCGCAGCAGCTTCCAGTGCGTGTCGTTGGCGTCGCTGCCGGAGAGGCCGAAAAACACGTGGGCGTCCTTGACCGGCACCATGGCGGCCAGCCGTTCAGCGAGGTCGATGGCGGCCGGGTGCGATTTGCCGCCAAAAAGGTGGGAGTAGGCCAGCTGGCGCATTTGCGCGGACGCGGCCTCGATGAGTTCCTCGTTGCCGTAGCCGAGCGCGGTGCACCACAGGCCGGCCATGCCCTCGAGGTATTGCTTGCCGTGGCGGTCCCAGACGTAGACGCCCGCGCCGCGCGCGATGACAAGTTGCTCGAGGACCTTGAGGTTGGTGGTGGGATAAAGGAGGCGGGTCATGGGCCGAGCAGACTGGACACCGGTACCGGATATCCAATTGGTCGTCCAGCCCGGAGCTTGGGCCTTCGCGCTCGGCGCGCATCGACCGGTTGCCGGCGGTAGTCCCAACGTGCGAGGCACGCACGGACCGGCGACGGAAATCGCCCGAGTTCAGGGCGGCCGACGTTTCAGCCGGCCACGCCAGCGAAAAGCAAACAGGGGGGTGACCCTCTGCGCTCAGCGCGGAGGGAGGGGGTCATGTCAGGAGGGCCGGCTGCCCAAACAGTCTGGAAACGCGTGGGGGATGACCGCCGCAACGTTTGGCGGCGGGGCTGCAACGAACCGCGAAAGGGCGTGGCCAGGAGAGTCAAGCGACGAAGCGATCCACGGGCCCGGATGGGCTTGACTCTCGGCTCGGTTGCCGCACCCAAAACCTGCTGCCGTGATCGCCAACCCCACGTCTCCCACCAGCGCTTCGCGCCCGCCGTTGCCCGCGTCCGCCTGGATGCCGGTGGCGCTGCTCTGGTTCGCCGCCGCTTTCAATTATCTGACCCGGACGACGCTGACCACGATGCGGGCCACGGTCGTGCACGACATTTCGATGTCCGATGCGCAGTTCGGGCTCCTGACCTCGGCGTATCTGGCGTGTTACGCGCTCGCCTGTCCTTTCGGCGGTTTTTTTGCGGATCGTTTCAGCCGCCGGTGGGTGGTGCTCGTCAGCGTTTTCATCTGGTCGTCGATCACGCTGCTCACCACCCAGGTGCAAACCGCCGAGCAGTTCCTCGTCATGCGCGCGCTGCTGGGCCTCAGCCACGGGTTCTATATACCCGCCGCGGTTTCCATCATCGTCGATCTGCACCGGGGGCCGACGCGGGCCTTCGCGACGGGAATCCACATGTCCGGCCTGGTCATCGGCTCGACGATTGGCGGGTTGGGCGGATGGCTGGCGGAGGTGCATGGCTGGCGTTACGCCTACACGGCGATCGGACTGCCGAGCCTCCTCTACGTTGCCGTGCTCGCCTTCTTCCTGCGGGAGCCCAGACGCGAATATCTGACCGCTGAGGTGATCGCCCAGCGGCCGCCTTCCATCCGCCTCGCGGCCGCATTGCGAAATCTCGCCCGATCCGGACCGTATCTGGTATTCATGGCGTCCTACACGTTGCAGGGGGCCGTGAGTTGGGTTGTCATCGGCTGGATGCCGACGGTCGTGAGCGAGCAGTTTCACCTCGGGCAGGGGGCGGCGGGATTCTCGACGCTGGCCTTCTTCTTTATTCCCCAGACCATTGGGCTGGTGGCCGGGGGATTCTGGTCGGATCGCTGGAGCGCCGCCAATCCGCTCTCCCGCATTCTGCTGCCGGCGATGGCGATTCTGCTGGTTGGCCCGGTTTTCCTCGTGACCGTCTGGGTTCACCACATGGGCCTCACCCTGGCGAGCCTGAGCCTCTATGGCTTCGCCATGGGCATGCTCGGGGCCAACGTGATGCCCATCATCTGTCTGGTGGTGGATGCCCGTTACCGCGCCACCGCCCAAGGGATCCTCAATGCCTGCGCGGCGGTTGGCGGCGGCGTGTCGATCTACGTGGTCGGGGCCCTGCGCGATGCCGGGACGACGGTCGGCCTGATCCTGACCGGGACGGGGCTGGGAGTTGTCCTGTGCGGATTCCTGCTCTGGCTGGTCGCCGTCATCCGGAAAAAGTCCGCGGATAACGCCGCCATCGGGTGATGGGATGAGGTGGCCGCCAACGATTGATAGAAAATTGGATTTTCAGGCGAGAGCGGGGTTATAGAAACATTTTCGCCCGCGGGAATCTCCTCCTCCCAGGTCTTCCTTCCCCCCGTCCAGCAACCTCCACCCCGCAGCGCCCGTGAACCTCACCCGCCGTTCCGCCCTCAAGTCCACCGCCATCTTTGCAGCCGGCGCGGCACTTTCGCGCCTCCCCAATCTCCCCGCCGCCGATGCCGCGGGTCGCAAGCTGCGCGTCGCCGTCGTCGCACTCGGGCGCGGCCTCAGCCATGTGCGGGCGCTGCTCACGCTACCCGATGTCGAGATCGCGTACATCGCGGAGGTGGATCCGAATCGCCTCGCGGTCGGCGCGAAGACGATCGCGGCCCAGCAGGCGGGCCGCTGCCAGGCCGTCACGGATTTTCGCCGCATCCTCGAGGACAAGACGGTGGATGCGATCTTCATCGCGACGCCGAATTTCTGGCACACGCCCGCCGCCCTGCTTGCGATGCAGGCCGGCAAGCACGTGTATGTCGAGAAGCCTGGCAGCCAGAATCCGCACGAGGCTGAGATGATCGTGGCCGCGCAGAAAAAATACGGGCGCGTCGTGCAGATGGGAAATCAGCGCCGCACCTGGATGAAGGAAGCCATCGAGGCGCTGCATGGTGGTGCGATCGGCAAGACGAAGTTTGGCCGCACCTTTTACTACAACGATCCCATCAAGCGCGGAGCGATCGGAAAAAATGCCGGCAAGGCCCCGGCTGAGCTCGACTGGAACCTCTGGCAGGGTCCCGTGCCGGGTGACGCCCAGCACGACATGCCGTCCTATGTGCACTACGACTGGCACTGGCTCTGGCACTGGGGCAATGGCGAACTCGGAAACAACGGCGTCCACTGCCTCGACATCCTGCGCTGGGGCCTGCGGGCCGACTACGCCGAGCGCATCACCTACCTCGGCAACCGCTATTGGTTCGAGGACAATCAGGAGACGCCCGATACGGGCACCGCCGTGTATGACTTTGGAAAAAAGGGCGGGTGCGAGTGGGTGCAGAGCAGCTGCCATCCGCGCCAGGCCGAGAAGCCGCGTGCCGAGATCATGTTCTACGGCGAAGGCGGCACGATGGGCCTCAACTTCGACTGGGAGTCGTGGACCATCTTCGATCCCGCGGGAAAGGAAGTCAGCCACGGCCGGGGCAAGGGTGGCGGCGATGCCGCGCACATCGGCAATTTCCTCGATGGCGTCCGCGGCAACGCGAAGCTCAACTCACCCATCGAGGAAGGGCAGAAGAGCACGATGATGTGTCACCTCGGCAACATCGCCTACCGGACCAACACCGTCGTCCGCTGCGATCCCAAGACCGGCAAATTGATCGAAAATCCCGCCGGCGAAAAACTCTGGCGGCGCGAGTCGTATCGCCAAGGCTTTGAACCGAAGATCTGATCAATACCCCATAAAATTGCGGACCACGTGTCGTCCGATCTCTCCGGGGGATCGAGTTTCCTGCCAGTCGACGCGACGTTCCGCGATTGTCGGACCCGGCTCACGAAACGGGAGTGCCATCGCCCGTGGCGCGCGATCAAGGCGAAGGCGGGGGGGCGGAATGCTGATTTGGCTTGGGATCCACGATTACGACCAACGCGTGGACTAACCCCCGTCCGACCGGCCCTAAAACGGGCAGACGAGCGGAATGCTGGATCGGCGGTGCCGGCGATAGACGCGAAAATCGCGATCGAGCGTCCAGACGGCGGCCTCGGGGTTCAACTCGCACATGCGCACAAGACAGGCATCGGCAAACGACATTGGGAGATCGGCGTAGGCGGCGAGCAGTTGGCGAATGGCTGCTTGCTCGCGGTTGAAATCGAAGGCCACGCGGAAGAAACCGCGCTCGGCCATGACCAGGAGATCGTTGGGATTGCGCTGCTGCCGCTTCAGGATGAAGCAGGCTTCCGTCAACACGGCTTCGCAAGTGAGCAATGGCTGGGGCGCACTGCGCACCGCGTCCACCGTCCACGCATGATATTTTTCCGCCTCTTCCAGCAGCGCAATGAGCGGGCCGGTGTCGGCGATCCAGCTTTTCACTGACCGAAGCCTTCCAGGTATTTGGGATTGGTGGAGAGGTCGCCGGGCCCACCTTTGTTTTTCCCGATCAAATCCTTCACCAGGTCGTAGGCGGTGACGGGGACTTTTTCTCGGGGCTTGATGCCGTAGGCGAGCAGCGCCTGGCGGACGATTTGTCCCTGAGAAACCTTCTCGCGACGCGCGGCGGTGCGCAATGCGGCGCGTTCAGACTTGGAAATGCGGATGGACAGGGTCTCGATGTGCATCGGTGGTAGGCAAGACAAAGACGGACAAAAAGCAAGACAGCTGAGGGGAAGCCGGATTTTCAGGGGGATCGGATCCGGGAGGGGTTTGGCTGAACTCAATTCCACGATGACGAGCACTGCGGCACGGGCAGGAAGGGGTCATGTCAGGACATGGGACAACGCCCCCGAAATTGGGGTAAACGCATGGTTTGATTTGCGGCCGGGACTGGTGGACTCGGGCGATGGCGCGCAAATTGCGGTTGGAATATTCGGGCGCGTGTTACCACGTGATCAATCGGGGCAATTATCGCCGCGATTTGTTCGCGAACGATGGCGCGGCGGCCTCGTTCGAAATCGGCCTCGGCGAAGCGGGCACGAGTTTTGGTCGGCTCGTTCACGCCTACGCGATCATGCGCAACCATTTTCACCTCGCGGTGGAGACACCGGAACCAAACCTCAGCGAGGGGATGAAGTGGCTGCAAGGCACTTGGGCCAGGCGGTTCAATTGTTACCACGGCGAAAACGGGCGGCCGTTCCAGGGGCGCTATAAGGCGCAGCACGTCGAGCCGGGCGCTGCACTGGCGCAGGTGGCGCATTACATTCATCTCAATCCGCTGCGGGCCAAAATCGTGACGCCCGAACGACTGGGCGAATATCGCTGGAGCAGCTTGTTTCGGTTTCCGAGTCCGGGCCGGCCGGAGTGGCTGGTGGCCGAGACCGTTTTGCACGAAAGTGGAGGCTTGCCGGACTCGTGCACCGGGTGGCAGCGCTACGCGGCTTTTCTTGCCGCCTGGGCCGAGGAAAGTCCCTCGGCGCGGGACGAACGGTTCGTCCGCTTAAGCCGAGGTTGGATCATCGGTTCAACCGCTTTCCGCGCGGAATTGCGCCATGAACTCTGGGCCCGGGTGGGACGAGCGGGCCGCTTCGAAATCCTTGGCGCGGATCGCGACGCCGTGCAACTGGCTCGGGCGGAACTCTGGGAGGAGCGGTTGCGGGAGCTGGCGCAAGGCCTTGGAATTCCGTTAACGCAGTTGACCGTGTCACCCTCGGCGTTGGACAAACTGCGCCTTGCCGCCGCCTTGAAACAGCAGACGTCAGCGTCCAACGGCTGGATCGCCCAGCGGCTGCAGATGGGTGCCGCGAGCGGATTGGCGTCACGCCTGCATCGTTTTCGCTCGGGCGACGGGGATCGGCCGTAGGTTTGTCCTATGTCCTGAAATGACCCCTTTTGGCTTGGCCTGAGCATCGCGGTCGGCTGGGCATTGGGCGCGGGGCTCTGGGAGACCAGGATGTTACCCGGTTTCACATCGCGGTGGATCACCCCGGCCGCGTGCGCGGCGTGCAGGGCGTCGGCGATTTGCGCGACAATTTCCAGCCGCGCGGCCAGCGGGATTTTTTCCACGCCACCCTGCTGATCGCACCAGACCTTCAGACTCTGGCCCGCCACGTAGTCCATCTCCACGTAGAAGGACGGCTCGTTGAAATGCACGTCCAGCAACCGCACGATGTTGGGATGGGCGCCCACGCGCTCCTTGAGGACGCGGAAGAGCGTCAGCTCCCGTTTGAGCGAGCGCACGCGTTCCGCCTGAAAACAGAATTTGAACACGCGCTGCTCCTTCATCGTCCGGTGGCGTCCGAGCCACACCTCGCCAAAGCCGCCTTCACCCAGCTTCCGTTCGAGTGTCCAGGGCGTATTCGGCACGGTTTGATCCGGCGCCGGCCGCCACTCGGCGAACGGCTCGTGGTCAACCCCGGCACTCGGCTGGGTGTTCTTGCCGGCGGTCGCCGGTTTCGCCACATCGACGCGGGGCGCGCTTCGACCCAGTTCCGCCACCCCCGTCAGCAAGGCCAGCACGCGGGCGGCAAAAGCCTCGGGCGCCGCGCTGGCTTGGAGCCGCGTCCACTGCACCTCGCGAAATTTGTCGGGCACCCGGGCGGTGGCATCGGGGCTGTCGTCGATTACGGCTGGCACAATGAACGGAGCGTCGTCGGCCATGAGGTGGGAGCGCCGCCGCGCAGCTCACTTTGGTCGAACCACACCTCCACGCCCGCCGCGCGTAACGCCTCGCAAATACGCAGCGCGGTCTCGGCGTCTTGCGCCGCATACGAAAGAAAGACGGCCTTGTTGGCAGAAGCTGACACGGCAGGGGGCAACGGGAGGCTCCTTCCTAACCGAGCGAAGGATCAGAGCGAGTCCATTGTGCCCCGCCTTGACGAAGGGCGCATCTGTCGGTTGTCGGTGGCATCCGATCCAATCCCGCTTCTCCCGCGGGCTACAAGGCGACGTTCGACCAGGGTATTCGAGGTCGCGGGAAGACGCGCTCCGACCGAAGTGATCCGGTCAAGACGCCGGCGGAATCTTCATTTCGCTGATGACCTGGCCGGCCCGGATGCAGTGAACCGGTTCGACATCGCGGTCGCCGGTTTCGCTGTTGTTTAGGCTGTCAGTCAGCTTCGTCTTCTTTTCCACCACCCGGAAAAGCGTGAGGTCGGCGACCGTGCCGGACGAGAGCGAGCCGAGTTCCTTCTCTTCGTCGATCAGTTGCGCCGGACCCTGGGTTGAGAGTTTGACCACTTCAGTCAGCGGATGCCCCAGATGCAGCCACTTCGCCATCGTCCGGCCGTAGGTCCAGACGGGGCCCTTCACACTGCCCGTGTGAATGTCGGTGGAAATGGAATGCAACGGGAAATGGTGCCGTTCGGCGTGGCGGGCGGCGGCCCAGGCGAAGCTGCCCTGGCCGTGCCCAAGGTCAAAGCGGACGCCGCGCTCCAGGGCTTTCCAGGCTTCCGCCACCGGTCGCCCGTCGCCGTGGAAAATGCCCATCGGGTAACCCTTGAAGCAGTGCGTGACGATGTCACCGGGACCCAGCAGGTTTAACACCTCTTGAATCAGCGGCGGAGCCATCCCGATGTGAACCATGACGTGCGTGCCCGTTTCACGCGCCGCCTGCACCGCGAGCTGGGTGGGCGTGATCGTCAGATTGCCGGCATGCCGGGTGGACGACAGCACCTTGACGCCCCTGAGCACGTCCCGATTTTTGTCGACGGTCTTGATCGTCAGCTCCTGATCAAAGAGCGCCCAGTCACCCTCCATCGGCGTCCCCGGTGGGCTGCGGTGGGCGGCCACGTTGACGAATCCCAGGACCCGTGTCACCGATTTTTCGACGATCTCCTTGCGGTAGCGTTGCATCTCATCCGAACAAAACCCACCCGGGTCGGCCAGCGTGGTGACGCCGACATTCACGCCCGCGTCGCGATCGGGATGAACCGCCTCGGGATTGACCCCGACAAAGATGTGCGCGTGCAAGTCGATCCAACCCGGCGAAACATAGAGGCCACGGGCCTCCAGCACGCGGGCCGCGCGGGTTTGATCGAGCCGGTCGGATACCTGCACGATCTTTCCGGCCTTGATGCCGATGTCGGCCACCTGGTTCAGCGCGTTGTAGGGATCGATGACGGTTCCGCCGGTGATGAGCAGGTCGAAGTCCCCGCCGGCTGGTTGCGCAGAGAGCACGCCGCGGGCCCCGGCAGCCAGGGCCAGGGCGGCGGCTCCGTGTTGCAGGAAGGAGCGGCGGGACAGGGTCCCGGGGGTCGTGGCGGACGGATTGCCGGGTTGGGGGTACATCGTGAGGCCTCGCGGGGTGCTTTCTATTTTCCGGTCCACGCTGGGGTTTCATCGGCCGGGTGCAAGAGTGCGATCACCTTAGCCCGCATTTTTCACCCTCTGGTTGGTTTTCACGGATGGCCGACGATGGATGCGGCGGTATTTCTGCGTTACCGTCGAGGACATGCGGGCTAAAAGCAAAACCGCCGCGGTTTTGCCGATAACCCGCGCGCGCCGTGCGGCTGAGACCGCGACCAAGATTTTAGAACACTCTGTGGCTGCGCATGAGAGAAGAGTGTGAAAAGGCCGGGTTAGGTCCCAGAGCCACGTGCGGATATACTTGGCCAGGTTGCCGCAATCATGGTACCGCTTGACCCTCCGTTGGCGCCCAGCATGACAAACCAATGAGATCTCGATCGAAGATATCCCGGCGAAAGGTCTCACCAGCGAACCCGGCGGCGCCGAAGGCAGGAGGCATCGCGGCGGCGGCCACTCCCTCCCCGACCGCGCCGACGAAGACAGAAATTTCCCCGTTTCCCCGCTCCCCGCTGTACACCAAGCTTGGCGTGAGAACGTTCATCAACGCCTACGGTACGCTCACCACCCTGAGCGGCAGCCTGATGTACCCGGAAGTAAAGGCGGCCATGGAGGAGGCATCGCGCCACTTCGTAAGAATCCACGAATTACAGGCTCAGGTCGGCCAGCGGCTGGCCAAACTCACGGGAGCCGAGGCCGCGTTCGTCACCGCCGGTTCGGCGGCCGCGCTCTGCCTCGCCACCTGCGCGGTCACGGCGGGCAGCGACCCGGCGAAGATCGACCGGCTGCCCGATCTCACCGGAATGAAGAGCGAGATCGTGATTCAAACCGCGCATCGCAATCCGTACGATCACGCGTTCCGAATGGTCGGGGTGAAACTCGTGGAGGCCGTGACCGCCCAACAGGTGAAGGCCGCGATCGGAAAAAAGACGGCCGCACTCGCGATGGTTCTGACCCACAGCGCGCGGGACCACCAGGTGGGACTGGAGGAGATGATCGCGATCGCGCACGCGGCCGGTCTGCCACTGATTCTCGATGCGGCCGCCGAGCTGCCACCGGCCTCGAATCTGCGCACCTTCGTGCAGCTCGGGGCCGACCTGGTGGCGTTCAGCGGCGGAAAAAACCTGCGGGGACCGCAAGGCTGCGGGATGCTGCTCGGCCGGAAGCCGCTCATTGCGGCGGCCTACCTGCACAGCTCGCCCCATGATCATTTCGCCCGCATCGCGAAAGTCGGCAAGGAACAGATCATCGGCCTGCTGGCGGCCGTGGAGCTTTCACTCAGCCGCGACGAGGAGCAGCAGCGCCGCGAATGGACCGCCATGCTCGACCGGATCGCCGCGCGGCTCGCCGGCCTGCCCACGGTCGTGACTGAGTACATTACCAACGACGACTACAGCCATTCGCCGCGCCTGTCGGTCCAATGGAACGAAGCCAGGCTGGGCGTAACCCTCGACCACCTGATGACCCGGCTGGAGCAGGGCGACCCGCCGATCATCGCCGCCGACATGACTAAATACGTGCCGCCCTGGAAACGCGGCATCGGAATTTTTGCCAACAATCTCCGCCCGGGCGAGGAACTCATCGTCGCCGACCGGGTGAGGGCTATCCTGACTGCAACATGAAAAGACGAAACTTCATCGAAAAGACCCTGGCCGCCGGCGCCGTGCTCGGCGGCGGCGCCATGGTGCGTGCGGCCGTGGCGGCACCTTCCGCCCCGACGCCTCCGCCCGCCGCGCGCGAAGCGGGCGGCACGGGTGGCACGTCGTACAATGTCGCGGTCACCGTCGAGCGCGCCCAGGCGGGCCAGCCGCATCGCGGCAAGGTGCTCGCGGCCATCCAGCCTCACTGCGACGACATTCCGATCTTCGCGGGCGGCACGGTGCTCAAGCTGATCGATGAAGGTTACGAAGGCATCCTGATTACGATGACCGATGACTCCATGGCCGGCACCGGCCGCTCCCACGGTGACCTCGCGCTCAAGAACGAGAACGACACCAAGGAGGTGGCGAAGCGCCTCGGGCTGAAGGAGTCGTTTTTTCTGAACTATCCGAACCACAACATGGACGCGTGGCCGATCGTCGAGATGCGCGCCCGGCTGATCTTTCTTTTCCGGGCGCTGAAGGTCGATACGGTGGTGGTGTACGATCCGAACAGCTTGTACGAGCGGAATCCGGATCATTATGTCACGGCGCGCGCCGTGGAATCGGCGTGCTGGATGGCGCGCTCCGAATGGGATTATCCGGAGCACTTCAAGGCCGGCCTCACGGCGCACGGGCCGCAGGAAAAATACTATTTCTCGCGCGGGCCCCAGCTGGTGAACCGGGTCGTGGACATCGGTCCTTACCTGGACCGGAAGGTGGCGGCCAACCTCGCGAACGTGACCCAGGGGCCGGCGGGAGAAACGGGCGCGAAGTTGCGGCGCAGCCTGGCGGCGAAAGGCCGGAAGCTGACCATGCTCGGCGACAATGACGAGACCGCGAACCGCGAGTACGCCCGGCGGTTCGCGTTGGGTCGCGATCGCGAGTGCGGCCGGGCGTACGGCTTGGAGTACGCCGAGTACTTCCACTACATCGGCCCCGACGCCTCGGACGCGGACGACTTCGTGAGGGGAAACGCCGTGCCGCTGTAGGGGACGCGGAAAATCAAAAGTGGTCCGGCAAGCTCCGAACTCTGCGCCTCTGCGCCTTGAGCGAAGCGGGCGAAAGCATGGTTTGGATCCGGGCAGAGGAACTCGTGCAACGGCGCAACGGCGCGGAAGGAGGCATCACGGTTCAAACCTGCCAAAACAACTCAGGTCAGTCCGGGCTCTGCGTCGCCGCGCCGTGAGCGAAGCGGGCGGGAAAATGGATTGGATCCGGGCAGGAGACTCGCGCAACGACGCAACGGCGCGGAGGCCGGGCTGATTCCGCACGGAGAACACCGGGTTTCCGCGTTGCACTCACAGGTTAAAGGCAACCCCCGTCGGGTTGACGGCAAGAACAGTCGGGCGGTTGCGACTCGACTCGCCGGGCCGCCAAACGATAACTGGTCCAGGTTACCCCAACCCACGGTCACGTGCCGTGCAAAAAGTTTTTTTCACCAACAGGAGGGAATATGAATCGAAGACGCTTTCTATGGTCCGGTGGTTTATTGGCGGCCGCTCCCTTCATCGCGCCGGGACAGGCGGCGGAAAAGCCGGCGCCTGACGACGCCGCAGCCGCCACCCGCCGGCGGGCGGGCGGAATGACGCGTGGCGCCATCGGCGCCCGCGGCGAGGGCGTGCAGCCCCTCGATGGCGGACGAATCGGCAATTCGCCGCCGATGAAAATCACCGAGATCAAGACGTTCCTCGTCGGTGCGGACGACCGGAACTGGGTCTACGTCAAAATCCTGACCGATCAGGGCCTCTATGGATCGGGGAAGCTTACTCCGCCGGTCCGGACGAGGCGACGGTGAAGGTCATCGAGGACTTCAAGTCCTGGCTGATCGGCAACGACCCGCGCAACGTGCAATACCTCTTCGACCTGATGTACAACACGACGCGCTTTCCCGGCGGCATCGTCGTCAACTCCGCCATCAGCGGCATCGAGCACGCCCTGTGGGACCTCGCGGGCAAGTCCGCCGGCGGGCCGGTCTGGGCGCTGCTCGGCGGCCGCGTGCGCAACAAGGTCCGCGTTTACCAGAGCACCAGCGGCGCGACGCCCGCGCAGGCCGGGGAAAACGCCCGGGCGATGATCGAGAAATACGGCTACACCGCGCTCAAGATGGGAATCCAGGCGCCCGGGGACATGCCCTACAACCAGGCGACGCGCGCCACGGTCGAGCATGTCGCCGCCGTGCGGCAGGCCGTGGGCCCCGATGTGGACATCGCCGTCGACATCCATGCGAAGTTTTTCGAGCCCCACCGGGCCATCCAGCTGGCGAATGAACTCGAGCCCTACCATCCGTTCTGGGTCGAGGAGGCGATTCGCCCGGAAAATTACGATGCGATGAAAAAGGTCTCCGACCACGTCAACATGCCCCTGGCCAGCGGCGAGTCCAACTATGGCATTCACGAGTTCAAGCAACTGATCGAGCGCCAGGCCCTGGATATCGTGCAGCCGGACATCTGTTGTTGTGGCGGCGTCCTGACGCTGAAGAAAATCGCGGCCATGGCGGAGGCGCAGTACATCATGGTCGCGCCGCACAATCCGATGAGCCCGCTCGCCACGGCGGTGAACGTCCACTTCGCGGCGGCCACGCCCAACTTTTTGATTCTGGAATATCATGCCCCCGACTCGGGCGCGGCCAAGGAGGTGTTGAAAGAGCCCCTGATGGTGAAAAAAGACGGCTATGTGGAAATCCCCAACAAGCCGGGCTGGGGCGTGGAACTCAATGAGGAGGCTTTCAAACACATGCCCCCGGTCGCATGGCGGCGCGGCACCAGTTTTCGCGCGGACGGTTCCCCGTATTTTCAGTGACGGCGCTTTTCGCCCGGCCCCTGAATCATCCTCCTGATTTCCTCGTTCTTCTGGCTGCGTCGGTAGGTTGTCAGCGTGAAGCGATCCTCTCCCGCTTCTCTCGAAGCGGGCCACGAGATGCGCCCACCTCTTGTAGCCCTCCTCGGGAGAGGAGGGCCCGACAACTCCAATGAGCCTCCCTTTCATCGCTGGCCGAAAGAAAGGTTGGCGTGAAGTTGCTGCCCGCGCCAAGTTCGCGCATGGCCAGTGCCCGGCTTATCATTGAGCAACTCCGCGCCTGCGGCATCACTCACGTGGTGGCGCTGCCGGACAATGCCTCGAAGGCGCTGCTGGAGGGACTGGCGGCGCAGCCGGACATCCGGGTCTTCGGTGTCACACGCGAAGGCGAAGCCTGGGCGGTCGCGGCCGGATTATGGATCGGCGGCGGTGCGCCGGCCGTGCTGATTCAGAACACCGGCTTTCTGGAAAGTGGCGACGCCCTGCGCGGCACGGCGATGCGCATGCGAATCCCCCTGCTGTGTCTCCTGACCTATCGCGGCTACGCCACGCTGCCGTCGGCGCGGCCACCGGGTTCGGGGCTTGGCGCTTCGAGTTCGGAGCCGAAGACCGGCGCCGAAAAGGGAGTCATGGCGATCGACGGACGACAGTTGAGCCGGCCGGACGTGGACTCCTGCGCGCTCCTCTTCGAGCCGACCCTGCAGGCCTGGGGCATGCCCTATGATTTTCTGCACGACGACGCCGACGTCGTGAAGGTCCGCACGACAATCGACCTGGCGCGGCAGCGGGAGCACCCCGCCGCGCTCCTCATCACCCGGGATACCACATGATGACGAAAGATGAATTGATGGCTCCCCTGGCCCGGCTGAGAGGCGATGCGGTGGTGGTGACCACCATGGCGGCGGTGCGGGCGTGGGGTCGCCACTCCTCGAGCGAACTGGATTTTGCCTCGGCCGACAGCGCGATGGGGCATGCGGCGGACCTGGCGCTGGGCATCGCGCTCGCGCGCCCGGAGCGGAAGGTGATCTGTCTGAACGGCGACGGCAGCATGCTGATGTCGCTGGGCACGCTCGTGACGATCGTCGAGTCGGGCGCGCGCAATCTGGTGCTGTTCGTCCTGGAAAACCGGACCTACGAAATCACCGGCAACCAGCCGGTGCCCGGCGCCGGGACGGTCGACTACGCGGTTCTGGCCCGTGGCGCCGGCTTCAGCCGCATCGACGTCTTCACCACGGCGGAGGGCTGCGCCACGCGGATGGCCGGGGTACTCGCAGGGGATGGCCCGGTGCTGGTGGTCGCGCACGTGGCGCCCACCGAGGACCGGCCGCTCCGCCGCGCGGCGACCGAACGCGAGCGCTACCTCCAGGTGTCGCTGGCCGAATCCGCGCACGGGCTGCGCCGCGCGCTCGGCGCGAAATGATCCGTCAAGCACGCCGGCCCTGTTTTCCCAGCCATGAAGCTGGCGGTGAAACCAAGAATTGATTCATGGCTTCCTGGCTTCTGAATCTATCCGTTGACCGAAGTTTGGTGGCGGCTCCGCCGCTCCGGGCCTTCGTGGTGAAACCAGGCGGCGGAACCCAGCGAGACGCACCCTCAGAAATCGACCGAGGTCGTGAAGCGGAAACTCCGCGGGGCGCCCCAGGATCCGGTGGTGGTCGTCGCGGAGAGGTAGTAGTCCTCGTTGAACGCGTTATCCAGGTTCAGCGAGAACGTGGTCGGGCGCTTGAAGAGTTTGGTTCGCCAGCCGCCGAGGAGACTCACGATGTAGTAGGAAGGAGACCAGAGCGCCTGCACCGTGCCGCCCTGCACGACCACGGCATTGCCGCGAAAGGTGGGTTCGCGCCAGTTGGCGCCACCGCCGACGTACAGGCCCTTGAGCGCGCCGCGGCTGAAATCGTAGCGGGTAAAAATGTTGGCGCGCGTCTTGGTGTAGCCCGCGTTGGGCACGCCGTCGGGAAACGTGAGGAGAAACGCGTCGAGCTGCGGCGTGGGCTGGTTGAGCGCTTTCGCCCCGGCTTGAAAACCCTTGAGCAGCGGGAGGCGCTCCTCGGTCACCAGCTTGTTGGTGGCCGCATTGAGGGTGAGCCGCCAGTTGCGCGTGAGATTGGCGACGAGTTCCAGTTCGACGCCACTCGTCTTCAGCTTTTGGTAGTCAGTGCCGGCGGCATTGAAGGTCGTCGGGAAAATCGCGGAAATCTCGTCGCGGATCGCGATGGCCGGGGCGGGTGAGAGGCGGGCGTTGGGTTGGAAGTTGTCGTAGTAGGTCGTGTTGATTTCCATCCGGCCGCCGAAGAGGCTGAGGCGAATGGACGCGTCCTGGCCCTCGCCCGTCTGGATGCTCTGCTTGGCACCCGGGGTGTAGAGGTCGGCGCCTTCCCCGGCGGAGATCCGGAACGACTGCGCGCGGTTGACGGAGAAGGCGAGCGTGTCGTTCACGCGGAACACGACCCCATAGTTGGCGCCGTCCAGGCTGTAGTTGACGAAGGCGGGATTGGGGGTCGGGGCGAACGCCCCCGGGACGTAGTCGTTGATCCACGTGTTGGGGAGCGCGCGGACCACGCCGACCGAGGTCTTCATGTTGAAGTGATCCTGCCGGTAGCCGACGAGCGTGAAGAAGTGATTGTTGAAATAACTGCCGGAAGCGCCGACGCCGACCGAGGGCGTGTAGAAACGGCGGTTGATGACGTTGCCGGTCGCGGGCACCAGGTTCGAGAGATCGGGGTACCAGACCGAAAGCCCGGGCACCGGCCCCAGGTCGCCGGTGATCCGGCCGGAGTCCCCATCGCCGAGATAGTGGCGGCGCATGAAACGATTGTTGCCAAACGTCGCGCGGTTGGCCGTGAACGCCGCCTGCGTGATCGCCGGGTCGATCCGGCCGAGGAAGTTGGGGTTCGCGGGGTCAATGTATTCGCCGAACTTCGCCCCTTTTTGTGCACTGGGGTTGTCCTGGTGTTGCTGCACATTGAACACGATCTGCTGCTTCATCCACGACGCGTTCAGATCGTAGACCACGGAAAGGCGCATGTCGCGGACGGTATTCCCGCTGGAGGCGTGGGTGCGAAAATACTCACTGTAGAGTTGGTTGAAATAGGGGTTGGGGGTGCCGCCCGGGAGCGAGGGCGAGAGGTCGCGAAAAATATTCCGGGCCGCCGCCAAGGCGTAGATCTCGGTCTTGCGCTGGTAGAAATTTCCCGAGAGCAGCAGATGGAGATTCTTGCCGAGGTGCTGCTCCACCTCGAGGGTGACGGAACTGTAGTTGTCCTGGGACGTGTTGTTGGGCCCGGCGACATGCAGGCCCCGGGGGACGACGCGCGCATCGACGGCGGTGAGTCCGGTGCCATTGCTGCGGCGCTGCCCGGTGGCACGATAGAAGGCGCCCGTGGCGGGGAGGTAAATCAGGCCGCCGGCCGCGGCGAGCGTGGAGGTATTGGTGAACGAGTAGTTTTCGAGGAAGAGGCCCTGGGAGTTGACGGAGGTGTTATTCGCTCGCTCGGCCATGACGCTGATCGAGGTCGCGCGAAACGGGCGGTAGGTGACCGCACCGTAGAGGCCGCGGATGTCGCGCCGGACGTGATCGCCCCAGCCTTCGCTGTTGCTCGCGACGGCCGCAAAACGCAGGGCGAGCGTGTCGCGCCGGAGCACGCGATTGAGATCGAGTTCGACGCGGCGGAGATTGTTGCCGGAAATCTGGTCGGCGCGCAGCCCGCCGGCGCCGAGGATGAACTTCGTCCGGGTAAAGTTGCGGGTGAAGAGGCCGCGTTTCGTGATTTGGTTGTTCGCGCCCCCGAGGTCGGTTTCGCCATAGAGGAACGCGTTCGGCCCGCGCAGGATTTCGACGCGCTCCGTGGCGAACGAGTCCATCGGGGAATACCAGATCCAGCCGTTGCGGAGGGCGAAGCTGTTGCGGACGCCGCGGAGGATGAGCTGGTTGGGCTGCGCGGGATCGGGGCTCTGCTCGCCGGTGACGAACCACCGGGACATTTCCTCGATGGTGGTGACCCCGAGATCGTCGATGAGCTGCGAATTCATGATCGAGATCGAGTTGGCGACATTCTTCAGCGCCTGCACCGTGCGCATGCCAGAGGTCGTCTGCATCGATTCATAGCCGACGTCCTTTTCCTCGGAGACGGTGAAGACGGAGAGCGTGAGCGCGTCACCGGTCCGGGCGGGTTCGGCGCCCGGCGCGCCCGCGGGGGCGGTTTGGGCGGCCAACGGCAAAATCAAAGCCGCGCTCAGCAGCAAAACAGCCGCTTTCATTTTCATGGGGTGCCCCGGGGGAGGGGTGCGCAAATCTGTCGAGTCGGCGGTGGGCCGGCGAGCGGCAATTTGGTGGAATCGCGGCGGGGCATATCTTCGGGTGGTCAGTCCCGCCACTCCCGAGGCGGGCGACGAGAATCGGGTGCCATCTTGTAGCCCGCTTCGAGAGAAGCGGGACGGAATCGGAAATCACCGACATTCCTCCCCGCTCCGCTCATCGCGACAGCGGCCCGCGCGCGGGTCTTTCCTTTTGCCACCGAAACCGGCAAGGTTCCGACCGCGCCGCCCAGCCCCTCCCCATTCCGCTCCCCTAAGAGTCCTGCTTCCGATCCATCACACCCTGCCCTCATGATCTTTCCCTTCGTTGCCCGTTCCAATTTTTCCCGGGTGCTCGCCGGCTTCGCCTTCGCGGTGCTCACCACCGTGCTCTCTGCTGCCGAGACGCGCCGGCCCAATCTCGTGATCCTGCTGGCCGACGATCAGGGTTGGGGTGACTTGAGCGCGACTGGCAACACGCAGTTGCGCACCCCGGCCATCGACTCGCTGGCCCGCGACGGCGCGACCCTCGATCGCTTCTACGTGTGTCCGGTGTGCGCCCCCACGCGCGCGGAGTTCTTCACCGGCCGCTATCACCCGCGGGGCGGCGTGCGGGGCGTCTCGACGGGGCAGGAGCGGTTGAACCTCGACGAGAAAACCATCGCCGACGCCTTCCGGGCCGCAGGCTACGCCACGGGCGCGTTTGGCAAATGGCACAACGGCAGCCAGTGGCCCTACCACCCGAACGCCCGCGGCTTCGAGGAGTACTACGGCTTTACGTCCGGCCACTGGGGCGAATATTTCAACTCGCCGCTCGAGCACAACGGCCAGCGCGTGCGCGGAAAGGGCTATATCGCCGATGACCTCACCGACCACGCGATCGCGTTCATCGAAAAAAATCAGCAGCAGCCGTTCTTCTGCTACCTGCCCTTCAACACCCCGCACTCGCCCTTCGCAGTGCCCGACCAGGATTGGCAGCGCTTCAAGGACAAGCCGATCACCCAGCGGGGCATCGAGGGCGACAAGGAGGACCTCGCCATCACCCGCTGCGTCCTCGCGATGAGCGAGAATATTGACCAAAATGTCGCCCGCGTGCTGCGCCGCCTCGATGAGCTCAAACTGTCCGACAACACCATCGTCATCTATTTTTCCGATAACGGCCCGAACAGCTTTCGCTGGAACGGGGGCATGAAAGGCCGCAAGGGCACCACCGATGAAGGCGGCGTGCGGGCGCCGTTCTTCATCCGCTGGCCGGGACGGATCAAGCCCGCGACCACCGTGACTGAAATCGCGGGCGCGATCGATCTCCTGCCCACGCTCACGAAACTCGCGGGCGTGCCGCTGCCGGGTTCGAAACCGCTCGATGGCCAGGACCTTTCGTCGCGCTTGCTCGGCGGCGGCGGCCAATGGCCTGACCGCATGATCTTCTCGCACCAGAACGGCAACGTGAGCGTCCGCACCCAACGCTACCGCCTCGATCAGCGCGGCGCGCTCTTCGACATGGTCGCCGATCCCGGTCAGACGCGCGACGTCGCCGCGGAAAAGCCCGAGGTCGCCGCGCGCCTTTCGCAGGCCGTGATCGCGTGGCGCCACGATGTCCTGGGCGCCACCGGCCGCGCCGCGCCCGGGACGAAGGCCGGGCCGGGTCAGAAGCAGGCGGAGGCCGGCGGCGCGGGATTGCCGCCGGACGACCGCCCTTTTCTGGTCGGCTACCCGGAGTTCCCGTGGACGCCGCTGCCCGCGCGCGACGGCGTGCCGCACGGCGGCGTGCAGCGCAGCGCCAGCGCGCCGAACAGTTCCTATTTCGTGAACTGGACGAAGCCCGCCGATACCATGACGTGGGACATCGCGGTCAACACCACCGGAATTTATCAAGTCAGCATCGACTACACCTGCCCCGTGCCGGACGCGGGCTCGACCATCGAGCTGAGCTTCAACGGCGCCACCCTCACCGGCCAAGTCGCGCCGGGCTGGGATCCGCCGCTCTACACGAACCAGGACACGATTCCGCGGCCCGCGGGCGAGTCGCGCATGAAGGAGTTTCGTCCGCTCACTCTCGCCCCGCTGCGCCTGGAAAAAGGCCGCGGCCTCCTCACCTTGTGCGCGCCGCAGATCGTCGGCAAGACGGTCATGGACGTCCGGCAGATCAACCTGACCCTGCTCAATCCCTCCCGCTGAAGGCGACGGTTCGGGGCAGAATTTTGCCGGGTGCCGTGGAATTCGAGGCAGAGTTTGCGGGCCATTCCGGGAGCTCCGATTTCGGCCACCCGCCGCTGCGATACTGCCATGACCCCAAACTTGGGGCGACGTCAGGCTTGAACTATCACTTTCCGAAACCTGACCTGCTCGAGCCTTCCGACCCGCTCGAGCCTTCCCGGCTCAGTCAGCGCGGTCCGGACGCCGCGGCGCCACTTCACCGACTGCCAGCCCGCATTTCTCCGCCGGAAACGCAGAGACCCCGCCGCCTCCGTCGTCAGTCCGGCCCGTCCGGAATCTCGTTCAGGGTATAGGCGGCGCGGTCGTTCGCCAGCGGGTCGCCCCGCTGGGAGGTTATTCCGATATCGAGATCGAACCGGTAAACGCGCCCCTTGACCAGGGCGGACAGGATCAAGTCCACGAAGTTCCCGTCGGGTTGCATCGCCACGCTCCGCACGGGAACCGCCGTGCGGTCAAACTCGCGCGAACCGTAGGCCGAGCTGTACTCATAGCGATAGTGCTCGATCCGATAGGAGATCGCCTCGGCGGCCCGGCGATTGGGCGGGGCGGTGAAGTGGATCCGAAAGCCATCGGGTCGGGCGTAGATGGATTGAATCTCAAACGGCACTTCGCCCGTGTACTCGATCGAATAGAGCGCCCCGCGATCCGGCTGCCGCATCCAGCCCGGCTCGGTGAGGCTCCCGACCCACAGTCTGCCTGCCGGATCGAAGGTCACCGTCACCGGCCCCATCAGGCCCCGGTTCCAGAACGGAAAACAGGCCCCTTGGTATTGGCCTTTCACTTTCTCCAGCTGCGCCCGGATGATCGCGCCCCCTTCCATCACTTCCGCCAGGAAGAACTGGCCGGCAAACGGTCCGAATTTTCCGCCGGTGGTATCGTAAGTGACTCCATTGATCGATTTCGCCCAGGCGTACGGCACCCAGACGGCCGTGGGGCCGACCGGTTTCGAACGATGGTCCAGCTGCTTTGGATTCGGGAATCCATAATACCGCTCCGGCACGAGCTGGCACAGGCGGTTGCTCGCGACCCAGTTGCCTTGGTTATCCGTGAAGAAAATGTCGCCGTCCGGCCCCGGGGTCCAACCGACCGGATTGCGCATCCCGAAAGCGACCTCTTCCACCGTCCAGCCCGACGAATCGGGGTTAAGCCGGAGCGCGGATCCCGCTCCGATCATCTCCTGCGAACCCACGGCGTGCACGGAGAAACTCAGAATATACCCACCGGTCTTGTCCCGGACCATGCCGTAGCCCCAATCGTATGACTTCGGCTCGAGGAGCTGCGGGAACGCGAGCACGTGTTCGAAGCGTTCCGCGACGCCGTCCCGGTCGCTGTCCTGGACGCGGGTGAGGTTTCGCCGGTGCTGCACGAGCAGGGAGTTGCCGTCATGGGCCATCGCGAGGATATCCTGAAAATGAGTACCCGTGAAGTCGGTCAGGGTGGCGAGGGAGCCCAACTTGGAATCCACCTGGACCTTGAAAATTTCCCCCAATTTTCCGGAGGCCACATACACCGTGCCCGTCGCGGGATCGGTCGCCAGGGCGAACGGCAGCACGCGGTCCTCCCCGGACGGCAACCGGGGCAACGGATGCTGCGCCGCCCGATATCCCGGCCTCGTCGAGGATCCCGGAACCCAATCGTCCCAGGTGAAGGCTTTCGGTTTCGGTGCGCGCGCCGCCAGGGATCGGCGCGACGAATCCAAGGCGTGGGCCCATTCCAGGCCGACGTTCCGGGCGCGGTCGGTGGGAACGACCGCGATGCTCGCGCCACCGGCGCTTCCGGCCGGCTGCATTCGCCCAGTGATCCGGACGATTCCTCCATTCGGCTCCGCCATTCCCTGCACTCCGCCCGGATTGAGCCCAAGGGTCGCACCCGGCGGGATCCCCTCGAAGGTCAGCGTCCGGCGTAGCACGGCTCCAGCGCTCGAATCGGTCACGGCCAGGGTTTCACGTCCGATGACCGTCTCGCCCGAGCCAAACTTGGCGCGGGTCCGAATCTCAATCCCATCCTTGAGTCGCACGACCTCGACGAGCGCGAGCTTCGCCGCCTTCCCGTCCGCCGAGGGACCGGACAGCGTAAGCGCGCTGGAAGCACCCGTAAACGTCATCGTCCGCTGACCCTGCAGGCTGAAAGCCCGAATCGCCGCCCGGTCCCGCGCGATCGTCGCCTCTGACCACAGGCTGTGCGGCGCGAGCGTTTCCTGATCGTACAGCAGCACCCGCCCATCGGGATAGATCAACCCGAGGGCATCGATCAAACCGCCCTCCGGAAGACGCAGCGGGAAATACGCGAGCCGGGGCGCTTCCCCCGACGCGGGTCGGGGGATCTCGTCCAGCTCAGTGAGCCACTCCTTCAGCTTGGCGTTATGCGCGGCATTGGCCGCGGAGATCGGGGTCTCAACGACCGGCAGGCGACTCAGGATGTAGGTGACCACGAGCGCGACCTTCTCTTCGCCCAAGGTATCTTTCCACGGGGGCATGCCCGTATCGAGCGATCCGTTCATGATCGACGTGAAGATATCTCCCGGGCGCCCGCCACGTTCCCAGACATTGTCCGTCAGATCGGATCCGGCGACAGCGGCATTGCCTGCCTTCCCCCGCATGTTCTCGAGGTGGCACACGGCGCAGTTCGTGTTGTAGAGGATCCGACCCACCTCCAGATTGGCCGGATTCCCGCCGAGTTTGCGCAGCAGGACGTCGTCCACGAGCGCCGGCCCGGTGGCTTGCTGCCGGACGCGGGCCACGGCTTCGTCGATGCTATCCGCGCGGCTTTCGACGGCCGTCGAAAAAATGCCGGGCAGAAACATCAGAGCAATCCATCCCAGGAGTCCGGATCGCCCTCGGGCTACGAACGGTTGGCCGCCGGGCGCGAGCGCGGGATCGCCCGCGTCACGTGGATGGGAGCGGAAGAAGGGCCGTGACGAAATTATTATGGAGCGGGACATCGGGAGGTGGTTGGCGGAGGCGGCAAACGTCTACTCACGAATGATGCCGGTTGGACGGCAACGCGATTCAATTGGCCGCTTCGCCGAGTACGTGGATGGTGTTCTCCAACGTGCCGTTTACCGGTGTGCCGTCAGCACCTTTTAGTTGGTAGCGAATTTCCATCTGCTGCACCGGTTCAATTTCCGGCAACATCAGGGTAAGTCTCATCCGATCCTCCGCCAAACTTACCCCCGAAATCTTCAGCTCCTTTGGATCCTTCCTCGGCGATCCATATTTCTCACTGCGAATCAGCGACCACGTCGTCACCGTGAAATCCGCGGCGCTCAAGGCGGTCTTGGCGTCGAGGGGATCGGAAAACGTCAGGTCGATGCCTTTCCGGTGGGCGTTCAGGGCGATGACCGCGTAGGCCGGTTTGCCCGTGGCGTGAATGCGGTAGAAGCCGCCGGGCTGGTCCAATTTGTTGGTGGCCCAGGCCGACATTCCGCAAAGGTACAGATTGCCGTTTTTCGGGTTGAATCGGCCGCGCATGATCCCCGTCGGCAGGTCAGGGATGGAAAGCGCGGTGATCCCCCCCTGGATGGTCCCGCCGACTCGCTCGTAGGGAACGATCTCGATGCGTCCGGTGCCATAGGACAGGTTGATCAGTTTCCCATTCAGTGCACCCCACGACTCGCTTTCCACCCACAGCAGTTCCGCCGGCGAGCGATCGAATCGCTTGTCCACCCAGGTCAGAGGCTGCTCCATCGCGGAGTCCGAGGGATCGGTTGGTGCCCCGTAGCCCCACATGTTGCCGTAGAATCGGACCCGCCCGGGTTGGACCCAATTGATCCGGTTCATGGGCGTCCAGTATCCCTCCTGATCGGTTACGACAAAGCTCCCGTCCGGATTGAGGCAGACCCCATTGGCCGCACGGAAGCCCGTGGCGAGAATCTCCGTGGTCGCGCCGTCGGCGCTGACCTTGAGCAGGGTGCCGTGCTGTGGCACCAAGGCCGTGCGGTTATGACGGGCGCTTTTGGCGTAATAAAGATTGCCCGCCTGGTCGGCCTGCAGACCCATGGCGAATTCATGGAAGTGCTCCGTCACCTGGTGATCGCTGTTGAACGACTCGTAGAAATCGGTTTCCCCGTCGCCGTTGAGATCGCGCAGGCGGACGATTTGATCGCGGCAGCAGACCATCACGGCGCCGTTTACGACCTTGATCCCCACTGGCTGAAACATCCCCGAGGCGATCCGTCTCCACTTGATCGTGGCTTGGTCTCCAGCGATCCCGTCAACCCGAAACACGTCGCCGTCCCAAGTGCATATCACCACCGCATCGGTTCCGGGAAGATAGTCGAATCCCGTGGTGCGCATCCAGTTTTTCCACGGATTCGCCGCTCGCTGGGGCAGGGAAAAACTGTCCACGGCGAACGCGCCGGACTTCTCCCCGCGAATGACGAGGGTTTCGAGCGCCGTCGGCCATTGGGTCGGTCCGCCGTGAGTGAATTGCTCGAGATCGACTGGCCCCGCGGAAGCCGTTCCTGCCGTGGCCTCCGCGGTCCCGTAAACGATCGCTAGATTCAGCGGCGTCGCGGCCGCGGGAAGGCGGACCACTTCGAAGCCGTCTTCCGTCCCTTGCTTCGCGGTCGCTGCGCCGCGAAGGGTGAATTTCGTCCCGGCATTCGCCACCCGAAAGGCGAGGTCCCGCGATGACTTGCCGATATTCAGGGTGCGAACGATGACGGGTGGGCTGGCTGACTCGAGGTCGTAACTTTCCAAGATCGCCGCCTCGGCCACGGTGTACGAAACCACCGTGCGCGCCCCGGATCGGTAGAGCCCGCGGTAGTGCCCCCATGGACGCGGCAGCGGCCCATAAGGCCGCCCGTCGAGCCCGCGTATTCGCGGATCGACAAAGTCACCGGTCTCGGAATTCGCCCAGCCCGGAACGTCGGACGTCTCGACCACCAGATCGCCGATCGTCCGTGGGCGCACGACATGCGTGCCGTCAAAGTTGATTCCATGCCAGTCGATGAACCCCTCACGGGTCCATGCTCCCGCCACGCGCAGCGTATCGTGCTCGAACGCCAGCCAGGCGCGGCCGCGGGAGACGCCGCCGTCGCCTTGGCCGCGGCCGTCGAGGCGAACGGTGATGGCTTTGTAAGCGATGTTGGCGTCCGGAGCCACGTAATCCAGCAGGCTTCCCTCCGGTCGCTTCGCCTCCCGATCGGCGGTATCCGTCATTTCAAAGGTGCCGATCAGGAAATCGCCGTAATCCATCTCCCTCCAAGGCTCGCGCTTGACGGCCACCGGCCCCTTGCTCGATCCCTTCGGCAACCCTTCCAGATACGCCGCGTTTACCTCGAACAATTGCCCCGGATTGTGGGGGCGGAGAAAATTTTCCCGGAGGTAATTGATGACGTCGTATTTTTCCTGCGGGACAAGTTGGACTTGCGGAACCATTTGCCGCCACCCGCGCGTCAACGTCTGATAGATCGAATAGGGATCGTTGCCGTGTTGGAAAACCCCCTTGCCAAAACGCAGCGACGCCGGAAGGGACCCCGGCACGTTCAAATCCCCATGGCAATTTTGACAAATCTGCTGGTAGATCTCGCGACCACGGTCGAGCGAAGGACCCTGGTTCCAACCGCTGATCAATCCCGCGTGGTCAATCTCCTTTTCGTAGGCCGGCAGGGCCGATTCCGGGAGCAGCGGCCCATCGGGGGGCAGAGCGGGGCCTGGCTGGGCAAATAGACAGAGGGGCCGGGCGACGAAAAAGCCCAAACCAAAAAGCAGCGCGGATTTCACATCCTGATTGGACACGGGATTTTCGGGAGAGCGGAGTTTCGGGGGATGGTGGCTAGTCGTTACTGGTAAATCAAGGCCACTTGACGCGGCGGGCCGCCCTACGATCGTCGGGATAATGCGACGAAGAAGACGTTTCCGCGGCGGGATTGGAGAGCGGAGACCCGCATAGCTGTCATTAAAGCGGCGCCAGGTCGCCGCAATCCAAGGGGCCCCGAAAATGGGGACGCGAATCGCGCCGAGGCTGACGCCCTCGCGCTTTGCGTTGGGCCCCCATCGTTGAGCATCAAGCAGCGAGCATCCGGCTGGTCGGCCAACTATCGCTTCCAGCGGCGTCGGAGGATAGGAAGGATTGAAGCCAGGGCGACCAGCAAAACGTAGGCCGGCGGTTCCGGGACGGCCACGACACTCAGCGAGACGAGATTGGCCTGATAGTTCACCGAGAAATAATAGGAGGTGCTATTGAACACCGTCGTGTAGATGTCACCGCTGTTGGGCAAGCCGGAGAACCAGCCGGTGATGCCGCCGCCGCCCGCGGTGATCTGCAACAGGCTGTCGGTCGATCCGGGCGTCGGCGCGCTGAGTAGATTCACGCTCAGCGCGAGCAAGCCAGCCCCTAGATTGATCGCCGCGGGTGGATTCTGAAAGGAGAGCTTGTCGGCGGTGCTGCCGCCCAAATCGACTTCGAAGACCGCACTGTTGGTCACGTTGAGGGCGCCGGTGACAAAGCTAAATGTGCCGATGCCGGCGTTGCCGGGAGCGATCGTGCCGCCGCTCACGAGGACACTGCCGTTGATCGTGCCGGCGCCCTTGAGCGTTCCGCCGGTCGAATTGTTGAGGAGGCCGTTGGTGTAAAGGGTGCCGCTCGGTACACTGAACGTGCCCTGATTTACGATGTACGTCCCGTTGGGTGCGTTTAACTGGAGGTTGGTCGAGGCACCGGAAACGGTGATGTTTCCGCCCGGGTCGTTGGCGAACACATAGCTGGCTGCGGAGGTGCCGAGATTCAGCGTGCCGCCAGTGGCGGCAATCGTGCCGTCATTGGTAAACGATCTGGCGTAGAGGGATCCGGTGCCGGTCGAATTCGTCAATAGGCCGTGATTCGTGATCGAAGTGTTGGCGCTGAAGGTGTCGGGGAAAATATTGACGCCCTGGTGCCGGTCGTGGCGGACGCCAGGATCAGGGAGGCATTGGCGGCGTTGAGGTAGATGCGCGGATTGGAGCCGGTGAAGGTGAGCGTTTTGCCGGAGAGGGTGCCGGACTGATTCCAGGAGAGCAGGGTGTTCGCGTTGAGCGTCAGGCCGGAGGCGAAGGTGGAGCCGTTTTCGAAAGTCACCGAAGCGCTGGCCGGAACGGATACCGTCGGACCGAGGAGTGAGACTCCATCCAGCGTGCCGCCGCTGGGCGTAAATTTCAGGGCTCCTGCCGCCACGGAGCCGCCGATGATCTTTCCGTTCAACAACTCGTACGCCGCGCCGGTCCCGGCGGTGGTCAGAGTGGCGCCCGTATTGGTGAGGACGTTGGCCAGATAGGCCCGGCCGCCGCTCACGAGATCCACCGTGCCGAGATTTGCCGTCTTGACCGGGTTGTAGAAGCGAATGGCGCCGTTCGCTCCCGTGGCGCGCAGCGTGCCGGCATTGGCAAGCGTCACATTACTGGCGAACTGAATTTTCGCGCCATCCCCATGGACGAGCCCGCCGAAAAGATTGTTGAAAGCGACGCTGTTCGCCGTGAGCACACCGCTGGTGGCTCGGACCGACCCGCTGTTGTTCAGGGTGAGTGAATTCAAGCTTCGGGTGGCGGAGCGGGTGCTGTAGAGGAGTTCGGCGGAAGCGCCAATCGCGAGGGACGTGTTCGCAGCCCCAGAACCCAACAGACCGTTGGCGGTGCGCAGTTCCATCGTTCCCGCGGTCAGCGACGACGCGGCGCTGCCAAGGTTCAACGAGTAGGCGGTCGAACTAAAGTCGAACAAAAGGCGGGCGTCGCTCGAGCTCAGATCGAGCGCGCGCTGAGGCTCGCAGCTCCATCGGCGGTCACCGTTTAGGCGGCCCCGGTCGCCGAAATCGCCGCGTTATAGAGCGTGGAGCTGTTGGGAACGGTAGCCGGTTGACCAATTCGCTGCGGTATTCCAGTTCTCCCTTGCGGCACTGCCCCACGTCAGCGTGGTTTGAGCCGGAGCTGTCGCGCCCGCAAGCACAGCGGTGACGATGGGCCAGACGAAAGATCTGAGGCGGATTCCCATGCGTTGGGTTTGAGGTACGTAGTGTAGCACCTCTGGGCCGCCCAATCGAGCGCAAGCGCAACTTATTGTTGATAGGAAGCCGGATTCTCAGAGAGATCGGAACCGGAAGGCTCTACTTCGAACGTCTATATCTTTCCCCCAATATTGATGACCATCCGGCCGTGCCACAGGGCCTCCTGCGCCTGAGCAGGCGGATGGCCGCTTTCACGTGGCGCACCGACGATGGGGACGCGAATCGCGCCGAGGCTGGGGCCTCCGCGTTTCGCGTTATGACCCCGGTCGTTTCTCAGGCTAAGGTTTCCGCTTCCAGTCGCTGGGCGTCCGTCCGGTCTGGCGACGAAACCAGCGGGCGAAATAATTCGGATCGTCGAAGCCGGCGCGGGTCGCGGCCTCGGCGACAGTGGGTTCGGCGCGAAGGGCGGTTTGCGCGGCTTCGAGGCGGACGCGATCGCGCAGCGCCCGGAGACCCAGGCCGGATTCGCGTTTCAATTTTCGGCTGAGGTGGTCGGGATGGTAACCGAGGTCGCGTGCAATTTTTCCCAGTGGGGCGGGGGAGCGGACGTGGTCGCGGAGTTTTTCAAACAGGGTGGGGGCGGGCGCAGGGTCCGCGGGCGAGTGGGCAAGCAGCCGCGCCACGACGGCCAGAATCGCCGGATAATCGCCCAGCGTGAGCCGGCCTTTTCGCGGCACCCGGGTCAACAAAGCGTGAAGCTCGTTGAGCGTGGCGGGTGAAAGTGTCCGGTGCGCGGCGCGGACGCGGCTCGAGCCTTCGAGTTCGTAGTCGAGCACCAGGCACAACGGTCGACTGCGGCCAGCCACGGAAAAGCCGTGGGCCGTTTCCGCGGGAATGACAAAGAGGTCGCCGGCGCGGGCACGGCGGCGGCGGCCGTTGACCGTTTGCACGCCTTCACCGTTCAGATAGAGGATCAGCTGGGCAAAGTCGTGCCCGTGCGGTGCGACCTCGGCGTCGCGGTGGCGGTTGAGCTGAAGTTTCCGCAGCACGAAACCGAGCGCGTGAATTTCAATCTTTTGGACGAGAAGCGGACTCCAGGCGGGCATGAGGTCGGTTAGGTGCTAGCAAAAGTCGGAAACGTGCTAACACAATCCGGCGTTTCAGGCTAGACTCGGCCACCACCCTCCAGCCCTGCTTTACCCATGACCACGCACAAAATCGGTATCATCATGAACGGCGTCACGGGACGCATGGGCACCAACCAGCACCTGCTGCGCTCGATCAAGGCGATCATCGATCAGGGCGGCATCAAGCTCGGCGACTCCGAGGTGATCATGCCCGATCCCATCCTGATCGGCCGGAGCGCACCCAAACTCGCGGCCCTCGCGGCCCGGGCGAACGTGAAGCGCCACTCGACGAACCTCGATGCGGCGCTCGCCGATCCGTTTAACCAAATCTATTTCGACGCCACCCTGACCGGCCAGCGGCCGATCGGCGTGCGCAAGGCCATCGCGGCGAAAAAACACATCTACTGCGAAAAGCCCACGGCGACGACAGCGGCCGAGGCGCTTGCGCTGGCGAAGGAAGTGACCGCAGCGGGCCTCAAGAACGGGGTCGTGCAGGACAAGCTCTGGCTGCCGGGATTGCTCAAGTTGAAATACCTGATCGACACCGGCTTCTTCGGGCGGATTTTGTCGGTGCGCGGCGAGTTCGGCTACTGGGTGTTCACCGGCGAGCACGAGAAGCTGCAGCGGCCCTCGTGGAACTACCGCAAGGAGGACGACGGCGGCATCATCGTCGATATGCTCTGCCACTGGCAGTATGTGATTCAGAATCTGTTCGGTGAAGTGAAGTCGCTGACCTGCCTCGGGGCGACGCACCTGCCGCAGCGGTGGGACGAAAGCGGCAAGCCATACAAGTGCACGGCCGACGATTCGGCTTATGCGACCTTCGAGTTGGTCAACGGCGTGATTTGCCACTTCAACTCGTCGTGGGATGTCCGCGTGCGACGCGACGACTTGCTGACGCTCCAGGTCGATGGCACGCACGGTTCGGCCGTGGCCGGGCTGCGCAATTGTACGGCGCAGCATCTATCCGCCACGCCGCGCTGCCTGTGGAATCCCGACGTGGACAGCCCCATCAAGTATATGGACGGCTGGACGACCGTCCCGAATCAGGGCGAGTACGACAACGCGTTCAAGGTGCAGTGGGAGTTGTTTCTCCGGCACGTGGTGAAGGGAGATCCGTTCCCATGGTCGCTGCTGGAGGGCGCCAAGGGTGTCCAACTCGCCGAGCTGGGTCTCAAGTCCTGGGCCGAGCGCCGCTGGGTGGACGTGCCGAAGCTCGCCTAGCCCGGATATTTCATACGCGAGGTGAAGACCGGGCGTGATTCCTGCTTAAGTTGTTGGGGTGAACCATGCAACTACAGCAGAGACCAGCGCCCGGCCTTCGCCAGACTGTCAGCAGGAACCGTTCCTGTTTCAAGACCTCGGTCC
>SIBR01000022.1 GCA_009695065.1 Opitutus sp. | reverse complement strand
CCTGCTCACCTCCGCCACCCGCATGATCTGCGCCACCGTCAGCTCATGCTGGGCAATCAGCCGCACCACCAGCAGCCGCCGGCGCGCCCACGCTTCCTGCGGTTTGGACCACTCCGCCTCGACTTCCGCCACCCGCTTCGCCCCCCAAAATCCGGTAATTTTCCCGCCATGCCAAAACTTGGGTAAAATCTGGCCCAACTTAAAGTCTAAATATTACTAGCTGACGGTATTAGCGTGCGCGATCCATTTGTCGGACATCTTGCGCTTGAGGCCGAGCGGGGCGGTGATTTCCCGCACGGCCACGCCGAAGGGTTGTGAGCCAAGAGTGGGTGCGTTCGACGACCCAGCGGCGTGCTTGGTGTCCGCGGCGACGGGCGCGCGCTTCCACACCGCGGGTGCGCAGGTGCAGCGTCAGACGCAGACGCCGCGCCACCGCGCGCGTGCTGGCGTAGTCGTAGCCCTTGTCCAGGCGCAGGCCCTGCGGCCGCCGCCGCACGATCAAGCCGGCCAGGCTTTCGGCCAGCAAGAGATGGTCGTGACGGTTGGCCCCGGCCACCGTCACCCCGACGGGCAAGCCCGCGGCCTCCGGGACGACGCTGCGTTGCACCCCGCGTTTGCCCCGGTCCGTTGGATTGGGGCCGCTTTTTCCCCATCCTCCATCCTTGGGGGCGCCGGCAAACTTTGTGCAATCTAAACTGCCTTATTCGGAGAGGCTCTTGACTCCCGGAGTTCCGGTAGACGCCGGCATCGCGATCAGATCGGTGCGCCCAAGGCGGGGCCGGGGATCGAGACCGGTTTAGCGGGCCGCTTCCGGGTGCCCGACGGTCAGGAAATGGCCGGCTTTTTCCGCCAGTCGCCGGCCCGATTCGATGCAGTTCGCGAGCGAGATGCCGTCGCGGCAGTTTCCCCCGATGAAAAGGCCGGGGGCGGACGTCTCCACGGCCGTCATGGCGTCCTTGTAACGTTGGTAGCCGAGCGTGTATTGCGGGATCGCCCGCGGCCAGCGCTGCACGTGGGTGAATACGGGCCCGCCTTGCACGCCGAGCAGTGCCGCCAGCTCCGACTGCACCACGCTCAAGATTTCCCGATCGTCGCGGCCGGCGAGCTGGGGCGCGCGCATCCCGCCGATGAAAGTCGTCAGGGCGACATGGCCTTCCGGCGCCCGCCCGGGGAACAGCGTGCTGGAGAAAAGGGTGCCGAGAATGGAGCGCTTTTCCACTTCCGGCACCAGGAGGCCGAACCCGTCGAGCGGATGGCGCACGTCGGAGCGCTTGAAGCCCGTGAAGACCGACGCGACGGGTGGATGGATGATTTCGCGGAGCCCATCCAGCTGGTGCGAGGTGGCGACGCCTTCAATTGCAATGGCCGCCAGCGCATCCGCCGGCAGGGCGCAGGCCACGGCCGCCACCGGCTCCGTCCAGGTTCGCGAGCCGTTGCCGCAGGTAATTTCCCAAGTTTTTCCCGTCCGGCGCACCGCTTTGACTTCGGTGCCCAGGTGCACGGCGTCGCCGAGTTGGCGCACGAGGGTGGCCGGCAATTCGCCGAGGCCGTCGGGAAAGGAGAAGATACGGCCCTTCGGTCCGCCGCTCGCGTTCCGGCGTTTGAGCGCGCCGCGAATGAGCGAGCCGTGCTCCTGCTCCAGGGCATGCAGCTTCGGGAAGGCGTGGCGGACAGACAGTTTTTCCGGGTCGCCCGCATAGACGCCGCCCACGAAGGGGTTCACGGCGTAGTCGAGAAATTCCCGTCCGAGCCGGCGCCGGACGAAATCGGCGACACTCTCCTCGGCGTCGGCCACCCCGCGGGGCCGCCACGGCTCGCCGATCAGCCCGAGCTTAGCGCGCCACGAAAACAACCGCGTCGCCGCGAACGCGAGGGGCGATGCCGGCATCGCCACCAGCCGCCCGCCGCGGACGACGTAGCGCCGCTTGGCCGCGGGCGCGGCGTAGAGGCGGCGCGAACCCAGGCCGGCCTCGTCGACAAAGGCGGCGACTTCAGCCGAGCCTTCCAGGAGCGAGTTCGGTCCGAGTTCGTGCAGCCACCCGTCCCGGCGCAGCGCGCCGATCGCTCCGCCGACGCGCGGGGACCGTTCGAAGACGACGGGAGCAAACCCCGCCCGGCGCAGATGCCACGCCGCGGTGAGCCCGGTGATGCCGGCGCCGAGGACGGCGACGCGGGTTGGAGTGGAAGTCATGCGAGTGGAGTCTTTGCTGATTCAGCAGGATGGGTCGCGCAGAAAAAGTCGATGGGCGGCAATGATAAAGAGCGGACCCCGCCGGCGCTTCGGCTCCCTTGGCCAAGGTTGCGCATTCGTTGCGGCCTCGTCGCCGGCCAAGCGGGCGGGCCACGCCTTCGCAAGTGATGCCCATGGAATGGCAATTCCCGCGCAGCCGGTGCCCGTTAAAACGTGTAGGGTTGGGCCACAAACGACTCCGCGCGTCGGAGCCTGCCTCATGAAAACCGTTCTTGTTCCGATCGATTTCCCGGTGGCCAGCGACCGGGTGATCGCAGAATCGGTCGCGCTTGTCCGGGCCGCGAGCGCGCGGGTGGTGGTGCTGCATGTCGTGCAGCCGCCGGTATTCGCCGACAGCGACGTTGGCGGAGGCCTGGCCGTCAAATACGCGGCGCTGGCGGAGGCCGCGGCGGTGAAGGAACTGTCGCGGCTGCAGCGGCAGCTCCTTGCCAAAGGCATCACGATCGAGATCCGGCACCGGGTCGGCCTGCCGGGGCAGGTCATCGTCGACGAGGCGGAAACTTTGGGCGCAAATTACATTGCCCTGGGTTCTCACGGGCACGGGCGTCGCGGCGGCGAAGCTGCCGGCCGCGATCGCGAAGCGGAAGCAACGTTATCAAACGATGCCCGAGGACGACCTGCATGCGCTCGTCGCCTACCTCGCGGGTCTCAAGGCGGCGGCGCGGTAAGGGGATCGGCGTCTGCGCGCCCTTACCTGACCGTGCGCAGCGCCTCGAGCTCGGCTTCCGTGTAGGGTTCGCTGCGGACGATGATGGCTTCGCGCATGTCGCCGATCGTGGCGGGACTCACGGGCGGCGCGGTGTGGCCCCAGCTGCGGCGGATGTACGTCAGCGCGGAGGCGAGCGTCTCGTTGCCCAGCATCTCCAGCGGCGGCATCGTCACGTTCGTCTTGCCAGTTTTCCCCTTGAGGACGATCCGCGCGAGAAATTTGTCCGGCCCCAGCACCCACGGCGAATCGACCAGCGGCGCCGCCACCCCGGCCAGCCCGCGGCCATCCGGTTGATGGCACGCCGCGCAGATGGTCGTGTAGGCGGAGCGGCCTTTTTCAAACAGCTGTTGTTCGGCGGGCGTAAGCGGCGCCGGCCCGGCGCCGAATTTTCCCGGCCAGACCAGGCGGGTCATCAGTTCGCCCGCGCCCTTCGCGATTTCCGGATCCGCCGCCTTGGTGGCGGCCGCGAGCGCGGCGGGCGGCGCGTCGACGTTGCGCAGCCCCGACCCGCGGATCCCGTTCAACAACGCGAGTCGCTGCCATTTGGGCTCGGATTCGTTCGTGGCGAACTGCAGAAGGCGGTCCAGCCGGTCGGCCTGGCCTTCGTGGGCAATGGCGGCGGCGAGGGTTTGCAACACCTCCGCCAGGCCGGGGCGTGACTCCCGCCAGTCGGGCGAGGCCAGCAGGCGTTCGAGAAACGAAAGCTCATTTCCGGCGAGGCTGCCGGCGACGGCGGCGATCAGGAAGGGCGTCTCTGCATCGGCGCGCGCGAGGCCGGCGAGCGCGGGCAAACGCACGGGCGCCGGCGCTTCGCCGAGGGAGAGCGCCAGTTGGAGGCGAACCTCCCGCGACGGATCGCGGGCGAGCTTGAGCGCGCGGGCCGTGAGCCCGGCATGATTCGCGGCGAGGAAAGGCTCGCCCAGCCGGAGTGCGGCCGAGCGGAGCTTCGGCGAGGCGTCGTCCATCACCCGCTCCACGGTGGCCGCATCGAGCGCGCCGAGGCCTTCGAGGGACCAGAGCGCCTTCAGGCGGACGGGCTCGCTGGTCGAGGGAGCCAGCGCGAGTTTCCGCAATTGCGGTGCTGCGGACGCGTCGCCGTTCTCGACCAGCAGCCGCTGGGCGGTGTCGCGCCACCAGCCGTTCGGATGGGCGAGGCTGGCGACGAGTTGCGGCGTGGTGGCCCGCGAAAGGGCGGGCGGCGGTCCCGGTTTCTTCGACTCGTGGACGATGCGGTAGATGCGGCCGTCGCCCAGCCCCTGATCGAGCCCGCGCTCGACGATCTGCCGCCGCAGGTAGCTCGTCATGTACTGGCGGTGCTGGAGGATGCCGCGGTGGAGGTCGACGACGTAGAGCGTGCCGTCCGGGGCGGTGTAGACGTTGACGGGGCGAAAGCGCTCGTCGGTGGAGCTTAGAAATTCCTTCCCCTCGTGGGCCTTGCGGCCGCCGAGGATGCCGTCGGTCTCCGTGACGATCGAGCGGCGCACGACGTTGCCCGCCGGCTCCGCGCTGAAATAATTGCCGTAAAATTCAGCGGGGAAGTTGTCGCCGCGGTAGATGGCCGGTCCGCACGAGGCGTCGGAATTCCGCATCGAGCCGTCCGGGCGCAGGCGGTTCTGCGAGTAGCCGCGGTTGATGCCGGGGGTGGGGCGGATCGGCCAGACCGACTGGTCGGCGTCGACCTGGTAGTTGACGCCGTTGGCGGCGCGGGCGGAGCGAAAGGGCAGGACCAGATTCGGATTCCGCGCGGGATAGTGATTCGAGATGAGATCGGCGCGGAAGTAGTCCTCGTTGGAATTGGTGTACAGCCGGCCGTAGTCGTCCATGCTCTGGCCCCACTGGCCGCGCACGGCCACCGGCGCGGCGATCCACTTGCCGTCCTGCAGGCGGAAGCGGCGTCCGTAGGAGGAGCCGCTGATCCAGTTGTCGAGACCCCAGATCAACGCGTTGCCGCCCTCCTCGGGATTGCGCTCGGCGGCGGAAAAGTCGGTCGCGATCGCGGTCTTCTCGTCGGCCTTGCCATCGCCATTCGTGTCGCGGGTGAACCACAGGTTGGGCGGGTCGCCGATGAGCACGCCGTGGCGCAGCACCTTCACGGTGCGCACGAAGCCGAGGCCGTCCAGGTAAACGGTGCTCTTGTCCATGCGGCCGTCCTTGTCGGTGTCCTCGAGCACGACGACGCGGTTGATGCGCTGGTTTTCGCCCTTGCCGTCGACGTCGGGCATGTAGCTGCGCATCTCGGCGACCCAGATCCGGCCGTCGGCGTCGAAGTCGAGGGCGACGGGTTCGTGGACGAGCGGTTCGGCGGCGACGATCTCGATGCGGAAGCCCGGGGGCAGCCGGAAAGTCTTGAGCGATTCCTCGGGCGAAAGCCGCGGAGCGGGGAGGTTCCACTCGGGGGGCGGCGGCTTCTGGACGCTGCCCGGCTTATCGCGGGTGTCGCCCATCTGGGCGGCTACGCGCAGGGCGGAGCAGGCGAGGGCGGCCGCGATGAGGAGCAGGCGCTGGGCGGCGTTCATGGTCGGAAAAAGGGGACGGAACAATTTGCCCTAAGCAAGCCGGCAGGATTCGCCGCGCGACGTGCAGACAGCCGTCCCCGCGATCCACCTGTCGCGATCGAACCCGCGTCAGCGCTTGGCCGGCGCGGCGAGGAAGTCCGCCTCGTCGAACTGGATCCGCACGCCGCCCTGCATCGTGGTGAGCCAGAGCCGGCCGGGCGCGATCTCGAAAATATACGGGTAGGCGAGCGAGGCTCCGGGCCGGCGGGCGAGAATGGCGGGCTTGGTCCACGTGGCCCCGTCGTCACTGGAGAGCGCGAACGCCAGTTCGCCGCGATGATTGCTCACGGGAACCTCGGACCACTCGTTGTCGCCGCCGCTCAGCCGAAAACTTTTCTGGCCCTCGGGGAAGGGCAGATTCCACGCCATCGCCAGCCGGCCGCTGGCCAGCCGTTTGACGATGGCCGGGGCGCTGCTCGCCGGGATGCCCGAGGGCTGGAGCACGCGGTAGAAGCGGCCGCTGTCGACGGAGTAGCCCGACCAGAACTCGCCCCAGTTCGTGCGAATGACCATCCACACCCGCCCGTCGCGCAACTCGACCACGGTCGGCTCGGTCACGCCGCCGTGGTGGCCGTTGCCGCCGAGATCGATGAGGTTGCCGGCCTGCCACGTCCGGCCGTCGTCGTCCGAGACGTAGGCGAGCACCGTGTGGCGGCCGGGCCGGTTCATCAATTTCATGCTGGTGAGCACGAGGCGGCCGGATGCCGTTTGAATGAGATCGCGCACCGCGCCCGTCCATTCGTCGTGCAGCTTCTGCACGTCGCTCCAGGTCCGGCCGCCGTCCGTGCTGCGCATGACCCACGTCGGCAGTTCGGCGCCCGGGGCATCGTGCAGTTTCGGGTCCCACGTCCACTTCCGGGCGTTGAGGTTCATGCAGCCGAGCACGAGTGTGCCGTTGCGGGTGAGCAGCAGGGCGCGTTCGTTGCTCACCTGGAGGTTGAGCGTGCGGGCCTGTTCGGGGGTAAACAGGTCGCGCGACTCCCACGTTTTTCCGCCGTCGGTGCTGCGGAGGAAGGTGTTGCCGTCGCAGCCGACGATCGCGCCGTCGGGCAGCGTGACGAAGGGGCCCTGATGGGCGTGCGGCAGGGGCCGCGCGCGGGCGTCGAACGCGATCGCGGGCAGGGGGCTTTTCGGCGCGGCCTTCGGCGCCGGGTCCGGTCGCGGTTGGGCGGCGTGGGCCGCGACGGCGGCGGCGAGAAACAGGGTGATCAGGAGGGTCTTCACAGGGGTAGATTTTCGATGGGGAGGGAAGGGGAAGTCTTGAACCGCTCATCTCCGCTAATGACCGGACGCGGCGGCAGGGTTTGTCGGCGGGCTTCGCCTGATCCTCCTTCGCCAAGGCTACGGAGGACAAGTCGGCGAAGCGGGGACGTCGGCCGCGAGGGCAATCTCAGGAGAATTTCATTAGCGCCGGTGAGCGAAGATTTCGTGCCTCTGGCAGCGCCGAAGGCGATCAGGGATGAGCAGTTAGTCCGTTGGGGTTTGGAGAGATCGAGCTCGTCTCGTCGGGCCGGGGCAAAGCCCCCTTAGCGATAGGGTCCGCGCACGATGCTGCCGTTGATGGGCTGGGCGTCTTTCAGCATGTGGTAGATCGGGCAGGTTGCTTCCACCGCCTGCTGCAGCTGCTGGATCTTTTCCTTCGATTCCGGCGAGCCGATGTACACGTGGTAGCGAATGTCCTTGAGGCGCGGCGGCGTGGCCGTGCTCCCGAGGCGCGGCACCAGGGTGCCCTCGACCTCCAGCTCCAGCGAATCCAGCACCACGTTTCGGCTGGCCGCCTGCATTTCATAGATGTGGGTCAGGCAGGTGATCATCACGCCGAGGAGGTGTTCTTCCGCGATTGGGCCCAGGTTGTGTCCCGCCAGATAACGCGGACTGTCGTGGATGATCTGGAAGTTGCTGGCGTCGGTGCGCACGTGCCGGATGCCGGTGCCGGCCTCCACCTTGACGTGCGCGCGCAACGACGGCTCGCCGGGGTTGCGCGGGGCGCCGGCCACGGCCAGGCGCGGGACTGCCGGCGGTTTCGCGCCCGCCGCCGCGGCCTGTTTCTCCGCCAGGAATTCGCGCAGCCCCTCGAGGGTTTTCCCCGCGCGCTTCGCCGGGGTGGACTTGTAGACCAAGGTCCCGTGCTCGATCGCCTGCGCCTGGCTCACGAGATTCAGCACCGGGGAAACGCGCTCCACCGTCTGGCGCAATTCCTCCAGCTCGGCGTCGGAGGCCGGCGAAACAAGGTAGGCCGTATACACGAGATCGCGGGGATAAACGACCCGTGCTCCGCCGCCCGACCGCGGGGCGGCGCCGGGCTGGCTGGTGAACACCACCTCCAACTCGTCGAGGGGAACACCCTTGAGCGCGGCCTGCATCAGGAAGTCCTGGGCGACGGCGCTGCCGAGCACGCCGGTCACGGTCGGCCACGAACCCGGGCCCAGATTGGATTCGGCGGTGGCGGGCGCACCGTCGCTGAGAAACTGGAAATTCCGGATGCGCAAACGCCGTACTCCGGTGCGACCTTCCGCGACGACGTGGGCCGTCAGCTTGAGCGCCTGTTGCTGCTCGGGCCGGTCTTGCACGGCGAGCAGCGCCGATTTCAGGCGCCCGAGGTAGTCCCGGAGCGAATCCTGCGGCGCGAAATTGGCGGGAGCCTGCGACCAGTCCTGCGCCGTGTGCGTGGGCTGGGCACGGGCGCGGGGGGCGGGCGCCAGCCACAATCCAACGGACGACAGGGCGCCGGCGGCCACGCGGCGGATCGTGTTTCCGGGGTGGGACCACGTGATCATTAGCGGGTCAGTTTGCGGAGCACTGGGCGCGAGGCAACACCGCTGGCGGACCCGGGTGGAAGATCTGCCCGCGAATTACGCGGTATATCCCGGATATTCCATGGTAGCTTGTCTCAACCTAAAAAACGCGGAAGGAGGAACCGCTAATCTTCGCTAATCGACGCTAATGAATGACGTGGATCCGAAACTGTCTGACGCGGTGGTTCACCCGGCGGGTAAAACGAAAAAATCGCGCCCAACCGCCTTCCCCTTGGATTATTGCGGCTCGCGCAATGGCCTGAGGGGCATGCCGGTCGTGGCCCACCGCTGCTCACACATCGGCTTACAGCTTCAGATTCTTCAGCTCGATCAGCCCGTTCAGCATCAGGACCACCGACTGCACCATCGGGCACGGCGGACAGGAAAACCGCACGCGGTCGCGGATGTAGGCAACGTCCTCTACGGGGAGTTTTCTCATCTCGTCGTTGATCTCCCGCAGCAGCGCCTCGTCGCGCATGTCCTGGGGGCCAGCCGCCAACCGGCGCAGCGCGGCGCGAACACGGGGAGTGAGGGAACGGGAATGCATGCGCAGGAAGGTGTATTCCATGGTTGGAATTGAACCGCGGAGACACAAAGGCACGGGAAAAATAGCTGGCGGGAAAAAAGACCGGCCAAAGCGGCTGGGCCAGTCGTGTTTCTTCGCGGCGGCCGCGAGTTCGAGCCGTGCCTCCGCGTCGGAGACCTGGCACAGCAGCCGGCAGCGGTTCCAGCCCAATTCTGCGACTAGTCGCAGAATGGGGAACGAGCGGAAAAACTGGGCGCACTCGTAGAGTTTGCGCTCGGACGAGCCCGTGTCGCGCGCGAGCCCGCGATACACCTGGGTGCCGTAGTCGGCGCGCTGGTGGAGCAGGATGTGGCTGACGATCAGGCGGCCGGTCTCGTGAACGTGCGGACCCAAGCCTCATCGATTTCGCGCTGACCGGCGAACAACGTTTGTTTCACGCAGCGGAGCAGGTCCGCGTAGGTCTTCGCACATGGGAAGCGCTGAGGGCACGCATCGTGGGGTGGGGTCGGCTGCGCGCTTGGTGTCCGACTTTCCGTCCGACGACAAGCGCCGCGTGCTCTCGGAACGGCGCTGGATTTGCGGGCTATCGGCCACTGATTAACCTGTGCTCCCGCCGGCTCGGCCGGAGTGGAGCGAGGCGATGATGGGCCAGCCTAGGCTGGCCCTGATTTGACGGCCATGGGGTGGAGGCAAAGAAATGGCGCCTTATGGGGACCCCGTTGCGGAGACCGTCTACGGCAGGTTGGGAAAATCAGGATTGCCGGGTCTCGGGTGCGTGTCAGAGATCCCTCCACTATCCTCATGAGTTACCCTCGTCACCCGCTCGTTTTTGTCGTGGCACTGAGTTTGCTGTTGTCGGCCGGGTTTACCGCCAGCCCCGTGCGGGCCGACAACTGGCCGGCCTGGAGAGGCCCCCGGGCTGACAGTATCGCGGATGGCCAGAATCTCCCGATCGAATGGTCGCAGACGAAGAATGTCCTCTGGTCGGTCCAATTGCCCGGATGGGGTACCAGTTCGCCGGTCGTGTATGGCAACCGGGTCTTTGTCACCTCCCAGATGGAGGAAGCCGGGGCCAAAAAACTCCTCACGCTCTGCTTCGATCTCAAGGATGGCCGCGAGTTGTGGCGCCATGACTTTGGCATGGGGGTGAATCAGCGCACCCACGTGAAGTCCAACCTGGCAACCAATACTCCCGCCGTGACCGACGACGCCCTCTACGTCGCGTTCGGCAATGCGGATATTGCCCGTTACACTCATGACGGGCGCCTCGTCTGGGTGAATCGCTACATGGCGAAATTCGGCGATCCGAAAATGGCCTGGGGTTATGCGGTGAGTCCGGTGGTGCTGGATGACAGCGTGGTCTTCGCCTGGGACCATCACACGGGGCCGTGTTATCTGCTCGGACTCGACAAGCAGTCCGGCGAGTTTGTCTGGCAAAAGGACCGTCCGATCGGCACCTGCCATTCCACGCCGCTCCGGATCAAGCACCACAACCAGGAGGACATCCTCGTTTCGGGCAAGAACCGCCTCACCGCCTACGATGCCGTGACGCGGCGCGAACTGTGGCAGTACGGCGAAGGCGCGGGACCCTTTAACGGCGAGATCATCTCCAGTGCGGTCCACGGCGATGGCATGGTCTTTTTGCAGTTGTGGCGCCAAACCGCGATTCACGCCATCAAGTTGAAGCCAAACGGCGAGCCACCGGAGACCGTCTGGGTCAATCGTTCGCCGGGCCCCGTGGAACCCTCCCTGCTGTATTACCGGGGCTTGCTCTACGGACTGAAGGATAACGGCGTGCTGGTTTGCCTCGACGGCCAGACCGGCGAGGAACTCTACCGCGAACCCCTGGGCGGGGACTGCAACTCCACCCCGATCGCCAGCGACGGTCACATCTTTGCGAGCAATATTCTGGGCAAGACGTTCGTGATTCGGGCTGGAAGAAAGTTCGAGTTGCTCGCGACGAACGATCTGGGGGAAAGAATCACCGCTTCACCCGCCGTGGCCGGCAACGCGGTGATTTACCGGACCGATTCCCACTTGTACCGCATTGCCCGCGCCCGCTGAGCCGATGGCAACCGCCTGAGCCGGGGCGGGCTCCTACTTCTTAACGTCCGGACTCGCCTGCTCCGAACGTACTGCGAGCGGGATGGGCCATGGCTTGATTTTCGACCGGGCAGGGGAGGAGCCGTTCGCAGCTCGCGGCAACGCGCTTTTCGGACCGGCTCCCACCTCCGTGCTCCCTCACCGGTGCTCCTCGTAGGTGATGTCAATCTTGGCAAGGAACGCCTTTTTCTTGGCGGCGCCCTGGAAGCGGATGCTGTGCGTGAGCTCGTCGTAGACCCAGCCGTTCTGCGGGTCGGGCGGCACCTCCTGGCCCCCGACCAGGACGCGCAGGCTCTTTTTGTAGAACGTCGCGGTGCCCTCGACCGGCTCGAGCGCGACGGCGACGGTGTCGGCAATGCGGTCGCCGAGCGCGGCCAGCGGGCCCGAGAAATCGCTCTCGATGTTCAGCACGGTGCCGCCGGTGAGCTCGGCCGCGCGCCGGTGCGAGGCATTGTTTGGCGCCACGACCGCGTGCATCTCGACTTTTCCGCGCTTGTTGCCCTTGGCGATGATGAAGGGGCGCAGCACCCAGGTGTTGATGTAGCCGTCGAGCGTCTGGCGCTTTTGGGGATTGCGCGCGTTGTGCTGGTTCAGGAGGTCGGGGAGTTTGCCGTTCTCGATCCACTCGGCCTTGGGCGGCCCGTTCCTTTGCTCCTTCCATACGGCCATGCGCGTCTCCTCTTCGTCCATGAAGAAGACCACGATCGTGGTGGCGTCGGGGCGCAGGAACGCGTGCTGCTTGTTGTAGGACCCCGCGACGAAGTTATACACGGCGGTAAACGCCGTACGGTTGCTGTCGCCATTCGTGCCGACTTTCACGAGCTCGGCGAAAACGCTGTCGGGCGTTCGCGGTGTGACCCAAGGCTGGGCCAGCACCGGGAGCGTCACGAGGTTGCCGTTGCTCGCGACGCGCTTGGTCTCCGGCTTCGGCCGGCCGCGGGTGTCGAGGACGGGGTTGCCCGCGGCGTCGAGCTGCACGGAGCGTACCGCCTTGAAGTAGGGCTGGTCTTCGGGCCGGCGGCTGGGATCCGCGTTCACGAAATCGGTGGTCAGCACCCCGATGCGGTAATCGAGGTCGCGCGTGTGGAAGAGCTGCCGGAAGCGGCTCAGGTTGGCGGCGATGCGGCTCTGATGTGCGGCCATCGAGGGCGAATTGTTGATGACGAACACGAGGTCGACTTCGCGGCTGCGGGAGCGGTCGACGGTCACATGTCTCACGGTGCGGATGGGCTCGACGTTGACGGAAATGACATTTTCCACGCCGAGGTGCGCGTTGCTTTCGTCGATGGTGTAATACTTGAAGCGGTCCTCGCCGATGAAGCCGGGGTTGGGCGCGTAGGTGAGCTGGCCGGTGGTGCGGTCGAGCCGGGCCGTGCCGTTCTGCGGTTTCGCCTTGTCGTCCAGCAGGTAGGCGACCTTCGGGGTGGCGATGCCGATGCGGTCGGCCGGCGCCATGAAATCCTCGTGGCTGGGGACCTTTTGCGCGACCGGCGTGTTCGGGCGCGTCCGGAGCACGACGTCGCGGGCGGTCATGGTGCGCTCGCGAACGGCGCCGACCTCGAACTTGTCCAGCACGACCGGGGGAGGGGGCTTCACCGTGATCACCACGGTATTTTTGTACACCAGACCGGACGTTTCATTGCGCACGGTGTAGCCGAAGGAGTCCTCCCCGGCGTAGCCGTCGCTCGGCCGGTAGGCGAAGTAGCCGAGGCGGGCCGTCTTGTTTTTGAAAAAGTCCGTTTCGTCGCCGCCCCCTGCCAGTCCCACGCGGCCGTAGAGCGGTTCCTTCGTGATGGTGTAGATCAGGTCCGTGCGCTGGTCGGGGCTGAGAATTTCCGGGGCGACGACGAGTTCCCCGTGCGCGCCCGTGTCCTCGGACTCGATCGCCAGCGGGGTGGTGGAGGCGATCGCCTCGTTGTCGCCGGGCGCGGCGCGGTTCGCGGCCGCGGGCGTGTCGGCGGCGAAGGCCGGCGCCAGCTCGAGCAGTGGGACGAGGCAAAAGACGCGCAGCCACGTGCGGGCGGTGATTTCGAGACTCATAGTGGAAAAGGCGATGTGGCGCATGACATCCTAATCCGTCATGCCAGCCAAGGCTAGGTTCCGCCAAGCTTGGCCGTGCCGTGCTGATTTCCTAGCGGCGCGGGCGCTGGCCTGATTAAGAGCGAGCGCCTGACTGGAGGCTAGGCCGGCGGCAACGGCCCCAGCCCCGAATGGCGTAGCTATTTGCTCGGTTGTGCGCATAGACAGAGTCGCCCTCCGCATCGCTCCGACCGAACCGCGATTGCCGTCCCTGCTCCACTGCTTCACCGATGCGAACTTCGTTACCTCTTGGCTCCGTTCTCTGGTCTGATCGTCGGTGGGCTAGCGCCGCCTCATTCACAAAACCCACGATTCTCTTATTCGTGGTCTTGGGACTCCTGGCCCCGAGGGCTGATTGCCAGATCAACCAGTTTCTGAACGCCCTGATCTTTGCCCAAGATCCCGGTGGTACATACCTTGGCAAGGCCTCAGCAAACCCTTTTGAGTCGGATTCGATAATCAACAATTTCGGCAATTACGGGAGTCCATTTTAAGCGACCAGTATTCGTAATATTTTCTCCAACTTCGGCAGCAGTTTTTTGACTTACAGCGCCTATAATACGTTTACGAATCGGCCCCCGATATTGTTTTCTTCTACAGGTGTGGTGCTGGCATACCTTACAAAAAATAGCTTCATTTCGCCGCGAGTAGACCCTGATGCACTGATCGCTTATCTGGTTTCACTAGGTGCTGCTCCGGCTTTGCCGACGCTCCTCTTGCCGCCTTCTATTACAACCCAGCCAGATAATCAGGTCGCTCCGGTGGGCAGTACCGTCAGATTCGGGATCGCGGGTGGCGGCAGTGCACCATATAGCTTTCAATGGTACAAAAATGGGTACGCTATGGTTGGGGCGACCAGTGGGGGCCTCTCCCTTGGCAACCTACAGAGGGCAGACGCTGGCAACTATACGGTCGTGGTCACCAATGCCGTTGGCTCCATTGTGAGTTCCACGGTAACGCTAACCGTAAACCCGGATGCGACTGCGCCAAGCATCACGGCATTGCCACTTTCGCAGATGGTCAATGCTGGTGCGAATGTGACGTTATCTACCATGGCCTCCGGGAACGGCCAACTGAGTTATCAGTGGCAGCAAAATGGGGTTAATGTACCGGGCCTCACGAGTACGTTGATAAACATTAGCGGTATGCAGCCCGCCTACACGGGCCTATTTTCCGTTTTGGTGACAAGTGGGACTGCGACAAGCGTCGGACCTCCAGCGATTGTCGGCCTGAAAAGTACGGCGAAGCTCGTTGGACCGGGCACCGAGTTTCCAAATATCTTCCACGCCGGGACAGGGTTCACCTACGATCAAATTTTGCTCGGTGGTGCTGCCGCGAGCGTGACCGCCGATTCCGCTCTGGGCCAGATCCTCCGTATTTCCTTCATTAGCCTCTTAGACGACATCGTGCAGGTGGAATTCTCGGGCCCCGGTACACTTTCTCTTGTGCTCGCCGTGCCCTCCGGGCCGGCGCTGCCCATTAACTACAATCAGGCCACCACCTACATGAAAGGCCACGCAGGGATCGTCCTGAGCGGCGCCAGCGCGACCACGAACCTGTCTGCTGTCTGTTTTCAGCGTTGGTCGTGCGAATGCCGCCAACCAGTCACTTTTCCGCAGCGATGTAACCTATTTCGGCCGTGCCGGCCTCGCTTTCATCGCCATAACGAGCACGGACGGGAAATTTGGAGGACTTCGGGCCGCAAATGCGCTCTTTTATGGCGTCAGCGGTTATACCGGCATCTAGGCGCCTAACGTGCAATTCACTGGACCAGTTTTTGCCGGTGACATTTACGCTTTTGACGATGCGACGCCTGTCCTCGTGCTCGGCTCGGGCACCGATGTGCGAATCACGGGCGGCAGCCTGCTCCAGAGCAATGGCCGCGCCGTTCAGGTTAATGGAATAAGCCAGCTGAATTCACGGCGGGAAGCGACTCGCACGGAAACCTCTACCTAGCCCAGAGCAACCGCGCCCGGCTTGAGTAGAACGGCGTCGATGTGACCTCGCAGATCGTGGTTAATCCTAGCCCGTAGGTAATTTGGTGCCGGGGCCCATCCCACCGTGACGCTGTCGCCAAGCTGGCGGGCTTGGGAGATGCCCGAGCGATCGTTGGTGAGCTGATCGGAAAGACGCCGGCGGTGCTGGCCTCGGTCTCCAAGGAGCTTCCCGTGAAGTTTCCAGCCCACGCCAGCGATCGCATTTTTGCCGGACTGGAAAGGAGCGCGAAGCAACTCGCGGGAGGCTAGGCGTGGAGTCTGCCGATGACTGCAGTCCTGCGGTGCGCCCGATCGCGCTTTCCTGCTTCGGATCGATGGTGCGGCCGCCCATGAGAAGGTCGGCGCGGGCGTTTCCGAAATCGCGGATGCCGCCTTACGGCCTCCCGACACGGCGCAAACTAGGGTGGGCTGTGAATAAGTTTCTCTGGGTTTTTACGAGTCTTGGCTTGACCTAAATGCACTAAAATGGGTTGAAATGGGGCGGTTTGGGGCGCTTCTGCCCCGGCATCCCACATGGCACAGTCCGGCAAAGCGTTTTATACAGGCCTTTTCAGGCACTCGCTCGACGACAAGGCTCGGCTCACGATCCCGTCGGCGTGGCGCTATGCCCACGCGGAGGAGGACACTTTTCTCGCGACCCCACATCCCGACGGTTACATCGCCGTGCTTCCGCCTTCTGAGGTGGAAAAACTGCACGCCAAGTTCTCGGACATGAGGTTGAGCGATGCGGCCGCCCAGGCTTTTGCCGCGCGTTTTTTCTCTCAAACCCAGGGCTTCTCGTTCGACAAGGCCGGCCGGATCGGTCTCGCGAGCCCGCTGCTGGCGCATGCGGGGATCGACAAGGACGCGGTCCTCGTCGGGTCGCTCACCAAATTTAATATCTACAGCCCCGCGCGGTGGCAGCAGGAGGAAGCGCGAACGGCGGGCGAGAATTTCGGCGACCTCATGCGCCGGCTGGACATCTGAAAATGCGCCGCACCGCTCAAGTTAAACCCGCCTCGAACGGTCTGCCCCGTCGCGAATCGGCGCTGACCGCTTCCGCGGCGTCGCGCCGGCCGTATCCCGCCTGGATCGATGCGGGGGATGGCGCCGCTTTTTCCACCCGAGGGGTCACGCCCCGGGTGCGCGATGCCCTTGTGCTGCGGGTCGTGCCGCGAACCAAAACCGCGAACCCGAGGAGTGCAACGGATGGCCCCGGCGCGCGATGACCTTTCAGCCGCGACCATGACGCCCGGCCACCAACCCGTTTTGCTGCACGAGGTGCTCGAACTCCTCGCGCCGAATGCGGGCGGCCGGTACCTCGATTGTACGTTTGGCGGTGGCGGTCACACCCGCTCGCTGCTTGAGGCCGCGCCCGCGGTGAACGTGATCGCCCTGGACCGCGACCCGGCCGCGGCCGAACGGGCGGCGGTGTTGCGCGAAGAGTTTCCCGGCCGATTCGCGCTGGTCGACCGAGACTTCGGGCGCCTCGCGGAATTGCCGATGGACGGCTTCGACGGCATTCTTTTCGACCTCGGGGTGTCGTCGTTTCAGCTCGACGAAACGGCGCGCGGGTTCTCGTTCCGGCACGATGCGCCGGCGGACATGCGCATGGATCCCCGCAGCGGCGTGCCGGCCGGCACGTGGCTGGAAACGGCCACCGAGGAGATGGTCGCCCGCGCGATTCGTGATTTTGGCGAGGAGCAAAACTGGCGGCGGGTCGTGCGTTCGATCCTGGCGGCCCGGGGCACCGGCGGGCTCGCCCGGACGGCGACCCTTGCCCAAATCATCGCGGAGGCGATTCCCGCCCGCGACCGGTTCGCCTCGAAGATTCATCCGGCCACCCGTTCATTCCAGGGGATCCGGATCGCGGTGAACGATGAGATTGGCGCGATCGAGCGCGCTTTGCCCGCCGCGTTCGCGAAGCTCGCCCCTCCGGGGGTCCAGTTTCCCGGTGGCGTGCTGTGTGTGATCAGCTTTCATTCGCTGGAGGACCGCCCGGTCAAACAGTTCTTTCGCCGCATGTGCGGACAGCCGGAAAGCGCGGCCGACAATACGCCGCAGGATTTCCGGGTGAAGCTGGCCGAGCCGCTGACCCGCCGGCCCGTGACGCCGGGTGAGCTCGAAGTCGCCGCCAATCCCCGGAGCCGCTCCGCCAAGCTGCGCGCGCTCCGCAAACTCTGACCGTTCGCCGCGCCGCCTCCCGCCCCCGATGAGAAAAAACGACACGCACGCCTTCGTGAACCAGGTCATCCTCTGCCTGCTGGTGACGATCTGCTTTGGCGGCACCATCGGGCTCGGCACGGTTTGGATGCGCCACCAGATTTCGCTCACGGCCAACGCCCGGCGCGTCTTGGCGGCGGAGTTCGCGGAGATCAAACGGCGCACCGACGAAACGGCCGCGCTCGTGGAAAGCGAGCAGAGCCCCGCGCTGCTCCGCCAGCGCAACACCGACTGGCGGATCGGATTGGTGCCGGTCAGCGAGACGCAGGTGGTGCATGTCACGGTCGATCTCGTGCGCCGGCTCCGCGCCCGCGCCAACCTCGGTCTCTACGATCGCGGAGAAAATAACCCGGCGGCGACCGTCTCGGTTCGCCTCGCCCTCGGCCCGTGAAACCCATGTCCAGGGGCTTCGCTTCGAGCTACCGCATCATTCTGCTGGCGACCGGCATGCTCGCCTGTTTCGCCGGACTGGCGGGCCGGCTCTACTGGCTCCATGTCGTCGATCGCGAGGATTCGCTGAGCTCGATCGGCAAGGTGCGACGGCAGCTGATCGTCGAACCCGCGCGCCGCGGCAACATTGTCGATGCGCGCGGCGCCGTGCTCGCGACCAGTCATTCGTCGATCGTGCTGGGCGTCGATCCCAGCGCCCTCGTCGAGACGGATCGCGAAAAGCAGAAGTGGCCCAAGCTCGCCGCCTTGATCGGCCTGCCCGAGGCTGAGTTGCGGCGTATTTTCACCACCAAGTTTCGCGCGGCCGGTTCGCCGGTGTCCGCGCCGGCGGCGCCTGCGGCCGGTCCCGCGGGCTTGGTGTTTAATTTCGATCTCACCAAGGCCCCGGTGGCCGCCGCGCCCGGCGCCGCCGAGGATGACGAAACCGAACTGGAACCGGCGGCCGGCGAATCGGGGTCCCGGGAGATCAAGTGGGTCAAGCTCCGCGAAAATGTTTCCGAGCAGCTTTATGCCGAGATCAAGGCGCTCGGCCTGAAGGGCGTTACCGGCGACCGCGTCTACCGGCGGAAGTATCCGAACGATCAACTGGCGGCGCACCTGATCGGCTATGTCGATCGCGAGAGCCGGCCGGTTTCAGGCATCGAGTTCTACACGGACTTTTATCTGCGCGGCCAGAACGGCTGGAGGGTGGGGGAGCGCGACGGCCGCCGGCGCGAACTCGCCCAGTTCAACACGCGCGAGGTGCCCCGCGCCGATGGCTACAGCGTCATGCTCTCGATCGACGCGATGGTGCAGGACGTGATCGAGCAGGAATTGCGTCGCCTCGCCGAGCGCTTTGAGCCGCAGAAGGCGACGATCATCGTGAGCGATCCGCGCACCGGGTTTATCCTCGGGATGGCGAACTACCCGACCTTCAATCTCAACGAATACCGGAAAGTGTCGAAAGCGGAGGAGGCACGGATGAAAAACGTGGCCGTTGCCGACGTCTATGAGCCGGGTTCGGTTTTCAAGATCGTGGCCGCCGCCGGCGCGTTGGAGGAACGACTGGTGACCCGCGACACGGTCTTCGACTGTTCGCTGGAGAGCAAAGAGTACACGAATCCTAAATCGAATAAGACCTTCGTCCTGAAGCTTCCGCGCGAGGACCACCGTTTCACCTATCCGCTGAACGTGGCCGAGATCATCGCCCATTCCAGCAACAAGGGGGCCGCGCAGCTGGGCATGCTCCTCGGTGAGGAACGGCTCAATCGCTACGCCCGCGCCTTCGGCTTCGGCCGTACGCTGGGTTTCCCGGTGGGCGGCGAAGTCCGGGGGCTTTTCCGGCCGGTCGAAAAATGGGACCCGATCGACATCACGCGCATCCCGATGGGCCATTCGATTTCGGCCACCGCGCTGCAGATGCATCAGGCGATGTCCGTGATCGCGAACGGCGGAGTGCTCTACCGGCCGCAGGTGATTCGCCAGATTCGCGATGCCGCGGAGGAGGTCGTTTATCGTTACGATCGCGTCGAACTCGGCCGAGTGGTGTCCGAGGCCACGGCCCGCACCCTGGCGGGCATGCTGATGAGGGTGGCTTCGAAGGAAGGCACCGCGCCGGAGGCGGCGATCGAGGGGTTCGATGTCGCGGGCAAAACCGGCACGACGCAGAAACTCGAGGAGGTCGTCCTCGCCAATGGGAAGAAGAAACTGGAGTACTCGACCAAGCATCACGTGGCCTCGTTCGTCGGATTTTTTCCCGCGACCGCGCGCCCGGGCGAGCGGCAGGTTGCGATTTCCGTGATCGTGGATGATGCTGTCGCCAAGGCGCTGGGTGGCGTGGCCTACGGCAAAAGCGTGGCCGCACCGTCGTTCCGGTCCATCGGCGAAAAGTTAATTCCTATTCTCGATATCAAACCGGCCGGCTCGGTGGCGCGTCCCCCGCTGATCGCGGCGAACGAAGAAGGCCGCCGGTGATCGGTTATCTTTCTGCCAACTATTCCCTCATCCACGCGTTTCAATCGCCCCCGGCCCGCCGCACCCGCCGCGAGTCGCTGGCGGTGAATCGTGTTTTCAAGATGGCTCCGAAGCTCTCCGATTATTTTCACGACGACGAGATCCTCGCCGTCAAGGGTCCGCTCGACCGGCCGATCTCGAGTCTCGTGATCGATTCCCGCCGGGTGGTGCCCGGGGCGCTGTTTTTCGCGCTGCCGGGCCTGCGGGCGGACGGCGCTTCGTTCATCGACGAGGCGATGAGCCGGGGCGCGGTGGCGCTGGTGACGCAAAAGATGCCCGCGCATCCGCCGGGCCGGGTCACGTTCATCCAAGTGGCCGACGCCCGCGCGACCCTGGCGTTGGTGGCGCAGCGTTTCTACAAGTTTCCCGACCGCGATCTCGGAGTGGTGGGCGTGACCGGCACCAACGGCAAGACGACGGTGGCGCACCTGCTGAAGCACTTTCTCAACGGCGATCAGCGCGTCGGCCTGCTCGGCACCATCAACTATGACCTCGGTGCCCGCACGGTGCCCTCGTTCCGTACCACGCCCGAATCGCTGGATATTTACGGGATGCTGGCGCAGATGCGCGATGCCGGCTGCCGCCAGGCCGTGATGGAGGTGAGCTCGCACGGCATCGACCAGCAGCGGGTGCGAGGACTGAATTTCAGCGCCGCGGTTTTCACGAATCTGACCCGCGACCACCTCGATTACCACCGGACGCTCGACGCCTATTTTGCCGTGAAGGCCCGGCTCTTTACCGGGGAGACCGGCGCGCCGCCCAAGGTTGCCGTCGTCAATCTCGACGATCCCCGCGGCGAAAAACTCGCGGCGCTGGTGACGGCGCAGGCAGGGCAATCCCGGCTCGTGACCTTCGGGGAGAATCCGCGCGCCGACGTGCGGGCGGAAAACATCACGCTCAATTTCACCCACACGACGTTCCGGCTCGTCTGGCCGGGCGGCACCCTCGACCTCGATGCCCCGCTTATTGGCCGCTACAACGTCAGTAATCTGCTAGCCGCGATTGCCACGGCTTGGTGCCTGGGGCGCGATCCCGTGGTATTTCTCGCCCGGCTGCGGGCTTTCAAGGGCGTGCCGGGCCGCATGGAACGGATCGACGAGGGGCAGGCCTTCAACGTGCTCGTCGACTATGCTCATACCGACGATGCGCTGCGCAACGCGCTCGGCATGCTCCGGGCGATCACGCCCGGCCGCCTGCTGGTGGTGTTCGGCTGCGGCGGTAATCGCGACCGCACCAAGCGTCCGTTGATGACGCGCGCGGTGCAGGAGTTTGCGGACTTTGCGTTTGTCACCGCCGACAACCCGCGCACGGAGGCCATCGCCCAAATCTTCGACGACATGCGCGCTGGGGTCACTGCTCCGCAGAAAATCACGTGGATCGACGATCGCCGCCGGGCCATCAGCCTCGCGCTGGACGTGGCGAAACCGGGCGACTGCCTGCTGATCGCCGGCAAGGGCCACGAGAGTCATCAGGAGTTTGCCGACACGGTGTTTCCCTTCGACGACCGGCAGGTGGTGCGCGAGCTGCTCGGCAGCAAGGCGCCCAAACCCTAGTTCCCGATGCCCGCGTTTCAGCCCGACGAACTTGCGCGATGGACCGGCGGCCGATGGACGGCCCAGCCGGCCTCGCCGCTTACGGGCTTCGCCGTCGACACGCGCGAACTCCGTGCCGGGCAGGTTTTCGTCGCCATCAAGACCGACCGGCGCGACGGGCACGCTTTTCTGGCCGCCGCCCAGGCCGCGGGTGCCGGGGCGGCGCTGGTGGCCGCGCCAAACCCGGCGAGCGGGTTGCCGCAGTTGGTGGTCCCCGATCCGCTGGCCGCTTTCCAGGCGATCGCACGCCAACATCGCCGGGGGTTTCCCGGCCCGGTGATCGGGATCTCCGGGAGCGCCGGCAAGACTTCGACGAAAGAATTGCTCGCGCTGCTGCTCGGGAACGAAACCGGCGGCGTGCTCGCGACCGAGGGGAACCTGAACAACCACCTCGGCGTGCCGCTCACCCTCACGCGGCTTGACCCGGCGATCCACCGGTTCGCGGTGATCGAGGCCGGCATCAGTGCGCCGGGCGAGATGAGGCCGCTGGCGGAGATGATCGCGCCGGACGTTTCCCTGATCACCCTGGTCGGGCCGGCGCACACGCAGGATCTGGGCGGAATCGACGGCGTCGCGCGCGAAAAGGCGGTATTGCCGGCGGCGACCCGGGCGAGCGGCGTGGCGATCTTTTCGAATGCCACGGCCGAATTCGCGGCGTTTCGCGATCTCGGCGTCCGCACGATGGTTCTGGAGCGCGCGGATGTGATCCGGCCGGCCGAGCCGCCGAACGACAAAGTTCATTTTGCCATCACCCAACGCGGCGATGGGACGGCGGTGGCGCTGGCGTATGGCCCGCCGCCGCCGCTGGCGTTCACCTTCCGCCGGGTGTCGGATGGCATGGCGCAGAACGCGGCGCTGGCGATCGGTGCGGCGCTCTGGCTGGGGATTCCGCGCGACCTGATTCAGCGGCGCTTGTCCGGATGGCAGGCCACCAAGCTCCGGGGGGAAATTCGGCGCGAGGCGGGCCGCCTGCTTTACCTCGATTGCTACAACGCCAATCCGGCCTCGATGGCCGATGCGCTGACCACCTTTGACGCGATCGCGCCGGCCGCCGAGCCGCGGCTCTACGTGATCGGCTGCATGGAGGAACTTGGGACGGAAGCGGCGGCGCATCACAGGACCTTGGGCCGTTCGATTCCGCTGCGCGCATTCGACCGGCTGTTCGCCGTCGGCACGCACGCGGAGGAGATCGCGGCGGGTTTGCGCGAGCGGGGCGAAGGCGCGCTTCCGGTTCAAATCGTGTCCTCCCTCGATCCGGTGGCCGCTTGTTTCGCCGACTGGCACGGGGCCGTTTTCATCAAAGGCAGCCGGCGGTACCAGCTGGAACACGTCTTGGGTTCTCCCGGCGCCTTGGTGACCTCCTCGCACTGATTCAACCCGGCTATGCAGCACGAGCATCCTCACTCCGAGTCGGATAAATATGGGCCGGGCACCGCGGCGCGGGTGGTGGGCGGGGGCCGGGCGCGGGCGCAGGTAAGGGGGCTGCGATGCTGAGCTACCTCGCCGATTACGACGCCTATTTCGGGCCGCTTCGCCTGCTGCGTTCGATCACTTTTCGGACCGGGCTCGCCGCCGCGACGGCCCTCATCATCGGATTCGTGATCGGCCCGATGCTGATCCGGCGTTTCCGCGAGCTGAAATTCGGGCACGGCTACATCGACGACCGGACCGGATCGTTGGGCGACACCTATTCCGACAAGAAGCACACGCCAACGATGGGCGGGTTGATCATTTTCTTTTCCGTCTTCACCAGCGCCGTGCTCTGGGCGATCCCCAATGTCTGGGTGCTGGTCAGCCTGTTTGTCTACGCTGCACTGACGGTGCCCGGTTTCCGCGACGACTACCTCAAGGTCGTGCACAAGAACCGCGACGGTATCTCTTCGCGAGAAAAGATCCTGTGGCAATCCGTGGTGACGCTCGTCGCCCTCGGTGTGCTGTTCTGGCATCCGCTGAGCGCGACGAAGATCCGCGAATTCTGGGTGCCGTTCGTGAAGCACGCCGTGATCACGCAGATGCCGTGGTGGCTGCTGCTCGTGCTGATTTATCTCTGGATCGTCGGGTTCAGCAACGCGATCAACCTGACGGACGGGCTCGATGGCCTGGCCGTGGGCTGCACCATTCCGGTGGTGCTGGTTTTCGCGATCATGGCGTACCTGGCCGATCACATTTTTCTCTCCGAGTACCTGCTGATCAGCCATGTGCCGGGCACCGGCGAACTGGCCGTGATCTGCGGCGCGCTCATCGGCGGCTGCATGGCCTTTCTCTGGTTCAACTCGCATCCCGCCGAGGTCTTCATGGGCGACACCGGCTCACTCCCGCTGGGGGGGGTGATCGGTGTCATAGCTTTTATGATTCACCAGCCGTTCACACTGGTGATTGTCGGGGGCATCTTCGTCTGGGAGTTGCTCTCGGTCGTGCTGCAAGTCGGGTGGTTCAAGTACACCCGCCAACGTTTTGGGACGGGCCGCCGGCTCTTCCTGATGGCGCCGATCCACCATCATTTTCAGAAAAAAGGCTGGCCGGAGACGAAAGTCGTAATCCGGTTCTGGGTGCTCTCGATCGGTTGCGCGCTCGCCGGCCTCGCCACGCTCAAGCTTCGCTAACCATGAAATCATCCGCTCAAGTTATCCGCGTTTCGGGTCCGGCCTTGATGGCGCAACGGACCTCGGTCCTGCGCCTGCTGGACGTGCCGATTCGCGCCATCGTGTCGGACCACGTTCCCCGGACCCCGCGGGGCGGCTGGGCCGACGACCGCGCCGAAACCGGCGTTGAGTCCGCCAGCGCGACCGACCAGGCCCCGGCCTCCGGCCGCCAGTTGATCCTGCTCTAGCATGCTGCCTGCGCCGCCCGATTTCCTCGCGCCCCTGCTGGCGAAGCCCGTCGCCATCCTGGGCGGCGGCGTGAGCGGGGAGGGCGTGCGCGCCCTGCTGGCGGCACTGGCCGTGCCGGCGGTCGTCTACGACGCGCGCGGCGTCGAATTGACGGCAGCGGCCGCCCGGCGGCACGCGCTCGCGATCGTCTCCCCGGGATTTCTCCCGGAGCATCCGTGGCTCAAACGCGCCCGCGCGGCCGGTGCGGCCTGTCTTAGTGAACTCGATTTCGGTTCCCTTTTCTGGCGCGGCCGGGTGATCGCCATCACCGGCACGAACGGAAAAACCACGCTGACGGAATTTTTGACCCACGCGCTCCAGGGTGTCGGTCGCAAGGCGCATGCGACGGGCAACATCGGTCATCCGCTTTCGCAGCTCGCCGCGGAGCAGGCGGGCGGAAAACGGGAGGCCTTGGCGATTTGCGAGGTGAGTTCGTTCCAAGCGGAGACGCTCGGCCACTTCCGGGTGGATGCGCTGCTGTGGACGAATTTCGCCGAGGACCACCTTGAACGCCATCCGGGCCTCGAGAGCTACTTCAGCGCGAAATGGAATCTCGTTGTGCACACCGCCACGGCCAAGGGGGCCGGCGGCGCGGTCTTCGCCGGCACGTCGGTGCAAGGCTATGCGCAGAAATTCGGCCGGACGCTGCCGCCGGGGGCGGCGGTACCGACCGAAGGTCAGCCGGCGGACGAGCGGCTCGCCGGCACCGTTTTTGCGAACTATCCCCAGCGCGAAAATTTTCTGCTCGCCGCCGCATGGTGGCGTTCGGCCGGTTACGACGAGGCGGCGTTGTACACCGCAGCGCGGAGTTTTCACTTGGGCCGGCACCGGCTGGCCCGCGTCGCGGCCGTCGAAGGCGTGACGTATTGGAATGACTCAAAGGCCACGAATTTCCACGCGGTCGAGGCGGCGCTTGCGGGTTTTTCCACGCCGGTGGTGCTGATCGCCGGCGGCAAGCCGAAGGGGGGCGACCTGGCCGGATTCGTGCATCGCATCGCGCCGCGGGTGAAGCACGCCGTCCTGTTGGGCGAAGCGGCCCCCGAGCTCGCATTTCATTGCTCGGCGTTTCGCGTGGCCCATACTCGCTGCGGCTCGCTGGCCGACGCCGTGCGTCGGGCGGCCGAGCTGACCGTGCCGGGCGATCACGTTTTGCTCAGTCCCGGCTTCGCCAGTTTCGACATGTTCCGCAATTACGAGGACCGGGGGAACCAATTCGAAAGCCTAGTATGCGAGCTCGGTGCTTCGCCCGTCAGTTTGAGATAGCATTCAACTTCCCAAGTCTTCACAACCCAATCAACCATTCTTAATATGAAAGTCCTCAAGATTTTCGGCATCGTCATCGGCATCCATTTGTTTGCCCTCATCCTGATTTTTGCCAATCCGGGATGCAGTTCGACGTCGAAGCCGATGCCGGCTCCGATCGATACGGTCGCCAAGACCGAGCCGCCGGCCTCGGTCCGCCTCCCCTTTAGCGAACCGAAGAACGCGTCCTCGCCGGTAAGCGCCGCCCCCGTCACGTTCAATCCGGATGCGCCGGCGACGGACTCTACGACTTCGGGCGGGGTGCGTTTCGTGCCGACCCGGCCCGGTTCTCCTGCCGCCTCCACCTTGCAGACGATCCCGGTCACCGACGTCACGCCGGCGACCACCTACACGGTGAAGGCCGGAGACACCCTCTGGGATCTCGGGAAGAAATTTCATATTCCCTATGCGCAAATCGCAGCCGCCAATAACCTGAAGACCAACGTCGCGCTGCACGTGGGCCAGAAGCTCATCATGCCCGGGAAATCCGTTTCGGCGGCTCCGGCCGCTGCGGCAACCGGCAACGTCACCAACGGCACGACCGGTGCGGCCAAGCCGGCGGAGAGTCTCCGATCGGCGCCCGTGGCGGGCAATGGCGTCAAGCACGTGGTCAAGCCCGGCGAAACGCTCGGGACGATCGCGCGGATCTACGGAGTGAAGCAGGGCGAGATCGCCGTCGCCAACAACATTTCCGATCCGCAAAAAATCCGGGCCGGCGTGGAGCTTTCCATTCCCGGCTGGCAGCCAGCGGGCGCCGCGGCCAAGGGCGCGGGCAAATCCGGGGCGAAGACCGCCGACCCCGCGGCCAAGGACCCCGAAAGCAAGCCGATCTTCAATATTCTCGATGCCTCCGCGTCCGCACCAGCTTCAAACCCGGGCGACGTTCCCGTCATCAAAGTCGAAGACAACCCGATGACGCCGGCGCCGAAGAACAACTAATTCGTTGCCGCCCATGCCCAGCATCCCGCCCGCCGACACTTCCGCCCGGTCCCTGCTCAATCCGGCCACGGTCATCATCGTCTGCGCGCTCGGCCTGACGCTTTTGGGCCTGACGATTCTTTTCAGCGCGAGCGCGGCGATGAAGCAGGGGCCGTATTTCTACCTGAACAAACAGTTGGTCGGCGTGGCGGCGGCGATGGGACTGTGCTTCGTCGCGAGCCGGATCAACCTCGACTACGCCCGCCGCTATGCTTGGTGGTTCGGTGGCGCCCTCGCGGTCCTGCTGGTACTGGTGCTCATTCCGCATGTGGGCGTCTGGCGGGGTGGGGCGCGCCGCTGGCTCGGCTTGGGTCCGGCGGTGATTCAGGTTTCGGAGTTTGCCAAGCTCGGTCTGGTCTTCTGTCTCGCGCACTATCTGGCCCTGAATCAGACGCGCATCGGCGAGTTGCAGCGCGGTTTTTTCTGGCCGCTGGCGCTGATCAGCGGCGCGGCCGGGCTCGTGATCCTCGAGCCCGATTTCGGCACCGCGGCGCTGATGTTTGCGGTGGGCCTCGTGCTGCTCTTCATGGCGGGCGCGAAGTGGCGCTATATCGTGCCGACGCTCGTGGTCGTCGGCACGGCCTTCGGCGGCCTCATCGCCCACAACCCCAACCGGCTGCGCCGCATGATGGAATTTTTGAGCGAGGAGAAATCCTACCAGCTTCGGCAGGGCCTGGCCGCCTTTGCCGTCGGTGGAGTCGAGGGCGCCGGGCTCGGGCAGGGCCGGCAGCAACTGAGTTATCTCCCCGAAGCGCATACCGACATGATCTTCGCCGTCGTCGGCGAGGAACTGGGCCTCTGGTTCACCGTCAGCGTGGTGGTTTTGTTTACGATCATCTTCGTGGCGGGCCTGCTCCACCTGCGGCGCGCGCCCAATCTCTTCCACTTTCTGCTCGTGACGGGCTGCCTCCTGTTGATCTGTCTGCAGGCGCTGATTAACCTCGGCGTCGTAACGGGAGTTTTTCCCACCAAGGGAATGTCCCTGCCCTTCATCAGCGCGGGACTCTCGAATCTCCTGCTGATGGGCACGCTGCTCGGCATCATCCTAAACACCCAACGCACGTGGGGCCGGGCGACGCTGCGGGAGGAAACACGGGCCATGCGCGAGGTGCTGGCATGAAACACTTTTCCCTCCATTCGACCCTGGCGGGCACCCCGATTCGGCCATGGCCCGGGCGAAACGGATAACGACGGCGAACCAGATCAACGAGAAGGAGCGTCTGACATGAGCAAGTTTCTCATTTCCTGTGGCGGTACGGGCGGGCATCTCTCGCCGGGTATTTCGCTGGCCGAGGGGCTCGCCGCACGGGGGCATGAATCGCTGCTGCTCGTCAGTCAGAAGAAGGTCGATGCCCGCCTGCTGGAAAAATATCCCCGGCTGCGTTTCGAGCGGATGCCGGGCACGGGGTTCTCCTGGCGGCCGCTCGCATTGCTGCGCTGCGCGGTTTCTCAGGCGCGGGCTTTCTGGTTTTGCTGGCGGTTGCTGCGCGATATGCGGCCCGATACGGTCGTGGGCTTCGGCGGATTCACCTCGGTCCCGTTGATGCTGGCGGCGTGGCTCCGGGGCGTATCGGCCGCGATGCACGAATCCAATCGCGTGCCCGGCCTCGCGATCCGGACGTTCGGGCGGTTTGCGCAGCGGGTTTATTTACCGCTAGGTATCCGGATTCCGGGCATCCGCTCCGTCGCGACCCGGCATTGCGGGCTGCCGGTGCGACGCGAGATGGTTCGTCGGCCGCAGGCCACGGCCCGCGCGGCCCTGGGCTTGGACGCAAACCAGCGTCTGCTCGTCATTCTCGGGGGCAGCCAGGGGTCGGGTGCGCTCAACGACTGGATCCGGAGCCAGTGGCCCGCATTCGCCGCCGAGGGTATCCAGGTTTATTGCGTGATGGGCCTGAGCAAGGGCACCGAAGGTGTGATCGAGGGCACGACGAAGACCGGTCAGCCGGTGCGGGCGATTTTTGCGGCGTTCAGCGACCAGATTGCGGACCTGCTTTCGGCGGCCGATCTCGTCGTCTCCCGCGCCGGCGCCGGCACGCTGGCCGAGTTGATCCGCTGCGAGACTCCGGCGATCCTCGTGCCCTATCCTCAGGCGGCCGACGATCACCAGCGCGCGAACGCGGCGTTTTTCGAGCGCCAGGGTGGGGGCTTGGTGATTGAGCAGACGGAGATCGGCCGGCTGGGCGCTGAGGTGTTCGATGTCATTTTCAACGACTGGTTGCTGCGCAAATTCCGGGGCAACCTGCAACGGATGGACCGCGTGAGTTCCCTCGACCTGCTCCTGCGGGACATCGAGGAGATCGCCGCGCGTTCGGGCGTGACAGATCACGTCCGGCCGGCCACCGCATGAACGCCGTTGCCATAGGCCGCTCCCGCCGGATGGCGGACAGGAAAGATCCGGGAGTCCGCCGGTGAGACCCGAAACCTCCCCCGCGTTGTTCGGTCGCGACGTGCGCCGCATCCACTGTGTCGGCGTGGGCGGCATGGGCGTCGGCCCGCTCGCCATCTACCTGGCGCGGCTCGGATTCGAGGTCACGGGCGAGGATGACGCGTTGACCGACGAGATGCGGACGGCCCTCACGCGCGGGGGGGTCACGCTGGGTCAGCCCGCGACCCACTGCGATCTGGTGGCCTATTCCTCGGCAATCGCGAAAACGCATCCGGCCTATCTCACGGCCCGCGAGCGCAACCTGCCGCTGGTGCGGCGGGGCGAATTGCTGGCCGAGGCGGTGCGGGATAAAAAGCTGGTTGCGATCTGCGGATCGCACGGGAAGACGACAACGACGGCGATGCTCGTGACGGCCCTGCTCCGCGCGAATTTTCCCGCCGGCTATGTGCTCGGTGGGCTGTTTGCGGACGACACTCCGCCGGCGCGGGCCGGTTCCAACGAATGGGTCGTGGCCGAGATCGACGAGAGTGATGGCACGATCGAAAAATTTTCGCCGGAGATCACCGTGGTGGTGAATCTCGACTGGGATCACCCCGATTTTTATCCGCGGCTGGCGGACCTCGAGGCGACGTTTGGGGCCCTGCTGGGGCGGACGCGGGGCGCCGTGCTGATCTCGGATGCATGCTCGCTCAGCGCGCGGCTGGCGGGGAAGCAGCCGCGACCGTGTCTCACGTTCGGACGGGCCGGCGATTTTCGCGGGGAAATCATCGCCGAAGCAGGTGAGCGTACGACGTTGCGGCTGGGCGGAAAACTGCCGGCGACGGAAGCGGTCATTCGGGCCCGGGGTGAATTCAATGCCGCCAATGCCGTGGCCGCCTTCGCGGCGGCCCAACTGATGGGCGTGGAGATTTCGTCGCGGGCGCTGGCGGATTACCCCGCCGTGCGGCGGCGGCAGACGGTGCTGCACGCGGCGAACGGTGTGACCGTGCTCGAGGACTACGCCCATCACCCGGCCGAGATTCGCGCCCTGCTGGCGAGTTTGCGCCGCCGCGTTGGCGAGGCCGGCCGGCTGGTTGTGATTTTTCAGCCGCATCGGTTCAGCCGCACGGCGCAGTTCAAGACGGAGTTCGCGGCGGCGCTCGCCGCGAGCGACCGGGTGCACCTGCTCGACGTTTATGCCGCCGGAGAGGCGCCGATGGCGGGTGGTACGACGGCGGATATTTACGCCGAACTCGTGCGGAGTACGCCCGCGCTGGGCGTGAGTTACCTGCCGGGGGGCGACGCGGGATTTTTCGGCGCGTTGGCCCGCGACGTGCGGCGCGGCGATCTCGTGGCGTTCGTCGGCGCGGGGGACATCGACCGCAAGGCGCGGGAGTGGTTGGAGGTTTTCCGGAGCGAGGTGGCCCGCGGCGCGCAGTGGGACGCCCTAGCCACCGCGTGGCGCGCGCTGGTCTCCAGCGACACAAAGGTGAAGCGCGAGGAAGCGCTCGCGACCAAAACCACGATGCGTGTCGGGGGCGCGGCGCGCCTCTATGCCGAACCGGCCAGCGAGACCGATTTGCAGGCGCTCCTGCGGGCGGCGGACGTCCGTCGCGTGGAAGTGTTTTTCCTCGGGCGCGGGTCGAATCTGATCGTGCCCGACGAGGGCGTAAACGGCCTCGTGATCTCGCTCGCGCACGAAGTCTGGGCGCGTTTCGAGCCGCGGCCGGACGGCCGGGTCTGGGCCGGGGCGGGATTGCGGTTGAAAAATTTGTGTGGGCTGGCGGCGCGGGCGGGGCTGGTCGGCTTCGAGTTTCTCGAGGGGATTCCGGGCTCGGTCGGGGGCGCGCTGCGGATGAATGCCGGCGCGATGGGCGGCTGGATGTTCGATGTGGTGGAGGAGGTGCGGGTGATGTCGATCACGGGCGAGGTCACCTCGTTCGCGCGGGCCGCCATGCACGTCGACTACCGGCACTGCGCGGAATTGCACGACGCGGTGGCCCTCGGGGCGCTGCTGCGGCCGGCGGCGCAGGCGGACGCGGACGCGGTCAAACGGCAGATGGACGCCTATGCGCGCAAGCGACACGAATCGCAGCCGCGGGAGCCGAGTGCCGGTTGCATTTTTAAGAATCCCCCCGGGACGTCCGCCGGGCGGTTGATCGACGAGTGCGGGTTGAAAGGCGAGCGGGTGGGCGATGCGGAGGTCTCTCCCATCCATGCCAACTTCATCGTGAATCGCGGCCAGGCGACGGGCGCGGACGTGCTCGAACTGGTGCGCCGCGTGCGGGCCCGGGTGCGCCAGATGAAAGGCGTGGAACTCGAGCCGGAAGTCTTGCTTTACGGAAAGCGGTGGGAGGAGGTCTTGTGAACTCATGAGCATGTTGGCGCCAATCGTTGCGGTGTTTGCCGGTGGGACTTCGGCGGAACGCGAAGTCTCGCTGGGCTCCGGCCGGGCCTCGGCCCAAGCGCTCGCCCGCTCGTTTCCCACGCGGCTCTTCGAGATCGACGCGGATGCGCTGCCCGCCGGGCTCGATCCCGCCCGCCACGTGGTGTTCTCGACCCTGCACGGCACCTTTGGCGAAGACGGCGGGATGCAGCGGCTGCTGGACGCGGCGGGCGTCACCTATGCCGGGTGCGATGCGGCGAGCAGCGCGCTCACGATGGACAAGACCCTCACCAAGGAGGCGGCGGCGCGCCACGGCGTGCGTGTGGCGCCGGCGGTGGTTTTCACCGCGGAAGGCAAACCGGCGGCCGCGACCGTGGTCGCGCAACTCGGTGAGCAACTGGTCGTCAAACCCAACAACGAGGGCAGCAGCGTGGGTCTGGGCATCATCGCGAACCAAGCCGAGCTGGCCGCCAAACTGGACAGTATCGGGCGCGGCTCGTGGCTGATCGAGCCGCGGTTGATCGGCCGCGAACTTTCGATCGGAGTGCTGAACGGCGGTGCGATGGGGGTCGTCGAGATCCGGCCGAAGTCCGGCGTCTACGATTTCACCAGCAAATACACCAAAGGCCTCACGGAATATTTCGCCCCGGCGCCGCTGGCCGCGGAAATAACCGCGGCGGCGCAGGCGGCGGCCGAGACGGCGTTCGCGGCATGCGGCTGTCGCGACTATGCGCGCGTGGATTTCATCCTCACCGCGAAGCACGAGCTTTATTTGCTGGAAATCAACACGCTGCCCGGCATGAAGGAAACCAGTCTGCTGCCGATGAGCGCGCGCTGCGTGGGGATCGATTTTGCCGGACTGGTTCGCGAGCTGGTTTCACCCGCCCTGGAGCGTTTTCGCCTGGCAGTTGCCGCCGTTCGTTCGTGAGCAAAGATCTGATCAACGCCCCCGTCACCCGCAGCTGGAGAGACATTTCCCAGCCGGTGAAACCGCGCGCCATGTCGCGCGAGGGTCGTTGGCGGCTGTTGGCGGCGACGTTTCGGACCACCGCGGCGGTCGCCGTCGCGGGAGCGCTGGCCTGGGGCGGCTGGGCGGTGGCCGGGGCGCTGCGGGAGAATTCCAAGTCGATGCCGGCGGCGGCCCGTGCGGTGCCGTTGAAGCGGGCCGAGTTGAAAACGAACCGGGAGGGCGTGCTCGATCGCGACCCGGAGTGGCTGACGCGTACCCTGGCGCTGCCGAAGAGTATTTCGCTGATGGAAATCGACCTGCTCCAGCTGCGCACGCGGTTGCTCGCGGATGGCCAGGTTCTGACCGCGAACATTTCGCGCAGTTTTCCCGACCGCCTCAATGTGCAGGTGACGGAGCGGACCCCGATCGCCCGCGTGATGGCCGGACTCGCCGGCGAGGCCCGGCCGCTGCTGGTGGCGCGGGACGGCGTGGTGTTTCCCGGCGCGGGCTACGATCCGAAGCTGATCGAAAGCCTGCCGTGGCTGGCTGGAGTCGCCCTCACGCGTCGCAACCAGCAATTTCTGCCCCTGGCCGGCATGGAGACGATCGGCGAGCTGCTGAGGGAGGCCCGGCAGAAGGCGGAGCACCTTTACCACACCTGGCATGTCGTGTCGCTCGAGCGGCTCGCGTCCGATCGGCAAATCGAGGTGCGCACCCGCGCGCCGCACGCGGTGACGATCGTCTTCAGCGCCACGGACGATTTTTTCCGGCAGCTGGCCAAGCTCGACTACATGTGGCAAAGTCTGGCGACCCGGCCGGCCGTGCAGGCGCGGATCGACCTCACGCTCGGCCGCCACGTGCCGGTCACCCTCACCGAGCCCCCGGTGGGCGGGTTGCAGGCCGGACCGACCGCCAAGCCCGCCGCCGCTGCTTTTCCCGCTTTTCCTGCCAAGTTTTTCCAGCCCAAACGTGAACTCTAGATCGACCTTCATCGGCGCCGTCGAGATCGGCACTTCGAAAATTACCGTCCTGCTGGGCGAATACACCGGCCGCGAGCTCGCGATCATCGGGCGGGGCGAATGCACGTCCCGCGGAGTGATCAAGGGCACGGTGGTGGATTACAAGGCCGCCAGCGAATGCACGCACAGCGCGCTCGAACAGGCCGAGCGCGAGGCGGGCGAGCGCATCGATCTCGTTTTCCTCGCCCAGACCGGCGGCCACCTCGAGGGTTTCTACAACGAAGCGTCGTTGAGCGTGAAGGCGTCCGACAACATGATCGACGCCGGGGATGTCCGCACAGTGTGCGATCTGGCCCGCTCCAAGGAACTGCCCGCCGGCCGCATGGTGGTGCACAACATCCGGCGTCCCTTTCGCGTCGACGGTCGCATTGTTCCGGGCAGCCCGGAGAATCTCGTCGGGCAGCGTCTCGAGGTCGGTTATTGGACGGTGCACGGTCAGGAGCAGCGGCTGGCCGATAACATCCACGTGATCCGGGGATTTAATCTCGAAATTCGCGAGCTGGTGCTCGCGAGTCTCGCCTCGGGGCACATGGTGACTTCGGCCGAGGAACGGCAGCACGGCGTGCTGGCGATCGACATCGGGGCGGGCACGACGGATTTCGTGCTCTACCGCGACGGGTGTGCGCGTCTGACGGGCGTGGTGCCCGTGGGCGGCGCGCACCTGACCAACGATCTCAGCATCGGATTGCGGTTGACCGAAGGGCAGGCCGAGAAACTGAAGCTGCGCTTCGGCCGGGCGAGCGTGCAGACGCGCGACAAGGCGCAGAAAGTCTGGCTCGACGGAAATTTTGCGATCGGGGACCGGCAGTTTCCGCTGCTGGCGATCGAGCAGATCACCGCCGCGCGCACTTGGGAATTGCTCGAAGTGGTGAAGAAGAAACTCGGCAACGCGTTTTCTCCGGAGACCTGCGCCGCCGGCGTGGTCCTGACGGGTGGCACGGCGCGACTCGCGGGCATCGGCGAGGCCGCGGCGAAAGTGTTCGGCGTGCCCGCCCACCTGGGCGAGGCGCCCGCGTCGGTGAGCGAGAATTTGCGCGATCCCGGCTATCACACCGCGCTGGGGCTGCTGTATTACGGCTTGAGCTCCCAGGCGGAAAAGGCGGCGCCGGTGCGCCCGGGCCGGAGCTTCCTCAGCAACATGAAGCGGCTCTTCGCGAGCACCTGATCCCCGGGAGAACAGCCATCATGAATCTGAACGAACTTCCCCTGGAGCACGCGCTGCTCGCCGACCGCAACGTGGCGATCAAACTCGTGGGCGTCGGCGGCGCCGGCTCGAACGCCGTCGACCGGCTGAAAATGGAAAATCTCGAGCGGCTGCAGCTGGCCGTCATCAACACCGACTATCAGGCGCTCGCGAGTTCCCCGGTGCAGGACAAGGTCCTGATCGGCATGGGCGTGACGCGCGGACTCGGGGCGGGTGCCGATCCCGATTTGGGGCGCGAGGCCGCGGAGGCGGACCGCGAAAAAATTGCCGCGGTGGTCAAGGATTGCGATTTGGTGTTTCTCGTCACGGGCATGGGCGGCGGCACCGGCAGCGGGGCGTCGCCGGTTGTCGCGGAGATCGCCGCCGAGGCGGGCGCGCTGGTCATCGCCTTTGTGACGCTGCCGTTCAGTTTCGAGGGCGGGCGGCGGTTGAAGCAGGCCGAGGAAGGGTTGCGGGCGTTACGTCAGGTGTGCGACGCGGTCATCCCCTTGCCGAACGACGTGCTGCTGCAGGAAGCGGCGGACAACGAGACGGTCCTGGACTCGTTTGCCCGGGCGGACGAATGGATCGGCCGAGGGGTGAAATCGATCTGGTCGATGCTGTGCAAGACCGGCCTGATCAATCTCGACTTCGCGACGCTGCGACAGGCGTTTCAGCAGCGAGGGGGCAAGACGCTGTTCGGCCTGGGCGAAGGCGCCGGAGAAAACGCCGTGGCCGACGCGATCGCGAGCCTCAAGCTCTGTCCCTTGCTGCACACCCCGGAGTTTTCTCGGAAGGCCGACCGGCTGCTCGTGAACATTACCGGGGGCGCGGATCTCACGCTGCCCAAGGTCAATGAATTGATGACCGCGATCACCGAGCAGTTCGGGCGCGATTCGCACATCATCATGGGCGCGGTGATCGACGAGGCGATGCCGGGCCGCGTCGAGGTTTGCGTTGTCGGCACGAGCGAGATGAGCGGCCGGGGTGCGCCGGCCCGGAAGCCGGTGCCCATCACCCGGTCAAAGACCAACTTCGCGGTGCGCTCGGAGGGAAGCACGCCGCCGCAGCCGGCCGTGTCCGCCGAGGAATTCACCGCGACGGCGGGTCGGGGCGCGAGCGGGGCGGAGGCGAAAAGCGAGCCGGCGGCCAGGGTCGCCCAGGAGGAATTCGGTTTCGGCGAGGTGGAGAGTCGCGGCCATTTCGAGAAGACCGACCGCAATCTCTTCGACGGCCACGACCTCGACGTGCCGACCTACCTCCGCAAGGGGATCAAGATCTCGCTGTAGGCCTTTTGTCGTAGCCCGGGCGAGGCTGTGTCCCAGCCCGGCGGGACGAGCCGAGTGTTACCAAATCAAGACGGACTGACCGCTGATCCCTGGTCGCCTTCGGCGCTGCGCCAGAGGCAGGTAAACTTCGCTAATCGGCGCTGGAGCGGTTCAAGACTTTGGCTTCCGCAGTTCATGGGGCCGGTGGGACCGTCACGCCGCCTCACTGCGCCGGTCAGCGACTCATCGGCTGGCGTTTGCCGCCCGGCAGTGGCAGCTGGAGTCGTTCGATCGCACCGTCGAAGAGCAGCCGGCGCTGCTCCGGGGAAAGACCGGGTTGGAAGATCGCGAGGCGATACTCGCGATAAAGATCCGCCGTGTCCCGGACGGCGGCGAGGGACAACGCGGCGACCAACGCCGGCTCGACTTGGTCCGTCCGGGTGGCGCCAAGCGCCCCGACGGCCTCGGTTCGGATCGTCTCCCGGTCCCTGACGAAGTCGGCCAGACGGAGGGCATAGGCTTCAGCCACGGCGGCAACCCCGGCCCGCACCGTGTCGACCCGCTCAACCCCTCTTCTGCTTTCGCGCGGATCGGGAATGGGACGCACCGCAAACGTCAGCCGCCCGCTTTCGAACCGGTAATCCGAAGTCATGCGGACCTCCCGGGCAGCGCCGACAACAGCATCGATCCTCGCCGCGGCTTCTCTCTGCGCGGCCAGGAAGCCGGCGCCCGCGCGGTCGAGGCGGGCCTGCAGGGTGGGCGGGAGCGGCGAACGCCCGAGGGGCGGAGGCGAAACGACGAAGGGGTCGAGTCCACGACGGATCTCCTCGGCGAGCGTTTCCAGTTCGGCGAAGCGGGCGGCTTGTTTTTCGGCGAGGGGTTTGAGGGGGTGCCGGAGAAAGCCGAGTTTTGCGCCATCCTGGGCGTAGACCGCGTCGTAGAGCTCTTTTTTAAGCGCGGACTTTTTGGGCTGGTAGGTCGCGAGCCTGGCGGCGACCCCGGCTGATACGTCTTCGGGCAAAAGCGCGCGCGCGGGGGACGGGAGAAAAAAGAGGTAGGGCTGGGCCTTGCTGGCGTTGGCGGCGGAGTCGGCGGGAGTTTCCAGCTCGATCGCGATCTCGCGCAACAAGCCGCGCTGATCCAGCGACAAGTCGTCCGAAACGTATGCGGCGGCCCGCATCACCTCGGCGACTTCGCCCGGCGCATAGCCGCGCGGATCGTCGTTGCCCAGGTGCCATTCGCGAAGGGCGCCCCAGGTCCTGCGGCTAATGGTGAGATCGCGCCGCAGTTGCTCGGCGGCGGCCTCAAGCTCGACCAGCTTGGGTGTCTGGCGGCGGTTGAGCGTCGTGAGCTCCGCGAGGCGCGTGGCCGGTTTGGCGTCGCGCAGCCGGTTCAATTCCGCGCGAAGCTCGTGCTGGAGCGCGAGCTTCGTGGCCCGGTGCTGATCGAGGCGGGTCCGGAGGCCGTCCCGGAGATTTCCGGTGTCCAGGCGCGTGGCGAGCGCGGGATAGAACAGCTCGTTGACGTGGGCGGCGAGTTCCGCGGGAGCCCGGGCTGGGTTGCGGACGATCGTGCGGCCGTGGGGTGGGGGCGGTGGCGGAAAGAAAACAGTTACCGGCTCGGGCAGATTGGATGGAGGCGGACCCCGGTCCGCAATGGCCGACCGGGGGGTGAAGGTCGGCTCGGGAGGGAGATCCGTGGTCTGGGCCGGGGCGAACGGGACGAGCGCAAGCGCGGCGGTTATCGCCGTGCCGAGAGTGAGCGCACGGCGCATAGGCCCTCGCGGCGAAACGTGTGGCCGATCCGTGGTCACGGCAGGGGCCCCATGGAGCCGATGGGGGCTTCCGACAATAGCGGCCGGCCGGTGTCCGGTTCGGCGGCCAGTTCGGGTCCGGTGACAGAAAATATAAGTTCGAATGAGGCGCCTTTTGCCTCAGGCGGCGGACGTCGATTCAACCGGACCCATATTCGGTCGCCTGTTTTGTAGTTTGAACGTGCCAGCGCGTCCCACGCGACCACTTCCAGTCCGCCCCAGTTCACGCGATACGCGCGAAAGAACGCTTCGCCGTCTTGCGCGGAAAAGACCTGCAGAACTTTCAAACGCACGGGTTCGTTTAGATTCAATCGGCGGAAATCATCGAACGAGCGCGGATTGGCGGGCGCCGATTCCACCGGCGCCGCGGCGGCGGTCACGACCGGGTTAAAATCGAGCAGGCGATAGTCGTTCTTCCACCCTCGCGAAGACGCTCGGTGCTGGACCCGCACGCTGACACTGTCGCCGGCATGGTAATTCACCCCAAAGGACGGCGCACGGGCGGCAATCTCCTGCCCGTTCCAATTCATGACATAGGCGCGGGAGGTCGCGTGCCCGTCACTGGCCGCCAAAACCTCCAGAATATTCAATTCGACCGTTTGATCGGCAACCTTGGCCGCCGGCGGCTTGCCGATATTCGCGCAACCGGCGAGCGACAGGAGCAAAAGGGAAACGAACCAACGAGGGATGTTCGTGGCTTTGACGCTTTCGCTTGGACGCTCGTTGGGCCGAAACCGACGCGGGGTGGATGGCTTTGGGAGAGATCGTAGGCAGACCGTTGATCGAACGTAGGTCGACGACGGAAACTACCGGAATTCCGGAAGGCGGCTTGAGAGACAGTTTAGTCCGCATCTATGGCCGGGAGGAAGCACCGGTCGGCGACAACTCCGAGTGCCCCGCGCGTTCTCCAATTGTCGGGTACCGGCGAAAAAATCTAAAACCGAAAAAGGGAATGGGGCGCGAGAGTGAGCAGCCCGATCGGTTCCGCGGGGACGAGAAAGAGGTTTAACCGCCATTCCACGCTGATGCGAGCAGGCCAATGTGTCCGCGATGAGCGCCAGCGCCGGAGCCATTGCGCAGGCGAAACATAAGCGAAAATTACCTGCCTCCGGCAGCGCCGAAGGCGACTAGGGATGAGCGGTTATACCAACGTCTGGTGATATTGTGACCCAAATCCACGGCCGAGACGGCTGCGCCACGCCGGATAACACGCCCAAAAAACCAACCGACGTTGGTATTACTCCAGCATCTTCGCCAGCGGGGCTTTGATCTCGTTCGCCCAGATCCCGTAGCCCTTCGGGTTGGGATGCAGGAAGTCGGGCATGATGTCTTTGCTGAGCGTGCCGTCCTCGGTCAGGAATTTCGGGCCGAGGTCGAGGTAGCGAATGAATTTCCCGTCCTGGAACCGACGAATCAGCTTGTTGATTTCATCGACTTGCTTGCGGCCGGGATTGTCGGGCTTTTCGCCGCGCGGGAAGACGGCCAGGAGCAGGATCTTCGTCGTCGGCAGCTTGAGACGGATGCCTTTCACGATGGCACGGACGCCCTCGGCTGTCTCGGCGGGGGTGTTTTTGGGGGTCACACCATCGGGTTCAAAGCCGGTGTTGTTGGTGCCGATCATCAACACGACCACCTTTGGCGTGATGCCGTCGATCTCCCCGTGCTGCAACCGCCACAGTACGTGCTGCGTGCGGTCGCCGCTGATGCCGAAGTTCGCCGCTTTCAGCGGCGCGAAATGCTGGTCCCAGAGCGTCTTGCCGCCGCGCTTCGTCTCATCGTTGCGCCAGCCGTCGGTGATCGAGTCGCCGAGGAACAGCACGTCGACGTTTCCCCGCTTGGCGATTTCGACGAAGCCCTCGTGACGCTTGACCCACCCGGCGTCGCGTGGCTTGGGCTCAATGGCGGTGCTGGCTTGGGCGGCGAGCGCGACGACCCCGAGCACGAAGGCCGAGGTGGTTACGCGAATGAAACGGGGAAGGGTGGTTTTCATCACTCCTTCATTTTAGCGGGGCACCCAGTGGGTGCAAAAGGAAAGCATGGGCGGCCGGTCGTCGCCACCGTCATGCCGCCGACTCGCGGAATTCACCGCCCGGCGCGGTTTCCCTCGGGTGCGGCGGCCTCCGGGCGATTTCGACCCGATCAGAAATCGAATTGATCGATATTCGATTTGTTAAAAAGAAACGGCTTCCCGAGCAGGATGTTGTCGCCCTGGATGGCAAAGGGACCGAGCGGGCCCGCCTTGAAAGACGTCGCCCCGGGTTTCAGTTCGCCTTTGGCGAGCGCGACGGCGGCGTAAATCGTGAGGTAGCCGAGGTCGCCGGTGTTCCACAGGATCACGGTATCGGTGACGCCTTCGTGGACGTAGCGTTTGTTTTCATTGGGCAACCCGAGGCCGATGACTTTCACCTTTCCTGCTTTCCCGGCCTGTTTGACGGCTTCAGCGGCGCCGGGCACGCCGGGCGAACAGATCGCCATGATGAGTTTCAGATTGGGGTGGGCGCTCATCATGGCCGTCGCCTCGGACTGGGCTCGATCCTTGAGGTCGTCGCAGGGCCGGACCGCGACCAATTTCATTTTTGGGTATTTTTCCTTCAGGCGGTTCTCGATGTGCTTTTGCCACTCGCGCTGGTTCGCGGCGGTGAGCGTGGCGACGATCATGGCAAACTCGCCCGCGCCGCCGGTCAGCCGCGCGGCGTCGTCCATCAGGGCCTGACCGATCCCCTCCGGCGTGGCCTGATTGACGAAGAAGGAACGCGCATCGGGCATGGCGTCGGCGTCGTAGGTCACGACCTTGATGCCCTGTTTTTGCGCCTTGCGCAGCGCGGTGGAGATACCCTCCTTGTTTTCCGCCGCCACCGCGATCACGTCCACCCCGAGTGTGATCCAGTTTTCCACGATTTCGTTTTGCTTGGCGGCGTTGCTGTCGGTCGGGCCGTCGAAAAGCAGCTGGACGCCCAGCTCCCGGGCCGCCTTGTCGGCGCCCACCTTGCAGGAGATGAAGTAGCCGTTGCCCTTCGACTTTGGCAGCATCGCCACCATCAACTTCGACTCAGCGGCGCGACCGAGGGTGGCGGTGAGGAGCAGGCCGAGGGCAAGGACGAGGTGAAGCAGAGGGTTCATGCGTTGTGGGCGGGGTGGAGGGGAGGGCTGGGAGCGTGGCGTGCGGAGCGCGGCCGCCAAAGCTTTTTTGACAGTACGCTGGCGGCGAGGGCGAGCAGCAGGAGGGCGCCGGTCAGCATGCCCGCCATTTCCTCCGCCGCGTTCAAGCGCATGACGGCGGGCAGCGAGGCGAGGCCGTTCTTGAGCACGGCGATCGCGGCCACGCCCAGCAGGGTGCCATGCACGCTGCCGGCGCCGCCGAAAATGCTTGTGCCGCCGAGCACGACCGCAGTGATCGCGAACAATTCGTAGCCGAGGCCGGCGTCGGCCTTGGCCTGGCCCAGCCGCGCCGTGTAGATGATCGCCGCGGTTGCCGCGATCAAGCCCGCGACGATGTAGACGAGGGCCAGTCGGTGTCCCACCGGCAGACCGGCGCGGCGCGCGCCCTCGGGGGAGAAACCGATCGCGCGAAACGACCGGCCGAACGTCGTCCGATGCACGAGCACCCAGACGAAGCTGGCGAAGAGCGCGAAGACCCACGCCTGTACGGGCAGGCCGAGCCAGCGCTCCTGGCCGAGGAACAGGAAGCTCGTGGGGAAATCCGTGTACGTCACTGATCCGCGGGTGATGGCTTCCGCGAGTCCGCGAAACAGGGAGTAGGTGCCAAGGGTGACGATGAGGGGCGGCAACCGGGCCGCGGTGATGAGCAGGGCGTTGATTCCGCCGCCGAGAGCGCCGAAGCCGAGCGTCAACGCGATCGCGACCGGAATGGAGAGGCCGCCATCGTGCCACAGCTTGCCGAAGATGACGGCGCAGAGTCCGAGCAACGATCCGACGGAGAGATCGATGCCGGCGGTCAGGATCACCGGCGTCAGCGCCAGCGCGAGGAGCCCGATTTCGCAGGAGTGGCGGAGGATGTCGAACTGCCGGTCGAGGGTGCCGAAGCCCACGACGACTCCGCGGCGATTGGTGGTCGTGCCGGCGAAATAGAAAAAGAGCCACTCCGCGACGAGCACGTAGAGCAGCAGCATCTCGTGCGAGAGCAGCAGACCTTTCCAGTCGCGGGGCTTTGAAGAAAAAGACATTTTTGAAACCGCTAATCTGCGCTAATCGACGCTAATCACTTTAGGCGGAGATGAATTCGGACAGGATGACTCGCGGCCATTTGGTTCCCCGCGGATAACGCGAATAAACGCGAATCGAATACCGCTAGAATTTTCCCAACGCCGGACGGTGAGAGGGGCAACGAACTCCGGATATTTTCCGATCCATTTCGGGAATCCGTGTAAATCCGCGATATCCGCAGGAAGGCATTTCCACTGAAGGTGACCGTAGTGGTCGAAGCCGACGAGGTTTCCTCCCCCAAGCCGTAGCCTCGCTCGTTGTAAACCTCGAACGCTGCCCCCATCAGTTTGTAACCCTCGTCTTTATAGATTTCTGGTTTCATAAGATTAGCGCCAATTAGCGAAGATTAGCGGTTTGCCTTCCGGGTTCTTACCCCATCGGCCACGACCGCGCAGAGGATGATGCCGCCCTGGATTGCTTTTTCCCAATAGGCCTCGATCCGCAGGTGGATGAGGGCGGGCGACACGCACGCGAGGAGGAGCAGGCCGGCGAACGCGCCCCAGAGATTGCCGCGGCCGCCGCTGATCGCGACGCCGCCGACCACCACGGCGGCGATCACCTTGAGTTCGAGGCCGGTGCCGGTGAGCGGTTGCACCTGCGGCGACTGGACGACGTTCATCATCGCGGCGAGTCCGACCAGCACGCCCATGACCACGAACACGAGGAACGTGCCGAGTCGCGGCCGGATGCCGGCGAGGCGGGCGGCCTCTTCGTCACTGCCGATCGCATAAACGAAACGCCCGGCGGAAAGGTGGCGCAGCGCCAGCCCGAGCGCCACGAGGACGGCAAGTGCCGCGCCGACGAGCAGCAATTGTCCGGCGGCCTGGCTCAGCCCGAACCACTGGAACGTGTCGGGTAGGTTGACGAATTCTCCCTGGCGCACGAGGTTCAGGCCCTGCCGGAGCGTGACCATCGTGGCGAGGGTGACCACGATTGACGGCAGGCCGAGGCCGGCGATCAGGACGCCGTTGATCGCCCCGAGCGTGGCCCCGAGGGCAATCGATGCCGGGAGCACGAGCGCGACGGGCCAACCGGTGGCGGCGAGCAATCCGGCGACGACGCTGCAGATGGAAAATTGCGAGCCGACGGAAATGTCGATCTGGCGCGAGATGATCACGAGCGTCATGCCGCAGGCGACCACGAGGGCGGGGGCCTCCCGCGTCAGGAGCGACAACAGCGGTTGCGGCTGGAAAAACGCCGGGGCGAAAACGGCCAGCGCCGCCAGCACCAGAAGCAGCGCGGCGGCTACGGAAAGTTCGCGGAAGTAGCGGCTCATGCGTGCAATTCCCTGCGCTCACGCGCAGGGCTACAAAACGCGGCATAGCCCGCTCCGTCAGGAGCGGGACGGCACGAGTGGAACAGCGCTGCGGAACTCATGCGGCCGCCCCCTTGCCCGACTGGCCGAGGGCGGCGGCCATCACGGTGTGCGCGTCGCTGCCGCCCGGCAGGATCGCTGTCACCGTACCACCGCGCATGACGCCGATGCGATCGCTCAGGGCGATCACCTCGGGCAGATCGCTCGAGATCAGGAGGACGGCGAGTCCGTCCGCCGTCAGCCGGCGGATGAGGCGGTGGATTTCACTCTTCGCGCCGACGTCCACGCCCTGGGTCGGTTCGTCGAGGATCAGCAGCCGGGGCTTGGTCGCGAGCCAGCGGGCCAGCGCGACCTTCTGTTGGTTCCCGCCGGAAAGGCTGCCGGTGGCAGCCGCGGGGCCGGAGCATTTCACGGCGAGGTCGCGGATGAAATCCGTGGCGAGGCGTTCCTCCCGGCCGAAGCGGAGCCAGGTGCCGGGAAACAGGCGCCGGTGAATCGCCAGCGTGACGTTGTGTGCAATGGGCATTTCCAACACAACGCCGTGGCGGCGGCGGTCTTCCGGCACGCAGGCGATGCCGAGTTGCACGGCCGCTTCGGGTGAGGACACGGCTACGCGTCGGCCATCCAGTTCGATTTCGCCCGCATCCGCCGGGTCGAGCCCGAAAAGAATCCAGGCGAGCTCCGTGCGGCCGGCCCCGACGAGCCCGGCCAGCCCGAACACTTCGCCGGCGCGGACGTCGAAAAAGATGTCGTGAACGCCGGTCGCGGTGCAACCGACGCGGCGCAGCGCCAGCACCACGCGGCTCGCAGCCCGCGCGAGCGGAGGAGCAACCGACGCCATGTCGCGTCCGATCATCATGCGGATCAGGTCGGTTTCGGTGACGTCGGCGACGGCGCGGGTCGCGATGCTTTTGCCGTCACGCAAAACGGTCACCCGGTCCGCGAGGGCGAAGATCTCCTCCAGCCGGTGGGAAATATAGACAATGCCGACGCCGCTTTTGCGCAGCTCGCGCACGACGCCGAACAAGAGCTGCTGTTCCTGGTGGGTCAGCGACGCGGTGGGCTCATCCATGATCACGATGCGCGCGCCGGCCCCGAGGGCACAGGCGATTTCGACGAGTTGCTGCTCGGGCATCGAGAGCGAGCGCACTTCCGCATCGGGAGAAATCGCGGCGCCGATGCGGGCCAGCAAGGCGCGGGCGCGGGCGCGCCGGGCGGCCCAATCGACCCGGCGCGTGATCGACCCTGGCTCCAGGCGCAGGGCGATGTTTTCGGCCACGCACAGGTCGGGAAACAGCGCTGGCTGCTGGTAAATGCAGGCGATGCCGAGTTGGTGGGCGGCCCGCGGGGTGAGATGGGCGACGGGGTTGCCGCCGATCGCGATCGTGCCGCCGTCCGGCTGGTGCGCGCCGGTGGCTATCTTGATGAGCGTGCTTTTTCCGGCGCCGTTTTCGCCGAGCAGTGCATGCACCTCTCCGGCGCGGAGCTCGAAATCCACCCCCCGGAGCGCACGGGCGCCGCCGAACGATTTGGTGAGTTGTCGAAGTTCGAGCAGGGGGGCGGACATGCGGGCGGAAAATCGGGGCGGAGCCGCGTGGGCGGAAATTTTCTACGCCGCTTTGCCGGTCGTCCGGAGCGGCGCAAGGTCGGGATCGGTCTCGGCCACGGCGGCAAATTTTGCGTCGAGGGCGATGGCCCGGTCAACCCGCCGGCGGGCGAGGGCGAGATCACCCTGCTGACAGGCGTAACAGCCCAGGTTGAACTGGATCGTCGGTTCGGCGGGGTGCAGCAGCTCGGCTTCGAGCAGGATTTTTTCCGCGGCGGTCAGAGTATCGGCCCGGCGCGTTGCGTAAGCCCAGGTGACCCACGCGGCTGCCTCCGCCGGAGTGCGGCGGACAAAATCCCCGGCGAGGGCGGCGAGCGCCGGCCAGTTCTTTTGTTCTTGCAGCAGGGCGAGCCGGAGCACGACGACTTCGAGCGCGCCGTGGTGGGCGGCGGGAACGCCCGCCAGTTCCGCGGCGGCCTCGGCGACCATGCCGAGTTCGAGGTAACCTTGGGCGTAGGAGAGCCGGCGCTTCAACTGCATCTCCCGAGCGAATGCGATTCCGCGGCGGCGGTCAACGGGGTGGCCCGTGGTCGGACGAATGTCGACGCAGGTGTGGCCCCGCTGCAGTCCAAAACCGTCCGGGCGGGCTCTCAAGCCCCCGGCGGCTTGCCGATGTGCGCCGCGTGGGCGGCGTAGGCGGCGGTGTCGGCGAGCATCGCGTCGATGGTGGCGGCGAGCGGTTCGAGGTGGACGAGACCGGAGAAGACGGCCCGGTCGCCGATGGAGTCTTCGATGACGAAGGCAGGCCGCTGCGTGACTTGGAGAGTGTGAAATTCCCGGGTCGTGGTCTCGACGCGTTTGCGCACGTAGGCCGATTCGGCGCGGGCGCGGAGTTTTTTGGCGTTGAGCTTTTTGCCGCCGGCCCTGGCGGCAACGGCGACGACGACCTCCATCCGCAGGGCTTTTTTTCCCTCGCGCAGCGCCGCGTGGGAGAGGGCGAGCCGGATCTCATCCCCGTTGAACCCGAAATCGCGGGCAGCCTCGGCGACCAGATTCGGGGCGAGGAAGGTGTTCGGCGCGACCGGTTCGACCCAGCCGGAGTTCAGCATGAAGGGCGAACGCATGATCAAGCCGCTCCGGCGGTGAAACCAGTCGCACTGTTCGGGTGACGCGGCGTAGTCGCCCGCGTTCATCTGGGCGATCTTCCAGGAGAAATGAACGCGGCCGGCATAACGGGCCTGCAATTCCGCCCACGTCGGCTCAGCCCAGTAACACCAAGAGGACACCACCTCGAGGAAGTAGGTGACTTTCATGCGACGAGCGGAGCGCGGCGCGGGCGTGAGGTCAACGTGCGAGCGGCATGGCGCGGCGCAACCGGAGACCCGGAGCCGCGATCGAACCGCCGGGTGGCACTCGTCGCTTGCCGCGAGGTTTGCGGGCCGGCACGGTCGGGGGATGCGATGGTCGCGACGTGCCGGCGGATCGGTCGCCCGCTGGCAGCGAGCGGGGCTTGTCGTGGGGCTTTTCGTCGCCGGTTTGGGAAATTTGCTGCACGCCGGTCCCGACTCCAGCCGCCCGTGGGATCCCGCGGCGCCGCTGCCGCAGTTCATCACGCATGTTTACGTCGATCCCAGCTATCTCACCGCGATTTCAAAATATCGCTCGGTCGCGGGCCACTCGTTTTCGGACAACTATGAAAAAGCCGGCCGGAGCCTGAAAAATTATTTCGAGCCCCGCCGCAGCTTGCTGGGAAAACCGCCCTCGATTCCCGTGTTCGCGCCGGCCACCGGCACGCTCTCCACGATCGCGCCCGAGGGCAGCCTGCTCGCGAGTGGCGAGCCGCGCGGCTACCAGATCTCGCTGGCGTCCGATGGCTACCCGGCGTTCGAGATTCGGTTGTTCCACGTCGCCGTGGCGTCGTCGGTGCGGGCCGGAATGCGTGTGACGGCTGGCGACGCGCTCGGCTTTGCCAATGTGCAGGAAGGAATCGATTTCGACTGGGCCGTCGGCGCTGCGTGGCACGCTCCACCGCTCTTCGACATGAACGGCGGGAACCAGGTGCCGAAGGCTCCGGGCTATCGGTTGGTGTCGCCGTTCGATCTGATGGACGACGAGACCTTCGCGAAGTTTGCGCCCTATGGCGTCACGGATCGGAGTGCGTTCATCGTGCCGTCAGCCTATCGCGACGCCCATCCGACCGCGGCCACCGGCGGGGACTTGTCGCATTTTGACGACGTGGAATACGTCACGCTGCAACCGCCGGAGGGGCCCGTGATCGATTTTCCGCCCGTCAATCAGCACACGGCGGTGGGCGGCTCGGCTCTGCTGTCCACGAGTGCCTCGTTCTATTTCGGGCCACCGCTCAGCTACCAGTGGAATAAGAACGGCGTTCCGCTCGACGCCTCCATCGGCGGGTTCGAGGTAGGCGGTTTTCTTCAACCCGAGCGCCAAGGCGTCGGACATGGGTTTCTACACGGTCACGGTGACGGGCAGCGGGATTTCCACGGAGTCCGCGGTGGCGATTGTCACGGTGGACGATTTCACGCCCAGCCGGCTGATCAACGTGTCCACGCGCGGGCTCGTGCCGTCGGGCGGAGTGCTCACGACGGGCTTCGTGTTGCGGGGCACCTGGGAAAAATTGCTCCTGATTCGCGCCGTGGGCCCGACGCTCGGAAATTCTTACGCGGTGGCCGGGGCCCTGTCCGATCCAAGGCTGGAGGTGATTCCGCAAGGCAGCGCGACCGTTTTGCTGGCCAACGACAACTGGAGTGCGAGCCCGGGGTTTGAGGCGGTGAGCAGCGCGAGTGGGGCGTTTCCCCTCGAGGTGGGCAGCCGCGACGCGGCCCTGGTTGCTACCCTTGGTGCGGCGGGCAGTAGCGGCTATTCGGTGCGCGTGTCACCCGCCGGCGTCGCCACCACGGGCATCGCGCTGGCCGAGGTTTACGATTTGGAGCCCCGGACGGCGCTGGTGCGGCTCGTGAACGTTTCGGCGCTTGGATTCTCCGGGGTGGACGCCGAGATCCTGGCGCCGGGCTTCGTGATCGGAGGGACGGCGCCGAAACGAGTGCTGGTGCGGGCCGTAGGCCCCGGCGTCGCGCCGTTCGGGGTGAACGACGTGCTGGCGGACCCGCGGCTCGCGATCATCCCCTCGGAAAATCATTCACCGTCGCGAGCAACGACCAGTGGGGCGACGGCGGACAGACGGCGGCGTTGCAGGCGGTGTTTCTCGCGGCCGGAGCGTTCGACCTCCCGCCGGGAAGCAAGGATGCCGCGCTCGTGGTGCGCCTGCCGCCGGGCGGCTACACGGTCCAAGTGAGCGGCGCCGGTCGCACGACGGGCACGGTGCTCGTCGAAGTCTACGATCTCGACCCGTAAGGGGCGGAGGCGGATTGCGGAATTACTTCTTGCCGCCGAAAAGGCCCTTGATGGCCTCGCCGGTCTTTTTGAGGCCTTCGGCCGCGGCGGCGCCGGTCTTGCCGATGTCCCCGGCGGCGCTGGCCGTGGCGCTGCCGACGCTGCCGGTCACGTTCTTCATCACCGCAAAGACAAGTTGATCCGGGGTGATGCCGCCCTCCTTGGTGCCGAGGTCGGTCAGGGTGATCGGCGGCATGGGCAGGCTCATGCCGGTTCCGCCGACGCCGAGACGCACGCGGCCGTTTTGCATGCTGAATTTCTTCACTTCAAACTTGATGGGCTTGCCGCTCTTGGTGGTGGCCGTCGGGCCGGCGCCCTTGCCGGCGCCTATCGTGCCTCGATGTTTTTCAGCAGGTCGTTGACGTTGCTGGCGACGACTTTCGTCTCGTATTTGAACTCGGGCGCCTCAATAGAGATTTCGTTGATCACGATGTGGTCGCCCAGGAGGGAAAACGGCGCGACACTGAGGTGGATCTTGCCGAGCGAGCAGAGGTTGCCGTCGCTCCAGCCCTTCGGATTGCCGACGACTAGCCCGGACAGGGTGCCGCTGCCGGAGAGCGGGGAAATGCTCGCGCTTTGGAGGACGACGGTCGTTTGCGTGAGCTTGGGCGCGAAATTATTGACCCCGGCGGTGACGATGGAACCGAGGAAAAACTGCAGGGTGAAGAAAGCGACGAGGGCGAGGGCGAGTAGGCCGGCGGCGATGTAGGCGAGTTTTTTCATGGGAATAAACAGGGTTGAGGCGAAGCGTGAGGGAACGAGGCGGTTCGCGGCAAGTGTCGCAATCGCGCTTGTCAACCTGGGCGCTCTGGCTCTGCTTTCGCGCAACCCGCCATGGCCCAAGCCTACACCGAAGCCAGCATCAAGACCCTCAGCTCGCTCGAGCACATCCGGCTCCGCCCCGGCATGTACATCGGACGGCTCGGCAACGGCAGCCACGCCGAGGACGGCATCTACGTCCTGCTCAAGGAGACGATCGATAATTGCATCGACGAATTCACCATGGGCCACGGCCGGAAGATCGAGGTGGAACTCACCGAGCGCACCCTGCGCGTGCGCGACTACGGCCGCGGCATTCCACTGGGCAAGCTCATCGACTGCGTCTCGATCATCAACACCGGCGCGAAATACGACAGCGAGACGTTTCAAAAATCCGTCGGCCTGAATGGCGTCGGCCAGAAGGCGGTCAATGCCCTCGCCGTCGAATACCGGGCCCAGGCGTTTCGCGAAGGCCAGGCCAAGCTGGTCGAGTTCGCCCGGGGCAAGTTGAGGAAGGACCACAAGGTGGCGAAGACCGACGAGCGTAATGGCACGTTGATCGAGTTCATCCCCGATGAGGATCTCTTCGGGAAGGATTTCAAATTCCGTCCCGAGTTCATCGAGGACATGCTGTGGAATTATGCGTTCCTTAACCGGGGGCTCACACTCACGTTGAACGGCAAGCCCTTCAAGTCGGAGCACGGCCTGCGCGATCTGCTGCAAAAAAACCTGAGCGGCGAGCCGCTCTATCCGATCATTCATCTCGAGGGCGAGGACATCGAGGTGGCGTTCACCCACGGCGGGCATTACGGCGAGGAGTACTACTCGTTCGTCAACGGCCAGCACACGACGATGGGGGGGACACATCTCGCGGCGTTTCGCGAGGCGCTGGTCGACACGGTGCGCAATTTCTTCAAACGGGACTTCGATGCCGCGGACATCCGCCAGTCCATCGACGCGGCCGTGGCCGTGCGGGTGATGGAGCCGGTTTTCGAATCGCAGACCAAGACCAAGTTGGGCTCGGCGAATGTGGGGCCGGACGGGCCCAGCCTGAAGGATTTCGTGGGAAAGTTCATGCAGCAGTCGCTCGACGGGTATCTCCACAAGAACAAGGAGACCACCGAGGCGCTGCGCACCCGGATCGAGGAAAGCGAGCGCGAGCGCAAGGAACTCGCCGGCATCCGCAATCTCGCGCGCGAGCGGGCGAAAAAAGCGTCCCTGCACAACCGCAAGCTGCGCGACTGCCGGGTGCACCTGGGTGATCGTTCGGATCGGGCCGAGGAGAGCACGCTCTTCATCGTCGAGGGCGACTCGGCCGCCGGCTCACTGACCGCCACGCGCGACGTGCAGACGCAGGCGGTCTTTGCGCTCAAGGGCAAGCCGCTGAACACCTACGGGCTCTCCAAAAAGGTGATCTATGAGAACGAGGAGTTCCATCTCCTCCAGTCCGCCCTGAACATCGAGGACGGCATGGACGGCCTGCGCTACAACCGGATCGTGATCGCGACGGATGCCGATGTGGACGGCATGCACATCCGGCTGCTGTTGATTTCGTTCTTCCTGCAATTTTTCCCCGATCTGATTCGGAACAGCCATCTCTTCGTCCTGGAGACGCCGCTCTTCCGGGTGCGCAACAAGAAGACGACGCGCTACTGCTACTCGGAGCAGGAAAAGCAGGCCGCCGTCGTGGAACTGGGGGCGAGCCACGAGATCACGCGGTTCAAAGGCCTCGGGGAGATTTCCGCCGGTGAATTCAAGGGTTTCATCGGCGACGATATCCGGCTGGAGCCGGTGACATTGAACCACCTGCACAACAGCGATGAGCTGCTGGGATTCTTCATGGGCAAGAACACGCCCGAGCGGCAGGACTTCATCATCGACAACCTGAAGGTGCAGAAGGACCTCGTGGAGGTTTAAGGCCGATGCCGTTAGGGCAAAGCGGAGGCCGGCCGGCGGATTTTTTTGACCCGCCGAGCGCGAGGGATAAACTGATTCGCAATCGTTCGTTTCCTGATTCGGTCGATGTTTTGTCTTCCCCTTAAATCCCTGTATGCGCTCCGCGTAACGACCCGGCGGACGGTTTTCGTTTTTGGGTGGATGGGGCTGCTGGCCTTTGCCACCGGTTGTGCGACGGCACCACGGATGCAGGTGCTGGTGGCGCAACTCTCCGCGGAGCAGCAATCGCGCGCGGCGGAGAATCTCGAAATTTTCAACAAGGCGTGGGATCTCGTGAATCGGAAGCACTACGATCCGAAACTCCGGGGGGTGGATTGGGAGGAGGCGGCCGCCCGATTCGCCCCGGCGGCGGCGGTCGCCCCCGATCAGCGGACGCTTTACCGCGCGCTTAACGGGATGATGGCACTCCTGCGCGACAGCCACACCCGGGCGCTGCCACCGGTGCAGGTGGAGGAAAGACGGACCCAGGTGCGGGCGCGCACGGGTTTCAACATGGTGCGGATCGAAGCGCGCTGGGTGGTCATGGAAGTTCTGCCGGAGAGTCCCGCCGAGGCGGCCGGGATCAAGCCAGGCTGGATCGTCGAAACTTTGAACGGCGAGCCGTGGGGGTTGCGCAGCGACTACCGGCCGCGGGTGGGAGAGGCGGCCAAGTGGGAGTTCCTGGACGAGCAAAACCGGAAGGTGACGCTCGATCTGGTGGCGAAGCGGCTTTCGATCGGCGCGCGGCAGGTCGTCCGCGAATTGCCGGGCGGCTATGTCTATTTGCGGTTCGACCAATTCGACACCTTCGACCGGCGCTGGCTCAGTCAGCAGCTGAAACAGCACGCGGCGGCGCCCGGCGTCGTCGTCGACCTGCGGCGGAATCCCGGCGGCGACACCTTCTCGCTCGGCACCACCATCGGCGAGTTTTTCGATCGGGCGGTCGATTGCGGAACCTTCATTACTCGCAGCGGCGCCCGCAGCGGCAAAAATTCCTGGCAGATCGGGTCGGCCAACTACCGTGGGCGGGTCACCGTGCTGGTGGATGCGGGCACCGGCAGCGCCGCGGAAATCTTTTCGGCGGTACTCCAGGATCACGGGCGCGCGACGATCATCGGGCGCAAGACGGCCGGCGCGGTGCTGGCCAGCTGGTTTTATCGCCTGCCGGACGGGGGCGAACTGCAATTAAGCCGGGAGGACTACCTCGCGCCGAAAGGCCGTCGCATCGAGGGCAACGGGATCGAGCCGGACGTGGCGGTGGCACGCACGCTCGAGGACCTGCGGCGGGGCCGTGATCCCGACCTGGACGCTGCGCTACGCTTGCTGCGCACGGGCGAGTCGCCAACTCCGTCCGTCGCGACGCTCGGGTCGTAAAGGCCACGGCTCGACGTGGGATCCACTCGGCGGCGCTCGTCGCAACGAGCGCCGGAGTGGATGCGGCGGTTCCTTTCTCACCCGCGGCGACCGACGCCCCGGGGAATTTTCTCGGGCTCAGTTCGTGATGTCGAACGTCGTGCTCTCTTCGCGAATCGGGAGATACACCTTGTACCATTCCTTCTGCGCGGGGCTGTCGGCGTAGGCTTTCAGGGCGGCCGCGTCGGCAAACTCCATCACGAAGGCATTGGCTTTGCCGCCTTGTACCTTGATGGATTTAACCCACACGCGGGTGATGCCCGGGTACTTTACCGGGAGGGCCTTGACGCCATCGAGGGCGGCTTGGATCTGTTCCGGAGTCGTGCCGGCCTTCCATGCCACCGTGACCACGTGAATCACGGACTTCGGGGCGGCCTGGGCGGCAAAACTGGTCGTGGTGCCGAGCCAGAGGAGGCCGGCGGTCATCAGAGTCATTGTAAGTTTCTTCATGGCTTTCGATTTGTTGTTGAACGTTTTTTCGCGGGATGCGGATCGATCGTCACGATCGAGGGGAGGCATGGTTGTTGGGTGCCGACACCGATTGTCAAGGCGGACTGGCCGAGGGTGGCGCTGCCGCCGACAGGGGCTTGGCCTGCGCAGGGAGGAAATCCGTCCCGGGGTGTCGCCGATTGTTGCCGACGGGGCGAAGCCTCTTTTTGATCGCGCGATGAGCCATCCTTTCTGTCGCTGGGGTATTCTGGGAGCTGCGAATATCGCGCGCAAAAACTGGCAGGCTATCCGCGACGCCGGCAACGCCACGCTGGTCGCCGTGGCCAGTCGCGACGCGGCGCGCGCGGCCGCGTTCGTCGCCGAATGTCAGGCGGAGGTGCCGCATCCGCAGGTTCCCGTCGCGGTCGGCGGCTACGAGGCATTGCTGGCCCGGCCGGACATCGACGCCGTTTATATTCCGCTCCCGACGGGAGTCAGAGCCGAGTGGGCCATCCGCGCGGCCGAGGCCGGCAAGCACGTGCTGGCGGAGAAGCCGGCCGGGAGCACGGCGGCGGAGGTGGAGAGGATCGTCGCCGCGTGCGCCCGCAACCGGGTCCAATACATGGATGGCGTCATGTTCATGCACAGCAGGCGTCTGGAGCGGATGCGCGCCGTGCTCGATGAAGGGAAGCGCTTGGGCGCCCTCCGGCACATCGCCTCGCAGTTCAGTTTTGCGGAGGACGCGGAATTTCTTGCGGCCGTGGCCCGGTCGCACGGCACGCTGGAGCCGCTCGGTTGCCTGGGGGATCTGGGGTGGTATTGCCTGCGATTCACGCTCTGGGCGCTGCGCTATGAAGTGCCCGTGACGGTAATCGGCCGGATTTGCGCCGAGGCGCAGCCGCCGGGCGGGGCCCCCGCCGTTCCGCTGGCGTTCCAGGGCAATCTGTTTTTCTCGAACGGAGTCTCCGCTTCGTTCTACTGCTCGTTCACGGCACAGAACGCCCAATGGGCCACGATCAGCGGGGAATGCGGCCTCCTCGAAATTCGCGACTTTGTGCTGCCGTTCGCCGGGTCCGCCCTGCGCTTCGACGTCGACCGGTCGGAATTTGCCGTCAAGGGCTGCCGGTTCGACATGCACGAGCACCGCGAGACGGAGAACGTCGCAGAGCCCGCCAACAACGCGGTGGGGTCGCAGGAGTCCTCCCTGTTTCGGGTCTTTTCCGAGCGGGTGCTCTCCGGGCAGATCGATCCGCACTGGCCGGAAATCACCCTGAAGACCCAGCGCGTCCTGGATGCCTGTCTCCGCTCCGCGCGGCAGGGATCGATCCCGGTCAGTATCACGACTCCGATCTGACCACGCCAGCCGCCGGAGTTTCGCGGCGCGGGAGTTGCGGCCGCAGTGCGACCAACGGCCCCCTTGACGCCGTCGCCGCGTGCGTGCCAGCGTGCACGCTCCAACCCATTTCCCTCGAGAATGTCCAAGAAGAAGAGCCCGAAAAAAGATGACGACCAACCTGAGCTGCCGCTGAACGGCGGTGCCGAGGTGACGCCCCCGGGGGGGGGCGAAACAAAGTCCGGGGCGGCTGCAATGCCGCCGAAGCCCTCGGAGCCCAAGGGCCCTGAAGCCGCGGCGCCAGTGACCGCGGAAACCACGCCGCCACCGCCGTCGAAACGCCGGGGCGGGGATAATGTCCAGACCGAGGACTCGCCGCTGGCGCGCAGCTACCGCAACTGGTTTCTCGAGTATGCCAGCTACGTCATCCTCGACCGCGCGGTGCCGCATATCGATGACGGGCTCAAGCCGGTGCAACGGCGCATTCTTCACACGTTGTGGGACATGGATGACGGGCGTTTCCACAAGGTCGCCAACGTGGTCGGTCGCACGATGGCGCTGCATCCCCACGGCGATGCGTCGATCGGCGCCGCGCTCGTGGCCATCGGCCAGCGCGCGTTCCTGATCGAGCCCCAGGGGAATTTCGGCAACACGCTCACGGGCGACGAGGCGGCCGCGCCACGGTACATAGAGGCGCGGCTCACGGCCTTTGCAAAGAACGTCCTGTTCAACCCGAAGACCACGACGTGGCAGCTGAGCTACGACGGCCGCGCGCGCGAACCCGTCACGCTGCCCGCCAAGTTCCCGATCGTGCTGCTCGACGGAGCGGAGGGCATCGCGGTCGGGCTCGCGACCAAGATTCTCCCGCACAATTTCAACGATCTCTGCCGGGCGGCGGTCAATCACCTGCAGGGAAAGACGTTTCGCATTTTCCCGGATTTCCCGTCGGGCGGCATCGCGGATTTTTCGGAATACAACGACGGCGAGCGGGGCGGGAAGGTGAAGGTCCGGGCGAAAATCGAGCAGCGCTCGAAGTATCTGCTCGCGATCACCGAACTGCCGTTTGGCACGACGACGGAGACGTTGATCGAGTCGATCCTCGCGGCCAACGCCAAGGGCAAGATCAAGGTCCGGCATGTCGACGACAATACGGCCGACGCGGTGGAGATTCTAGTGCACCTGCCGCAGGGCAGCGATCCGGACCAGGTCACCCAGCAGCTGTGCGTGTTCACGGGCTGCCAGCAGAACATTTCGCCCGCGGCGTGCGTGATCGAAAACGACAAGCCGCAGTTCATCGGTGTGCGCGAAATTCTCCGGCGCGCGGTCGACCGGACGAAGGCGCTGCTGAAGCGGGAACTCGAGATCAAGCTGGAGGAACTCGAGCAGCAATGGCACTGGGACTCGCTCGAGCGCATTTTCATCGAGGAGCGCATCTACCGGCGGATCGAGAAATCCAAGACCTGGGAAAGCGTGCTGGCGGAGATCCGCGAAGGATTGCAGCCGTTCCTGAAAGCCCTCCGGCGGCCGGTGACCGATGAGGATATCACGCGGCTCACGGAAATCCGGATCAAGCGCATCTCCGCCTACAATCGCTTCCAGGCCGACGAAGCGCTCAAGAAGATCGAGGAGGGTATCAAGGAAACGAAGGTGAATCTGCGGAACCTCACGAACTATGCGATCAGCTGGTTCGAGATGTTGCAGGAGAAATACGGCAAGGGGCGCAAGCGGCGGACGAGCTACGACGAGATCGCGCAGATCGACGCGTCGGAAGTGGTCTCCGCCAACCAGCGGCTCTACGTCAACCGGGAGGACGGTTTCATCGGGCTCAACTGGCGCCAGCATGAGTTCGTGCAGGAGTGCACCATTCTCGACAGCGCGCTCACCATCATGCGCGACGGTTCGCTCAAGGTCGCGAAGGTGGCGGACAAGGTTTTCATGGGCCGCGAGATCATGCACTGCGCGGTATTCCCGAAGGATGGCGACACCGCGTTCTACACGATGGTCTACCAGGACAAGGAATCCGGGAAGGCCTTCGCGAAACGGTTCCAGATCGGCGGGCTTTCCCGGGACAAACTCTATCCGCTGGTGAAGTCGGAAGGATCCCGCGTCGTCTACCTCGAGGTGAGCAAGACGGAAAAGGAGATGCCGCAAAAGCTCCAGATCTTCATCGACGGTCGCAGTGGCGCGCGCGTGCGCGAACTGGAGTTCGACCTGGCGAACGTGCCGGTCAGCTCGCGCAGTGCGAAGGGCCTCACCGTTACCAAATGGCCGGTGAAGGACGTGAAGCGCGTGGACCTGTCGCTCGGCTGAGCGCCGCGACCCGAAAGGGTCGCGGCGTTCAGCCGTAGACCAGAACGTAAACGGCAAACGCGATCGCCACGGCACCGGCGCCGACTGCGATGGCCCACAGGAGGCTGCGTTGGTGGGCAGCCATGGCCAGCGTCGACACAATCACTTCGAGTTGGGCCGCGAGCATGCCGTAGAAAAAACGCGAACTGCGGCGATGGTGCCGTTCCGCGGAGATGTTGCTCTTCCGCACCTGTCACACCGTCAGCTAGTAATATTTAGACTTTAAGTTGGGCCAGATTTTACCCAAGTTTTGGCATGGCGGGAAAATTACCGGATTTGGGGGGCGAAGCGGGTGGCGGAAGTCGAGGCGGAGTGGTCCAAACCGCAGGAAGCGTGGGCGCGCCGGCGGCTGCTGGTGGTGCGGCTGATTGCCCAGCATGAGCTGACGGTGGCGCAGATCATGCGGGTGGCGGAGGTGAGCAGG
>SIBR01000021.1 GCA_009695065.1 Opitutus sp. | reverse complement strand
GCAGCCGATGAGGAAAGTTTTAGAAAAGCCCGGCGAGAGGTGGTCTCAGCGGGTTGCGTCGTCATGCGCATCGATTGATCAAGGAAATTGAGATGGCGTGAAGCAGTTCGAGTGAGAGATTGGGGATTCCTCTCGGCCAAGTCTGCGGGGTTGCCTTACAGAAAGGACAGCAGTTCCCTGTTCTGCAACGTTAATTTTTTGTTGCACCTACATCCTGCTTGCGTTGCCCCACCCCTCGTTTTGTTCATTTTTATGGCTCAAGCCCAAAGTTCAAATGACCCCAGACGGCCTACCAACCTTGATCTCTTCGCCCGTGTTCGGCGGGCCGTGACAAATGGCCCGACCGATCGGCCCCTTCCCACCACCCGGGAGTTCGGCAAACGATTTGGCGTAGCCAACACAACCGTTTTCAGGATTCTCCAGAAATTGACCCAGGATGGCGAAATCTGGCAGCATCCCACCAGCGGTCGCTACTATCCGGCCACAGCCCGCGCACTGCTTGACCGGCCCAAACCCGTAGCGTGCCTGATCCGTAGACTAGAACTCGACAGCGAACAATACCGGGAGCTTCTCGAAGGAGTGAGCGTCGGCTGTGGGGCGCTGCACCGCACGATGCTGCTTTGGCATGACGAGTTGCTCGTCAACCATCCGAACCCCCACGAACCGCCGGTCTTCGCCCAGATCGCCCAACAGCGGGCGATTCTGAACGACTTCCTTGATCGTCACGGCGATGCCGCCGGGGGATTCGTGCTCGATCACGTCTGGGGAGACGATAGCTTGCGGGTGCACGCCGCGCGATTGAAGCCAGCGGTCGTGTTATTCCGTTCCTGCGACTTGGAGAGTTACAGTAATATTAGCGCTGATTTTCGCTCCGGTGCGCTCAAGGCGCTCGCGCATTTACTCGGCCGCGGCTTTGAACAGATTATTCCGATCGAACCGTTTCTGGGTGACCCGGCTGTCGCCGAATTCAGCGCCGCGCTTGTGACAGCTGCCGATGAACTCGGTTGTCGCAGCCGCTTGAGCCCTATCGAGCCCGGCGGCACCGATCAGGAACGCACCCAGATCATCGACCGGTTGCGGCGCTCAACGAAACGCACCGCCCTCGTTTGCCCCGAGGACAATGTGACGGCGCTTCTCGCCGCCGCCGCGTCAGTGGCCGGGCTCCATTGCCCTACCCGCGTCGGGCTCCTTTCCGTTATGGGGACAGATTTTGCAACGAGAGCAGGGATCAGCTGCTTGCGCTACGATTTCCGAAAATTGGGCCGGATGGCGATCGATGCGATCGGAAGCTCCACTCCCGTGCGCGGCGTGCTCGAGCCGCAATTTTTCAGCGGCACCACCACTTGAATCAATTGCGGTTTTCGTCCTTCATTCTCCCACCAGGAGAGACGAGGAACGAGCACGAAGATATTCCTTGATTGGCACTATTGGGGCAGCGCAAACGCGACGTAGACATCATCCGATTTCGACCCGAGCTTTCCGCCGCCGCACGCAATGACGATATATTGTCGCCCGCCGGCCATATAGGTCGAAGGAGTCGCATAACCGCCGGTTGGCAGCTTGCTCTGCCACAAAATCCGGCCGGTCTTGCGATCAAATGCTCGAATCATTTCGTCCTGTGTCGCCGCGATGAAGACCAAGCCGCCTGCGGTCACCACGGGGCCGCCGTAGTTGGCGGTTCCAGTTGGCGCATGCCCCTGCGCCGTGAGCTCCGGAAGCTCGCCCAGCGGGACTTTCCACAGGTACTGCCCTGTATTGAGGTCGATGGCGCTGAGTGTGCCCCACGGCGGTTTCACCGCTGGATATCCGTTCGGATCCAACCAGCGCTCATAACTCACCACCCAAGGCACGCTGCTCATGTCGGCCGGGCTTGTCGATTGTGCCCCGTCGTTCCGCGCGGTAAGCAACGCGGTCGGTGCCCCGATCGCGCCCATGAGATAGTCCACCAAGGTTTCCCGAGCAGCCTCGGCCAGAAAACCAAAAGCCGGCATTACTCCGCGTCCGGCGCCGATCAAGGTCATCACCTCGTCCCGCCGCAGGCGCTCGTTAAGCTTGTTGAGCGCCGGAATATTCTGCAACGGGTTCCCGGCCCGATCGACCTGATGACATCCAGAGCAAAATCGAAGATAAGTGCCGCGGCCGAGGTCGTGCTTGCTGGCGCTCCCTCCCCCTGACGCTTCCACCATTGTAAGAATCCACGGCGTATCGCTGCCATTCACATACATGACGCCCGCCGGATCGACCGCCGCGCCGCCCCACTCCCCGCCACCATCCAGACCAGGGTTGACGATGGTCCCTTCGCGGCTGGGCGGTTGAAACGGCACGTGCTGCCGCAATCGCGCGAAGCGATCGACTGCGGCCCGATGGGCCGCGGGCGTCAGGTTGGTCAGGTCTTCATACGCCAGGGTCTGCCGGCTGAACGGAGCCGGCGAAACCGGCAGGGGCTGGGTCGGCCACGTTACCTCGCCCGGAATGTCCGAGGCCGGAGCCGGGCGTTCCTCGATCGGGAAAAGCGGCTCGCCCGTTTCGCGATGAAACACGAAAACATGGCCGGATTTGGTCGTTTGGGCCACGGCAGGAATCTCGCGCCCGTCCCTGCGGATCGTGAGCAAATTGGGGGGCGCCGGAAGATCGCGGTCCCAAATGTCATGCCGGATCATTTGATAGTGCCACACCCGCTTTCCCGTGCGCGCATCCAGACAAATCAATGAATTACTGAAGAGATTCTCGCCGACCCGGTTGCCGCCCCAGAAATCGTAGGCCGCCGAACCCGTCGGTACAAAAACGAGGCCGCGCTCTTTGTCTAGGGCCATGCCCGCCCAGCAGTTCGCCCCACCGAAGGACTTCCAGGCGTCCGGCGGCCAGGTTTCATATCCGTATTCACCCGGCTGCGGGATCGTGTGAAACGTCCAGACGAGGCGCCCCGTATTAAGATCGTAGGCCCGGATATGCCCCGCCGCCGCGGTGCCGTGCGACTCGCTCGTCCGGGTCGGCAGGATGTAAAGATCCCCGAACACGACACCGGGCGTACCGGAATTCAGCACCATCTTGTCCGTGGCCTGGCCGGCCTTGAAATCGATCATCCCCTGATCGCCGAACGAGCGAACGAGCCGGCCCGTGCCGGCATCCACCACGTAGAGGTACCGATCGTGGGCGAGCACAAGACGCCGGTCGCCACCCTTGGTCCAATAAGCGAGACCGCGATGCCGGACGTCGCCCATCTTCGACCGCCCATCCGTGTGGGGATCAAAACGCCACAGCTCTCGGCCCGTGGCCGCGTCCAACGCGACGAGTTTCTGCAGCGCCGTCGTCCCGTAGAGCACGCCGCCAACCACGAGCGGATTGCATTGAATCTGCTTCCGCATGTCGGGCTTGAAGTCGCCCGAGCGATACATCCACGCCACCTCAAGTCGCTGCACGTTGGCGGGCGTGATCTGCGCGAGCGTGGAATAATGGCTGCGGTCTTCTCCGCCGAGGTAGCTCGGCCAGTCGGCACCGCTTTGCGCCCATAAACCGGCTACAGAAAAAAAACAGGGTAAGACGCAAATAAGCTTCATCCGATAAGTTCTTAAAGGTTGCTCAGATTGACCACGGAGATCTGGCGTCATCTGCCATGGATAAAACCCGCTATCAGTTCAGAAGGCAACTTTGCTATCCGATAAAAGAGTTTCTCCATTCTCGCGGCTGGATATGACGCAGCAGCATTCATGGCTGGGAACCTATCTCAATTCCGTGTCGCTCCCGAACGGCGTGGATCTCCTCCCTTTGCAAGGCCAACCGTCCCCGGCAACTCGAACCGTTTTAGATGAGCCCCCCACACAGCCTCAAGTTCGAGTGCGTCGGGGCCACCCGGGGCGCTTCGCGTCGCCAATCCGGACGCATTTTTTGGCGATTAATATAGTCAGGGAGACGATTTCGCTGGGGCTATCACTTCGCCAACAATGGCGTAGTAACAGGTCATATTAAGGATAGTCGAGAGCGGGCAGGCTTTGACGTCGTAGCCGGGGAGTTCCAAACACCCGTCGGTAATCGGCCAGTGTGGGTTGATGTAAAGGTGGCGCGGATTGCGGGCCTGCTCGGGGCCAGGAGCCGCGGAAGTGAGGGCAATCGTACGAGCACCCAATGCGTTTGCCGACGCCGTCAGCACATCTTCGTTCTGATAGGCGAGGAACAAAGCCACGTCGCCATCGCCGAGATTTTCTCGAATCCAAGCCCCCCCTCCTTTCTCAATCGTGAGCAGTGAGGTATGAGTGAAAAAATTCACATCGCCGCGAATCCCGGCTTCGATCGGCGGCAAGTGCCCCATCAGGCTTCGCGCGATGTGCTTGCGCGCAGCGGTTGCTTCGCGAAACCAGACGGTGGCCTTGCGGAGGTTTTCCATCTCCCCGCCGCGGATGGCTTCGAGCGATTGGCGAACGCGGGTGAGAAACGTCTGGGCAAACTGCCCCCGCGGGACCGGCTCGGGCCGGAAGTCCGGTTCAAACATCAATCCCTTGGTCCGATTGTAACGCGCCCGCCCCTCGTCGAGAAATGTACTCAAGTAGATGGCTAGTTGTTTGTGCTGACGGCGACAAGCTCCAAGCAACTCCGCGAAAAAAGTCCACTCGGCCGTGGTGATCGCTGGCGAAACCGTGGGAATGAAGGCGTCCCGCCCAGGAAGCCGCACAATAAAGCTATCCATTGGGATGTCCACCGGCACGAATCTTAAATTTGCAGAAAGCGACCGTCGCGCCAAGGGATTCTCAAATGAGGCAAATACGATCACCAGCGCATCCGCAGATTTCAGCTTCTCAAGGGCGGCGGCAAGTTTCCCTGGCGTGCCATAATCACTTAGCAGGACAATGTCGTTGCGGCTAAGCAGCGGCAGCGGCTTTTCGAGCGCGAGCGCCTTTGCGCCGCAGGGGCCACCCGCCCGGCCCAGAAGTTCCGACACCATTCCAGGTTCGCCGGCTAAGTAGATATTGCCGCCCGCCACCAGGCGCGCGGCACTCTCATCTGCCACGTCAGCGAGGTTATCCAACCTCTTCTCAAGCGATCGCACCACTTGGAGTTGAGCCTCGATGTATCGCTCGGCTACCCCGGCGTTCATTGTGCCGCTGGAGAGAAGCGCCAAGAAAATTCCTAGCCACAGTGGCCTCGTAATTGCGATTAGGTAACGGTGATACATGGTGGGGATGGGATTGAGGATTCGGAAACGTGTTATCTGATGATGACGGCGAAGAAACAGCTGCTTGGGCGCTCCGGGGTTATTTCGCTTTCCCCAGCTGGGTAAGATAGGCGAAGAGATCACGGAGGTCCTCCGGGCTAAGCGCATCGGTGAGTCCGGCCGGCATCAGCGAACCCACCATTTCACGGATCACGATATCCGACTCGGCGATCACATGCTCGGCACCGGCGGGATCGCGCAGCGTAACCTGTGACGCGTTGCCGGCGACCACCACACCAACGATCACCGCGCCCGCCTTCGTCGTCACCTTGATGGTTTCGAAGCCCTCCTTGATCTCGCGTTGCGGCTCGAGGACCATGCCGATCATCAGCTCCAGCGGTTGCGCGCTGCCGATCGAATCGAGCGCGGGGCCAACCTCGCCCCCGACATCGCCCACGCGGTGACACGTGAGGCAAGCGAGCTCGGGTCGGCGAAAAACCTCCGCGCCATGGTTCGCGTCGCCCCGGGCGAGCACCTGCGCGGCGACGCTGCCGGTGACGAACGGCGACGCCCGCAATCGACCATAGACCGGGACGATCGGCGACGCATCTTTTTGCGCGACTCGGTTCGCCGCGGGCGTGGGTGGAGGCAGCTGGTCAAGCGTCTTCACCAGCTCGTGCCACTCCGGTTTCCATTGCGTCGCACCTTGGGCGAGAAGCGGCTGCCACGCGGGCTTGAGCACCGCGACCGCGGCGCGCAAGGCGGTGTCGATGAAGGGATCTCGCGCCTGTTCCGCCACGGTCAGCACGATTGCCATAGATTCGCCCCGCAGAATATTTCCCGCGGCCACCACCGCCGCGAGCCGGACCCGGGAATCGGCGTCGACGGCGAGACGGCCGAGTTCTGCCAACGGATCAAATCCGGCCGGCAGGCGATCCGCCCACCGCGCCAAAGTGCCCGCAGCGTAGGCGCGGGCTTCGGGCCGCTGGGCCGCGAGCACGCGCCGCAAAAGGATCGCATAGACGGTCTCGTGCGCTTCGAAAACGCCAAGTGCCTGCATGCAGGCAAATTCCACCTCGGAAGCCTTCGGATCGAGGCGCTCACACCACGTGCGCAAGGCCTTCGTCACCATCGCGGTGTCGCCCCCGAACAACACGCGTTTCGCCTGTTCACGCGGCCAGCGGTCGGTTGAACGAAGCAGTTCGAACAGTTCCGGCAGCGACGCTCCCGCGATTTTCGGCGGCGTCAGGAGCGGCCGGCCCTTCGCCGTGATACGCCAGATCCGGCCGTGCGCCTTGTCCCGATCCGGATGGCGGAAGCTCACCTGATAGTGGCCAATGATGGGATTGTACCAATCTGCAACATAGAGCGCTCCGTCCGGCCCAAGTTTAACGTCAATCGGTCGAAAGCTGCCGTGGCTGCTCCGGATCAACGGCGGCAGCGTCGGGTGATCCCCCACCTTGAGGCCCGAAGCATCGCGCGTGATCGCCAGGGTCCAGACCGAGTTGTTGATATAGCCACCCGCTAGAAGCAGCTCCTGCCACTCGTCAGGAAAATGGGCGCTCTCGATAATCTCGGGATTACTGGTCTTACGGCCGCGTCCCTGGCTCCAGATGGGCTGACGCCGTCCACCCTGCCAGCCGCGAATCAACTCCGGCGCCGGATAGTACATCGTCCCACTGTTTCCGGCCACCACGATCGGCTGACCCCAATGCGTATACACCCAGCCCCACGGATTTTGCGGATCGGCCGGACCGCCGTAAAAGGCGTCGAGTCTCTGTTCGCGTGGTCGATAACGCCAGAGTCCCGCTTGATCCAAACGCGTCACGCCCAACGGCGTCTCGACCCGGGCAAAGCCGTGAAGGCCCTGGCAGAACATCAACTCTCCACCGGGACTCCAGCGAAACGAATTGATGTTCTGATGATTGTCGCCGGTGCCAAATCCCCGCAATACCACCTCGCGCCGATCCGCCCGTCCGTCGCCGTCCGTGTCCGTCATGAGCCAGATTGTGGTTCCCTCTCCCACATAACATGCGGCCCCCGTCCCGCTTCCCGGGGCGAGTTCCAAACCGGTCGGAATCATCAAGCCATCGGCAAACACCGTCGTCTTGTCCGCCTTTCCATCGTGATCGGTGTCCTCAAGAATCAGCACCTGGTCGTTCGATTGCTCGCCCGGTTTGATCAACGGATAGGTTTTTGTGCAGATCACCCAAAGCCGACCACGTTCATCCCAGCGCATCTGGATCGGTTTAACGACCCCGTCCTTCTCACTGGCAAAAAGATTCAGTTCAAAGCCGGGTGCGACCTTAAACGATTCGAATTCATCGCCGGCAGCATTGCCCACCTGGGCTCGCAGAAAAGAAACCGCCGCCCAGGTAGCGAAAGCAACCAGGCAGGTCGGACGAAGGAGAGATGAGCTAAAAATCATGGTGGGGTGTTACGAAAATTCGATTTCCTCAAATCACTTCGTTCCCAATCCGCGCGCGAATTTCCAGATTTCGTCCTCCTGCATCGCGATGAGGGGAATCCACCCTTTCATCTCTTCGGGAAACCACCGCTTTTCCGGATCAACGTGATCGCGACTGCTGGGCTGCACCGTCCGGTCCCCATTGAGAAAGGCCCAGTTCTGCGGCCGCACATAGTGAAACCAAAGGCGGTTCTTGATCTGAATCATACCGGCGAGTGTCGATTCGTCTTTGCGCAAAAGCTGGACGGCACCATGATCCACGCCCAAGAGCCGCGCGGTTTGGGCTGCGATAGCAGCGTGACCGGCTTCGTTCAAATGAAGTCCATCTCGATAACCCTCAAGGGTCAGCTTTGCTGCATCGGCCGGCATCACCACCAGCAATTCTTTGCGCTGCGCGATTTCCAGGATGGCAGCGGTATAGGCTGGGAGTAATTTGAAACGCGCGGCCGCCGGGGAGTCGGCCGGGACTGGAGTCGGCGCCTGCAAGACCACTTTCCTTTTCCCTCCGCCGCTCAACCATGCGATCAGAGTCTCGTACGCAGCCACGAAGTCGGACACCCGGGCGTCACCCGCCATGCTTTCGATCTGACCGAATTGCGCAATGACCACGGTGGCTCCGGCGTCATCAAGCTGCTGTTCGAGCGTTGGATAATTGAGATCACGCACCTGTTGAAAAACCGTGTCGCCCTCCCAGGCCAGACTGCGGAATTTGATCCGATAGTCCGGCCAGGCGCGGGTCAGCCGCAATTCAAGCTGCCCGAACTCGGCTGCCGCAGCTGCATCCTCACTACCCACGAATGCGACCACATCGTTGGGCTTGAAGAATGGTGCGGCGGCCCGACCGGCTGAAACGCCGACGTTCAAAACGAGCACGACGACTAGGAGAGTAGAAATATTCACAGAAGGATTCCCCTAATTACCAGATCCTGGCGGCACCAAAAAGGGCCGAGAATACCCAGCGGTGTCGCGGCCAGTGTGGACGCTTCTTCCGAAACGCCATAAGACAGCTCAGGGTCTGAGCTAAGCGAGAGCCCGCACTTTAGGCGCGCGCTCACGGAATCGCAGATAAAGGAACTCAAATACACGGGGGGCGGCGGGAACAGATCCGAAAGAGACAATGCCTCCATGTTGTGCAACAACTTATTTTTGTGGCTACACTTAAAGTAGGGCCGGAGTAGAAATTTTCGCCCCATCCGAGCTGACTGGGATTCATTTCGATCGTAAGTTGAGGATTAGATTTCCGGAGTCAGCCGCTGCACCAATTGCCCGCGCAGCAAACCCGCCTGAGGCCGGACGAAAGCGTAGTCTACTGAGCCCAGCCCCAACCGAAAAAATGAACTGCGTCGTTGCCTCGTGCCCGGGGGATTAGCAGCGTGGCGCTTTATGTCCGCAGACCATCCGGCTCCGAGCACGTCCGCCGCCACTCCTGCACCCAGTGATTTCATCCGAGAAATCGTCGCGCAGGATGTCGCCGCCAAACGCCACGAGCAGATCGTCACCCGCTTTCCGCCCGAACCAAACGGCTATCTGCACCTCGGCCACGCTAAGTCGATCTGCCTGAACTTCGGCATCGCCCGCGAGCACGGCGGCGTGTGCAACCTGCGCTTCGACGACACCAACCCGGCCAAGGAGGAGATCGAATACGTCGAGGCCATCACCACCGACGTCCAATGGCTCATCGCCGGCTGGGCCGATCATTGCATCGGCTTCAAGCCCAAGGGGGCACACCCCGGCAAGGTCACGAGCAACGGCCAGCCCGATTACTACCTCGCCCCGGTTGATCCCTCGGGTCTCAGGTCTCAAGTTTCAGGTCTCTCTGCGGAACCCTTCTACGCCTCCGATTATTTCGACGCGCTCTACGAGTATGCGCTCGAGCTCATCCGGCGCGGCAAGGCCTATGTCTGCGATCTGAACGCCGAGGACACCGAGAAATACCGCGGCGCGCCGGACAGGTCCGGCCAGGATTCGCCGTTTCGCAACCGCAGCGTCGCGGAAAACCTCGGCCTCTTTCAGCGCATGAAGGCCGGCGAGTTTCCCGACGGCGCCAGCTCGCTGCGCAGCAAGATCGACATGGCGTCGCCCAACATGTGGCTGCGCGATCCCCTGCTCTACCGCATCCGGCACATTCCGCACTACCACGCCGGCGCAAAATGGTGCATCTATCCGCTCTACGACTACGCCCACTGCCTGAGCGACTACCTCGAGGGCGTCAGCCACAGCCTTTGTTCGCTTGAGTTCGTCCCGCATCGCGCGCTTTACGACTGGGTCCTCGAGAACCTCGGCCTGCCCCGGTCGCTGCCGCATCAATACGAATTCGCCAAGCTGGTCCCCACCTATACGCTCCTGAGCAAGCGCAACATTCTGCGCTTGGTGCAGGAGAAGGTCGTCGCCGGCTGGGACGACCCGCGCCTGCCCACCTTCTCCGGCCTCCGCCGGCGCGGCATTCCCGCCAGCGCGATCCGCCAGTTCGTCATCAGCGTCGGCGTGACCACCTTCAACAGCGTCACCGACATCGCCGTCTTCGAGCACGCGATCCGCGAGGACCTGAATGCGAAGGCTGTCCGCCGCCTCGCGGTCCTGCGCCCGATCAAGCTCGTCCTGACCAACATTTCCGCCGGCGAAGCGCTCGCATGCGAGGCAGTCAACAACCCGCAGGACGAGACTCCCACCCGCCGCTCGGTCGCGCTCACCCGGGAGGTGTTCATCGAAAGCGAGGATTTCGCCGAGGTCCCGCCGCCGAAATATTTCCGCCTCAAGCCCGGCGGCGAGGTGCGCCTGAAATATGCCTGCATCATCAAGTGCGACGAAGTGGTGAAGGATGCGTCCGGGCAGCTCGTCGAACTGCGCTGCACCGCCGATCTCACGACTCGCGCCGGCGAACCCAACGTCGACCGCAAGGTGAAGGGCACGATCCACTGGGTGAGCGCCACCCAGGCCGTCGACGCGGAAGTCCGGCTCTACGACCGGCTCTTCACCATCCCCGCGCCCGGCGCCGAGGAGGATTTCAAGAAATTCATCAACCCGCACTCGCTCGAAGTCGTGACGGCCAAGCTGGAGCCCGCGCTGGCACAGACCGCACCCGACGATCGCGTCCAGTTCGAACGCCTCGGCTATTTCGCGCTTGATCCCAAGGACTCGACCCCGGGTCGGCTCGTTTTCAACCGCACGATCACCTTGAAGGACACCTGGGCCAAGCCCGCCGGGGCGAAGTGAAGCGGATGATCTGCCGTGGATGACTCCCTGCCGCCGCTGAGCGCCGCCGAGACCCGGGTGCTTGGTGCGTTGATCGAAAAGCAGGTCACCACGCCTGACTATTATCCGCTGACCCTCAACGCGCTCACCAACGCGTGCAACCAGCTCACGAATCGGGATCCGGTCGTTTCGTTCGACGAAGCCGATGTGGTGCGCGCGCTCGACGGCCTGCGCGAGAAGCGCCTAGCCACGCTCTTTCACCGGGCGGACAGCCGCGGGCCGAAATACAAGCACACCCTGACCGACGTGCTGCTGCTGACGCCGGCCGAGATTGGCCTGCTGTGCGTCTTGATGCTCCGCGGCCCGCAAACCGTCGGCGAACTGCGAACCCGCACGGAGCGCTTTGCCCCCTTTGCCAACCTCGGGGAGGTCGATGAAGCCCTGACGGCACTGGCCGCCCGGCCCGTGCAGCCATTGGTCGCAAAGCTCCCCCGCCAGCCGGGCACCAAGGAGTCACGTTATACCCACGTGCTGAGCGGACCGGTGGCGGCGCCATCCGCGGAATCCGCGCCTCCGCCGGAACCGGCCACTCTGGTCGCCCGGCCCGAAAACGAGCGCATGGCGCAGCTGGAGACGGAAACGGACGCGTTGCGCCAAGAACTGGCTGAATTAAGGCAGCAGTTCGCGGACTTTAGCCGGCAGTTCGAGTAGGCCGGCGACGGTTTCGTGGCGGGGCGCCCCCCGCGCTTGCATTCGTGCAAAATTCTCTGGTTCACTGACCCCTTGTGAAGCAGAGCATCGTCACCCTCGACATGGAAGGCGTCCTCACGCCGGAGATCTGGATCGCCGTCGCCGAACGCACGGGGATTCCCGCGCTGCAGCGCACGACGCGGGACGAACCAGACTACGACAAGCTCATGCTCTACCGGCTGGACCTCCTCGCCCGGCACGGGATGACGCTCTCGAAAATCCAGGAAACGATCGCCGCGCTGCCGCTGCTGCCCGGCGCGCGTGAGTTCGTCGATACCCTCCGGCAGCGCACGCAGGTCATCATCCTCTCCGACACCTTCGAGCAGTTCGCCCAGCCCTTCATGCGCCAGCTCGGCTGGCCGACGCTTTTCTGCCACCGGCTCATCGTCGAGAACGACCGCATCACCGGCTACCAACTGCGGATGCCCGACCAGAAAAAGCACTCGGTCGCGGCCCTGCAGTCGCTCAACTACAACGTCGTCGCCGCCGGTGATTCGTTCAACGACACGACCATGCTCGGCCAGGCCGACCATGGCATCCTGTTTCACGCTCCGGAGAACATCGTCCGCCAGTTCCCGCAGTTTCCGGCGGTGAATGACTACGCCGCGCTGCTGAAGCTTATCGTCGATCGCTTGTAAGCGGCGGGCCGCACTTTCACCCCCGGCGCAGCCCGCCGGCACCGATTGTGACTTATCCGGCGGCGAGCAGCCGCGCGATGCGTTGCCCCACACGCTCGCGGCCGAGAACGCGCATCATGCCCGTGATACTCGGGCCGACATTTGTGCCGGACAGCGCCAGCCGGGCCGGCGCCTGAAAGTCACCGAAACCAACGGTGTGGGTCGCCGCGAGCGCCTTGATCGCCTCCTCAATTGCCGTGTCGCTCGTGAGGTCGAAGGTTGGCAAGGCCGCCACCAAATCGCGCAAGCGGGCCTTCGGGTCACCCTTGGCAAACACCTTTTCGCGCACCTTCGCGTCGACGGGAAAATCCTCCGTGAAGAAATAAGTGGTGTAGGCCGGCAGTTCCTCGGTGCCCTTGATCTTGGGCTGGCTGAGCAACATCACCTCGCGGAAATAGCCGGCGTCCGCCGCCAGCGCCGCCGCCACCGGGGCGCTCGCTGGCTGGCGCTGGAAAAATTCCCGGGCCAGCGCGACGAAGCCGTCGGCCGGCAGCTCCAGCAGGTAGGCCAGGTTCATGTGCGCGAGTTTCTTGTCGTCGAAACGCGCATTGCTCTGGTTCACACCGGGCAGGTCGAACAGGCGGATGATGTCCGCGATCGGCATCTTTTCCCGGTCGTCGCCCGGGTTCCAGCCGAGCAAACAAAGGAAATTCACCAGCGCCTCCGGCAGGTAACCGCGCCGCTGGTATTCCTCGATCAACGCCCCCTGGTCGCGCTTGGACATCTTGCCCGGCCCGTTCTGCTTCAGGATGAGCGGAATATGGGCGAACTCCGGCGGCCGTACTCCGAAGCCCTCGTAGAGATGCACGTGCTTGCTCGTGTTCGAGAGATGGTCCTCGCCGCGGATGATGTGCGTCACGTTCATCGTGATGTCGTCGACGACATTCACGAGATGGAACACCGGATTGCCGTCCGAACGCACGATGACGAAATCCTCGTCCTCGACGCGCTCCACCCGGCCGCGAATGCGGTCCTCGATGACGACCGGCGGGACCTTCACCTTCGTGACGGTCTTCTTGCGGTGCTCGTCGAACACCTCGAAGCGCTCCCCGAGCAGCCGGAACCAGATCGCGCCGTCCTTTTCGTAGGCGCGGCCGGCCGCGACCAGCCTGGCGACGTACTCTTGGTAGATCGCGCCGCGCTCGCTTTGCCGGTACGGACCGAAATCGCCTCCGCCGTTTTTACCGACTTTCGGGCCCTCGTCCCAATTGAGGCCGAGCCAGCTCAGGCTGTCGTAGATCAGGTTGAGGAAGGCCTCGCTGTTGCGTTCCTTGTCCGTGTCCTCGATCCGCAGGATGAACGCGCCGCCCGTGTGACGGGCATACAGCCAGTTGAACAACGCCGTGCGGGCGCTGCCGATGTGAAAAAAACCGGTGGGACTCGGAGCAAAACGAACGCGAACTTGAGACATGAGCGTGAAGACAGAATTACAGGATGGATTCCAAAGCGAAACGGCTAATCGTCTCGATACTGTTAACTCTGTCAAAGACTCCGTCCTCCACCCCGTCGAGTTCGCCGCCCGGATCGAAGACGCGGCGCGCGCGCAGGGATTTCGCGCCGAGCGGTTCGGCGAGGCCGCCGGCTGCCCGCTGTTCGCGCTGACCAGGCGCACGCCGGGGCCCCGGCCGCGGATCTATCTTTCCGCCGGCATTCACGGCGACGAACCGGCCGGGCCGCTCGCTCTGCTCGAGTTGATCGAAGCAGGCCGGTTCGACGACCGCGCCGTCTGGTTTCTTTGCCCTTTGCTGAATCCGGCCGGGTTTATCCGCCGCACCCGCGAGAATGCCGAGGGCGTCGACTTGAACCGCGACTACAAGGCGCCCCGCTCCCATGAGATTCAGGGGCATGCGCGCTGGCTGCAGCGCCAACCCAATTTCAACCTCGCGATCTGCCTGCACGAGGATTGGGAAGCAGGGGGATTCTACGTTTACGAACTGAATCCGACCGGAGACCGCAGCCTCGCCCGGCCGTTGATCGAGGCGGTCGAAAAAGTCTGCCCCATCGAGACCGCCGGGGTAATCGACGGCCGCGCCATCGCGGAGCCCGGCATCATACGCCCGATCAATGATCCCGCGCTGCGCGAACTCTGGCCAGAGTCGATCTACCTGCGCGCCCACCACACGCAGCTCGGCTACACGATCGAGACGCCCTCCGCGCTGCCGCTCGCCCGGCGCATCGCCGCACACCGGACCGCGCTCGACGCGGCGATCGCCCGCGTGCTGTAGGCCGACAGCCGCGGGCGTTACACGATCTCATCCAGCCGCACCGGCCGGCCCTGCTCGGCCGACAAATCGGCCGCCAATGCCACCCGGTGTGTGATCAATGCCTCGGCAAAGCTGGTCAACGGCATGTCCTGCCCGCGATCCAAGGCGGAGAAAAACGACTCAAATTGCGTCTGGTAGGGATGATCGTAGACGTTGCCCGAATCGAGCATCGGGACGGCGAGTTCGCTCCAGCGGCGGGAGTCGAGGCCGGGGATGCGGCGCGAATGGAAGCGGTTGTCGAGCAACGAACCTTCGCTCCCCACGAGGTGCACGTGCCGGTAATAAGGCTGCACACAATCGACGACCGAGGCGACCTTGCCGATCCGGCCGTCCCGAAAACGGACGACGGTGACCGACGTCGTGGGATACTCATACCGGGCGAAATCCTCGTTGGCCGAGCGGACCGAATGGCTGACCACGGACTCCACCTCGTTGCCCATGCAGAGCAGCAGGGAACTCAGGGCGTGCAGTCCGGCCGTGAGCAGGCTGCTGCCACCGGCGTCCTTGCGCGTGTTCCAACGATATTGCCCGTACCACGGGCCGATGCCGTGGAAGTAGTCGCACTCGCCGTAGTGAATCCGGCCGAGCAGGCCCTGGTCGATCAGGGCCTTCGTCGCGAGGAACTGGCCGGAAAAACGCCCTTCGAAACAAACGCAGCCTCGCACCGGCGCGGCCTGAACGGCGGCGACGACCGCGCGCGTGTCCTCCAGCGAAAGCGCGATCGGCTTCTCCAGAATGAAATGTTTTCCCGCCCGGACCGCCGCGATCGCGTGGCTCGCATGCAGCTGGGGATAACTGCAGATCGAAACGGCGTGGATGTCGTCGCGCCGCAGCATGGCCTCCAGATCGCTGAACCCCTCCAGCGCACAACCGTGCCGCTGGCTGAGCACCGCCGGATCCAGCGGCCGCGAGGAGTAGACGGCGGTCACGCGCGCCAGCGGCGTGGCGTTGATCGCCGCAATGTGCGCCCCCGTCGCCCAACCGTAGCCAATCATGCCCACATTGTATTTTTTCATCATCGCAGTAGGGGTCACCAGCCGAGCAGCTCGCGCGAAATCCGAACCGCGCCCGCGCGCTGGGTCCGATTCAGCCGGCCTTCGAACGGCCACGTTTTCCGATTCGCGAGGTCGTGCACCAGCGGACCAATCGCGGTCAGCAGGCGGCTCAGTTCCGTCACCGAAACGTTGGCGAGCGTGTCGTGGCGGCTGTGGTGCTGCCAGCGTCCACCGACGAAGTTCGTGCGGCGAAACCAGATCGAGGGAATGCCGGCCCGGTTAAAGGGAAAACAGTCCACGAACGGCGTGATCACATGACGCACTTCGGCATCCAAGCCTCCCTGCGCGAGCCGGCGAGTCGCGAACCGGGCCAGACGCGGATCGCCCGCGAGCCACAGGCTGAAGTGCCCGAGGGGCGACGCCACGCTGTCGAAGTTGAGCACGAGGCCCGTGCGCTCCGTCCCCGTCTTGTGCCGGCGCACGAACGCCGTCGAACCGACGGACAGCTGTTCCTCGGCGCCGAAGGAGGCGAACTGGATCGTCCGCCGCCACGAGTGGCCCGCCAGCGCCCGCGCGAGCGTCAACAGCGACACGACGCCGGACCCGTTATCATCCGCTCCGGGATTGCCGCACTGGGTGTCATGATGCGCGGTGATGATCAACCCCGGCAGGCGGGGCTCGAGGCCCGGCAGTTCGCCGACGACATTTTGCGACTCGGCCCGGCGCAGATCGGCGACCGCGCGCACCCGCAGCCGTGCAACTCCGTCGCAGCGCCAGCGCCACGCCTCGGTATAGGGCACGGTCAGGGTGGGCGGCATGCCATAGCGCCTCGCCCAATAGGGATAGACGCCATCGTTCTTTGTCCAGGAAAGCGGAAACCGCTCGTCGATATGGATGACCGCGAGCGGCTCAGCCGCCACCAACCGCCGATGCATGGCCGCGGAGGTGGGCATCGGACCAAACAGCCCGAGAATTTGACCGCGCATTCCGCCCGGGCGCAGCCGGTGCCCGGCCTCCGGCATCTCCAACCACACCAACGGCCCCTCCACGGGAACCTGACCCGGGGTTGAAGGGGCGCCCACCACGACGGCCGCCTCGACCTTCCGCCACGCCTTGCCGGTCAACGCCTGAACTTCCGCGCGGGCGGAATGTAGGCTCGTGCACGGAAACAGTTCTGTTCGGACCCGTGGAATGCCAGCATCGCGCAGGCGCTGAACGATAAACTCGGCGGCCCGTCGCTCCCCGGTCGTGCCCGCCCGCCGCTCGCCGATGCCTTCGCAGAGAATTTTCCAATCCCCGGGGAGTTCTCGAAGCGCGACGGCCATCGATCGAGTCGGACGCGGCGCCGCAGGTTTCCGCAATACGGTCTTCTTCGCAGTGGGGTTCGCAAGGGCTGCCATGAATTTTCGGCGCGACGACGTCGGCGGTCGGCAGTCTACGTCGCCGCCCGACCCGTTCGACAAGCCCATTCGCCCTCACGGACAACGCAATCGTCAGCGCACCGCTTCCCCAAGCCCGTGTGCCAAACAAAACTCGCGCAGATCCGCCGCCAGCGACGCCGTAAACACGTGCTCCATCCGCGCGGGCCTCAGATCGATTTCGGCGCAATGCAGCGCCTGCCGGGTCAGGAGGAGTCGCGCCGCGAGCGCTTCCGTCCAACCGTGATCGATGAAATCCAGGTAGAGCCGCGCGTCGGGGCCGTAAATCTTGTCGCCGACGAGCGAGTAGCCGAGCCACTGCGCGTGCGCGCGGATCTGGTGTTTTCGTCCGGTCTCGGTGACCACATTCGCCAGCGTGAATCCGCGGCTGGTCGCGAGTGGCGTAAAGTGCGTGATCGCCGCCCGCCCGCCCTCCGCCACCGCCGATTTGATGAAAACCGGGCTGGTCACATCGTCACCGAGCGGTTGGTCCACGGTGACCGCCGCCGGCATTTCTCCGGTCAAAACCGCCTGATAGCGTTTGCCTAACTTTCGCTCCTGCATCGCGACCTGGAGGCGACTCGCCATTTTCGCATCCTTCGCGAGCACGACCACGCCGCTCGTTTCCCGATCGAGCCGGAACACGAGATGCACCGTCGGCAATCCGGTGTATTCGCGCAATGCGCCCACGAGGCTCGACCACGGGCCCGCTTTCGAGGGATGGCACACCACGTCGCCGGGCTTGTTCACCACAAGCAAGCGGGCGTCCTCATAAATGATCCAGCCCGGCACTTCGTCGGGCGCGATCATGCGCACAGGCCCCTGCGTCTTGGGCCGACGGGGCCACGCACACGCCCGCCGCGAGAAGTCGTCATCGGGCATGCCCGCGCCCGGCACCGGTGCGTTCACGGGTGGATTTTCGCCTGCCGCCGCCGGGCCAGCACCTTGCCCGCAATCCGGGCCGCCAGTGGCTTCGACAAACGCGCCCCCAGCCACGTGAAAAGGTTGTTGGTCCAGCCGGTCACCACCTGACTGCGCCCCGCCGCCAGCGCCCGCAGCGCCGCCCTCACCACCGCGTCGCTGGTCATGCTCAGCGACGCCGACACGGCGGCATCCACCGCGCCAGCGCTGCGGAAAAAATCCGTCTCCGTGGTGCCGGGACAAACCGCGATGGCGCGCACCGGGCTGCCGCGTAGTTCCTCGTTCAAGGCCACGGTCCAATTCAACACAAACGCCTTGGTTGCGCCATAGGTGGCCGCATACGGGGCTGGCTGAAACGCCACGGTCGATGCGATATTCATGATCACCCCGCCCCGCTGCTGAAGCAGCGGCAACAGGCGCCCGGTGAGGTGCACCACAGCCCGCACATTCAGGTCGATCATTTCAAGTTGCCGGGCCAGGTCGGGCTCGGGAAACGGCGCGAAGGCGCCGAAGCCGCTGTTGTTGATGAGGAGGATTTTCCCCGCGGGCACCGTCTGCCCGAGAAATCCGATGACGGACGCCGCCGCCCGCTCGACTTCGTCGGCACGCGTCAGGTCACACGCAAAATGGTTCAATCTTTGTCCCAAACTATTTTTCGCCGGCGGGCGGCGCGATAGGTTGCAAAACCACAGTTCCGGGTTCAGCCTCTGGCCAAGCTCAATGAACGATTTTCCAATACCGGAAGATCCACCCGTCAGCACGACGGCAGAGAACGGTTTGAGCGCTTCGCTTAGCGAGGTCATGACGAGCGACAGAGACGGTGAAACTTCCTTTCCGCAAGGCCGGGCTACGTCCCGGTTTTGCTCAACCAAAACCCAACGCAGAAACATGAATAGCCAAAATCCCCACGAAATAATCGTCTCTGGCATCCACCTTGAGCTGACCCCGTCGCTCAAGACTTTCGTCCGCGAAAAAGCCGAGCGATTGTTTCGTCATGAGGAGCGCATCGTGCGACTTCGCGTGGAACTGGAATGCGACCGCAACGAGGCGGTCAGCGCCCAGTTCAAGGCCAAAGGCCATATCGAAATTCAAGGGCCCGACATGAACGCGATCGTCCAGGCGGATGAATGCCACAAAGCCGTTTCCATGCTGGTCGACAAACTCGACCGCATGCTGCAACGCCGCCACCAGCTCCAGCGCGTCAAACGCCATCACCCCCACGAGATTGACCTCGAGGCGGAGATCCCCAAGACGCTGGCGTAATTAGCCAACCCAGTCTGAAATCGCGGCCCGCCGGCATCGTCCGGCGGGGTTTTTATCGGCCGCGCTCCATCCCGGTAAAAACCTCCTCGGATCGGCCCGCCGGCCGTTCGTCCCTTGACCGGAACGTGGCGCCGCCAAATGTCTCCCGCATCCTTTTCCCTATGGCACACGTTCCCGCCCCCAACCGCTACGACCAGACCACCCTCTACCGGCGCTGCGGCCGGAGCGGAATCCAGCTTCCCGCGCTATCCCTAGGCCTCTGGCATAATTTTGGGGCGGTCGACGACTACGCCAACAGCCGCACGTTGATCCTGCGCTCGTTCGACCTCGGCATTACCCACTTCGACCTCGCGAACAACTACGGGCCTCCGCCCGGGTCGGCTGAGGAAACTTTCGGGAAGATCCTCCACACCGATCTCGCCGCCCACCGCGACGAGCTGATCATATCCACCAAGGCCGGCTACACGATGTGGGACGGCCCCTACGGCGACTGGGGTTCGCGCAAATACCTGCTCTCCTCGCTCGACCAGAGCCTGCGCCGGATGCGCCTCGACTACGTTGACATCTTTTATTCCCACCGGCCCGACCCCGCCACGCCGCTCGAGGAAACCATGGGCGCCGTGGCGCACGCGGTGCGCTCGGGCAAGGCGCTCTACGCCGGGCTTTCCAACTACAACGCCGAACAAACGGTGCGCGCCGCCCGCCTGCTGCGCGAAATGGGGACACCCTGCCTGATTCACCAGCCGCGGTTTCACCTTTTCGATCGCTGGATCGAGGGCGATCTCACGCGTGTGCTCATTGAGGAAGGCATCGGTGGCATCGCCTTTTGTCCGCTCGCCCAAGGCCTCCTAACCAATCGTTACCTGAACGGCATCCCGGCCGATGCCCGGGCCGCCCGTGACCCGCGCTTCCTGAAGCCTGAGCACATCACGGAGGAAAAGCTCGTGACGCTGCGCCAACTCGATGCGATCGCCCGGGGTCGCGGCCAATCGCTCGCCCAACTCGCGCTCGTTTGGGTGCTCTGCAATCCCGCGATCACGTCCGCGCTGATCGGCGCCAGCAAGGTGAGCCAGATCGAGGAAAACCTGGCCGCGCTGAAAAACCCGAAGCTTTCGCGCGACGAGCTCGCCGCCATCGACCGGATCGTCGGTTCGTAGCCGCCCCGACGGGCCTGGGCGCCCTGCTGGCGACTTTCGCCCGCCATCAGGTTTCAGCGACAGCCGCGGTCACAGCACTGTGGCCGCCCACGAAGGCAGCTCCACTTTGCGTCCGTGCAGGTGATCGCGCATCACCGCCTGCAGCCATGGCCGCGTGGCGGAACTCTCCACGACGTGGAGAAAATTCTTCCCGTCCTTCGCCTCGATCCGGTAGCGCTCGATCGTCACTCCGATCAGGTCCAGTTCACCGTCGAGACGGCACACCACCTCGATCCGGCTTCGCTTCGAGTCGATCTTCAATTCGTCCACCGTGCCATAGGGCCTGATGAATTTATTCACGTAAGCCCTGGCGGCGGAACTCGTCATCAAATCTTTGGCAGCGGAAAACATGATAATGCCTGCCGCGATCATAGTCGGAATACGGAGGAACGCGAATCGCACCGCACTCCCAACCGGACTCGCCACCCTCCTCCCACTTTGGGTTCGCGCGAATCCCTCCCTTCCCTTGGGGTGAAGCATGCACCTGTCCGCGACCTTCCTTCGCATCTCGCGGTGGCATACGACCGCAGCGCGGATCGCCCTGACCGCCGCCGGCCTTGGCCTCGCTAACGTCCGTGCCGCCGAGTTTGCCACCCTGCCCCCGGCGATCCGGCGGGTCGTCTTCGTCGGCGACAGCATCACCTATGCGGGCGTCTACGTTTGCGACATCGCCGCGTATTTCGCGACACGGCATCCCGGCCATGGCGTCACCTTTCTCAACGTCGGACTCCCCAGTGAAACCGTGTCGGGCCTTAGCGAGGAGGGACATGCCAACGGCAGGTTTCCCCGGCCCGACGTTCATGAACGGCTCGCCCGGGTGCTTGCGCAGACCAAGCCCGATCTCGTCTTCGCCTGCTACGGCATGAACGACGGGATCTACCTGCCTTTCGCCGAGGAACGTTTTAAGAGGTTCCGGGAAGGCATGGTTTGGTTGCACGATCAGGTGACGGCGCGCGGCGCCCGTATCATCCATGTGACCCCGGCAACCTACGATGAAACGAAGGGAGGAAAAGCCGGCTACGGTGCGGTGCTGGATCGCTACTCTGACTGGCTGGTGGGCCAGCGTGCGGCTGCCGGCTGGGAGGTGGTCGACGCGCACCGGCCGATGCAGGAAGCGCTCGATTCATTTCGCCGGGCTGATCCCGCGTTCGTTTTTGCCCGCGATGGCGTGCACCCCAACGACCTCGGCCACTGGTTTATCGCCCGCGAAATCCTCCGACATCTCGGCGCGGGAGACGTCAGCACCGCCACCGACGCTGCAGCCATGATGGCGGCGCACCCTGCCGGCACGGCCATGCTGAAACTCGTGACGGAACAACAGACGGTCCTGAAAGACGCTTGGCTTCAGGCGACCCGTCATACCCGCCCGGGCATGAAAGCCGGCCTGCCACTCGACGAGGCGAACACCGCCGCGGTCCGGCTCCAGCGCGAAATCGACGCATTGCGGTGACCACCCCGGCGAATCTATCGCAGGATGAGCCGGCGACGATCGCTCCGACCCTCCGGTCGCGCCGGGCGTTTCTAAATTCCCTTGTGTTGCGATTCCCTTGGAGCAGAAATTTCCCGCCATGAACCCTAGACTCCTGTTGGCCCCCCTGTTCTGTGCGTTGGCGGTTTCTTCGTATGGCGAGGACTTGCGCATCGGCATGGTCGGGCTCGATACCTCCCACGTCTCCGTCTTTTCCGGAATTTTCAACGATCCGAACCACAAGGATCACGTTGCCGGCGGCAAAGTTGTCGCGGCCTTCAAGGGCGGCAGCAAGGACATCGAAACCAGCTGGTCGCGCGTGGAGGGCTTTACCAAGGAACTCACGGAGAAGCGTGGGGTGAAGATCTACGACACCATCGAGGAGCTCTGCAAAAACGTGGACGTGGTGATGCTCGAAAGCGTCGACGGCCGGCCGCACTTGGCGCAGGCGAAGATCATTTTCAACGCCGGCAAGCGGGTGTTCATCGACAAGCCGTTGGGCGGATCGCTGCGTGACGCACTGGAAATCCGCCGGCTGGCCAGGGCTGCCAAGGTCGAATGCTTCAGCAGCTCCTCGCTGCGCTTCTATCCCTCCCTCCTCGAACTGAAGAAGTCCAATTACGGCGAACTGCTGGGTGCCATCTCCACCGGCCCGTGCTCGCTCGAGGAACACCACCCCGACCTCTACTGGTATGGCGTGCACCCCACCGAGGCGCTCTTCGCGGTCATGGGCACCGGGGTTGAAAGCGTTTCCCGCGTGCACACCGAGCACACCGACGTGGTCGTCGGAGTCTGGGCGGGTGGCAAAGTCGGCGAGGTCCGCGGCATCCGCAAACCCGGTGCGGCGCCCTACCGGGTGACGATCTTCGGCAGCAAGGCGGTCGTCGACCAGAAGACCGGCGGCGGCAGCGTCTACGCCGCCATGGCCCAGCAAATGATGAAGTTTTTCCAGACCGGCGTCGCCCCGGTGTCTCTCGACGAGACGATCGAGATCATGGCCTTCATGGAAGCGGCCGACGAGAGCAAGCGGCAGGGCGGCAAAGCCGTTAAGATCAGCGATGTGCTGAAGAAGAACGGCGGGTAATTTGGATTTTGGCGAACCCGGGGCGCGCCGCGCCCCGGGTTTTGTTTTTTAAGGGGCGAAAGGTCGGCGCCCTCGTCGCCCCGTCGGTGGAGCGCAGCCGCGATCCATTGCCCGGGCGAGACTATCGCAACGAGCCCCGGGTCGGATCCAGAAACCGAACGCGGTCACACCCGCGCCGTGCACTCGATCTCCACCGCAAAACCACGGGGCAGCGCACCGGCCTGGATCGTGGTCCGGGCGGGATACGGCGCGGTAAATTGCTTGGCGTAGACCTCGTTCATGGCAGCGAAATCGCCGATGTCGCGGAGGTAAACATTCACCTTCACCACCTTGTCCATTGAGGAACCGGTCGCTTCAAGGATGCCCTTGATATTCTGAAACACGAGTTGGGTCTCGCCGCAAATGTCGGACTTCACGTAGTTGCCCGTGGCCGGATCGAGGGGGCCCTGGCCTGAAACGAAAATGAAACCATTTTCGACGATCCCCTGCGAATAGGGCGAGGTCGGCTTCGGAGCGTTGTTGGTTTGGACGGGATTTCTCATGGGAGGAAAGACGGAAAATTTGGCGGCGGCCCGCGGTCACGCGATATGCCTTTGGGAAGATTTCATGAGTCCCGGGCGATGCGCACCGCGCGACGCCAGAGATAGTACGCCGGAAACCCGGCGATGATGATACCAACCCCGAAAAACGGCGAATAGTCCCCGTGGGTGCAGGCATTCCAAAGGATCGCCCCGATCCCCGCCGTTGTCCCCACCACGAAGACGAGCGGCACAAACGGATAGCCGGGCGTCCGATAGGGTCGCGGCGCATCCGGCATTTTCCGCCGCAGGACGAAAATGGCCGCGATCGCAAACAGGAGCGCGATCCATTCCACGACGACGAAATAAGCCGTCAACCGGTCGAACAAACGCAGGGGCTTGAGGGGATCGCGCAGCACCATGACCAACACGACGGCAACGATGCCCTGGATCAGAATCGAGACGTAAGGCGTGGCGCGGGTCGGATGCGCCCGGCCGAGGATCGAAAAGCTGAGCCCGTCGCGCCCGAGCGCGTAAGCTACACGGGCCTTGGTCAGAATCACCCCGTTCAGGGCCCCGCAGACACTCGCCATGATGCAGGCGCCCATGACCGCCGCGCCGACCGGTCCGACGATCAGGTCCATCGCCTGTTTCGCGACGATCTGGCCCGGCATCGCGGCCAACGGGATAAGGTAAATATACGCCAGATTCGCTCCCAGGTAGAGGAAGATCACCGTGCCCGTGCCCGCGAGGATGATGCGGGTCAGGCGACGCTCCGGCTGCACCAATTCGCCGGCGATCAGGCTGATGTAAACCCAACCATTGTAGGTGTACATGACGGACTTTGCCGCCGCCAGAAAGTCCCCCTCGCCCGCGTCGGCCGCGGGGGCGGCGAACCAGCGGGAAACGTCGCCCGCACCGGAAAGAAATGCCCCGACGATCAGCGCCAGCAGGGCAGTCACTTTCACCACGGCGAATACGTTCTGGATCGCCGAGCCGAAGCGGATGCCGGCGATGTTCGCCGTGGACAACAGGATGATGGTTCCCGCCGCGACCAGCGGAACACCCCAGGGTGCCGTGGCCGGAGGAATACCGATCAGGGTCAGCACCAATTCCCCAAAAAAGACGGAAAGGGCGGCCATGCCGCTCGGGATCGCCGCCAGCAGATAGAGCCAGCCAAAGACAAAAGCGGCCGCGTCCCCATACGCCGCGCGGAGGTAAACATAAACGCCGCCGGTGTGCGGCAGCATGGTCGCCAGCTCCGCCAGCGCGAGCGCTCCACACAGCGTCACGATGCCAAACCACAGCCACAGCCCGAGAATGACCCGCGGATCATGGATCACCGCCGCGATCGACCCCGGGGTCCGGAAAATTCCCGCCCCGATCATCGTGCCCACGAGGAGCGCCGTGCCACTCCAAAACCCAATCACCCGCCGGACGTCCGTGTGCGGCGCGCTCATTTTTGATCGCGCACCGGGGCGCGCACGGGCTGGCCGGGGTTGGTGCCGCGTTGCGCGACGCCATCGCGCACCACGAATGTGCCCGCCACGAGCACCTGGGAAATTCCGGCGGACGGCAGATCGGGCTGCTCGTAGGTCGAGCGATCGATCACCGTGTCGGCATCGAACACGACAAGATCGGCGTCCGCTCCGACCCGGATGCGTCCCTTGTTCTTCATCGCCGGCACTCGGGCCTCGAGTCGCCGGGCCGGCATCAACGAAAGCTTCTCGATCGCTTGCGTGAGGCTGATCGCTTGGGTCTCCCGGACATAACGGCCGAGGATCCGGGCCGACGTGCCCGCATGCCGTGGATGACCGCGCAGGCCGTCGCTGGCGATCATCGTGGCCGGATGCGCCACGGCGGCGCGAATCACGGATTCTGGATTCGAATGGATGATCACCAACCCACCCTGCTGCCGGTAGCGGGCAAAACTTTCCGCCGTGAGGCGTTCGCCCGTCGCGGGCCACTGGATGTCGGAGAACGTGATGCCCGCGCGCTCCTGCCAGCCCGGATCGAAAATCGCCGACTTAATGTCGGTCATGCCGGCCGTGTAAGGATAACACTCGACCGAGATATCAACGCCCCGCCCGCGGGCCTCCCCGATCAACTGCAGCACCCGCGACGTCGCCGCATTGGCCGTGCTTTGGACGTGGCAGATGTGGGTCGGCGCGCCCGTCACCGATGTCGCGGCCATGAGTTCGAGCACCGCGGTGAAAACATTCTGCGGCCCCACGTCGCCTTTCGCCCGCATGTGGACGTGACACGACGCCTGATAGCTTCGCGCGGCCCGATAGACTTCGAGCATCTCCCATTCCCTCGTCGCGGGGGTGTATTGCAGCCCAAACCCGACCGCGACAGCGCCCTGGGCAAGGCCACGCTCAATCAGCGCGCGGACTTCGCCGATTTGCGCCTCGGTCGCCAGGTGTGTGGCGGCGCCCGACTTGGCGCCGGGCAGGAATTCCGGCCGGTCGCCCATCACGAGCATGCGGCACGGAATATGGCCAACGCTCACCGCATAATGGATCGGAGTCTTCCCGGTCCGCGCCGCATACCAGGCGTCGACATCGGCCGTCCCCACTTCCAACTCCGCCACCGCCGTCACGCCATCCTGGGCCTTCAGCCAATAATCCTCCGGTGCCTGCGCGTGCTGGTGCAGATCGATGAAGCCGGGCGCGATCACCTGCCCTTTCGCATCGACCACCACACGACCTGACAGCGCATCGGTGGAAATCGCCTGGATCATACCGGCGCGGATTCCCACGTTGCGGATGCCGTCAAAATGCGACTCGGGGTCGATCACCCGGCCGTTGAGTAGAACCACATCGAACGGCTCGGTCGCCGCGCGAAGGGAAACTGCCACCACCAGCAGCATGGCTCCCGTCAGATATTTAAAGTGTGACCAGGAAAACGGAACGAAGGGGGTAAACATCGGCCGATTGAAGAGGTGGACGCGTTCGTCGCGTCAATCGACGACCGGAGGGGTTTCCGTTTCGAGCGCTGGTGCACCGAATTTCATCACGATCTCGTCGACCATGCCTCCGAAAGAGTCGCGGTCAAGGACAGGCTGAAGCCAAACGCATGCCGGAACCAAAGCCGCTCTTTCGCGCTGTTCGCCCGAGCCGAAACGCGTACGCAAAGACCTTGTGTCCCGGGCGGCTCCGGGGATTTTCTTGCGCGGCGTTTTTTGCGCTACGAGCACACCACCTCACATGCTTTCCATCCATCCGACCCTTCGTCCCCCCCTTGATGCGGAGTTTCTGCCCTCGGCGCTCTGGAACCGCGCCTACCGCGAATTGGTCGCGACCGATGGCGGCGCGCGACGCTTCGCGTTCGCCCTGGTCCGGGCCGACGGCACCGCCTACGTGCACGAAAGCCGCATTCTGTCGGCCTCGCATCCGGAGGCAACGTTGACGCTGCGCTACGCGGAACGCCTGCTGAAATTCCTGCTGTGGCAAAAGGGCGGCGGCCGCGTGCTGGTCGCCGGCGCCCCCGAATTGCTGGCGCCGCTCGCGCGTTGCTACGCCCCGGGCGGGGAGCGCGCCTTCGATTACGAATTCATGGGCGAGCGCATCTTTGGGCGGAAATTTTCCCTTGCGACGGTGGCATTCGAACAGTTGCCCGCCGATCGCGACACGAGCATTCCCGTGGGCCGGCATCTCGACGGTTGCCGCATCGGTTTCGACCTCGGCGGCAGCGATCGCAAGGCGGCCGCGCTGATCGACGGCAAGGTCGTGTATTCCGAAGAAATTCCGTGGAGTCCTTATTTTGAAAAAGATCCGGCTTATCACATCGAGGGCGTGCACGATTCGCTGCGCCGCGCGGCGGCCCATCTGCCCCGCGTCGACGCGATCGGCGGGAGCTCGGCTGGCGTTTACGTGAACAACGAAGTACGCGCGGCCTCGCTCTTTCGCGGCGTGCCGCCCGCCCTTTTCGAAAAGCACATCCGCCGGATGTTTTTCACCCTGCAGGAACGCTGGGGCGGCGTGCCGTTCGAGGTTTACAACGACGGGGAGGTCACCGCCCTCGCCGGCTCGATGGCAATGGGCGACGGCGCCGTGCTCGGCATCGCGATGGGCACCAGCCTCGCCGCCGGCTACGTCACCCCCTCGGGCAATCTCACGCCGTGGCTGAACGAACTCGCCTTCGCCCCGATCGATCATCGCCCGGACGCACCACCCGACGAGTGGTCCGGCGACGTGGGGTGCGGCGTGCAGTATTTCTCGCAGCAAGGCATCGGTCGGCTGGCCGCACTCGCGGGTTTCGCGTTTCCCGCCACCCTGCCCCTGCCCGAACAGCTCATCGCCGTGCAGGAGTCGATGGCAGCCGGCGATCCGCGGGCCCGGGCCATCTATGAAACGGTGGGCATCTGCTTTGGCTACGCGATCGGGCACTACGCGGATTTTTACGAGCTGCGGAACTTGCTGCTCCTCGGCCGCGTGGCGTCAGGCGAAGGCGGAGCCATCATCCTGCAGCAGGCCAAGGCCGTCCTGCGCACCGATTTTTCAAAAATCGCCGGCACGATCCGCCTCTACACGCCCGACGAAAAAGACAAACGTCACGGCCAGGCCGTCGCCGCCGCGAGCCTGCCCGCGTTGCGGTCGAAAAATTAGTTCCGGCCGGGCCTGGCGCCGGCCGAGCCGGCCTCAGGCCATCGTCCAGCCCTTGCGCTTGAACATGGGCGCGAGCAGCCGCCGAAGATTGCCACCGAAAATCAATTTCCGGTCGTCGTCGGAAATGGCCGCGCCCAAAACCTTGGCGAACTCGGTGGCGAAGCTGCGCTCGCGGGCAAACAGGATCCGATGAGCGCCCATTTCCCGCACCGCCATTTCGAGAAAGCCGGCGGTTGGATCAAAGCCTGAGATTTCCACGAGGATGTTGGGGAACCCCTGCACGGCGCGGATGCCCTTCTCCCACTCGCCGCCGGCATGCACGCAGACGAAGGTGGTATCCGGATGGCGGCGGGCCAGCTCGACGAGTTCCGAGGGCGTCGATTCGCCGGCGCTGTCCTTGCCCCCCGTCTTGAACCACGTGTGTTGCACGATGAGCGCACCCAGCTCGTGCGCACGACGGACGATCGGGTCGAAATTCGCATGCGTGCACGGCAGAGTCGTCTTGGCGTTGGGAAACAGCACCCCGACCATCGGACCGTCCTTGATCCAGCGATCCAGATTTTCGAGGCATTTTGCCGGGTGCGTGGCGTTGAGAATAGCGCAGCCCAACAGCCGGTCGGGCCAGCGGTTCAGACACCGAAGAATTTCCCGCGGATCCTCTGGATCGGGATCGGCTTTGCGCGCCCCGGTATTCATCCCGACGTGGAAATAAGCACAGGCCCGCTCGATCGCGAACCGGTCGAACTGCGGCAGCATCGCCTCAACCGCGGCCTCCAAGGTCCCGCGGGGGCCAGAAATGGCGGGAGAGTAAAGGCTGTCCCAGATGCGATAGCGGGCCAGATGCCGGGTCGAATCGCCACTGAAGACCGGCTGCTTTGGATCGTTTTCCACTGGGAAACTTAGGTCGCGACGGCCGGAATGCGTCAACCCTTCACACCGACGAAACGCCCGGCGCACCCAGGCTAGAACCACGGGCGGCTAAACACCTTGTCACGCCGGCCGCGACGGTTACGCATCAACTCCGCCTGCCACGATGAGCCGGTATCTTAATCTCGGATGTGGTTCCCGCTTTATCGCAAGCTGGACGAACGTCGACTTCACCTCGACGGCCCCGGGCGTGATGGCCTGCAATTTGGTCGAAGGCGTGCCGTTTGCCGACAATTCGTTCGCTGCCGTCTACCACTCGCACGTACTGGAGTATTTCCCCCGACTCGATGGAGAGAAATTCATCCGGGAATGTTTCCGCGTGCTGGCTCCAGGAGGAGTGATCCGGGTGGTGGTCCCGGACTTGGAGCGAATTGCTCAAGGTTATCTCCACTGCCTGAACGAAGCCGTCAAAAATCCCGAACTCCGGAATGCGGAGAACTACCGCTGGTCCATGTTGGAGCTGGTCGACCAGCTTGCCCGTCACCAACCGGGCGGCGAAATGCTGCCCTGCTGGAAGCAACAGGAAATCGTGAACGAGGATTTCCTGGTCGTGCGCATGGGGCATGAGTTCCTTTCCTTCCGAGAACGGATGACGAACCCGAAGCCCGCCGGACCGGACCAAAACGAGTCCGGCTCAACCAGCACAAAACAAAAGCCCCGAATTCCCTTTGTTTCCCGGGTAAAGAACAAGCTCACCCGATTGCTGCGCGACCGGGTGATTTCCGCCGAGGAGAGAAAATACCTCGAAGTGGGCAAAGTGCGGTTAACGGGCGAAGTGCACCAATGGATGTACGATCGGTTTTCGCTGCCGGCGCTCTTGGAATCCGTAGGGTTTGAGGACGCCCAACCGACGCGCGCCGAGGCAAGTCGCATTCCCGGCTGGGAAGCCTTCAAAAGTCTCGATCTGGAAAATGGCCAGGTGAGAAAGCCAGATTCCCTGTTTGTCGAAGCGATCAAGTGACAAGCGATGCCCGCCACCTGACGGGCGACGACTGCGGTGGATCCTGAAGTCCCCGCCATCCGGGAAGCTTCGTGCTGCGATCAGTTTTGCCATCGCGGATCCGGCGACCGGAATGTGAAGCCCAACTCGTTGGGCGACCGATGCTAAAAACTGGTGCACCTGAAGGGAGTCGAACCCCTAACCTCCAGATTCGTAGTCTGGCGCTCTATCCAGTTGAGCTACAGGTGCGCGAAAGAGGGCGAGAAGAAGCAATGTTCCCGCTCGAAGCGCAAGCGAGAATTTCGGCTCATTCCCCTCGGAAAAGACCAAATTCTATTCGCTGGCCCGCGGCCGCGTCGAAGCACCCGCGGCCGGGCCTTAACTGTCGACCGGCGTCGAAAGCCGCCAGTCGATCAGTCCGAGCTGCAGCAGTTTACGGCCGTTGAAATAATTCCACTTCAGCTCGACCGCGAGATCGAGCGGTGTGTGCAGCGGCGGCAGCCGATGCGCGAGTTTCCACGCCACGCCATGCATCCGGCGCCCACGCCCGTCTTCGAAATGGAAGCGAAAATGCTGCTCCTTGAAAATCTCGCCGGGCGATCGCAACAGCACGCCGCGCACGCCAAAGACCGGCTCCGGATTGCCCTGGCCGAACGGGCGCAGCGCCTCGAGCTCATCCATCAGGCGCTCGGTGATCTGTTCCGGCGTCAGCCACACCGCCACGTCCAGCCGCGCTTCGGCAATGTCGCCCCCCGCCTGATCGCGCACGGCCTGCGCGAAACCGGCGCGAAAGGATTCGAGATGCACCTTCGGCAGCGCGATACCCACCGCCATCGGGTGCCCACCCCAACTCGTGAGGTGTTGGGCACACGCGCCCAGCACCTCGACCAGATTGATGCCATCGACGCTGCGACCGGACCCCTTCGCCATGTCCCCCTCGTTGCCGAGCACCACACACGGACGGTTGTATTTGCGGGTCACGCGGCCCGCCACGATGCCCACGACCCCCGGATGCCAGTTTTCCGCGAACAACACGACGCCGGCATCCGCCACAAACCGTTCCTCGATCAACCGCTCGGCCTCGTCGGTGATCACCCGCTCGATGTCCTGCCGCTCGCGGTTGAACGCGTCGAGCTGCTGCGCGGTCTGCACGCAAAACTCCGGATCGTCGCTCAACAGCAATTCGACGGACAGCGCCGCATCCGCCAGCCGTCCGCTGGCATTGATCCGCGGCCCGAGCCGGAATGCAATATCGGTCGGCGTAATGCCCTGCGACGGTTTCACCCCGGCGATATCCATCAACGCCCGCAGGCCGGGCCGCTGCGTCTGCTCCAAAATACGCAATCCGTGGCGGGCCAGAATCCGGTTTTCGCCCGTGAGCGGCACGAGGTCTGCGATCGTGCCGAGCGCCACGAGGTCGAGATGATCCCGGAGCTTGATCCGAAACGACAGCGGATGGTTCTCGAAACGCAGCTGCTTGAGCAGGCCATGCGCCAGCTTGAACACCAAGCCGACCGTGCAGAGGTGGCGCCAGGCCTGATCGCCGTTTGTCACGTCGGCCTGGACGTGCGGATTGATCAGGATGCCGTCGATCGGAGCATGTTCCTTGGAACGGTGATGATCAATGATCATGACCTCGACGCCCTGGCCGCGCAGATACGCGACCTCGTCGTGGGAATTGGTGCCGCAGTCGAGCGCGATGAAAAGCTGCGGCCGGCCGGCCTCGAGGGCGCGATCGATGGCGCTGCGCGAAAGGCCGTAGCCATCCTCGGAACGGCGCGGCACGACAAAACGCGGGTTCAGGCCGAACCGGCGCAGCACCATGACCAGCAGCGCCGTGCTGCTCACGCCGTCGACGTCGTAGTCGCCGAGCACCACGACATCCTCACGGTTTGCAATCGCCTGCCGCAGTCGGGTGGCCGCCGCCTCGAGGTTGCGCAGGAGAAAAGGATCGTTGAGCCCGGCGAGGGCGGGTTGGAGAAACGCGGCGGCGGTAGCGGGATCGCGCAGGCCGGCGCGGAGCAGCAGCTCGGCCAGCACGCGGCTGACCGCCGCGTGTTTGCTAAGCGCCTCGACTTCCCCCGCGGGAAGCGGCGTGTGGGTCCAGCGCATGGGCTTAGCACACGGGGTCGCCGATCCCAGACCACCGCTTCAGGTGCTGATTTCGCCCCAAAAAGCGGCGCGTCAGGGAATGGCGCGCCCCGCCGATTATTCCGCAGCCTTGCTCGTGCCCTGCCACTCGTACTTCGGCGCAACGTCGTGGTGTTCCTCAACGTGCTTGCGGTTGCCCTTGTGCCACCAGAAGAAGACCGGCGTGGCGATGAAGAGCGACGAGAACGTGCCCGTGAGGACACCGATGAGGAGCGTGAAGGCGATGTCGTTGACCTCGCCGGTGGTGGTGAGGATCAGCGTAATGGCAGTGAGGAACGTCGTGCCGCCGGTGATGATCGTGCGCGAGAGAGTGAGATTGAGCGAGCGGTTGATGATGTCGCGCAGCGTGCCGACGGGATTCAGTTTCAGCTCCTCGCGGATGCGGTCGAACACAACGATGGTGTCGTTGATCGAGTAACCGGCGATGAGCAGGATGGCCGCGACCATCGAGGCATTGAACTGGCGGTCGAAGAGCACGAACAGGCCGACCGTCAGAATCAGATCGTGCACCGTGGCGACGACCGCACCGATGCCGTAGCCCATCTCGAAGCGGAACGCGACGTAGAGGAGGATCACGACGAGGGCCGCGAGGATGGATTTGAGGGCGTTCCACTGGATTTCCTGGCCGACCGAGGCGCCGATGCGCTGCTCGCCGGCGATCTCGAGCTTCGCGTCGCCGAACGCCTGTTGGAGCTTGGCCACGGTGGGTTTGCCCTCGTCGAACGGCGTCGTGACCTTGAGCACTTCGCGGTCGGAGCCGAGGGGCTGCTGGTAGGAGAAAGCGACGTCCTTCAGGCCGGCTTTTTCGGCCGCGGCGCGGAGTTGGGATATCTCCGTTTTCTTCGCGAACGTGAGCGTGACCTGGTCGCCGCCCGCGAAATCGATGCCGTAGATTTCTTTGCCTTTGTAGACGATGGCGCCGATGCCGACCACAAGGATGGCGACGGTGGCGCCGACGGCGGACTTGGTGTATTTGAGGAAGTCGATGTTCGTGTTCTGGAGCACCGAGAACATCTTCATCGACTTGATGGCGCCGCCGTGGATCAGGAACTCGAGGATGAGTTTGCTGACGACGACCGCGGCGAACATGGTGGTGAAAATACCGATCGCGAGCGTGACGCCGAAGCCCTTCACGGAGCCGGTGCCGAGCCAGATCATGATCGCGGCGACGAGCAGCGTGGTGACGTTGGAATCGAGAATCGCGGACCAAGCTTTGTCGAAACCCGTCTCGAGCGCGTTGCCGAGCGATTTGCCGAGCTTCAGCTCCTCGCGCATGCGCTCGAAGATGAGGATGTTCGAGTCGACGGACATCGCGAGCGTGAGCACGATACCGGCGATGCCGGGCATCGTGAGCGTGGCGCCGATGGAAGCCATCACGCCGAGGGTGATGAGGACGTTGACGCCCATGCCGATCGCGGCGACGACGCCGCCGATCGTGTAGAACACGAGCATGAAGGCGATCGTCAGCGCGGTGGAGACGATGAAGGCGTTGCGCGCCGTGAGCACGGAATCGGCCGCGAGCGTGGGCCCGACTTCATACTGCTCCATCACGCGGAGTTCGACGTCGAGCGGGTTGTTGAGGACGTTCGCGAGGTTGATCGCTTCGCGGTCCGAGAAGCCGCCGGTGATCTGCGCGGAGTCGCTGTTGATCTCCTCGCGGACGGTGGGCGCGGAGTAGAGTTTGCCGTCGAGCACGATGGCGAGACGACCGAGCGAGCCGCCGCGCTGGCTGATCTCGGCGATGGCACGGGTGACTTCGGCGAAGCGCTTTTTGCCTTCGGCCGTGAACTCGAGAATGACCTCGGGTTTGCCGTAGAGGTCGGGGCGTGCGAAGGAATTTGACACCATCTCGCCGGTCATTTCCGGGATGCGTTTGACGAAAATCTCCTCGGTGCCGGTCTCGCCTTTGCGCCCTTCCCAATCGAGGGTTTTGATCTCGTAGCCGGGCGGCGTCTCGACGCCGGGGCCGGCGATCGCCGTCGGATGCACCATCCGGAAATCGAGGCGCGCGGGCGCCTTCACGTTGTCGACGACATCGGGGTTGTCCTTCGTGCTGACGCTCGGGAGCTGGATCTCGATGCGGTTGGCGCCGACGGGGCGGATCACGGGTTCGGCGACGCCGAGGCCGTTCACACGCTCGCCGATGATCTCGATGGCCTTCTGGAGCTTTTCGTGGCGCGCATAGTCGTCGAGCTTCTCGGCCGGATTTTCCACCGCTTCGAGGGTGAACGCGACGCCGCCCTTGAGATCGAGGCCGAGCTGCAGACGGCCGCGGGAGAGGCGGAGGAGTTCGTTGAGGAGGATATCGTTGCGCTTTTCGATATTGCGCAGCGAATCCTCGAGGCGGATCTGCGGGAAGAACTGCGTGAGATCGAGTCGCCGCTCCTTGCCGATCTGCTTGAGGGCGACGAACTCGCTCGGAGCCTGGAGGTTCTTTTTGCGGGCGGCCGCTTCATCGAGGAGCTTGGCGAACTCGTCCGACTTCGCACTCGCGTGCGTGCGGACGTAGCTGACGAAGGGCTCGTCTTGGATCGGAATCAGCTGCGTGACGGCCCACGCCAGGACGGCGAGACAGAGCACGAGTTTCCAGAGGTTGCGTTTGAGCATGTTGACTTTGGGTTGAAGGGGGTTGGCGCCGGCGGCGGAAAACGCGGGCACGCGGCCCGCCCGGAATCAGCGGGCGCTCGCCGGCCAGCGCCCGGTTCGCGGCATCACTTCTTGGCGGGAGCGGCGGCGCTCTGCTGCTTCACCACGGTCTGCACGAAGCCCTTGCCGAGCTCGATCTTGGTGTTGTCGGCGATCCGCACGACAAAGCGATCTTCCTTCACGTTCGTGATAACGCCGAAGATACCGCCGGTCGTGACGATTTCGTCCCCGGATTCGAGCGCTTTCAGCATCTTTTCGTGCTCTTTCTGCTTCTTGCGCTGCGGAGCGATCATGAAAAAATACATCGCGCCGAAGAGGAGAACGTAGCCCACCACCATCATCATCGGGATACCGCCCTGCTGCGGAGCGCCGGCCGGGGTTTGGGCCAAAAAGAAGGAGGCAGGAAGCACCGAGGACATTTTCGTCATTGCGTGTTGGGTGATTTGAAAAAAGAAAACATGCATCTAACTGATTCGCCTCCGGCAAAAGCAAGCCATAACTCCCCTCGTCCCGCACTGCGTTGAAAAGCAAATCCTCCTCCGCCTGGTCCGCCGCCAAGTCCGAAGAACACTACGGGTTCAAACGCTGGGGCTCCGGCCACATCTCGGTCGACGACGAGGGCTTCGTCCATATGCAGCCGCTGGCCGACGGCCGGGGCATCCGCGTGCTGGACGTTGTCCACGAGGCCCTGGGCATGGGACTCAAGGCGCCGATGGTCATCCGTTTTCAGGACTTGCTGCGCCACCGCGTGATCCAGCTCAACGCGATGTTCGCCGCCGCCATCAAGCAGGAGGGCTACAAGGGTGATTATCGCGGCGTGTTCCCAATCAAGGCCAACCAGCTCCGCGAGGTCGTGGACGAGATCGTGGCGGCCGGGAAGGACCTGAACTACGGCCTCGAAGCGGGCTCCAAGCCCGAGTTGATGATCGCGCTCGCGATGCACGAGGGGGCCCAGCGGCTCATCATCTGCAACGGTTATAAGGACCACGATTACATCCGGCTCGCCCTGCTCGGCCGGAAACTCGGCAAGAAGATCATCATCGTCGTGGAACAACTCGCCGAACTCGACGACATCATCCGCATTTCCGAGGAAACGGGCGTGAAGCCGATGATCGGCTTCCGCGCCAAGCTGCAAACCCGCGGCGAGGGCAAGTGGGCGATGTCCACCGGTGACAACGCCAAATTCGGCCTCAACACCGCGGAAATCCTCTTCGCCTGCGAAAAGCTGCGCGCCGCCAAGCTCACCTCGGCCCTGAAGCTGGTGCACTTCCACATCGGCTCCCAGGTGCCGAACATCATCACGATCAAGAACGCCGTGATCGAGGCGACGCGCTTCTACTGCCAGCTCTCGAAGATGGGGTTCCCCATGGGCTACCTCGACGTCGGCGGCGGCCTCGGCATCGATTACGACGGCTCGCGCACGAACTTCGAGTCGTCGATGAACTACTCGATGGAGGAATACGCCCGCGACGTCGTGTTCAACATCCGCGAAATCTGCGATGGCTCCGGCGTGCCGGTGCCGGACATCGTGAGTGAATCCGGTCGCGCGATCGTGGCGCCCCATTCCCTCCTCGTCGTCGAGGTCTTTGAGCGCATCAACAAGCGCGAATCCCTCGGCCAGGAGCATCAGCCGAAGCAAAAGCACAAAGTCGTCGAGGACCTCGAGGTGATGTTGAAAAACAAAACCAAGCTGGGCCGGCTCGAGCGCTTTCACGACGCGCTCCAGAAAAAGGAAGAAGCGCTCTCGCTCTTCAATCTCGGTTACCTCGACCTCGAAAACCGCGCCGCGGCCGAATCGCTCTTCTGGCAGATCTGCGAGCGGATCGCCAAGGAAGGCCGCAAAACCGGCTACCAGCCCGAGGAGCTCCACGAGCTGAACAAGCTGCTCGCCGACCAGTACGTCTGCAATTTTTCCGTCTTCCAGTCGCTGCTCGACCATTGGGCGCTGAAGCAGCTCTTCCCGGTCGCGCCGCTCCACCGGCTCAACGAGAAGCCCACGGTCAACGCCATCCTTGTCGACATCACCTGCGACTCCGACGGCAAGATTTCCTCGTTCATCGACCTGCAGGACGTGAAGGACTACATCACGCTGCATCCGCTGAACAACAAGCCGTACTACCTCGGCGTGTTCCTCACCGGCGCCTACCAGGACATCATGGGCGACCTGCACAACCTCTTCGGCCGCGTGAACGAGGTGCACGTCTTCCTTGAGGATGATGAGCCCAACGGCTTCTACATCGAAGAGGCGCTCAGCGGCTCGCGTATCGCCGACGTGATCGAAGGCGTGCAATACCAGCAGGAGGATCTCTGCCGGAAAATGAAGGCGCAGATCGACGCCGCCACGCGCAAGGATCAGGTAAAGCCCCGTGAAGGCGTGCGGCTGCTCGAACTCTACGAGAGCCAGATGCTCAATAAGACCTACCTGAACATCGAGCCAAAGGGCGGACGGAAAAAGAAGGCGTAGAGGCCGGCCCGCACCCCATCACCCGGAGATGAAGGAGTCCCTGCAATTTCTCGTAAAACGCGCGTTTCCCGCCCCGTAGGGTTGCCTCGGGCGGTGGCGGCGGGAATGGCGGGCCCTTCAGGCGATGCGGCTGTGGGAGCGGCAAGGCCGCCCCGTCCCTCCACCGCCAAAATTTAAACGGCAGGCGCTGCGTTGCTACGCGCGTAAATTCGGCCTGAAAATCTTCGTCGAGACCGGCACGCTGCATGGCGACACCGTCGCCGCGATGCGATCCGGGATCGACCGCCTTTTCACGATCGAACTCGATCCCGTTTTATTCGCCGCCGCCCAAGCCCTGTTCCTCGGGGATTCCAAGATACGGGTGATTTTCGGCAACAGCGCCACCGAGTTGGATCATCTTTTGCCACAGCTCACCCAACCGGCACTATTCTGGCTCGATGGACACTATTCCGGCAGCGGCACCGCCCGCGGTACAATCGACACCCCCATCCTGAAGGAGCTGGAAACAATTCTTCGCCGGACCGAGCAGGACCACGTCATCCTTGTTGACGATGCACGCTGTTTTGGAAGCGATCCAGCGCACCCTTCCATCGAAGAGGTGCGACGCTTGGTGATTTCGCGGCGACCCGCCTACCATTTCGCGGTTGCCCGACGACAGCATTCGAATCATACCGCCACGCTGAACCGCAGCACCCGTGCACCGGCACCGGCATCCGGGGGGCAAAAGGGTGGCCGTCATGCCGATTGACCCTGGGCGGAGGGTGCGATTGCCTGCCGGCCGGAAATAACCCCTTACCCCAAATGCATGCTCTACCCGGAATTGATGCCACGCTGAATCGACGCGGATTTTTGAAAACCGTGGGTGGCGGTGTGACCGCGGCGGCGCTCATGCTGACCCCGCAGGAGCAGGCGAAAGCCCAGGCGCTGGACGAAAAGAGCAAGCTGAACCGCATCGCTTCCTGCTCGTGGCCCATCCGATTCATTTTTAAAAATCTGGCCAGCCGCCTCCGGCGTGGGCCCCCCGCCAATCCCGCCGCCAATCAGGGCGACGCTCCTCCCGGCCGGGGTGGCGGGCGTGGTGGCCAGGGCCCGGCGAGCGGCGGCCTCACGAGCGCGGATCTGAAGAAGCTCTACGGTGAGCTCACGATGATGGATTTCCCGCAGTTCACGAAAGACACTTTCCCCGGTGTCACACAGATGGACATCCGCTCCTCGCTGTTCGGCGACGTCACCGACGACAGCATGTTCGTGCAGGGCATGTTCGATCCCTCGACGGCCTCTGGAAAAAAATGGCTGGAGAAATTTGCGGACAAGACCGTCGAGACGGGCACCAAGGTCCGGCATATCTCCAACAATGCGCCCACCAACCTCGCATCCTCCGATACCGCACTGCGCAAGGCCGGCGTCGAGGTGGGGAAAAAATGGCTGGACGGGGCGAAGCTGATCGGGGCGCGGACGGTGCGCATGAACTCACCCCAAGCGCTGGGACCGAGCATCCGCCCCCCGGCCACCCTCCGGCCGGGTGACCAATACCCGAAAAACGACGACATCCTGCCGCTCATCGCGGCCGCCATTGAATCCTACAAGGAGATGGCCGACCACGGCGGCAACCTGGGCATCAAGGTCACGATCGAGAACCACTGGGGACTTGCCGCCGACCCGATGAACATCCGGGCGATCCTCGACGAGGTGAACCATCCCTACTGCGAAGCCTCGCCGGACTTCTGCAACTGGGAAAACGAATACATGTTGTTCCACGGCCTCAAGGCCCTCGCCCCGTACGCCCACACGCACGTACATGCGAAATACTGGGACCGCTGGGGGACCAAGAACGATGTCCAGCTCTCCACCCGGATCATGCTCGCCTCCGGTTTCAAGGGCACGTTCGCGCTGGAGTACGAAGCGGGACCGCTGAATGGCATCGAAGGCGCCAAATATCTTTTCAAAGAAGTCATGGCCGCGCTCTCCGCTCCCACCCCGGTCGTCTAGGCCGGGGCTCCGGCTCGCTGGGACGAGCGCGGGGCATTTGAGCCGGAAGCGTTCTACCATTCGGCGATTCGCGCCTGCGTGGCTGGTGGTGGCATTTGATTTCGGCGCGGCCACGATGGGCCGCGCCGACGTGCGGACTGGCACGTTCAATCGGCCGGAAAAAATTTCCGGTTTCGCGGTCAGACGGCTTGCCCGCGGGTGCCCCGCGCTGCAAAAAAACGTCGCGGGCACGACATCACCCTCATCACCGCCATCGCGTTCGGGCTGATCGCCGCGCTGATCTTTGGCCTCCTCGCAAGCGCCTTGGGTTTCCGCTCATTGTCGGTTACCTCATTGCCGGTTTCATCGTCGGACCGCACACCCCCGGCTTCACCGGTGACCTCGTGCTCGCAAACAGCTCGCCGAGATCGGCGTGGCCTGCATTTTCACCTCACGATTTGATGAAGGTGAAATCGATCGCGATCCCCGGTGCGCTGGGCCAAGGCGCCATCGCCACGCTCTGCGCCATGGGAATCACGATCGCGATCGGCTGGGGCGTCCAGGCGACGGCGGCGTGCTCGACATTGCCGTCTCGGTGGCCAGCACCGTCGTCCTGTTGCGCGTGTTGATGGACCACGGCCTCGTCGAGACCACCGAGGGCCGCGCCGCCGTCGGGTAGCTCGTGGTGGAAGACATCATCACCGTGCTCGTGATCATGCCGGCTCTGGCGGTCAAGGCGGGCGCCGACGCGGGGACCGGCATCTGGGCCACCGCCGGCATCGCCGTGCTGGCGCGCGCGCTATCTTTCCAGTGGCGGCGCGCTGGAAGAAGCCGTGCCAGCGCCGTGTGCTACGACGAAGCCGCGACCGCGCTGGCGGTCGTACTCCGCGCGCATCTCAAGGCCGGCGGTGCGACCGGGTCAAAAACCGCCTCCGGGTAGGTGCAGGCTTCCCGCGGAGTCCGGCCGGTTTCGGTAGTCCCAACTCGCACAAAATCCGGACCTTAGCCGCCGGCCCAATCTCCAGGTTTGCTTTCCGACTCGAACGTGTTCACTTGAACACCATGAGCGAACCCCTCACCGACCGGCAGCAGCAGGTCCTCGACTTCATCCACGCCTACCACCGCCAGAACGGCGTGTCGCCGTCGTTGCGCGAAATCCAGGCGCACTTCGGCCTCGCCAGCCCGTTTGGGATCAAGCGTCACCTCGACGCGCTCACCGCCAAGGGCGCGCTCCGCCGGCTCGATGGCAAGGCCCGCGGTCTCCTCCCCCAATCCCACCCACGCCGGGGCGCCCTCGCCGAAATTCCGCTCTTCGGCACCATCCCCGCCGGCTTCGCCGTGACCGCCGAACAGCAGGAGCCCGACAGCTACATCTCCGTCGACACCATCTCGCTCGGTGTCCGGCCCAACACGAAACTCTTCGCGCTGAAGGTCCGCGGCGACTCCATGGTCAATGCGAGCATCCTCGACGGCGACACGGTCTTCCTCACACCGCGCGAACCACGCCAGCAGGACATCGTCGCCGCGCTGATCGACGGAGAATCCACCTTGAAACGTTTCCTCGTGCAACGCGGCCGTCCCTTTCTCCGCGCCGAGAACCCGCGTTATCCCGATCTGTTGCCCGCCACCGAACTCGTCATTCAGGGCGTCATGATCGGCCTGCTGCGCACCGGCTCCTCCTGATCGAATCGGCCCGGCTTTTTCGCTTCAGGCCGCGAGCAAACCGGTGGCGCCCTCCCCCCGGACCCGTCGCAGTTTCGTCCGCTCCCACGACCAAGCCAATCCCGCGCCCAGCGCATCATTCCACTCTCACTCTTAAACTCTCCGCCGATTTCCCGATCAAAAAAACCTTCAGCCATGAAACTCTTCGTCAAACCCTCCCGCCCTCGCCCGCTCCGCTTCACCCTGCTCGACCTGCATGCGACGGGAGTGGTGCGGGTCTTTCGCCGTCATTCCATTTTTCGCCTCTGGGAGCCGCTCCGCGAAACGTTCGTGGGCCCGGCCAACTCCGAAGGTTGAACCGGCCGGCGGGAATTCCGTCTGCCAGTCTCCGGCTTCCGTCCCTCGTCTCCATGGCCACCGCGCCCGAAAAGCTCGCGGCGCTCCGGCAGCTGCTCGCCGGGCGCTTCCCGACCGTGTCCCGGCCCACCGGCCGCGTGCTGACCACGGGCATCCCGACGCTCGATAGCGCCACCGGCGGCCTGCCGCTCGGCGCCATCACGGAAATCGTTTGCGCCGTGCCCAGCTGCGGCGGGCACCTGCTACTCGCGCAATTGCTCGCCGTCACGCGGCGCGAACGCCGGCGGGTCGCGCTGATCGACGGCACGGACTCGTTCGACCCGGCCTCGCTCGACGGCGATCTGCTCGCGCATCTGCTGTGGGTGCGCTGCACCGGCACCCGCAGCGCCGTGCAAGCCGCCGATCTCCTCGTGCGCGACGCCAACCTCGATCTCGTCGTTCTCGACCTCCGGCGCGCGCCCGCCGCCGACCTCCACCGCGTGCCCGGCCCGCAATGGTATCGACTGCAGCGCGCCGTCGAACCGACCGACCTCGCCTTCGTGGTCGAAACGCCCTGCACGACCGTGCCCAGCGCACAAGTACGCCTCACCCTGAACACCACGCACCATTTCTCCGCGCTCGGCCGCGAACGCCCCGGTCTCACCGCGCAGTTCGCTCCCACCCTCCAACGCCAACGACTCAGAGCTGCCGCCAGCGAGTAGCCACGAACGGGCGCGAGCGAACGGCCCGCACCTGCATTCGCCACACTCGCGGCCACCGGTTGCCCGCTCTCCCGTCGGCTCTCGTCACCCGCCTCCCGTCACTGCCCGCCGGATGTTCACCGTCCTCCACCTCACTGACTTCGCGTTGCACGCCGTGCTGCGCACCGAGTCCGCCCTCGCTGGCCGACCCGCCGCGCTGTTCGCCGGCTCCGGGAAAAAATCCATCGTCCTCGCCACGAACTCCGCCGCCCGCGCCAGCGGAGTCGAGTTGGGCATGACGGCGCCACAGGCCGTCGCCCGATGCGCCGGTCTTGTCATCCGCACCCCGCAACCAGCCGCCGAGGCCGAAGCCCGGGCGACCATGCTCGCCGTCGGCTTCACCCTCTCGCCCCTGATCGAGGCCACGGCACCAGGCGTCTGCACGATCGACTTAAAGGGCGCCGATGCCGCCACCTGCCCGGAGCTCAGTCGCCGGGCTGTCACCGAACTCGACCAACTCGGCTTGCCTGCGACCGCCGGCCTCGCGCGCACTCCGCTGCTTGCGCTCTACGCTGCGCGCATCGCAAACCCGGTCCTTGTCGTGACCGACGAAAGAAACTTCCTTGTCCCGCTCCCGCTCGCCACCGCTGATCCGTCGCCGGAACTCGCCGGAGTACTCGCCAACTGGGGCCTGCGCACGCTCGGCGACCTCACGGCGATTTCCCGTGACGAAATCGTCCGCCGCTTCGGGGCCGACGGACTCGCCTTCTGGCAGCGCGCCGCCGGTGGTGACACCCGACCCCTCAGCCCCGTCATCCCACCGCAGACTTTCTCCGCCGTGATGGAATTCGAGCATCCCATCGAAACCCTCGAGCCGCTCCTCTTCCTTCTCCGCCGCTTTCTCGATCGTCTCTCACTCGAATTGATCGCGTCGCAGCACGTCGCCGCCGGGATCGAACTCACGCTCCGCCTCGAGGACGACGCGCGCCACGCGCGCAGCTTCCGGCTGCCCGAGCCCACCGCCGACACGGCAATTCTTTTTCGCGCGCTGCACACGCACCTCGAGTCGCTGCACACCGCCGCCTCGATCGAGGCGATGGATCTCCGCCTCATGCCCGCACGTCCGCTCGTGCGTCAACAGGGCCTTTTCGACACCGGCCTCCGCGATCCGCACGGTTTTGCCGAAACGCTGGCACGAGTCAGTGCTCTCGTCGGCGCCAACCGCGTCGGCACGCCGCAACTTGAGGAAACCCATCACCCCGACGCCGTAAAACTCACGCCGCCCGCCGCGGTGATTCCGCCGCTTGCGGCGCCGCCCGTGCATCCCGCCCTCAGCACGCCGCTGCGCCGTTTCCGCCCGCCGCTCCCGGCGCGAATCGAGTTCACGGCCAATTGCCCGACCTATCTCTGGACCGAGCGCATGCAGGGCGAAATCTCCTTTCGCAGCGTGGCGTGGCCGGGCAGCGGCGAGTGGTGGCAAAACGATCGCGCGTGGTCGCGACTTGAGTGGGATATCGCCCTCGCCGGGGGTGGACTCTACCGTCTGCTGCGCGTCGGCGGCGCGTGGTTCATCGATGGCGAGTATGACTGAACGCCATGAGCGGCTACGTCGAACTTCACGCGCGGAGCGCCTTCAGCTTCCTGCGCGGGGCCTCGTCGCCCGAGGACCTCGCGAGCGAGGCCGCGCGGCTGGAACTGCCCGCCGTCGCCGTGCTCGATCGCGACGGCTTCTACGGCGCCCCGCGTTTCTACGCCGCGGCGCGCGGGCAGCATCTCCGCGCCCGCGTCGGCGCCGAGATCACCATGGAGGACGGCAGCGTCGTCCCGCTCCTCGTCGCCACACGAATGGGCTACCAAAATCTTTGCCAGCTCATCACCGAGACGAAGCTCACCGAACGTCCGTCCCATTGCCGTGCGTCGGCCTTGCGGTCGCCCCACGACCCCGATCCGCGTGACCGCAAGCGTCCCTGCTTCGCGACGTGGTCCGAACTCGAAAAATATTCCGCCGGGCTCATCGCCCTCACCGGTGACGAAGACGGTCCCGTGCGGCGCGCGTGGCGCACCTCCGGCGGCGCCGCCGCGAACGCCGCCCTCGAAAAGCTCCTCGCGCTCTTCGGCCGCGATCGGCTCTTCGTCGAACTGCAGCGTCACCGGATCCGCGGCGAGGAACGCGAGATCAGCTTTCTCCGCGACCTCGCCACCGCGCAACGTCTCCCGTTGCTTGCGACCGGCGGCGTCGCCTACGCCACCGCTGCCGACCGCATCGTCGCCGATGCGTTCACCTGCCTGCGCTGGCATACGACACTCGATGCCGCCGGCCGCCGGCTCGAAATCAACGCCGAACGCCGCTTGAAATCCCCTCGCGAGATGGCCGACCGTTTCGCCGACCTTCCCGGGGCCGTCGCGAACGCCGGCCGCCTCGACGCCCGCCTCGAATTCACGCTGGAGCATCTCGGCTACCAGTTTCCCGGCTTCCCCACCCCAAATGGGGAGACGATGGACGCCTACCTTCGCGAGCGCACGTTCGCCTCCGCGCACGAACGCTTCGGCGCGCTGCCCGACAATCTACTCCAGCAACTCAACAAGGAGCTCGAGCTCATCGCGCGCCTGAAGTTCTCCGGCTATTTCCTGATCGTCTGGGATATTTGCGCATGGGCGCGGCAGCAGAAAATTCTCGTCCAAGGCCGCGGCAGCGCCGCCAACAGCGCTGTCTGCTACGTGCTCGGCATCACCGCCGTCAACCCGCTCAAGCACCGCCTCCTCTTCGAGCGTTTTCTCAGCGACGGTCGCGTCGGTGCCGACGGCAACCCTTCGTGGCCCGACATCGATCTCGATCTCCCGAGCGGCGAACGCCGCGAGCGCGTCATTCAGGAGATCTACCGGCGTTACGGCCAGCGCGGCGCGGCGATGACCGCCAACGTCATCACCTATCGCGGCCGCAGCACGACACGCGAAATTGGCAAAGTCCTCGGCTTCGGCGACGACGCGCTGGATCGTTTCTCGAGCCTCTACGCCAACGGAGATTTTCCGCACACGCTCGATCTGCAACAACAGCTCAAGATGTGTGGTATTGCGGCGAAGCATCCACGCGCCGAGGCCATGGTCCGTCTCCATGCCTTGGTGCGCGGCCTGCCGCGCCACCTTGGGCAGCACTCCGGTGGCATGGTCATCTCGCGCAACGAACTCGACAAAGTCGTGCCGCTTGAACCTGCCGCCATGCCCGGCCGCAGTGTCTGCCAGTGGGACAAGGACGACTGCGAAAACCTCGGCATCGTGAAGATCGATTTTCTCGGGCTCGGCATGATGGCAGTCCTGCAGGATTCGTTCGAACTTTGCGCCGACCGCGGGGGCCCGCATAATTTCAACGACATCCCGCCCGATGATCCCGAAACCTACGAAAAGATCCGCGCGGCCGACACCGTGGGCGTGTTCCAAATCGAGAGCCGCGCACAGATGTCGACCCTTCCCCGCTTCAAGCCGAAGGATCTCTACGACCTCGCGATGCAGGTCGCGATCATCCGCCCCGGTCCGATCACCGGCCAACTCGTCCACCCGCTCATCCGCCGCCGCGACGGATTGGAAAAGGACGACTACATCGACCCGAGCGTGGAAGAAATTGTGAAGCCGATCCTGTCGCGCACGCGCGGCGTGATTCTCTTTCAGGAGCAGATGCTCGAGCTCTCCATGACGCTGGCCAATTTTACCGGTGCGCAGGCGGAGGAATTGCGCCGCGCCATGGGCTTCACGAAGCACCCCGAGAAACTGCACCAAGCGCTCGCCAAGCTCATGCTCGCGCTCCGCCGCGAGGGTCACAACGAAAACGTCGTCAGGCGCGTCTGCGATTCCGCCCGCACGTTTGCGGCGTATGGTTTTCCCGAGTCGCATGCCATCGGATTCGCGATGCTCGCCTATGCGAGCACGTGGTTGAAGATCCACCGCCCGGCGGAATTTTTCGCGAGCCTGCTCAACAACCAGCCGATGGGATTCTATTCGCCGGCCTCACTGCTGCAGGACGGCCGACGCCACGGCCTCAAGTCGAATCCCGTGTGCGTGCAGCGGTCCCTCTGGGCCTGCACCGTCGAGGGAGAAAACACGATCCGCCTCGGCCTGCGCTTGGTGAAGGGTCTGCACGAGGCCACCGCGATTGAAATGCTCGCGGCTCGAAACGAAGCACCGTTCCTATCACTCGACGATTTCCTGCGGCGCACGAAATTCACCGCCACCGATCGACGCGCGCTCGCTGCGGTCGGCGCGTTGAATCTTTTTTCCCAGCATCGCCGCGCCGCGCTCTGGGACGTCGAAGCCGCGTGGTCCGAGTCGGAAAGCCTGCTCCACCATTTCGCCGAGATGAAACGCGAACCCTCGCCGCTCGCGCCGATGACGCTCACCGAACGTCTGCGCGCCGATTTTCGCGGCATGGAGCTCACCGCCGGCACCCATCCGATGGCCCTCCTGCGCCCGCGACTGAAAAACGTTTGGAGCGCCACCGGCCTGAAGGATGCGCCCAACGGCAGTCGAGTGACGATCGCCGGCACTGTAATCTGCCGCCAGCGCCCCGGCACGGCGAACGGTTTTGTCTTCATCAGTCTCGAGGACGAGACCGGCATCGCCAACGCCGTGGTGCTCCCGCAGCTCTTCGAACGCGACCGGCTCATCATCACGCAGGAGCCCGCGCTCAAAATCACCGGCCGCCTGCAAAACGTCTCGACGGTGATCCACGTGAAAGCCGAAACCATCGAGCCGCTCCGCGAACCCGACCTGCCCGCGCAGACGTCGCACGATTTTCACTGAAGCGCTCCACGACCAGGGCGAAGACTGCGACAAAACCCGGCTGCTTCAGGCGAACGGGATGGCCATCGCCAAATTCTTCCTCTAGCCGTTCCGCCTTTCACTTACCCCGCATGAAATCCCCCCGGTTGTTTCTCTCCGTCCTCGCCCTGGTCTGCGCCGGAGCCCTCGTATCGGACGTCGCTCCGCTCCGCCTCAACGCCGCCGAATCCGCCCCGCCCGCGCCGTTCGACCTCAAGGAGCACTACACCAAATACGAATACCGCATCCCGATGCGCGACGGCGTGAAGCTGTTCACCTCGGTCTACGTGCCGAAGGACGCCACGACGCCCCACCCGTTCCTCATGACGCGCACGCCCTACAACGTGGCCCCTTACGGCTCGGATGAATATCGCGAGCGCCCGGCGCCCACCGACAGTTTCATGAAGGCCGGCTATATCTTCGTCGTGCAGGACGTCCGCGGGCGCTACCTCTCCGAGGGCACCTTCGTGGAAGCGACGCCCCACCGCCCGAACAAGCGCGGCAACACCGATGTCGACGAGAGCACCGACACTTACGACTCCGTGGAGTGGCTGCTCAAGCATGTGCCCAACCACAACGGTCGCGTGGGGATCTGGGGCGTCTCGTATCCCGGTTTCTACACCTCGGCCGGCATCATCGACACCCACCCGGCGATTAAGGCCGCGTCACCTCAGGCGCCCGTGACCGACTTCTATCTCAACGACGACTGGTATCACGGCGGCGCTTTCATGCTCGCGCACAACTTTCGGTTTTTCAGCCGTTTCAAGCCGCGGCCCGAACCCGAACTGCCGCCGAAGAACGCCGCCACCTTCGACTACGGCACGCAGGACGGTTACGAATTTTTCCTGAAGGTCGGCCCGATCGCCAACGGTCGCAGCTACTTTAAGGGTAGCTCCGAATACTGGGATACCAGCCTCGCGCATCCGACCTACGACGAGTACTGGAAGGCCCGCGCGATCTGGCGCCATCTGAAGAACATCACGTGCGCCGTCCTGACCGTCGGCGGCTGGTTCGACGCCGAGGATCTGGTGGGACCGATCCGCACGTATCACGAAATCGGCAAAAACAATCCCGGCATCTACAACGGCCTGGTCATGGGACCGTGGGTGCACGGCGGCTGGGCCCGCGATGGCCGGCGGCTCGGCAGCGTGGATTTCGCGGCGGCGACCGGGGAATTCTATCGCGAAAAAATCCTGTTTCCCTTCTTCGAACAACATCTGCGCGACAAGACCGACGCCAAGCTGCCCGCGGCCTATGTGTTCGAAACCGGCACCAACGTCTGGCGGCAATACCCGGCGTGGCCGGCCCCCGCCGCCCGGCCGCACACGCTCTACTTCCGTGAAAACGGCGGGCTCGCCTTCGACGCGCCCGACACCGCGACGGACGCGAGCGACAGTTACGTGAGCGATCCGACCCGGCCCGTGCCGTTCATCGGCTACACCGCGCTCGAAATGCCACCGGAGTACATGGTCGCCGACCAGCGCTTCGCCGCGCGCCGGCCCGACGTGCTGGTCTACTCCACGCCGCCGCTCGAGAGCGACGTGACGATCGCGGGGCCCATTTCGCCCCGCCTCTTCGTTTCCACCACCGGCACCGATTCCGACTGGGTGGTGAAATTGATCGACGTCTACCCGCCCGACCGCAGCAACCCAAAGCCGGCCGCGGGCACGCGCCCGTCAAATGACACACCGCCACCGTCGATCGAGCTCGCGGGCTACCAGCAACTCGTGCGCGGCGATCCGCTGCGCGGCAAATATCGCAACAGCTTCGAGAAGCCCGAGCCATTCGTGCCCGGCCGCGTGGAGCCGATCAAATTCACGATGGGCGACGCCAACCACACCTTCCGGCGCGGCCACCGCATCATGGTTCAGGTGCAGAGCACGTGGTTCCCGCTGTTCGACCGCAATCCGCAGACCTTCGTGAACATCCCCACGGCCAAGGCCGAGGACTTTAAAGCCGCGACGCAACACGTCTACCGCTCCAAAACCCGGCCCTCGGGCGTCGAGGTGCTGGTGATCCCGCAGACCGGCGAGACCGCGGCCGGCGGGAAATAAAGATCCCACAGCGCGCCATTCCCGGCGGTTCGCCAACCCTCATTTCATGCCCCCGGAGGCACCACTCCACTACCCGCTTTCCCTCCTGGATGAGGCGAAACCGGGTTCGTCGCGGTCGGCGGAGGTCGTCGTCCCCGTGGTCCGTGAATTGCTCGCGCCCGGGTCGGTCCTCGACGCGGGCTGCGGTCTGGGCACGTGGCTGCGGGTCTGGCAGCAAAACGGCGTGCAGGACATCCTCGGGGGTCGACGGAACCGACGATCTCCCGCCGGGGGACGCGGCTGATTTCCACCGACCATTTCCGCGCGATCGACCTCCGCGCCCCCTTCAACTTGGGCCGGCGGTTCGCGCTGGTCCAATCGCTGGAGGTGGCCGAGCACCTGCCCCGGGCCTGTGCCGCTGGATTCGTACAGTCATAGTGCGATCACGGTGACATGGTGTTGTTTGGAGCGGCTATTCCGGGCCAGGGCGGACACCGGCACGTGAACGAACAATGGCAAAGCCATTGGGCGAGGCTCTTCGCGGAACGCGGCTTCAAGGCCTTCGATGTGATCCGGCCGCGGATCTGGCATCAACCCGACGCCAGCGTGTGGTACAAACAGAACACGCTGTTGTTCGCACACGAATCGCGCGTCGCCGCGCTCTCCGCCCGCCTGTCCGCCGTGCCGGCCGAGCCCCGCTCGCTGGATCTCGTGCATCCCGATCTTTTCACCGCGAAAATGAGCCAACCCGCCAACGGGGTCGACCCCGCCCAACTCCCGGTGCGAGCCCTGCTGGCCGATTTGGGACGCGCGATCCCGCGCGCGGTGGCGGGCCGGCTCGGTGCAGCGCATCGAAAAAGTAAAGTCCCGGAAACGACGCGGCCCGCCGACCACTCGCCCGACCGTCGGTCCGCCGCCCCCGGCGTGACGCCCAATCTTTTTGACCCGGCCGGGAACGAACTCCCCTCGTGCCGGCCCTCAAACGCCCCCAACCTCTCATGATTCGTTTTGCCGCCACCGGATTCGCCTTGCTCTGCCTTGCCGGATTACTCGCCGCGCAGACCCCGCGGGAACGGCTCTACAACGGCATCGAGCTGTCCGATCCGTGGCCGCCGCGCCGCGAGGCGGTGCCCTACGTGCCGATGGATGTGCCGTATCTCGCCGCACCACCCGCCGTGATCCCCATCCATGTCGGCCGGCAGCTTTTCGTCGACGATTTCCTGATCGCCGAGACGAACCTGCAGCGCGTCCACCATCAGGCCGACTATCATCCGGCCTCGCCGGTCATCGCGCCGGACAAGCCCTGGGAGAAAAACGACGAGGTGGCGTCCACGATGGTGTACAGCGACGGCGTTTGGTGCGATTCGCGGGACCAGCTCTTCAAGGCGTGGCACGTGGCCGCCTATTGGGGCGGGCTCGCGTATGCGACCTCGAAGGACGGCCTGTATTGGGAAAAACCGGCGCTCAACGTGAAACCGGGCACCAATCTCGTGCTCGACCAGCCACGCGGCGCCACGACTGTCTGGCTGGATCACGAGGAGACCGATCCCGCCCGTCGCTTCAAACTCTACCGGTAATATTTCGGCAAGCCGCCCGAGTTCGATATCTTTACCTCGCCCGACGGGATTCACTGGAAGTTTGAAACGAAGGACGGCGGCAAATCCAAGGATCGCAGCACCATCTTTCGAAATCCGTTTCGCAAGGTCTGGGTCTTCAGCATCAAGGACGACATGGCCCACGGGCGCATGCGGCGGTACTGGGAAAACCCGGATCTCATCGCCGGTTTCAGTTGGGGGGGAAAAGAACAACGGCATTCCGTGGGTGAGCGCCGATCCCCTCGATCCGCAACGCGAGGATCTGCGCACGCCCAACCAACTCTTCTACAACCTCGATGCAGTGGCTTACGAAAGCATCCTGCTCGGGTTGTTTACAATCTGGCGCGGCCAGCCGGAAGACCGCCCCAAGCCGAACGAGTTGATCGCCGGCTACAGCCGCGACGGTTTCCACTGGTCCCGCCCCAACCGGCGCGCGCTGATCCCGGTGTCGAAAAAAAGGGCGACTGGAACAGGGGCAACGTGCAGTCGGCCGGCGGGTGCGTTCTCGTCGTAAAGGACTAACTCCACTTCTGCGTCAGCGGCCGAGCCGGGCAGCCGAACTCCAAGGAATCGGGCGTGTGCGTCACCGGCCTGGCCACACTGCGCCGCGATGGATTCGTGTCGATGCGCGCGGACGAACTCACCGGCACACTAACGACCCGACCCGTCCAATTTTCCGGGTCGCATCTCTTCGTCAACACCGCCGCCCCGCAGAGTGAACTGCAGGCCGAGATTCTGGAAGAAAACGGCAAAGTCATCCAACCGTTCAGCCGCGCCAACTCGATCGCGATGACCGGCGACCAAACCCTGGTGCCGATGAAATGGCGTGGCACGGCGGATCTTTCCACGCTCGCCGGCAAGCCGGTGCGCTTCCGTTTCTACCTGACCAAGGGATCGCTGTATTTCTTTTGGGTGAGTTCAGGAACGCACGGCGCCAGCAACGGCTACGTCGGCGCGGGCGCACCGGGCTACCCTGGCGTCGTCGACACGGTCGGGGCCGCAGCTCTGCGAGACTGAGGATTCCCACCGGCCCGCGGATCCTCTTCGTTAACACAAATCGCACGGCAAAAGGGTGATGCCACCCGGCGCTCCGGCGTCATCCGAATCAACCTCAAGTCCCGATCGAGCGTCGTATTGTCCCGGCCAAATGGGTCATCTACTGAACCCTATTACGCCGTGCACAACTTCGGCGCGGGAGGGTGAATTCGCGACAAAACTCTTGTCACGCCATGGGGGGCCATTACCAACGCCACGATGAGCATGTTGGCATGACGCGTTTGTCCGCGAGGATGACGATGGGGCAGTTTTTGCCTCCGGCCGGTTTGTTTTCTCCGTAAAACGCGTTATTCCTGCAACCTCCAAGAAAAACCAAAGCTTCTCACGCCGCCCATGCCTTCCTCTTCTGCACCCACCAACCCAGCCGGCCGGACGATCAAAATCGCCCTCGCGGGAGCCGGCATGTTCGGCGGCGATGTTCACCTCCGTGCCTACGCCGACTTGCAGCGCTTCGGCATCGCCGGGCAACTCGGGCGGGTGGGCCTCGACCATTGGACCCGCGATTTCGCGTCCGTAAAGTTTGAATTGGTGGCCGTGGCGACCCGCTCGGAGGCGTCGGCCAAACGCTCCCAGGCGAATTTCAAGGCATGGACGGGACACGAGCCCCGCGCCTACTTCGGCGAGGCCCCGTGGAATGACATTCTCCGCGATTTCCCCGACCTCGACGTGATGGCCGTGGCGACCCCGGATCATCTGCACACGGAGCCGATCCTCGCGGCGCTGGCCCGGGGCGTGCACGTCCTCACCGAGAAGCCGATGTGCCTCTCCATCCAGGAATCCGACCAGATCATCGCGGCAGCCAAGGCAAAGAATCTCATCGTGGCGGTCGACATGCACAAGCGCTACGACCCCGACCACCTCCGCGTGCGGGACGACATCCAGAAGCGCATCGGTGCGCCGCTCTACGGCACCGCCTACCTCGAGGAACCGCTCGAGGTGTCCACGAGCACCTTCAAATGGGTCGAGTCGAGCGATCCGTTCAGCTACGTCGGGCCCCACTGGACCGACCTGATCTACAGCTACTACAAGAGCAAACCCGCCTCACTTAGCGCCGTCGGCCAGAAAAAACGCCTGATCCGCGACGGCATCAATGCCTACGATGCCGTACAGGTCCGCGTGGATTTCGAGAACGGGATGAGTATCAATTTTCACAACAACTGGATCACGCCGCCCGAGTTCGAGGCGCCAGTGAACCAAGGCCACGAGATCGTCGGGGCCGACGGCAAGGTCGAAAGCGACCAGCAATACCGTGGGTTCCGCTGGTGGAACAAGGGCGGCGGCTCGCGCACGGCCAACAACCACTTCACCCGCGACGTGACGCGGCCCGACGGCACGCACGCCTACGTCGGCTACGGCGTCGACAGCCTCACTGTGGGCCTCGCCGCGGTCTACCGAGTCAAGTTCCACGGCGACAGCCGCGATGCAGTCGCCGGCATCTACCCGACGGCCGAGGAAGGCCGCATCACCGTCGCCATCGTCCATGCGGCGGCGATCGTGCGCGATCTGAACTTCAAGTACCTCAACGAGGGCAAGGGCGCTCCCGTCACGGCCCGCTTCGGCAAGGATGGCATCACCATCGTCGATCCGCACCGCGCCGCCGAGGGACCGGCCAAGGTCTTCAACAACATCTACGCGCTTCCCGTCTGATCCCGTTTCAATCCCTTCGAACCACCACTAATTTTATGGGCAAAGAATTCAGCATCGTCCCGCGCGAAGTTGCGCCTGTGGAAACCAAGTACCGGCGTATCGCCACCAAAATCCCGCATCCGGACTCCCTGCCAACCCTCGAAAAGTTGCGTAAGTTCGAGCCGATCTCGATGCGCGGCCAGCCCCCCATCGTCTGGGAGCGCGCCGAGGACTTCACCGTCTTCGACAAATACGGCAATCGCTGGATCGACTGGTCTTCGGGCGTGCTCGTCACGAACGCCGGCCACGCCGCGCCGGAAGTGTGCCAGGCCATCATCGACCAAGTGAACAGCCGCCTGCTGCACAGCTATGTTTTCCCGAATGAGGAACGCGCCGCGCTGACCGAACGCCTCGCGGAAGTCGCCCCGGAGGGCCTCAAGAAAGTCTTCCTGCTCACCACCGGTGCGGAAGCCACCGAATGCGCCATCAAGCTGAGCCGCTCGCACGGCATCAAGGTCGGCGGCAACAAGAAGATCGGCATCATCGGTTGGGAACGCGGCTTCCACGGCCGCACCCTCGGCTCGCAGCAGGCCGGTGGCATGGCCGGCCAGAAATCATGGATCGTGAACGAGGATCCGGCGATCATCACCGCCCCGTTCCCCGACGGCTACTGGCAGAAGGACGTCAGCTTTGGATCTTTCCTCGCCGCCGTTGAAGCGCGCGGCATGAAGCCGGAGAATGTCGCCGGCGTCATCATGGAGTCTTACCAGGGTGTCGGCCCCGACTTCGCTCCGGTGGAGTTCGTCCGCCAGCTCTCGGATTGGTGCAAAAAGTACAACATCGTCCTCACGATGGACGAAGTGCAGGCCGGCTTCGGCCGCACCGGCAAGTTCTGGGCCTTCGAGCACTACGGCATCACGCCCGACCTCATCTGCTGCGGCAAGGGCATCAGCAGTTCGCTGCCGATCTCGGCCGTCATCGGCCGCGAATCCATCATGGATCAGTTCGGGCCGGGCTCGATGACCAGCACGCACACCGGCAACCCGGTCTGCTGCGCCGCCGCACTCGCCAGCGTGAACAAGATCATCCGCGAGAACATGACCGCGCACGCAGCCAAGCTCGAACCGATCCTGCTCGACGGCCTGAAGAAGATCCAGGCGCGTTATCCCGATGTCATCGGCCACGTCAGCGCCCGCGGACTCGTCGGCGGCATGCAGACGTTGGTGCGGGGCAAGAAGGAGCCCAGCCACGATCTCGCGCACAGCATCATCGAACGCTGCTTCCAGCAGGGCTTGCTGTTGTTCGCGCCCGTCGGCGCCTGGGGTCAGACTGTCAAGATTGCCCCGCCGCTCACGATCCCCGAGGAAGCGCTGCGCGAAGGCCTCGCGGTGTTGTCCGATGCGACGGACGCCGCGGTCGCCGCGCTTTAAGCCAAGGCGGGGCGGACGCCCCTGAAGATTATCGAGGCCACCCGTCGCCCAGCGGCGGGTGGCCTTTTTGTTGCCCGGATTTCGGCCGAAACGCCGAGGTCAGCTCACCGCCACTCGTGCCGCGGGTAGCGGCGCGACAGCTCGGCCTTCACCTTCGGATACATGTCGCGCCAGAACGCCGTCAGATCGTCCGTCACCTGGATGGGACGGTGGTTGGGCGCGAGCACCTCGATCTTCACCGGCACGCGCCCGTGCCCGACGGATAATTTTCCCTCGATCCCATAGAGTTCCTGGATGCGCGCACTGAGAATGGGCGCCCCCTCTTTCGGGTAGGTGAGTTTGGAGCGCCGGCCGTTTGCCATCGTGAGACGCTCCGGCAGGTAATCGTCGATCACCGCGAGCTGCTCGGCCGTCAACCACTCCTTCAACACCGGCATCACGGGTTTGTCCTTGATGCCGCGGTACCCGAGCTCGCCGTAGCAAACCTGCTCGATCAGCGTACCGCGGTCGGCCTCAGTGAGGGGATTGACTTCGAGTTCCGGGAACCACTCGGCCAGCCGGTTCACGCGTGTGATCCATTGCTCGACCGTGTCGTCCCATGCTTCGAGCTTCAAGCGACCGGCCAGCACCTCCTTCGTCAGCAGCGCCGCGGCTGCATCCAGCGGGGCGTCGTCGCTGCTCGATTTAGCCTCAAGCACCAGATCGCGAAAGCGGCGCTCGCGTCGCGAGACGACCCGCCGGGCCTGTTCGTCGTAAACCACCCCGCGCGTTTCGCGATAGTCGTCGGGGAAAATCTCCTTGAGCCAAGCCTCCTCGATCGCCGTCGCATTGGAGAGCAGCACGCTGACCTCGCCGCCACGTCCACCGATCTCGCTGATCTCCGCCGCCACGAGGAGAGTCGCCTGCTGCATCGCACTTTCCCGGGCGAGGACCCCCCGACGGTTATGCACGAGTTCGCAGCGCAGTGTACCCGCGTCGAGTCGACGCGCAAGCTGGTCGGAGAATCCTGCGAGCACACATTTTCGGACGGCCGCACCATCGACACGCTGCTCGCCGATCTCCAGCCCCTCCTTCTCCGCAATTTCGAGAAATTGCGCGAACAACGGGCCGACCTGCCTTGCCCCCTGCGCATGGATCCCCAGCCGGCGGCAGGCTTCGAGCGCGTAGTTTGCCTGATCCGCATAACGCCACGCCCGCATGAGCAGGAAAAAATCGCTTTCGTGTTCCTCGCCGAGGAGGTTTTCCCTGGCCTCCTCGACCTCGCGTGGAACGCCGCGCAAAAGAAAATTCCGTCCCTGCGTGAGCGCTGCCATCAGCGCCACCGGTCGCACGCACCCCCGCTCGGCCGCCGCGAGGAACATCCGCGCGTAACGCGGATGCACCGGAAACCGCAGCATCTTGCGCCCGACCTCCGTGATGCGACCGCCGCGACTTTCCGGGGACGTGGCCTCTCGATTCAGGGGGGAAATCGCCCCGAGATCCGCCAGCAGCGTCTCGGCCCGCACGAGTCCGACCGCATCGGGTTTCTCCAGCCACGGAAAATTCGCCACATCGTCGATCCCACTCGCCTTCAGCGTCAGCACGACCTCGGACAAATCCAGGCGTTTGACTTCCGGCAATTCCTGAGGCGCGCGGTTGGCATGCTCCCGCTCCGTCCAGAGCCGCACGCACACGCCCGGCGCGGTGCGCCCGGCCCGGCCCGCGCGCTGGTCGGCGCTGGCCGCGGAAATTTTCTCGATCAACAGCGTGTTGATTCCGCGATGCGGATCGAACCGGGCGATGCGCGCCAAGCCGCAGTCGATGACCGCGGTCACGCCTTCGATCGTCAGCGACGTCTCGGCCACGTTCGTCGAAACGATAATTTTCCGTTTCTCGTAGCGATCCACCGCGCGGTCCTGCTGCTCCGGGGACAACTCACCGTGCAGCGGAAACACTACAAAATCGCGCAACGCCCGCCCGCCCTGGATCGCCTGCACGGTCCGGCTGATCTCATAGGCGCCCGGCATGAACACCAGCAGATCGCCCGGCGTGATGCCGGCCGCCCGCTCGCATTCGCGCGCCGCCACGTCCCACACCGGGTCCTGCTCGAAGTTCACGGCCTTCGGCAGATATTCAGTCCGCACCGGGAAACTCCGGCCTTGGGAAACGAGCACCTCGCAGGGCGCGAGATAGGTCTTGAGCGCGCCGGCGTCGAGCGTGGCCGACATCACGATCAGCTTCAGGTCAGGTCGCGTCGTCTGCTGGATCTGAACCGCCCGCGCCAGCGAGATGTCGCCGTAGAGGTGACGCTCGTGAAATTCGTCGAAGACGATCGCGCTGATGCCCCGCAGCGTGACGTCGAACGACATCTGCCGCAGGAGAATCCCCTCCGTCACGAAACGAATGCGGGTGCGTTCGCTCATGCGGGACTCCAGCCGGATCTGGTAGCCGACCACCTCGCCGAGCTTCGTGCCGACTTCCTCGGCCACCCGCCTGGCCAGCAGACGCGCGGCGAGCCGCCTCGGCTGCAACACCACGACCTCCCCTTTGGCGCCCAGCAGACCATGCTGGAGCAGCATTTGGGGGATCTGCGTCGACTTGCCCGAGCCAGTGGGCGCCTGGACGATCAACCGACCCCGCCCGCGCAGCGAAGCGACCACGGCAGATTCGAGTTCGTAGATCGGTAATTCGCGCGGCGACGGCATCGAGGGAGCAGGCAAAACGAGGTAGGCGCTTGCTTGCAAGCGATGGTTTGGAAGGTGGCGGTGCTTGGGCTGACAAGGAAGCACCGCTCCACCACGAACATCGCCCGTCGCTTCCAAACGCGCCGAGCCAGACTTAAATCAGGTTTTCGCGCAGCGAAAACCTGTGAATAACCGGTGAGCCAGATTGCTCCCAAGTTATTCACCGCCTTTCCCGGTGAAGAAGTTGTTCAGAACAAAGGCTTCAGTCGCGACCGGGCCGGGCGCACGCTCCGCCCCGTTCCTTGATAGAACAGTCGCAGCGCGGCGGCCTGAAAAAAGCCGGCGCGAGCACGGCTGGGATAATCCCGGGTGACCGGGGAAAGGTTGGTGGCAGCTGGTGCCACCCTCCCCTCCAGACGGCGTTTGCCGGATGCGAGGCATATATCACCAGTTCCTCTGGCCGGAGTCGTATCCGGTCAGTCCACATACGAATCAGGAACTGAGCGGCGAGGCGCGATCAGAAACCGCGCTCGAGCCGAGTCAGGCCCACGGGGCGTTTCGACCCGTGCGCCAACGCAGTTACCCCAGAGGGTTATGGTTGCTACTGTGCAGACCAGAACGCAGTCGCGGTTTCCGGCGGGCCAACCCCGCCAAAAGGCCCCGTCCATCGCATGGACGGGACGCGCAAGGAAATCGCGACAGCGGGGAGCGAGCGGACCTGGCAAAGCCCGTCAAACCTCCTCGATGGGGCGGTCACGCAAAACGTGGTCACCCCGCTGCAAAAGCGAACGCAACCTGAGAGTTAAGAGGTCAGACCCGTAACGCGGGGCCAACGGCCGGTCACAAGCCGGTGCCGTCCCCGTGGTAAGGGTGCCGACGCGAGACAGTGAAAATTGCAGGCGTGTCAGCACCACGTCCGGCGCGCCGCTCCCGGCAGGGAGGGGCCGAACTGGGCGCAGAGGCCTCACTCGATAGATCCCGACCGGTAACGGTCAGGACGGTCCCGCCATGAGACCGAAACATCCGCATGCCGCGGAGAGTGGCGTCGGGAAGCACACCGCCCGCGAAAGCGAGCGCGTCCAAGCGTGTGCCGCCGGGAAAGAGCGCGTGACGAACGCCCAC
>SIBR01000020.1 GCA_009695065.1 Opitutus sp. | reverse complement strand
CGCGAAACTGTCGGAGCAAAGTGTCGGCTGGCCCACCCGTCGAGTCAATCGGGCGACGCGCGGAGGCTCGTTTTCTCCGGGCGACACGGGTCGGACCGGCGCAAGATTTCTCGACTCGGTCCTCGTCTCCGACCGATTGCCCGCCGTCGGGCCGTTCGTTTGCGAACAACTTGTCCATAGAAACGCTTTGCCATCGCGGGGGGCGGGCGCGACGTTGCGCGCATGTCGACCGATCCGTCATGCAAGACCTCTTCACCGGCCAGCCCACCCGGCTCCGCGGGCGCCACCTCCCCGGTCCCGTCGAACGAGCCGCTCTTCAAGACGATCACGAGCGACGACTGGCGGCGCTCGCTCGCCTCGGCGCGGCGGCAGCCCAATGCGGTCTCCGAGCAGATTCGGACCGCGATCTCGTCCTCCTCGCCGAAGACGAAGTAAGCCTGCTCGAAAGCGCGGGCCCCGAGTGGGCCGCGCTGGGCGACGCGATCCGCGGCTGGCGCGCGACGGTGCCGTTGCGCCGCTTGGAGGATTTCGGTTTCGCGGCCGAGGCCGAAAATCCGCTGGAGGAGCCGAATGCCCGGCTGCACCGCATCGGCGGCGGGGTGGAGGCGTGGGCGTTCGCAGGGGCCGACGGCTCCGTCTACAAGTTCTACCTGCCGCGCGAACCGAAGCGGATCGGCAGCGTGTTCGAGTTCCGCCGGGGCGACGAGGCGACGCTCGCGGCCGAGGCGGGGCTCGGCGACTACCGGGGGCTGTTCGAGAAGCTGATGCTCATCCATGCGCTCGGCGGCATGGCCACGGAGGTGGTGGCGGTCACGACCGAGGGCATCGTCGTCGCGAAGCAGGTGCTCGGGGATCCGCTGGCGCAGGGCGACGACATGTCGACGCGGCTGCCCGCGGGATTGATCGAAATTCCCTCGCGCTTCCTCCGGGCGAACCGCGACCACCCGCGGCTGTTTTTTCACGGCGACCGGCCGTGGCTCGTCGGCGATCTGCATGCGCGGAATTTCGTGCGCGGCGCCGGCGGCCAGTTGCATCTCATCGACCTCGTCGCCGCGCCGTGGCCCGGGGAGACGACCCTGCGCGACGCGCTGGTGGCGGACTGGCTGGCGCGGGTGCGCACCGATCCCGGGGCGGCCCTCCTGCGCGGGGCGCCCGACGCGGAGCTGTAGCTGGAACAAGACAAGGTGAATGTGGAAATCAGGAAATCGGGAACTGCCGGATTTGGTTTTCTGAGTTCCACATTCAATCTGACTCGAACCCCGCTTCTGGATCCGCGCCGATCGGCGTAATCCGCGGGCGGGTTTCGGTCTGAGGCCGGTTTTCCACCTTTCCACATTCAATCGGGTTGAAGACAGTGGAGGCAGGCCGGCCAAGATCACCCCATTACCCCGGAATTATCGTGAAAACTGAAACAGGAAGCGCCGTCGTGCGCAGGAGCCCCGGCAGGGCACTCTTCATTTTGTTGATGAATTTGGGCGCGATCTCGTCGCGCGCCCAGGACGGCGGTGAGGTGACTGTGGCGCCGATGGCCATCGTACGGGAGCGGACGGGCATCACCGGCGCCGGTTGGGGCGCGGCGTTCGACGTCGCGGGTGCGGGACAGACCAGCCGGAAGGTCCTGAACATCTATCCCAATCACCCGGATGATTGGGGTAAGACGGCGGGCACGGGTTTCAGCCATTCGCTGGATGGCGGGCGCACGTGGGTGGCGGACGCCGACAACACACCGATCGCGGAGATGGTCGATTTGTGGGTGGACCATTTGCGCGGGGGCGAACTGGTGGCGCTGGGCATTCGCGTGTTGCCGGATCCGAAGAAACCGGCGGAGCCCGGGCCGGATGGAATTTTCAAGAGTGTCTACGCGCTCGGCGTTTCCTCGGATCAGGGCACGTCGTGGCAGATGGGCACGGCGACCGTGGAATCCTCCCGCGAGATCGGACCGATTGCCCGGCCGCTGCCGCACATCCTGCAGGAGCGCGACGGCACGTGGCTGATGCCGGCCTATTCCTGGGGGAGGAAGGGGAGCCTGGCGTTGCTGCTGAAATCGACCGACCGCGGCCGCAACTGGCGGGTCGCCGGGACGATTGCGACCGCCGCGGCGATCAAGGCGATGGGCGTGCCGGTGACGACGCCATGGTTCGAGAACATGGTCGTGCGGACGGCGGACGGATCGCTGTTGGCGGCCATCCGTACCTCGAGCGGTGCCCGCGGCGCGGTGATGGTCGCGCGCTCGGCCGACAACGGGGCAACGTGGTCGGCGCCGGAGAAACTGCTGGTCGGGCCGCAGCAGCGCATCGTGCCCGGTAAACTGCCGAACCTGATTTTGCTGCCGAATGGCGCGCTCGTCCTGCTCACCGCGCACACCAAGAATCACTGTCGCATTTATGTTTCATGGGATGGATCGGGCCGGACGTGGAGCGACGGCTACGTGGTCACCAGCCAGAGCGGCGGCAACACCAGCATGGTCGCGATCGACGACAACCGGCTGACAGTGTTTACACCGGCCACCGGCCGGATCTCGGCCTGGACGGTGACCGTCAAACCGGCCGGGTCATCGCGGGGCGGCTCCCGGTCGCAGTCGCTCGCAGCGCCGACCGCCGTGCGTGCGACACTTATGCCGACGGGCGTCGCGCTGTCGTGGGCGGCACCGGCGGGCGGAGCCGATGTGGCCCGTTATCGAATCAACCCCGTCCTGGTGAAACCCGCCGACGCGGACGCCGAGATTTATCCGTATGTCCCCATTGAAACCGCGGACGCCGCGACAACGGTCAGCTTGGACAAGCACTTCCTCGCGGGCGCGGTCTACCGGTTTGAGGTGGCCGCCGTCGATCGCGCGGGCCGGACATCGCCCGTGGCGGCGAGCGGTGACGTGATCGTCGGGGCGAACGCGGCGGGGGGCGTGAATTGAGCGTCGCGCGGGCGGTTGGTCGTGAGGCGGTCGAAGGGACAGCGTGGTCGACGGGTGGGCGCAAAAAAGCCGCCCGGCGCGGGGCGCGGGCGGCGAAATGAGAAAACGGCGCGGGCTCAGCTCTTTTTGGAATTGAGGTAGGCGAGGACCATCTCGGCCTGCTTGTCGGTTTGTTTCTCGTCCTTGTAGACGATCCGGCCTTCCCGGTCGATCAGGTAGGCTTCGCGGCTGGCCATCATGGTTCCGGTCTGACCGAAGGCCTTGATCACCTTCTTTTCGGTATCGGCGAGCAGCGGGAAGGGAAAGTGGTTCACATCCTTGAACTCCTTCTGTTTGGCAACCGAGTCGCTGCTCACGCCCACGATCGCGACGCCCTTCCGGGTCAACTCGGCGCTGGCGTCGCGGAGCGAGCAGCCCTGCTTCGTGCAACCACCGGTCAGCGCCTTGGGATAAAACCAGACGAGCGTGTAGTTATTCTTTTTGTAGACGTCGGCCAGATTGAGCGCGGTGCCGTCATCGGTCGTGGCGCTGATCTTCGGCGCGGCGTCGCCGACCTTGAGCGGTTCGGCTTGGGCGATGCCGAAGAGGAGGGAGAATAGGGACATGAGAGCGAGGGTGGGGCGGAGTTTCATAGCAGAGTCAGGATGCGGGATTGCGGCCGGTTCGCAAGTCCGGCGGCGACTTTGGGCGGAAAGGCTGGCGGCCGGGCAACTCGGAGCTTGCACGAAGGTAAGCTGGCTTACCAAATTCCCGCCCCCTCCATGGTCGCGCCCCAGCCGAACTTCGAGCCGAGACTGGGCGTCATCCTCGGCGACATCAGCCGGCTGGCGCGCAAGGAATTCGACCGCCGGGTGCGCGATCTACGCCTCACCCGCGCGCAGGGGCTGTTTCTCTATCACCTCGCGCGCAACCCGGGCTGCACCCAGAGCGAGCTCGCGGAGTTCCTGCAGCTGGAAAAAATCACCGTGAGTCGCCAGACGGGGCGGCTGGTGCGCGCGGGCTGGGTGGAGCGGCGCGATGACGCGTACGACGGCCGGGCGTATCTGCTGTTTGTCACGCGCAAGGCCCGGCCGATCCTCGCCCGGCTCGAGACTGTCGCCGAGACGCTGCCCGGCGCGCGGCGTTGATCCGGGATCTTTTGCACATCAAATCGAATCTGCTCCGCCTCGAGGCGGAGGCCAAACGACGTCGCCATGGAAAAAATTGAATTTCGCCGGCCACCCGCGCCGCTTGTCGCGCTGGCCTTGCTGGCTGCGCTGCTGGCCGGCTGCAATCGCTCCGGGGGCGAGGCCAAGGCGGTCGCGGTCACGGTGGTGCCGGTGCAGACCGCCGTCGCGCAACGGCAGGACATGCCGCGGCTGGTCGAGTCCGTGGGCGCGGTGCAGGCGTTGCGCACCGTGGCCGTCAAATCGCAGGTCGACGGCATGATTGCGCAGATTCATTTTCGCGAGGGCGACGAGGTGAAGGCCGGCGATCCGCTTGTGTCGCTCGACCGCCGGCCGTTCGAAAACAGTCTCCGCATCGCGCGGGCCGACCTGGCCAACGCGCGGGCCTAGGAGACCAAGGCCCAGTCCGACCTGGAGCGCTACAAGCACCTCGCCAGCAGGATGCGATTTCGAAGGAGCAGTTTGCCCTGCTCGGCACGAAGGCCGAGACGACGCGCGCGCTGTTGCAGGCCAAGGAGGCGGCGGTGGCGAATGCCGAGCTGCTGCTGGGGTACGCGCAGATTCGCGCGCCGATCGCCGGCCGCACCGGCCAGCTGATCCTCCACGAGGGCGCGCTGGTGAAGGCGAACGACGTCAACCAGTCGATCGTCACGATCAACCAGCTCGCGCCCATCGCGACGGCCTACGCCGTGTCGGAGCGGGCACTGAGCGAAATCCGGGGCGTCATCCAATCGGGCCAGGCGGTTGTGACGGTGATCGATCGCGTGGCAGGCGTCGTGCGCACGGACGGCAAGCTGACCTTCGTGGACAACGCGGTCGACGCGACGTCCGGCACGATCACGCTGAAGGCGACCTTCGCCAACGCGGACCACGCACGGTGGCCCGGCCAGTTCGTGCAGGTGCAGACCCAGATCGGCGTGGACCGCGGCGCGATCGTGGTGCCGACGGCCGCGGTGCAGACCGGGCGCGACGGCCAGCAGGTCTACATCTTGACGAAAGAGGGCACGGTCGACCTGCGGCCGGTGAAGGTGCTGCGCGCCGCGGGCGATTTCACGCTGGTCGCCGAGGGGCTGGGCGCCGGTGAAACCGTGGTCACGGACGGCCAGTTTCAGTTGGTGCCGGGCGCCAGGGTCGAGGTGAAGGGGCTGCCCAATCCCGCCACGCTCGGGCGGCAAACCGCCGCGACGCCATGAATCTGCCCGCCCTCTGCATCCGCCGGCCGGTGATGACGACGCTGCTGACGGCGGCGCTGTGCGTGTTCGGGGTGATGGCCTACCGGCTGCTGCCGGTCAGCGACCTGCCCAATGTCGATTTTCCCACCGTCGTCGTCACGGCGGCGCTGCCGGGCGCCACGCCGGAAACGATGGCCTCCGCGGTGGCGAAGCCGCTCGAGCAGCAGTTCTCGACGATCGCGGGCGTCGATTCGATGACCTCGAGCAGCGCGCTCGGCGTCACGACGATCACGCTGCAATTCGCGCTGGAGCGAAGCATCGATGCCGCGGCCCAGGACGTGCAGGCGGCCATCGCCGCGGTGCAGCGGCGCCTGCCCGCCGACATGCCGGCGCCGCCCTCGCTGCGCAAGACGAACCCGGTGGACCAGCCGGTGCTCTACCTGGCGCTGATCTCGCCCACGCTGCCGCTTTCCGTCGTCGACGAGTTTGCGCAGACGCACCTGGCGCAGCGCATTTCGACGGTCGACGGCGTCTCGCAGGTGCAGGTGCTCGGCGCGCAAAAATTCGCGTTGCGCGTGCAACTCGACCCGCGCGCGCTCGCGCGCCGCGGTATTGCGCTGGACGAGGTGCGCACGGCGCTGGCCGCGCACAATGTCAACCTTCCCACCGGCATCCTCGACGGCAGCCGGCAGGCGATGACGGTCGTGGCGAGCGGCCAGTTGACCAATACGGCGGAGTTCAGCCGGATCGTCGTGGCCTACCGCAACAACGCCCCGGTGTATCTCGGCGAGCTGGCGCAGGTCATCGACAGCGTGCAGGAGAACCGCGTGGCCAGCTGGTATGGCGACGCGAAGGGCGGCAGCCGGGCGATCGGGCTCGCGGTGCAGCGGCAGCCGGGAACGAACACGGTCGAGGTCGTGAACAAGATTCGCGCGCTGCTCCCGGCGTTTCGCAACCTGCTGCCCGCGTCGGTGCGGCTGGAGATCGTGGCGGACCGGTCGCAGACGGTGCACGAGTCGGTCGAGGACGTGAAATTCACCCTGCTGCTTTCGATCGCCCTCGCGGTGCTCGTGATCTTCCTCTTCCTGCGGTCGCTCACCGCGACGATCATCCCGAGCGTGGCGATCCCGATGGCGCTGCTCGGCACGTTCATCGTGATGTATTTCTGCGGCTACACGCTGGACAACCTTTCGCTGCTCGCGCTCACGCTCTCCGTCGGCTTCGTCGTCGACGACGCGATCGTGATGCTCGAGAACATCGTCCGCTACATCGAGCAGGGCATGCCGGTGCGCGAGGCGGCCTTCAAGGGCTCGGGCGAGATCGGGTTCACGATCATGTCCATGACGCTGTCGCTCGTGGCGGTGTTCATTCCGGTGTTGTTCATGGGCGGGATCCTCGGCCGGCTGTTGCACGAATTCGCGGTCACGATCACCGCTTCGATCCTGGTTTCCGGGCTGGTCTCGCTGACGCTGACGCCGATGTTGTGCAGCCGGTTCCTGAAGCCCCACCGGGCGGGCAGCGCCGCGCACCGGGGCAGGTTGTACGCGCTGAGCGAGCGCGGCTTCAACGCGATGGTCGCGCTGCACGAACGTACGCTGCAGATCGCGATGCGGCACCGGCTGGCGACGGTGAGCACCGCCGGGGTCATGGTGATCCTGACAGTGCTGGTCGCGCGTTCGCTGCCGCTGGGCTTCATTCCGACCGACGACACGGGGCAGATCTACATCGCGACCGAAGGTGCCCAGGACGTGTCCTTTGCCGAGATGTGGAAACACCAGGTGGTGGCGGGCATGATCGTGGCGCGGCATCCGGCGATGGAGGCCTGCATGTCCTCGATCGGCGGCGGCCTCAACACGACCAATAGCAACCAGGGCCGGGTGTTCGTCCGGTTAAAGCCCCGCAACCAGCGCGCCCCGGCCGCCCAGATCGTCGAGGAGATGCGCCATGAATTGGCGGTGATCCCGGGGCTGCGCGCCTTTCCGCAGTTGCTGCCGCCCATCCGGCTGGGCGGTTCGCTGACCAAGGCGCTGTATCAATTCACGCTTTTCGGGACCGACCTCAAGGAACTGTATCGCGGCGCCCAGCTGATGGAGGAGAAGATCCGCCTCATCCCGGGCTTGCAGGACGTGAACACAGACCTGCAGATCTCCAGTCCGCAACTGCGGGTCGAAATCAACCGCGAGCGCGCCTCGTCGCTCGGCATCACCCCGCAGCAGATCGAGGATGCCCTCTACAGCGCTTACGGCTCACGGCAGGTTTCGACGATCTACACGCCGATGAACCAGTATTTCGTCATCATGGAGATGGCCCCGGAGTTTCAGCTGAACTCGGACGCGCGCTCGCTGATTTATCTGCGGGGCAAGAACGGCCGGACCGTGCCGCTGGACACGGTGGCGACGCTCAAGCGGGAGGTCGGGCCGCTCACGGTGAACCATCTCGGCCAGGTGCCGGCGGTGACGATCTCCTTCAACCTGCGCCCGGGCTACTCGCTGGGCGAGGTCTCGGCCGTCATCACGGACCTCGCGCGCAAGGAACTGCCCGCGACGCTGAGCTACGGTTTCCAGGGCTCGGCGCAGGCCTTCGCGTCGTCGATGACCGGGCTCGGCCTCTTGCTGGTGATGGCGGTGCTCGTGATCTACGTCTTGCTGGGGATCCTCTACGAGGACTTCATCCATCCGCTCACGATTTTGTCGGGCCTGCCCGCGGCGAGTTTCGGGGCGTTGTTCACGCTCTGGCTGTTCAAGGAGGAGCTGAACGTGATGGGCTACGTGGGCATCATCCTGCTCGTCGGTATCGTGAAAAAGAACGCGATCATGATGATCGACTTCGCGCTGGCGGCGCGGGCACAGGGCGAAACTTCCCCGGAAAAAGCCATCGTGCAGGCCTGCCTCGTGCGCTTCCGGCCGATCATGATGACGACGTTTGCCGCGCTCGCCAGTGCCATCCCGATCGCGCTCGGTCTCGGGGCTGGGGCCGAGTCTCGACGCCCCCTCGGTCTGGCGGTCGTGGGCGGCCTCATGGTATCGCAATTGCTCACACTTTATATCACCCCGGTCATTTACGTGTACATGGACCGGTTCACGGCGCGGATGCGGCGCCGGAAGCCGGCGGCGGTCTCCGCGCACGGTGAACCGGCGATGGCGAAATAGTTCTTTGGCTGGGGGCCAGCCGAAGGAGGCCGGGGACGGATTTTTCGCTGCAAGCCTGCAACCAAGTCCAGTGGCCAGTCGTCCCGATAGCTGAAACCTTGCTCCCAACCCGGTGTCCGACACGCTACCATCACCATGAAAACGTCGATTTCCCTCTGCGTTGCCCTTTGGGGGCTGGTTCCCTTGCAGGCTCAGCTTCTAAGCCCGCAGACCGCGCAGGGTGCGGTTCTTGGCGGCGTCGTCGGTGCGGTCGTTGGCAACAATAGCGGCAGTCTCAACCACAACGCCTGGAAAGGCGCGGCGATCGGCGCCGGCGTGGGCGGCCTGCTGGGATCGACGGTCGGCAGTAGGAGTCCCGGCCAAGTCGGGCCGGACGTTCGCGTGGCGGTCGGCGTTCGTGGGGGCGATTATATTTATCGCGGGCGCCCGGGAAGCTACGGCGGTCACCGGGGTGGCCCCCGCGGGGGTATCGGCTACTATGGGTCGATCGGGCCCGGCTACGGCTTTTACAGCGACGGCTACTACGGAGCGGACTATTATGGCAGCCCCTCCGGCTACGGTTATGGTTACGGCAATTACGCGACAAACGGGCTCTGGCTCGGAGCGCTGGCCGGCGGCATCATCGGCAACAACAGCGGCGCGTTTCATCACAATACGTGGCGCGGCGCCGCCTGGGGTGCCGGGCTCGGCTGGCTGCTCGGTTCCGTCGCCGAGGCCAACCGGCCGCGCGTGATTTACCAGCAGCCGGCGACGGTCGTGCCGCAATCCGCGCCGACGGCTGCGCCTGCCGCCGCGCCGGTGACCATCATCAACAACTACTACGGTGCGCCGTCACCCATGTCGGGCGCGAACGGCCTGTTTGGCCGGTAACGATCATCGCGGGCTTGTGGCCGGCTTCGCCCGTGGCGGCGCGGCCCATCCCCGCGAATTCCCGTCCCAGCTCTCCTTTCACCATGAACAAGACCTCCCGTTTCCTTTTCGTCAGCCTCACCGCGGGCTCGGCTTTCCTGGCCGGCTGCGCGACCGATGCCGGCGTGCGCAATCCCGCCGGCTCTCCCGTCACCGAGATGCGGCCTGATGAACGCGGCGCGGTGGCCGGCACCGGCATCGAGTCCCAGGATATGGTCTCCGTCACCGACAAGATGGCCCGCAGCATCCTGGCCATTCCGCAAATCGCGCGCGCGCCCATCCCGCCGAGCATCGTGCTCGATCCGGTCGTCAACAACACCCGTTTCCCGATCAACAAGGACATTTTCCTCACGCGCATCCGCGCGATGCTGAACTCGAGGGCCATGGGCCGCGTGAGTTTCCTCGATCGCCAGATGATGAAGACCCTCGAGCGCGAGCGGGAGCTCAAGCGCAGCGGGCAGGTGACAGCGAGCAGCGATCCCAACGTGGTCGAGTTCGGCGGGGCGGATTTCTTCCTCACCGGCACGCTCGACGGCAACACGACCAAGGCCGCGGCGGGCATCAGCGACTATGTGCTCTACACCTTCCGGCTGACCGATGCCCGCACGAGTCGGATCGTTTGGGAGGATTTCGCGGAAATCAAAAAGCAGGGGCTCGAGGACGCCGCCTATCGCTAAGCGTGCACCACCGGTCGTCGGCGGGCACCCGGAGAAATGAATCTCCCCGGCCCGCGGCACCCCCCGCCGGGTCTTTTCGCTTCGCCGTCATCCGTCCCTTTCCGTCAGCCTGAACGAAGTGAAAAACCTCCGCCCGCGCCGGCCCGCCATCGCTGGATTTTTCACGCCGTTCAGCATGACTTGCTTTTTGCAACCCGTCGCTTGTGGCCTCCTGGGTGTTGCGCTTTCGCTGCTCACCGGCTGCGTCACGGAAATGGCCGAGCCGGCCCGCGGCGCCTCCGATGCCGACCGCCGGGTGCCGCCGGTCGAGGAGCGCGATCGCGTGCTGTTCGATTACCGGGTGGCGGCCACGGCGTTGCGCGGCGGCGATTTCGACTTGGCGAAGGCCAAGCTCGACGACGCGATCGCGCGCATCGGCGGGGTCATCACCAACGATGCGGCGGCGGCCAAGGCGCGCAGCCTGTTTTCGGCGGAAAGCACCAAGACCTTCATCGGCGAACCCTACGAGCGGGTGATGGCCTATTATTACCGGGGTATCCTCTACTGGCGCGACGGCCAGCCCGACAACGCCCGAGCTTGTTTTCGCTCGGGCCAGGTCATCGACAGCGATCCCGAGCTCGAACACTACGATGCCGACTATGTCCTGTTGGACTACCTCGATGGCCTCGCGACCGTGAAGCTCAACGGCGACGGCAGCGACGCCTTCAAGCGCGCCCAGTTGCGGGCCGGCCAGAAGCACGCGCTGGCGCCATATAATCCCGCGGACAACGTCCTCTTCTTCGCCGAATACGGTTACGGCCCGCGGAAATACGCCGCCGGTCAATACGGCGAGCGGCTGCGTTTTTATGTCAACGATTCGCCGTCGTGGTCGGCCCGACTGGTGCTTGAGGAGGGCCGGAAGATCGTGCCGTTGCCGGGCTTTGACGATCTGTCCTACCAGGCATCGACGCGCGGCGGACGGGTGATGGATCATATTCTCGGCAACAAGGCGGTGTTCAAAGCCAATGCGAACGTCGCCGGCGATCTTGCGCTGGTGGGATCGGCTATCGCCGCCGACCACGGCCGGCGCCGCGAACGCCAGGGGAAGGATGGCGACGACGCCAACTACACGGCCCTGGGGCTCGGCGTGCTGGGCATAATCGGGAAGGTGGCATCCGCCGCGACGCAGGCCCAGGCCGACACGCGTCAATGGGACAATCTGCCGCAGCACCTCAGTTTCACCGCGCTCAAACTCCCGCCGGGCGAGCATGCCGGCACGCTCGAGTTTCTCGACCGCGACGGCAACGTGCTCGAACGCCGCACGCAACGCGTTACATTCTCCGTGAGTTCCGACGACCGCGACACCGTGGTGTTTTTGAGCGAACTTAAGCGCTGAATGGCAGTCTCACCGCACACCTGACTCTGCACACCTGATTCGATCCGACCATGAAAACCAAGCGTACCGCCGGTCTCACCAAGCGATCCGTCTCCCTCCTCGTTTTGGCCGCGGCCCTCGGATTGTCCGGGGGTTGCGCCGCGCCGACCGGTCCCTTCCCGCCGATCGACTCGACAAAATTCACGCTCGAAAACACCGACCGCTTCGTGCTGCTCGACCAGGCGGCGCAGTACTCCGTCACCTGCACGGGCATTCAGGAAATCCCGCTGGCCGACGGGCGGCTGGAGGTCGTGGCCAACGTCAAGAACCGCGAGAGCCGCCGCATCCAGGTGCAGGTGAGCTGTGTGTTCAAGGACGCGCAGGGTTTCTCCACCGGAGACGAAACCCCGTGGAACACGCTCATCCTTTCCGAGAATGCCACCGAGGCCGTACGTTTCTCGTCCACGTCGCCTAGCGCCAAGAAATACACCGTGCGGGTCCGCCAGGCCCGGTGAACGCGATTACCCAACGGCCCGCTCCATCTTAGATTTTGCCCGGAAGGGACAACCCGTGTTCGCCATGAATGTCCGCCCTCTTTTGCTCGTCTCGCTTGTCGCCGGCCTTACGCCGTTCGTTCTCGCGCAAGCCAACGACCAGTTGCTCCCGACGGCTCCGCCCGTGACCCAGGCCTTCCCGCGGAACGAAGGCTCGCCGCCAGACTTCGGCCCGCAACGCGTCTACGGTCCCACGGGTGACACGTTGATCGCGCGGCAGACTGCCGAGGGCATCATCAAGGGATTTCGCCGGGCCTACGAGGTGACCGACCATGCGCCGCGCGTGGTGATCTACGTGAACCGCGCGTTGGTCGACACCTCGTCCGGGATGAAGCTTGTCGGTCGCACCGAGCGCTACGAAACCGCCGACAAATCGCAGAAGCGCAGCGGCGAAAATACCTACAAGATTTCGGAAGCGCCGGCGCTCACGCTGGCCGACCAGCAGACGGTGCGGGATGTCGAGCGGCTTTTTGGCCGGGCGTTTCGTCATGCCGGCGCCACGCTCGCCGACCAGAAGGCGGCCGCCGCGCTCCTGCCCGAGCAGGCCGGCTCCCGCCTCGTGGGAGATGTCGCCGCGAAGGATCGCGCGGCGCTGGCCAACATTGCGGACATCGCGATCGAGGTGCTCATTTCGAGCCGTAACCTCACCGTGCCCGAGGTCTCCGGCGACACCACGGTCGCCGTGCCGGACATTCAGGCGACGGCGATCCGGCTCAAGGATTCCGCGATCGTCGGCCAGGCCTCGGCGAGCGATATTCTCGGCAAAGGCGTGCAGGCGGGTCGCGTGATCCGGCAGTTCGACGTGCGCGACATCACCGAGGCGACCGCGCTCGCGCTGATGGAAGACATGTTGACCGGAAAAAACCCCTGACCCGGACCTCCGCGCGCAGCGGCTACGGGGCGATTTTCTGACCGTTTCTCCTCGGCGGCAGCGGCCCGAATTTCACGCCTTCGTTCGCGGCCTCGATTTTCTTCAGCGAACGCCGGATGATCGCCCGCTCCTTGGCGGCGTCGCGCACGATGGGCACGCCGGTGGAGAAATCGATCGTCTTGCCATTTTCGATGGGCAGCACGGGAGCCGGCATTTTGGTCGCCGCCTGATTGGCGGCGGGCGGGGAAAACGGCGATTCGCTGGGCGGCCGCCGGCCCACCTCCGGCGCGGCCGACCGCGTCCGTTTCCACAGCAGGAAGACCGTTGCCACCATCAGGGCGGCGAAGGCTACAACGAGCCAGAGCACATGGTTTTTCACGGCGGGGGTTTCCGACGGTGGAAAATTTCTCAACCGAGTGCCAGCGCGATCACACCGGCGGCCATGGCGACGGCGGCCATCGGCTTCCTTGAGGTAGCGCGCGCCGATGAACGCTCCGATTACAATGCTGATTTCCCGCGCCGGCGCGCGCTCGGGAGAAAATCGGTGCGCGGGACCGGCCCGTTGCCGGCGGCGGATCAAGCTTCGCCTTGCCGTTCCCGCTAGTCCGGCCGATAACGACGCCGGCTCGTTTTCAACCGCCCGTCGCGGGCATCACCCCGTCCCCTATGAACGTTTCGCACCTCACCGCTGTACTCCGGACCGGCTTCATCGCCGTCCTGCTCACCGCCTGCCTCACCCGCGCCGCCGAAATCCGTATCGGCATCATCGGTACCGACACGTCGCACGTGCCGGCCTTTGCGAGGGATTTCAACGATCCCAAGAATCCCAACCGGATCGTCGGCGCGCGGATCGTCGCCGCGTTCAAGGGCGGCAGTCCCGAGGTGGACGCCAGCCGCACCCGCGTCGACAAATTTGCCGCCCAGATCGAGCAGCAATACGGCGTGAAGATCGTGGGCTCGATCCAGGAACTGCTCCCCCTGGTGGATGCGGTCTTGATCGAGAGCGTGGATGGCCGGCAGCACCTCGAGCAGGCGCGCGCGGTTTTCCCCTCCGGAAAACCGGTGTTCATCGACAAGCCGTTTGCCGGCAGCCTGAAGGACGCGATGGAGATCGTGCGCCTCGCCCGGGAGACGAAAACGCCCGTGTTCAGCAGCTCTTCGTATCGCTTCAACGCCGGAATCACGAAACTCAAGAGCGCCGACCTCGGTTCCCTGCGCGGCGTGATCGCCTACGGTCCCGCCCACATCGAGCCGCACGTGCCCGATCTCTTCTTCTACGCCATGCACTCCGCCGAAGGCATGTTCACCGTCATGGGCACGGGCTGCCAGAGCGTGGTGCGCGTCTCGACGGAGAACACCGATGTCGTCACCGGCACGTGGTCCGGCGGGCGCGTCGGCGTGCTTTATGGTATCCGCGACGCGGCCAGTCCGGCGCACATCACCGCGTTCGGTACGAAGGCTGTGGTCGACGAGACGCGGGACAAGGCGGGCGCCTACACCGGCCTGACCCACGAGATCTTCAAATTTTTCCAGACCAAGGTGGCGCCGGTGTCGCTCGAGGAAACCCTTGAGATCTTCACGTTTCTTGAGGCCGCCGAGGAGAGCAAACGTCGCGGCGGCACCCCGGTGACGCTCGCCGAGGTGATCGCGCTCAACTCCAGGAAGTAACCGGTCGCGAAGCCGGAGTGCCCGGGCGAGGGCGCCCGGCGCCGGCGCGCGTTCCGTCCGCTTTCGCGTTTCCCGGTTCGTGTTTTCGTCAGGATCATTTTCCAACTCCGCTCCTCGCCATGACTGCAAACGGTTCTACCGCTCCGTCGCATCTGCGACCACTCTTCGTTCTCCTCACTCTGGTGGCATTGGCCACGCAACTGCCGGCCCGGCCGGCGGCGGCGGATACGACCTTCACGGCCGGGGTGGGCGAGGTGGATATCACGCCGGATGTGAAAATGACCAATTACTACACCACGCACAAACCGTTCGGCGTGGTGCACGATCCGCTCCACGTGCGCGCGTTGGTCATCGGCGATGGCGCGACGCGCGTCGCCCTCGTGGTGTGGGAGTTGCTCGATGCCGGCGATTCCGCCGTGGCGCGGGCGCGCGAGGAAATCGAGAAGGTGACCGGCATTCCGGCCTCGCAGGTGATCATCAATGCGACGCACACACATTCGTCGTCCCGTTCCCCATGGTATGACGACAGGCCGTTGAACAAGGGGCACCAGAACGACCCGCGCGTCCAGGAATGGATCGACGCGCATAAGACCGATCCCCTCTACCGTGACTGGGTGGCGGCTTTGCCGAAGCGTTGCGCCGAGGCGGTGCGGCTGGCCGATGCTGCCCGCCGCCCGGCCACACTGCGCCTCGGCCGATCCTATGCCGGCGAATGGGTTTTCAACCGCCGGCCGATCCAGCCGGACGGCACGGTGAAAACGTTGATGACGCCGCCTGATCCGCACAGCCTTTCCAACGGGATGCGCTTCGGCAAAACCGAGCCGACGCTGACCGTGCTGCAATTCCGGGATGCTGCCGACAAGGTCATCACCACGCTTTTCCATCTGCCCTGTCACTCGGTCGCGATCTATCCGTTCACCGGGGGCGTCTCCGCCGACTGGTCCGCGCCGATCCTGCGCCGGTTGAAGGAGGAATTCGGCGTGCCGGCGATTTTTGTCCAGGGCTGTGCCGGTGACATCGTGCCGGTCCGGCGCGGGTTCGAGGCGGTGGCGGAGATGGCGAAGGGCGTTTCCGCCCGGGCGCTGGCCGCGGTGAAGAACAGCGTGGCGCTGCCGACGGGCCCGATTCATCACGGGCAGGCCGTGGTGGGATTGCCGCTGACGCCCCCGGCGCGGCAGGCGACGGGAGTCGATTTTGCGCCGGCCGAGATCCATGTGGTCGCGTGCGGTCCGCTCGCGATCGTGACGATGCCGGGTGAGCCGCTCGTGCAGCTGGGTTATTCGATTCAGGAGCGCTCACCGTACCAGCATACGCTGGTGCTGGGTTATTCCAACGGCCGCGGCGGTGGCTACGTGGGCATGCCGGGCGACAAGGTGAAGGGTGGCTACGAAATGGGCCCCGTCGGCCGGGCGACCGACGAAGCCGGGCAACTCATGATCGAGACGGCCGTGCGGCTGCTGCGGGAAGCGCCGCCGCCCGCGATCCGCGCGGGCAAGTAAACGCACGCAGTTTTTTGGCGTGTTCTTTTTGCGCTTGGGGAAACGCGGAACCTCCGTCATGACATTCCCCCCTCCCTCAACCCCGTTCGTTCCAAACGGGTTCCCCGTCTGCTCCCCCCGACCACTCATTACCATGAAAAGTCCCCGCTCGTTGGTTTCCCTCACCCTCCTTGCCTTGTTCGTCGTTCCGCCCGTGTTCGCTAATGGCCCGCGGGTGCTCGCGCAGGGCGCGATGCCTGATGATGTCCGCCTCCAGCCGCCGAAGGATTTGAACGGCTATTTCCCCTTCACCCCGTCGAAGTCGCCGGCGGAGTGGGGAAAGCGCGCGGACTACGTGCGCCGGCAGATTCTCGTTTCGCAGGGCCTTTGGCCGATGCCGACCAAGGGTCCGCTCAACGCGGTCATCCACGGGCGAATCGACCGGCCCGAGTACACCGTCGAAAAAGTTTATTTCGAAAGTTCCCCCGGCTTTTTCGTCACGGGCAACCTGTACCGGCCCAAGAATCCCAAGGGCAAGGTCCCCGCGGTGATGTTTGGGCACGGCCACTGGCAGGACGCGCGGCTGCTGGAGGAAACGCCGGAAAAACTGCGGCAGGAGATCGCCACGGGGCAGGAGCGCTTCGAACAGGGCGGGCGCAGCCGCTTTCAATCGATGTGCGTGCAACTCGCGCGCATGGGCTGCGTCGTCTGGCAGTGGGACATGTTGAGCGACTCGGATTCGCGCCAGTTGTCGCGCGAGATCGTGCACCGGTTTGCCCGGCAGCGGCCCGAGATGAACACGACGACGGACTGGGGTCTCTACAGCCCGCAGGCCGAGGCCCGGCTGCAGAGCATCATGGGCCTGCAGACTTGGAATTCTATTCGCTCCCTCGATTTCCTGCTCACCCTGCCCGAGGTCGATCCGGAACGCACGGCCATCACCGGCGCCAGCGGCGGCGGCACGCAGACCATGCTGCTCGCCGCGATCGATCCGCGGATCAAGCTTTCGTTTCCGGCCGTGATGGTGAGCACCGCGATGCAGGGCGGCTGCACCTGCGAGAACGCGTCGCTGCTGCGCGTGGACACGGGCAACATCGAGTTTGCCGCGCTCTTCGCGCCCAGACCGCAGGGCATGACCACGGCCAACGATTGGACGAAGGAAATGTCGACCAAGGGATTTCCCGATCTGAAGGACCATTACGCGATGCTTGGCGCGCCGAACAACGTCATGCTCCACCGCGGCGAGCATTTTCCGCACAATTACAACGCGGTCTCGCGGTCGGGGTTCTACACGTGGCTCAACCGTCATTTCCGGCTTGGCGCCAAGGAACCGGTGATCGAGCGCGACTACGAGCCGCTTACGCGCGAGCAATTGACCGTGTGGGATGAGGCGCATCCGGCCCCCCGGGCGTCGGATCCCGCGTTCGAACGCTCGTTGTTGCAGTGGTTCGCGGCTGACGCGGAAAAGCAGCTCAAGGACAGTGCCGCTTCACCCGATCGTTTCCGCGAGGAAGTCGGTGGCGGCGTCGAGGTGCTCATCGGCCGGACCTGGGCCGGGGCGGGCGACGTCGAATGGCGGCTCCGGGGGCAGCAGGACCGCGGCAACCACTCCGAGCTGGCCGGCCTCGTGCGCAATCAGACGCATCGCGAGGAATTGCCCGTGGTCTGGCTGGTGCCCAAGCAGGCCAGCGGCCGGGCGGTGGTGTGGGTCGACGAAGCCGGCAAGTCGGCGTTGTTTGGCGCGGATGGCTCGCTGGTGCCGGCGGTGCGCCGGCTGGTCGACGCGGGCGTCGCGGTGGTGGGCGCCGATCTTCTCTTTCAGGGCGAATCGCTGGCGAGCCGCCAGCCGGTGAAGCAGAACCGCGTGGTGGACAATCCCCGCGAGTTTGCCGGCTACACCTATGGCTACAATCACGCGCTCTTTGCCCAGCGTACGCACGACGTACTCACGCTGGTGAAATTCCTGCGCACCACGAAGAGTCCGGCCGGCGCAGTGGCCTCGTCGGTCTCGGTGGCGGGCTTTGGCCGCAGCGGACCGATCGTCGCGGCGGCGCGCGGGCTGGCGGGGGCGGCGATCGACCGGGCGGCCGTGGACACGGGCGGCTTCCGCTTCTCGAAGCTGCTCGACTTCCGCGATCCGCAATTTCTCCCGGGCGGCGCGAAGTACCTCGACCTGCCCGGCATGCTGGCGCTCGGGGCCCCGCACCCGCTCTGGCTCGCCGGCGAAGCGCAGGAACCCGAGGTCGTCGCGAATCTTTATCGCGCGTCCAGGAAGTCCGGGCAATTGACGTTGGCCGGCGCCACGGCAAATCCCCAGGACGCGGCGGCCTGGCTCCTGCGGTAACCGCAGCCGTTCACGCCCGGTCTTTTCAAGTACCGGCCTTCGCCGCTGCGATTTTGGCGGCGAAGTCCGGAGTCGGACCGGCGGCGAATGCGGGATTAGCTGCTCAACGCGGCTTTGACCGCGTCGAGCGTGAGGCCGGAAATGCGGAGGACCTTCTGGCGCGAGGTGTCGCCGCGCAGGACCGTGATCGCGCGGCGCGGCAGATCGAGCCGGTCCGCCAGAAACTCGCAGAGCGCCTCGTTGGCGCGGCCTTCGACGGGCGGCGCGTGGACTTTTACCTTGAGCACCTCCCCGAGCCACCCGGTGACTTCGCTGCGTGGCGCGTTCGGAATCGCTTTCACCGCGAGCGTGCAATGGGAAGGGGGTGACACTGAAGAAATGTGGAAATCAGGAGCCCGGGAAAATACCTGCGGAGCTAGCGCGTCCGCTCAACCCAACGCCTCGGCCAGGACGGCGATGATGTCCTCCGCCGGCTCCGTGCCGCAGCAAAGGCGCATCAGGTCGGGGTCGAGGTTGCTGGCCGAAAGCTCGGCGAGGCCCGCGGGCGTGGTCACCAGATCATAGTGCGCGAGGTACATGTAGGGACAGATCAGCGTCGTTTTCATGCCGAAGCTGGCGCCCTTGGGCAGCTGCAGCCGGTCGTAGAACGGCTCCATCGGGCTGCGCAGCGTGAAGGAAATCATGCCGCCGGTGGCATCGGGGGCGCGGGCGATGCGGAGGTAGTTTGCGCGCGAGGCCGGATGCAGCGCCCAAAACACGTCGCGGACTTTCGGATGCGTGGCGAGGAAGGCCGCGACGCGCGCGGTGTTGGCATGGATGCGGGCCAGCACGGATTCGGTCTCACCGATTTCGCAGGCGAGCCGGCGGAGGTCACGGCCGTAGACGGGTTCGAGTTCGGCCGCGGCGCGACGGCGGAGTTCGGTCGCATCGGGACCGGCGGGGTTGATCGCGACCAGGCCCGCGACGAGATCGCCTTCGCTGGCGGTGTATTTCGTCAGACTCGACACGACGAGGTCGGCATGGGTGAGCGCATCGACGTCAAAGACCGAGACGGTCGAGGGATCGAGGATCAGGTGGGCTCCGTGCCGGCGGCAAAGCGCAGCGAGGCCGAGCACGTCGGGCGTCTGGATCAACGGATTGGTCGGCAGCTCGGCGACCGCGCCGGCGATCCGGTCGCCGTACCGGGCGAAAATGCGCTCGAGGCCGGCCTGATCGAGGGTGTCACGCACGTAGACATAGTCGACCGGCGCGTTGGTGAATTTCTTGAGGATCGCGATGGTGTCGAGGTAGAGCCAGCCGAGTTGCAGCCACACGGTGCGGCCCCGCGCGGCCTGCAGGTCGGCCGCCGCGCGGAAGCCCGCAAAAACGGCGTTCATGCCGCAGGTGGCGAGCAGGAGGTCATCGTCGCCGCAGGCGGGCAGGGCCCGCCGCAGGACGCGGCGGATCTCGGCGGTGGCGTCGCCGGCAAACGGCGCCTCGGCAAACGGCGCGGCGCGCAACCCGAGCCGGACGAGATGATCCTCCGCTTCGCGCGAGGACAGGAAGCCCCCAATGTTTTGGAGATAGGTCTTTGCGCGGGCGGCGGTCGCGGGGGAGGTCGGGTGCGAGACGCCGGTCAGACCCTCGTGGGAGAAAAGCCGGGGCGCGGCCGCGGCGGTCTCAAGGTGGCGGCTCAGGCCCCGGGCCATGCGCCCGGATGAGGTAAGCCAGAGTGTGCGACCGGCGAGGGCGGGATCCGCGGCGGTGAAATGAGCCGCGAGCTGCCGGGCGAACGGATGCACGACGAACCGCGGGTAGCCCGAGGTGAGGGCGCGCATCGTCTCCGGGTTCTTCTCTTCGTAACCGCGCACATCGTGGAGCGTGGGCAGGCTGCACGACACGGCGTGGGGGCTGGCCGGAATGGATTGGCCCAGAGGCAAGTGAGTGAAGGCGGACATCGCAAAAGGAGAAAAAGGAGTGGAGCCGGCCGGGGCTGGCAACATCGGGCGCGGAGCTTTGCAGGTGGCCGGCGCGTGGCAACGGGGACGTTTGTCGCGGTGTGTCATGACGGGGGGCCTTCCGGCCCGGTCGGGGCGTCCGGAACCCGGCGAAACAATTTGCGCTCGGCCGGGGGGCCGCGTTGAACGGCGCAGATGAAACTCGTTTCGTGGAACGTCAACGGCGTGCGCGCCGCCCACAAGAAGGGCCTCCTCGACTACATGGCAAAGGTGCAGGCGGATGTGCTTTGCCTGCAGGAGGCCAAGGCGCATCCCGGCGACGCGCAGCACATCCCCTGGCCGCCGGGCTATGAGATCTTCTGGAATCCCGCGGTGAAGAAAGGCTACAGCGGCACGATCATCTTCACCCGGGTCAAGCCGAAGGCGGTGACACTCGGGATCGGGCTGCGGGACCACGATGGCGAGGGGCGCGTGATCACCGCGGAGTACGACGACTTTTACCTGCTCAACGTCTACCAGCCGAATTCGCAGCGCGGCCTTACCCGGCTGGATTACCGCACGAAGGAATGGGACCCGGCCTTCCTCGCTTACCTGAAGCGGCTCGAAAAAAAGGGGAAGCCGGTGATTTTTTGCGGCGACCTCAACGTGGCGCACACGGAGATCGACCTGACGAACCCGAAGACGAACCGGCGCAACGCCGGCTTCACGAATGAGGAGCGGGAAAATTTCTCGAAAGTGCTGGCGAGCGGGTTTGTGGACACGTTCCGCGAATTCGAAAAAGGCCCGGGGCACTACTCGTGGTGGAGCCAGATGATGAACTGCCGCGCGCGGAACATCGGGTGGCGCGTCGATTACTTTGTCGCGAGCGAGCAGCTGCGGCCGGCGCTGAAGCGCGCGTGGATTTCCCCCGAGGTGATGGGCAGCGATCATTGCCCGGTGGGGTTGGAACTGAAATAAAACGCCAGCCGGATATCCCATGCGTCACCTGCTCCTTGTCCTTGCCCTGGTCTGGAACACCGCGGCGTCCGCCCGGGCGGCCCAACCGGCGCCGGCGGCCGAGCGCTTCAGCTTTGTGGCCATGGGCTGCATGCCTTACGGCGTGGCCAATTACCCGGCCTACGAGCGCCTGCTGGCGGAGATCAACCGCCACGCGCCGGCCTTCACGGTGCATTGCGGCGACACGAAGGGCGGCAGCGAGCCGCCCAGCGATGTCCTGCTGGCGCGGGTCAAGACCTGGTTCAATTCGATCGACGGACCGCTGATTTACACGCCGGGCGACAACGAGTGGACCGATGTACATGGCGAGAGCAACGGCCGGCAGGATCCACTGGTCTGGCTGGCGAAAGTCCGGGCGCTTTATTTTGCCGAGGAGCGCAGTCTGGGGCGCAAGCCGATCCCGCTCGTCACGCAACGGCGCGATCCGGCGTATGCAAAATTCGTGGAGAACGCGCGCTGGATGCGCGACGGGGTGGTTTTTGCCACGGTGCACATCGTCGGGAGCAACAACAACGACCAGCCCAAAGTGCCCGGGGCCGTGCCGGAATTTCAGGAGCGCGACGCGGCCAACGTGGCGTGGATCCGAGCCGCCTTTGCGGCCGCGCGGGAATCGGCGGCCCCGGGGCTCGCGCTGTTTTTCCAAGCGCAGCCCTTCACGCCGGGCAAGGGTGCCGTCGCGCGTTCGTCGGGTTTCACGCGTTTTACCGCGACGCTCGAGGAGGAGGCTCGCGCGTTCAAGAAACCCGTTTTGCTCGTTCACTCCGACGAGCATCGCTATCGCTTCGAGCCGGCGATTCGTTTCCCGCATGCCGCCGATCCCATCACCAATGTCACCGAACTCGAAACATTCGGCGACCGTGATATTCACGGCGTGATCGTCGTGGTCGATCCGGCCTCGCCACAGGTTTTCCTGTCGGGTCCGCTGATCGTGCCCGGCAATGCGCTGCCGGTGCTGCCCCACAAATAACCCCACCCTCCGATGACCGCGATCGCCCCCGAGCTGAAAGCGCTGATGTTGCAGGCGCCGCGCCTGACGCTGGCGGTGGCGGAGAGCATGACTTGTGGCCGGGTGCAGGCGGCGGTCGGGGCGGTTGCCGGGGCTTCGGGCTTTTTTCTCGGAGGCATGACCGCGTATACGCTCGACCAGAAAGTGCGGCATCTCGGGGTGAATCGCGCGGCGGCGAAGCGCGTGAACTGTGTGGCGGCGGAAGTCGCGGAGCAGATGGCGCGCGGGGCCTGCCGGTTGTTCGGCAGCGATCTTGGAGTTGCGGCCACCGGTTACGCGGAGCCTGCGCCGGCGGCGGGGGTGACCGATCCGTTTGCATGGTGGGCGGTGGCGCACCGCCGGCGGGGCCGCTGGGTCGCCGTCAGCAGCGGCCGGGTCGAGTGCCCCGGCGCGAAGCGGACCGATGCGCAGGCGCTCGTGGCGGCGGCGGCCCTAGCCGAGTTGACCGAGTATCTGCGCACGCTGCGCCGTTGACGACGCGGCGACCGCGATTCCCGCGCCGCGCTGTCAGGTCGCGGTGTTCTGAAAAAATTCGATCACTTCTCCGCTGGGTCCCTCGCAAAAGAAGAGGCGGACGGGAACCGCCCCGGCGCCGTTGGTCGTCGCGATCGTGACGTCCTTGGGCTCGATGGTGATCTTCGTTCCAAAGGCGCGGACGCGCGCGGCAACCTCGTCGAGGCGGGTCGTGCGCAGGGCGAAGTGGATGATGGAGCCGTTGCCGGCCGGCGCATAGTCGAGGTCCTCGAAAATCTCGATGTAGTTGCCGTCGCCGGTATCCAGCATGACGGCACGCTGCGGCGCGGCGCGCCAGGCGATCTTGGCGGTGCAGCCCAGCGTTTCCTGGTAGAACCGCATCGTACGGTCCCAGTCGCGCGTTTTCATGCACACGTGGTGAAAGCCGCCGCCGCCGCCGAGGATCGGGTTGGACATGGTTAGAAATAATTCAGCGGCGGGCCATCACGGGTGGGGCTGCCCCACCGGGCATTGTTTCGTCGGACGCCGGGCGCCGCCCGCGCCGTCGCCGTTGATCGTTCCGCCCTGCGCCCGCATCAGGGCGCGATCCGCTGCATCAGGCCCATCAGCGGCTGTACTTCTACCGGCGGCTGGACCCAGTCGCTGTAGAGCAACTCGGGCATCGTGTACTTGGTGTTGTAGAGGCTGAAATTGGCGGCGTCGTTACGCTCGACATGGCCGGCCTTCACCGTCGCGCCGGCGTAGAGCCCGACGGAACGGATGTAGGCGAGCAGCGGGGTGTTGAGGATTTCGCTCTGATTGCGTTCGACTTCGGCCGCGAGCGGACCGGCCACCGCCTTGGCGTCGACGCCGATGTTGAAGCGGCGCGAAAACAGCATGCGCGGCGTGGTGTCGTCCGTGATAATGAACACGCTTTCGACGGACTTGGCCCCGATCTGGAAGCCGAGGCTGGCTTCGCCGGCCCGGATGAGCACCGGCACGCTCCAGCGTCCGCTGGGCTTCCTGACCATGATCACGCCATAGCCCTCCTGCACGCCGATGAGGAAGCCGGCCTTGAACTGATTGAGAATGATGATCGCCTTCGCGTGCTGGAGGACGACGGCCGGGATCGCCGTTTGCCGCCGGAGCTGAAATTCTTGGAGGATGGCTTCGCAAGTCTCGACGCGACCGACGAGAGCTTCGCGCGTGGGAGCGGCGCGGAGGAGAGTCGCTCCGAAAAGTGCCAGGGACAGGAACAGGAATTTCTTCATAACGGTGGGAAAGACGAGACTGGGTGCAGTATAGGCATGGCGCGGCGAAGTTGGAAAGCGCGGAGTGAAGGCGAGTTTTGACGGGACCGATCCGGGGGCGGGATGTTCCGCCGGGGCACCGGGCCGGGCGCCGACTTCAGTCGAGCCCGCGGGCGGCGAGTTCATCCTCATCCCAGCCCAGATAATGGCCGAGTTCGTGCAGATAGGTGATCCGCACCTCCTCGCGAAACGCTTCGACCTCTTCCGCCGCGAAGTCCCAGAGGTTGTCCAGATACAGGAGAATCTGGGGCGGCGCGGGATTGTTCTGATTCAGGGCGGTGCCGTGGGCGCTGCCAGTGAACAGCCCGAGGATCTCGGGTTCGAACCCTTCGGCGAGCACGTCGGGGGCGGGCTTGGCTTCGTAGTGGACGATCACGGCGCGTGCGAGCGGGCGGATTTCCGGTGGCAACCGGCGCTGGGCGGCCCCGACGACGTGGGCGGCGAGTTCGATGAGGCGGGAGCGATCCATCGGTGGAGGACGGCGTGCGGTCACGCCCGCGGGGCGCCGGAGAGGTCGTAGTGTTCGAACCGCTGGCCGAGCAGCCACAGGCCGCACCAGAGCTCTCCAGCGAGGATCGCCAGGGCGATGAGCCCGCCGGCGCTGACCGCCAGCGCGGGACCGACGAACGGTTGCAGAATGAAGATCAACAGCGCGGCGAAGGCTGCGGCGGGCAGCAGGGCGATCGCCATGGTGATCAATTGCGCGAAGAAGAAAATCATGCGCTGGCCCGCGACTTCCGGGCCACCCCCGCGAAACCGGCTGGCCTGGAACCACGCGGGAAAGACCAGCGCGGCGGCGTTGGGTACGAGCAATTGCAACATGACGACGGGCGGCGTGATCGCGGCCAGCCAGATGGCGCCCGTGATGCGCAGCGGCGGCGTGAGCCACGAAAAACGCACCTGCGCCGGATCGAGCGCCAGCGCCATGGTGAGCAGCGCGAGCCACAGCAAACCGGTGAGGATAAAAACGGGGGTGAGGAGCTCGCCGAGGACGATTTGCCAGCCAGGGAGAGGGTAGGTCTTGAGGATGTCCGCGTGGGTCAGGTCGCTGCGGATGTCCTGCCGGGCGAATTGCGGCCCGACGATCAGCAGGTAGCCGCCAGCCATCGCGGCTCCGACTCCGATGGCCGGCAACAAACCGCGCCACGCCGGATGCGTGGTCATCCAGGTGCAGCCGGTGGCGATGACGGCGGCGCTGCCGAGCAGGATCCGGAGGTTGAAATAGGGCCAGGTGGAAAGAAGATTTTTCCAGAGGAACGCGAATTCCACGCGGCCCGTCCCGCCGAGATGAAACGGGGCCCGCCGTCCGCCCGCCGGCGCACCGCCCAACCGGCGCTGGCCCGAGCGCCACGCCGCGATCCGCGCGGTCCGTTTCTGCGCATAGTCGATCGACGCATCCTCGAAGGCCACGGCCGTTTTGACCACCCAGAGGTAGTGGACGACAATCACGAGCACAGCCGGACCCAGAGTGAGGAGGAACCGGTGGAGGTCGGCGGCGAGAAAGGGGCCGAGCACGAGCTTGAACGGCCAGAGCACCCAGCTGAGCGGCGCGGTGGCGGTGAGCGTTGCGATCCAGTCCGTCAGCGGCCGCAGGGCGGCGGCATCGTGGACGGCCGGCAGGCGTCCGCTCGGCGGCAGCCGCCAGAAAGTGGTGGCGAACACTACGGCCAGGAGTCCCAGCGCTAGGAGTCGCCGCCAGACGGCGCCCAACCCGGCGTCGCTCAGTCTCGTCAGCGTGAAGTTGGCGCCGCTGTAGTGCAGGTTGAGCAGCGAGAAAACGAACCACCAGCCCAAGGCGTGCGTGAGGGGGTTGCCGCCGAGGAAGCTCCAGCGGTTCGAGATCAACATCATGATGGTTGCGCCGACAAGGCTGCGGAGCTGGCCGCTGATCAGCCGGAAGTGTATCAGCGCGCGCCGGTTGACGGGCGCCGGAAAAAGAAAGGCGATTTCCGCCTCACTGAAGCCCAGCGCGGCCCGCTGGGTCGGCACGATCCACATCAAGGCAACGAAGACGAGGAGGGCCATCGTGCCAAAAGCCATGGCCGCCGGCAGCCAGTGCGTGGGGAGGGCGGCGACCACGACGCCGGTGGCATCGAGCATCTGGGCCGCGGCAACGGGCGGCAGCCGCCGGCCGTTGGGCGCGTCGCCCCAGTGGCGGAGAAAGAAGAACCAAAAATAGAACGCGAACGTGATCGAGCCGACGAGTTGCTTGGGCTGGCGGAGGCCTTTCAAACGCTGGCGGACCCAGTTCCGGAAGGACATGAGCCGCAGATAGAGCAGGGCGCCAAGCATGAGGGGCGGTGGACGGGCGAAGAATGGGCGAGACCGTAAGGTTGGAATCGTTCTCTTACTCGTTCCTCGGTCTGGATTCTGCCGGGTTGAGAGGGAAAAGCATGGTAGGTGCCTGAGGGAACGAGAACGATCGGGAGGTCAGTTTTCCGATCCGCCCGTGGCTCGAATGAAAATCTCTTCGAGCGTCACGTTGGCTTCGCCGTTGCTGAAACGTGCGGCCACCTCGCCGAGCGGTCCGTGGGCGATCTTTTCGCCCCGCTTCAGGATGAGAACGTGGGTGCAGATTTCCTCCAGCAGATGCAGCAGATGCGAGCTGAGCACGATGGTCGCGCCGTCGCGGGCGCGCTTCACGATCGAGTCCTTCATCCGGCGGATGCCGAGTGGATCGAGGCCGGTGAGCGGCTCGTCGAAGAAAAGCACCCGCGGCGCGTGCAGCAGGCCGCAGGCGATGGCGAGCTTCTGCTTCATGCCGCGCGACAGCTCCGTCGGCAGCTGGTCCGCTTTGTCGGCAATTTCAAACTCCTCCAGCAACGGCTGGGCGATGGATTCGTGGCCGGCGATGCCGTAAACGCGGGCCACAAAATTCAGGTGCTGGCGCACGGTGAGGTAGTCGAAGAGCCGCGGCTCATCCGGAAAAAAGGCGAGCGCGCGCTTGGCGGCCACGGGGTCGACCGCGAGATCGTACCCGGCGATCCGAACCGAGCCATCGCTGACGGGGATGATCCCGGCCAGGCAGCGCAACGTGCTGGTTTTACCCGCCCCGTTCGGGCCGACCAGACCGAGAACCTCGCCCGGACCAGCGGCGAAGGACAGCTCGCGGACGGCGGTGAAACTGCCGTAACGCTTGGTCAGGGCTTGGACCTCAATCATGCGGCGCGACGCTGCGGAGCGGGCGGCGGTCGGGCAAGCTCGGGAAACTCGAGTAACTTCTTCTGGGTGGCCGCGTCTTCCTCCCCGTCCCGGTTCCCGGTGACTTAACTCAGTTCAATTATCCGTAAGTCAAAATCGATCCTCGTTCCTCATGAAATCTCCCATCAAATTACTTATCACACTCCTTGCTTTCAGCATTGGGGCTCTTGTTCCCCTCAGCGCCCAGGAAAAAAAGGGCCGGGGTGGAGATCCCGATGCCCAGGTTGAGCGCCTCGACCAGGCGGTTGGCCTGACGGCCGACCAGAAGGCCAAGATTAAAGAGATCTACACCAAGAATATGGAAAAGGCTCGCGATGCCTCGCCGGAAGATCGCCGCGCCATCATGCAGGCCCAGCGCGACGGGGTTCGCGCCGTGCTCACGCCTGCGCAGCACAAGAAATTCGACGAAATGCCCCAAGGCAAAGGTGGTAAAGGCGGCGGCAAAGGTGGTCGGAAAAAGTCCGACAACTGAGCTTCAGTAAGACTTGTTAGGGGTTGTTGGATTGGCCGCCGCGGGATAGAACCCGCGGCGGCCTTTTTGTTCTGGTGAGACGTTTTTCCGGACCGTAACGCTTTGATTTCGACTCGGTCCGGCGCGCGGGCAGGGTGCGGGCATGACCGAACAAATGCGCGTGACAGTCGTCGGCGGAGGCGCCGCGGGATTTTTCGCGGCGATCGCGTGCGCAGAAAAACTCGGGCCCGCGGGCCGGGTTACGATCATCGAAGCGACCGCGCATCCGCTGGCGAAAGTCCGGGTCTCGGGCGGCGGGCGCTGCAACGTCACGCATGCCTGCTTCGAACCGTGCGAACTGGCGAAACGCTACCCCCGCGGCGGCCGTGAATTGCTCGGGGCGTTTCACCGCTGGCAACCCCGCGATACGATCGCCTGGTTCGCAGCGCGGGGGATGGAGCTAAAAACGGAAGAGGACGGCCGGATGTTCCCGGTGACGGACGATTCCGCGACGATCGTCGATGGTTTGCTGCAGGCGGCGGAAAAGGCGGGCGTGCAGGTCGTGACCAGCATGGGCGTGCGGACAGTGGAGCACATCCCGACGCGCGAGGGCGGCGGCACCTTTTGGCTGACGCGGACGGACGGCGAGGGCGTGCGCTGTGAGCGCGTGCTGCTGGCGACCGGCGGCAACCGGTCGTCGGCCGGGTTTACGGTCGCCGCCGCGCTGGGCCATGCGATCGAGCCGCTGGTGCCGTCGCTGTTCACCTTTCATATCGACGATGCGCGGCTGATCGGGCTCTCGGGCGTGGCGGTGGGAAATGCGGCGGTGGCGGTGCCCGGCACGAATTTGCGCGAGGGCGGCCCGTTGTTGATCACGCACTGGGGGCTGAGCGGCCCGGCCATCCTGAAACTTTCCGCGTGGGGCGCGCGCGAGCTGGCGGCGGTGAACTACGAATTTCCGCTCACGGTGAATTTTGCGGCGCCGCACACACGGGAATCGCTGCGCCAGGAACTGGCCGTCGCGCGGGAAAAAAATCTGCGCAAGCACATGGGCACGTGGAGCCCGCTGGCGATGCCACAGCGTTTGTGGGAACGGCTCGTGGGGGCGGCGGGCATTGAGCCGGCGACGCCCTGGAGCACGGTGGGCAACGCCGCGCTTTCCAAGCTCGCCGAGCAGGTGACGGCGGCGGAGTTCAAGGTGGTGGGCAAGAGCCTGTTCAAGGAGGAATTCGTCACGTGCGGCGGCGTGCGGTTGAGCGAGGTGGATTTTCGCACCATGGAGAGCCGCCTCTGCCCGGGCCTGCATTTCGCCGGCGAGGTGCTCGACATCGACGGTGTCACGGGCGGCTTCAATTTTCAATCGGCCTGGACCACGGGCTGGCTGGCGGGCGAGGCGATGGCCGCGCTCTAATTGGCATTGCCGGCGACACGGCGACGAAGCAATCCAAGTGGACCGTCACGCCGTCCGCCCCGGCGGGGTTTCGGGAATCAATTCCCACCTATTTTCAGCTGCTGCTGCTTGTGCTCCCGGTTTTCCTGCTGATCGGCGTGGGCGTCGCGGCGCGGCGCGTGCATTGGATTGAGGGCGAGGCGGAGACGAGCCTCATTCGTTTTACGGTGAACGTTTGTTATCCGTGCCTGATCTTCGAATCAGTGGCGGGCAACGTCGCGCTGCGGAATCCGGCCAATCTGCTGCTGCCGCCCCTAGTGGGATTCGGGATCACCTGGCTGGGCATTCGCGCCGGCCTGATCGTGGCGCGGGCCATCGGGCTGCACGTGGGCACGGGGTTGCGCACCTTTGCCCTCGCGGTCGGCATCACCAACTATGGCTACCTGCCGCTGCCGATCATGGAGGCGATGTGGGGTCCGGAAAGCCGTGGCATCTTGATGGTGCACAATGTCGGCGTGGAAATCGCGATCTGGACCGTCGGCGTGCTGGTCCTGAGCGGCCAGTCGTTGCGCGAGGGTTGGCGGCGCTTGGTGAGCCCGATCCTGATCACCCTAGTGGTGGCGCTGGTTTTCAACCTCACGGGGCTCACGCCGCTGTTGCCGAAGGTTGCGAATGCTACCATCCACGCACTCGGGATCTGCGGGGTGCCGCTGGGGCTGGTCATGACCGGGGTGAACCTCGCGAACTACCTGAAGGCGCCGCGGGAGCTTTTCGAAACCCGCGTGTCGCTGGCGGCGATGGCACTGCGTCTTGGCGTGCTGCCCGTGCTCATGCTGTTGCTCGCCTATTATTTGCCGTGTTCGATCGAACTGAAACGGGTGATTGTCGTTCAAGCCGCGATGCCGACCGCGATGGTGCCGATCATTCTCGCGCGGTTGTATGGCGGGCATCCGCAGACGGCGGTGCAGATCGTGCTGGGCACGACGGCGCTCGGCATCTTCGTCATTCCGCTCTGGTTGCGCGCGGGCCTCGCCTGGGTGGGAGTCTGAAGGCGGCTGGGGCCACGTCGCCGCGAGCGGCAGGGCGGAAAGGAACGCCTTGGAGAATTCGGCGGGATTTCCACGGGAGTCGCGTTGACCCTCCGGGTGCGGAACCGCTAGCTCGTCCGCACCATGGCATGGATCACCGACCCGCAGATTTGGATTTCGCTCATCACCCTGACGGCCCTCGAAATTATCCTGGGCATCGATAACATCATCTTCATCGCGATCCTGGCGGGCAAACTGCCGGCCGCCCAGCAGGCCAGGGCCCGGCGGCTCGGGCTCAGTCTGGCGCTGATCACCCGCGTGCTGCTGTTGATGAGCCTGACGTGGCTCATGGGATTGACCAAACCGCTGTTCACGCTGCCGGTGCTTGAGCACGGCCTGTCCGGCCGCGATCTCATCCTGCTGCTGGGGGGACTCTTCCTGATCGGCAAGAGCGTGGTCGAGGTGCACGAAAAACTGGAGGCGGAGGACGGCCACGTGACCTCCGGCAAAGCCCGCGCATCGTTTGCCAGCACGATCGTGCAGATCCTCCTGCTCGACATCGTCTTTTCGCTCGATTCGGTGATCACCGCGGTCGGCATGGCCAACAATCTCGGCGTGATGATCGCCGCGGTCGTGATCGCGCTGGGCGTGATGCTGGTGTTTGCCGGCGCGATCAGCGACTTCGTCAACCGGCACCCGACGCTGAAGATACTTGCGCTGAGTTTCCTGATTCTGATCGGCGTGATGCTCGTCGGCGAGAGCCTCGGGCAGCACATTTCGAAGGGTTTCATCTACTTCTCCATGGTCTTCGCCTTCGGCGTGGAAATGTTAAATCTCCGGTTGCGGGCGAAGCAAAAGGCCCCACCGGTCGAGCTGCACCAGCCTTACCGGTGAGCGGCCAGGCCGCCGCCCGCGATTGTTCCGCGGCCGGCTTCGTCGTCGTGTGACGCTCGTCCTTGCGCAGGCCGTGCCGCCGGCGCAGGAGTTCTTCGAGCTTGTCCACCAACAGATCGAGCGACTTGTAGCCGTCCTCGCTGGCGACACTGGCGACCAGATCGGGCCCGCCGATTTCGATGTGGCCCTTGGGGATGAAGCGGTGGCCGACCTCGCGCGTCTTATCGACGCTCCAGATCGATCCGGATGCGCACGATCTCGTGGTTGTGCCGGAGCAGGCGGCCGGCTTTCTCCGTGGTGGCGGCGGCGCCACGCCGCCGTGAGTTCGAGATGGATGCCGCGGAGAATCAGTTTCGCGACCAAGTCATCCGGGGGGATGTTATTCATCGGTTAATTGGAACCGATAATTCGGGGAATGTGTAATGGGAATCGGCGCGGCGATTCGATTGTTCGGGCCGGGAGGCTGCCGGTGGCGGCGGAATCGGGGCGGCCTTGCGCGGCGGTCAACGGTTCTTTTTCAACGCGGCGCTGAACCAGTCGTTGTTCACCGCCTGGGGGGTGCGTGGCGCGGGGGCGGCGGGGCCGGGGCGGGGCCCGGCCCCGGAAGATCGTGGGCCGCCGGGACTGCCGGTGTTGGCCGTCTTGGGGCCGAGGGTCGGATTGCTGCGCATCGACAGGGCGATGCGGTTGCGCGGCAGGTCGATCTCGGTGACGGTCACCATGACCTTCTGCTGCGGACGCACCACGGCGGAGGGTTCCTTGACGAACGTGTCGGCGAGCTGGCTGACATGCACGAGGCCGTCCTGATGGACGCCGATGTCGACGAACGCGCCGAACGCGGTGACGTTCGTGACGATCCCGGGCAGCTTCATCCCCGGCTTGAGGTCCTGCGGCTTGTTGACGCCCTCGGCGAAGCTGAAGGCCTCGAATTTTTGCCGCGGGTCGCGGCCGGGCTTGGCGAGTTCCGCCATGATGTCATTCAGGGTCGGCAGCCCGACCTCGGCCGTGACATAGGCCTCGAGTTTGATCCGGGCACGCAGCTGCGCGTCGCGCATGAGATCGGCCACGGTGGCGCCAAGATCCGCCGCCATTTTTTCGACGAGCGGGTAACGCTCGGGATGCACGGCGCTGGCGTCGAGGGGATGCGCGCTGTCGCGAATGCGCAAAAACCCCGCGGCCTGCTCGAACGCCTTCGGGCCGAGGCGGGGCACCGCCTTGAGATCGGCGCGCGACTTGAAGGCGCCCTGCTCGTTGCGGCGCGCGACGATCGCGGTGGCGGTGGCGGCGTTGAGCCCGGAGACGTAGCTGAGGAGTTGTTTCGAGGCGGTGTTGAGCTCGACGCCCACGCCGTTGACGGCGCTGACCACCGTATCGTCAAGCGAGCGCTTGAGTGCGGCCTGGTCGACATCGTGCTGGTACTGGCCGACGCCGATGGATTTTGGGTCGAGCTTCACGAGTTCGGCGAGCGGATCCATCAGCCGGCGGCCGATCGACACGGCGCCGCGCACGGTGAGGTCGTGGTCGGGAAATTCCTCCCGGGCCACCTCGCTGGCGGAGTAAATCGACGCCCCGGACTCGTTGACCATCACGATCGGAATCGTGGCGGGGAGCTCCAGCGTGCGCACGAAGGCCTCGGTCTCGCGCCCGCCGGTGCCGTTGCCGATCGCGATGGCCTCGACGTGAAAAAACTTCACGAAGCCGGCGAGCTTTTCCTTCGTTTCGTCGGGCTGGCGGTCTGGGAAGATCACGTCGTTGTGCAGCAGCTTGCCCTGCCGGTCGAGGAGCACGACCTTGCAGCCGGTGCGGAAACCGGGATCGATGGCGAGCGCCGCGCGCTGGCCGAGCGGGGCGGAGAGCAGCAGCTCGCGGAGATTGTCGGCGAAGACCTTGATGCCGGCTTCGTCGGCCCGCTTTTTCGATTCGAGCCGCATTTCCGTTTCCATCGCCGGACACAGGAGCCGCTTGCAGGCATCCTGCACGGCGAGCACGACCTGGTCCGCTGCGGGGCACTTGGCCTTCAGGAACAAGGCCTGCACGGTGGCGAAGGCGGTGGCTTCGTCCGGGAGCTGCACCCGCATCATGAGAAAGAGTTCCTTTTCCCCGCGGCGCATCGCGAGCACGCGGTGCGAGGGGGCTCTCGCGAGGGGCTCGCTCCATTCGAAGTAATCCTTGAACTTGGCGGCGTCCAGGTCGCCTTCCTTGCCCGGCATCACCTTCGACGAAACCACGGCGTCGCGCTGGAACACGGCGCGGAGGCGCGCCCGGGCGTCCTTGTCGTCGCTGACGCGCTCCGCGATGATGTCGCGGGCGCCGGCGAGGGCCTCTTCCACCGAGGCGATGGTGGACTTCTGGTTTTTGCCGTCGTCGGCGACGTACTCCCGGCCGACATGGGCCTGCGCCGCCGCGACGGGGTCGGTGGCGGGATCCTGCGCGAAAATCAGGTCGGCGAGCGGCTCCAGGCCCTTTTCCTTCGCGATGGTGGCGCGGGTGCGCTTTTTCGGGCGGAACGGCAGGTAGGCATCCTCCAGCGCGGTGAGTGTGTCGGCGTCGAGGATGATTTTTTCGAGTGCGGGCGTCAGGAGGTTGCGTTCCTTGAGCGACGCGAGGATGGCGGCACGGCGGTCGTCGATGGCGCGCATTTGCTCAAGGCGGTCGCGAATGGCGAGCACCTGCACCTCGTCGAGCTCGCCCGTGGCCTCCTTGCGGTAACGCGCGATGAACGGCACCGTCGCGCCTTCCGCGAAAAGCTGCGCGGTGGCGGCGACCTGGAAGACCTTGACGTTGAGCTCCGCGGCGAGGCGGAGGACATGGTCCGGATTCGGTGACGTGGTGGGGACCGGGGCGGCGGCTTCGGACATGGAGGAAAACCGCCGACAAGAGCGGGTGCCGGGGCGCGTGCAAGGTCGAAAATCGCGCCGGGAGCGATTGCACTCGGAAGGCCTCCGCCTATTTTCCGCGCATGAGAAAATTCGCCGCCCTGCTGGGCTTCGTCGCCGTGCTCGCCGGACTGCGCGCGGCGGAAATGCTGCCGGTCGAGCAGCAGGTCGCCGAGGCGATCAAGTCGCCGAAAATCACAGTCGTGCATTTTTGGGCGCCGTGGTGCTCCACCTGCCGGTCGGAACTCGCGAGCGGCGGCTGGACCGCGTTCCTGAAGGCGAATCCGGGGGTGAACGCGATCTTCGTCACGGTGTGGCAGGGGCCCGACGGCGACGGCCGGCCGATTCTGGCGAAACACGGCGTCGGCCCGCAGAAGAATTTTCAGCTCGTCGTGCATCCGAATCCCTCGGTGTTCAACGACGAGAAAATGACCGCGTTCATGGGCATCCCGGTGCACTCGATTCCGGCGACGTGGATCTTTCGCGAAAGCAAGCTGCTCTACGCGCTCAATTACGGCGAACTGCGTTTTCCGGTGCTGCAGCAGTTGGTTCAGGACGGCGCGCGCGATTGACCGGCCAACCGCCGGTGGCCCGCCGGGGCTGGTTTCGGCCGCAGCCCAGCCTTGTCAGCGACGGGTAATCTGCGCGACTGTGCGGCGCCCCGCATGTCCTCGATCAACGCGTTTCTCCTCCAACACAACCTGCGCATCGCGACGAACCCGTGCGTGAGCCCCGACTTCTGTCTCGACTGGCCCGGGCTGCGCGCGGAGCTCGTCGCGGGCCGGCCGGTCAGGGCCTACCCGAAAAGCCGGTTCGAGACGAAAGCCGGGGCGTGGACGCTCGTCGAAAATGGGCAGGGCGATTGCGCGTGGCGGCTTGAGGGCCAGACCGAGGCGCTGGCCGGGGGCGCGCGGCTGGGGGATGGCACGACGGTATTCCCGGCGACGTTCGCGAATCTCCTGCGCCTGAAAAATCTCGTCCAGGAGCACAATCCCGCGGCGACGATCTTCCCGACGGCCCCGGAAAAGCTGGGTCAGAGCACGCTCGGGATCGGCGCGCGCTTCACCACCCTGCACTGGCCGGCCGTCGATTGGGCGATGAGCGCGCTGGGCATCGGCCTCACCGCGAACCAGAATTCGATTCCCCGTGAACTGGTTTACGACACCGACGTCATGCTGGCGGGGAAGCTCGACACCGTGCCGTTCCCCTTCATCGGCACGAATGTGCCCGAGGGCCATCAGGGCCAGAGCGTCGAGGGCATGAGTCACGGTTGCGTGCTCGCCAAACTCAAAACCGGATTTCATCGCCGCGGCATCGCGTGGAGCTTCAATGCCGACCACCAGCCGATCGGCGGCAAGTTCGACCACCGTGAGGATGCCCTCGTCACGGGTTGCGTGCTCGCGAGCTACATCACTTTCGATCTTTCGCCGGAGCTGGCGCAAACGAAGGTGCCGGAGGATGCCGCCGGGTGGGTGAAGGCCAATGTCCCGGCCGGGCTCGTCGCCACCGTGAAGGCGCGCGTTGCCGCGGCGGGGCTGACCTTGAACGAGGCCGACTTTGCCCGGCTGCTGGCCTACGTGTGGCCGTCGCTCCAGAAGATGCAGCGGCGCGATGCAAAATACGCCGCTGCCCGCGCGCAGCATTTCACGACGGACGTCGGCCGCGCCTACCTGCGCGAGCTTTCGATCGACGAACTGCCCGGTCTGACGACGCCGGAAACGACCGCGGTCATGCTGGCGCTTTGCGAGGCGTTGGGGATGAAGATCCACTTCGTCGCACCAGCCTTTGGCTTCCAGAAGAACATGCCGTATCCCGACAACGCCGCGCTTCGCGCGCTGATCGAGCGGCAGTGGGCGGTGTGCCGGCAGTTCGGCGCAAGCATCGGCTTTCATTCGGGCTCCGGCAAATCCGCGGAGAACTACCAGGTCATGGGGCAAGTCACGGGCGGCCGGCTCGAAATCAAGACCAGCGGCCGGTACACCTACGAGATGGGCCGCGCGCTTTTCGCGTCGTCGGACGCCGCCGATCAGGCGCTGTGGCGCGACTGGTATCGGTTCACGCTGGAACTCGCCCTGCTGGGGGCGTTCAGCGCGGATCCAACCGAGCAGAAAATGGCGCGCAGCTTCGTCACCGATGCCCTGGGCAAGGCCGGCCGGAGTATCGAGGTTTTTGCGAATCCGACGGTGACGCGCGCGGCGCTCGAGGCGCTGCCGCCGAGTCCCGAACACATGTTCTGGTTCGAGTATAATTTTCTCCACGTGCTAGCCGCCGGCGGTCGCGCGGAGAAGGCGGCATTGGGCGACCACACGCCGGCGGGCTACCTTCAGCGCGCCCGCTTTTACCGTATCAGCGACGAAGGCCGGCTCAACTTCAGCCGGAACATCGCGAGCTACATTCTTTTTCTGGCGGAGCACACCGGCCTCGCGCCGGCCACCACCTGCGAGGCAGCGCGGAAACTGCTTGCCCGGTACGCCACGCCCGGGGAGATGCTCGACGGCATCTCCCGCTAGGGCCGCCCCGTATCCCGCCGCCCTTGTTCCCTCTGAGCGCTGCAAATTCATCCGTTCGGCCACGCCGGGTTTGCCCCTAGGTGGATTCTGCCCTGCGCTCGGGGTGACCGGACCCGCGATCGCAACGCCCTGACCAGCCCGCCCGATTTTCTCCCATGGCCAAATCCCGCTCCTTCATCCACGACGACTTCCTGCTGGGCACGAAGCAGGCCCGCGAGCTTTACCACACCCATGCCGCGGCCGAGCCGATCTATGACTATCACTGTCATTTGTCGCCGGAGCTGATCGCGAAGAACCATGAATTCGCCGACCTCGCGGAACTCTGGCTGGGTGGAGATCACTACAAGTGGCGGGCGCTTCGGACCAACGGCGTCGCGGAGCGGTTTGTCACCGGCGCCGCCACGCCGCGCGAAAAATTCCAAGCCTGGGCCGAGACGGTGCCGCATACCGTGCGCAATCCGCTCCACCACTGGACGCACCTCGAATTGAAGCGCTATTTCGGCGTGGACGAATTCCTCGACGGCAAGTCGGCCGAGCGCGTCTGGAAAAAGGCCAACGCGAAGCTGTCGAAGCTCCGCGTGCACGACCTGCTCACGCAGTCGAAGGTCGCTGTCGTCTGTACGACTGACGATCCCGCCGATTCGCTCGCTTTTCACGCGACGATCGCCGCGAGCGGACTCAAGACCCGGGTTTATCCCGCGTTCCGTCCCGACAAGGCGCTGGCCGTGGGCAATCCCGTCGCGTTCAACACCTGGATTGAAAAGCTGGCGGGCGCGGCCGGCGCGACCAACGGCATCCGAACGTTCGACGACCTGCTGGGCGCGTTGAAGAAGCGGCACGACGATTTTCACGCCGCCGGCTGCCGGCTCTCCGATCATGGCTTGGAGTTCGCGCTCTCGGAGCCGTGCACCCATGCCCAGGCGAAAATGATTTTCGACGCCGTGCGTCGCGGCCGGGCCGCGCGGCCCGACGAAGTCGTGACCTACGGTTCGTACCTGATGCTCGAATTCGGCCGGTGGGACGCCGCCCGCGGCTGGACGAAGCAGCTCCACCTCGGCGCGCTCCGCAACAACAACACTCGTTTGCTCTCCAAGCTCGGGCCCGACACCGGGTTCGATTCCATCGGCGATTTTCCGCAGACCGCCGCGCTCTCGCGCTACCTGAACACGCTCGATGCGACCGACCAACTGCCGCGCACGATCATCTACAATGTCAACCCGGTGCAGAATTATGCCTTCGCGGCGATGATCGGGAATTTCCAGGACGGCTCGATCCCCGGCAAGGTACAGTTCGGCAGCGGCTGGTGGTTCCTCGACCAGAAGGAGGGCATGGAGTGGCAGATCAACGCGCTGTCCAACGTCGGCCTGCTCTCGCGCTTCGTCGGCATGATCACGGATTCGCGCAGCTTCGTGAGCTTCCCGCGCCATGAATATTTCCGTCGCACGCTTTGCAACCTGCTCGGCGCTGACATGGCGCGTGGCGAAATCCCGGGCGACCTGAAGCTCGTGGGCGGCATGGTGAAGAATATCTGCTTCGCCAACGCGCGCGACTATTTCGGCCTCGAGCTGGCACCCGGGTTCACGGCGAAGAAAAAATAGCGCCGGCCGGGCGTCCAGGCCGGGGATTACGCCGGTGGAGGAGTCGAATCCCAATGCCCATCAACCCCCTCTCCTTTCCCATGAAACGATCGGACGTTCGCCGGTGCCTGCTGTTCGGCAATCTGCTCTGCGGACTGGTGTGGTCGGGCGGGCTGGCGAGCGGGGCTGCGATCCCGCCCGGGGCGTTTGACCGGCCGAGTGCGGGCGACAATCCGGGCGAGGAGCAGCCGCCACCGCGTGGCTACGATATTCCGCCGACGCCGGTTTTGTCGCCCGAAGAGGCGTTGAAAAGTTTCCGGCTGCCACCCGGCTATCGGATGGAGCTGGTCGCGAGCGAGCCGCTGATCAGCGCACCGGTGGCGATCGATTTCGACCCGGACGGACGGATCTGGGTCGTCGAGATGCGCGGCTACCAGAACAACCCGGAGGGCAGTGACCGGCTGAATCCCGTCGGGCGGATTTCCATTTTGGAGGACACCAACGGCGACGGGAAAATGGATCGCAGCACGGTGTATCTCGACGGCCTGGTTTTGCCACGATCGATCAAAGTCCTGTCGGATGGCGTGCTGGTCGCTGAGCCGCCGAATGTCTGGTTCACGCGCGACACCAATGGCGACGGCCGGGCCGACGAAAAGGTTTCGATCGCGGACGACTACGGGCTGAAGGAGGGCAATCCGGCCAACTCACCCAGCGGCCTGATGTGGGGGATGGACAACCGGCTGCACAGCACGACTTATTCGGGCTTCTTCCGCCGGATCGACGGCAAATGGACGAAGACGTCCGCGCCGGCACTGGGCAAGTGGGGCCTGGGCATGGATGATTTTGGCCGGACCTACATGGCCGGAAGTTCCGGGCCGTTGCGCGCGAACCTGATCGCGGTCGACTACCAGCTGCGCAACCCGCACATCGACGGTGCCGGCGGCGTCCACGAAATCATCGCCGCGCCGGCTCAACTCGAAGTCTGGCCCGCTCGGCCGACGCCCGGCGTGAATCGCGGATATCAGAAGGACGGGCTGCGCAAGGATGGTACGCTGGTTCACTACACGGCGGCGGCGGGCCTGACGATTTTCCGTGGCGACGGGCTGCCCGCCGAACTCGTCGGCAACCATTTCATTGCCGAACCGGCGGCCAATCTCGTGCGCCGCAGCGTGCTCACCGAGATGCCGGATGGACGGCTGGTGGCGGCCAATCCCCACACGAAGTCCGAGTTCCTGGCGTCCACGGACGAGCGATTCCGGCCCGTGAATCTCAACACCGCGCCCGATGGCACGCTCTACTTCGTCGACATGTATCGGGGAATCCTCGAGGCCCACCCCTTCGTCACGACGTATCTCAAGCGGCAGATCTACGAGCGCGGGTTGCAGCTGCCGCTGGATCGCGGGCGGATTTACCGGGTGGTGCATGAGTCGATGAAGCCGGGCCCCGCGCCGCGGCTGTCGCGCCTCGACGCGGCGGGACTCGTGGCGACGCTCTCCCATCGCAACGGCTGGTGGCGCGACACGGCCCAGCGGTTGCTGGTCGAGCGCCACGAAACGTCCGCCGCGCCCGCGCTGCGCCGGCTGGCCGCGACCGCAGAGTGGGAAATCGTCCGCTTGCACGCGCTGTGGACGCTGGAGGGATTGAATGCGCTGAACACTGATGATATGAGCGGAGCGCTGAACGACCGGCATCCGAAGATCCGTGCTGCGGGTGTGCGGCTCGCCGAGCCATGGTTGCGCCAGCGGGATGGTCATCCGCTTGCGGCCGCGGTGATCAAGGCGGCGGGCGACCTCGACGCGAGCGTCCGCCTGCAGGCGGCGGTTTCGCTGGGTGAGTTGGGCGGGCCGGCAGCCGAGGCGGCTTTAGCCGAGTTGCTTTCCCGATACGCGAGTCAGCCGTATATCGTCGCGGCGGCGATCAGCAGCCTGCCCGGGCGCGAACTGGAATTTTTGCAGCGGCTGGGCGGCGAGAAAGCGTGGGCCGAGGCGCGGCCGGAGCACGACCACGTTTTCAAGGCGCTCGCTGCCGCCGTGTTTGGCGAAGGCTCCGCCTCGCGCGTGACGGAGTTGCTGCGCTGGGCGGCGGCGCGCGACCGCGCCGGGTGGCAGCAGCAGGCCGTGCTTGGCAGCATGACCAAACCGGTGCGGCTCTCGGCCCGGGTTGAGATTCCGGCGGAGTTCACCCGGTCGCCCGATCCGCGCGTCGTCACGCTCGCGGGCCAGTTGGACCGCCATCTCTTGTGGGCGGGCAGGAACGGCGCCGGCGGCGAACTGACGGCGGCCGAGCGCGCGTTGCTTCGCGCCGGAGAGAAACTCTACGCGGTCAATTGCACGCCGTGTCACCAAGCCGATGGCCGCGGGCTGGCCGACACCGCCCTGCCACTGGCGGGTTCCAAGTGGGTCCTCGGAGCCGACGAGTTGCTCGCCCGCATCGTGCTCCTCGGCAAGCAGGGGAAAATTTCGCTGATGCCGCCGTGGGGCAATGTGCTCGAAGACCGCCAAATGGCCTCGATCCTCACCTACGTGCGAAACGCCTGGGGCAACAAAGCCGCGGCCGTGCTCCCCGAGACGATCCGCAAGGTGCGCAGCGAGACGCGGACGAAGAGCGGATTTTGGACGGACGACGCCCTGACCGCGGAAGCAACCCGTCTGGGCCTGAAGCCCTGAGGCCCGCGCGAGGGCGTCAGGTTTTTTTGGCCGGTTCGCGGAAGAGCAGGCCGAAGACGATCATCACCCCGGCGGCGAAGATCGCCGGGATCATCCAGTTCCAATACCAGTTGTAGTGGAGTGTGCCGATCGCCGCGGCGTAGCGGTTGGCGGCAAGGAGTTTTCCCGCCAGCAGGGTGCCCGCCAGCGTGCCGACGCCCCACAGGACGAAGGCGATCAGCCCTTGCGCGGCGCTGCGGTTCGAGTCGTCGGCCTCGGCGTTCACGTACATCTGGCCGGCGATGAAAAGAAAATCGTAGCAGATGCCGTGGAGGAGGATGGCGGCGTAAACCAGCGCGGATTGCCACGCGAGCAGATCGAGACTCTGGGCGAGGAAGGCGTAGCGCACCACCCAGGCGAGAATCCCGGCGAGGATCGTCAGCTTGTAACCCCAGCGCCGGAGCATGAAGGGCATCACGAACAGACCCACGACATCGGAGACTTGGGCCAGTGCCATCTTGCCGGCGACGTTGGTCCATTGCAGTTCCGTCAGATAAATGGACAGCATCACGTGGTAGCACTTCAGCGGAATCGAGATCAGGAACATGCAGGCCACGAACAGGGCGAAAGAGCGCTTGCGCAGAAGCCCGAGGGCATCGAGCCCGAGCAACTGGCCGAGGCGCGAACCGGACCGGCCGGGCTTCGGCGGCGTGTGCGGCAGTGCCAGCGCATAGGCGCCGAACGCGACGGAGGCCGCGCCCGCCAGATAGAACTGGATAGGGGACTGCTCGGCCTTGAGCGCACTCACGGTCACGCTGGCCGCCACCCAACCGATCGCCGAGGCGATCTTGATTCGGGGAAAATCGCTCTTCACATCGGCGAGGTGCTGCATGGCGAGCGAATTGCCCACGGCCAGCGTTGGCACAAACAGCGCGCAGTAGACGATCAGGACGGCGTAGAACGAATTGAACTCCCCGAGGTGCGCGAGGGCGAGCAGCGCGCCGCCGCCGGCCACGCCAAGCACGGCCAGCACTTTCTCCGCCGCGAAGAAGCGGTCTGCGATCATGCCGACGAAAAACGGCGAGATGATCGCGCCGATCGCGAAGGCGCCGTAGGCGGCGCCGATCTGCGCGCCGCCGAACTTCAGCGTGTGCGCCAGGTAGGTGCCCATGCTCGGGAACCACGACCCCCAGACGTAGTACTGAAGGAACATGAAAACCAGCAGCTTGAGCTTCGTGGACGAAGGCATGAGGGGCAGGAGCGTTTTTGAGTCCGGAAGGATGGAGCCGGACGGGTACGCGGAACTCTGTCCGGGGGTGGGGAAGGGGATCGGCGGCGGGCCCGCACGATCAAAGCGGAGGGGAAGGCAATGGATTCACGAAGAGACACCGATGAAGATCAAGCGCCAATCGATCCACCACCCGTCTGGCCGATGCGCGGCGCACGGCGGACACCGAACGATCCCGGACCGACGAATCGTTGACCGGGGCAGCCACCCGGCTAGGCCTGAAGCCGTGAACGTCGGCGAGAGGTCCCCTTCCGCTCGCCGGTCTTGATCCTTCGCGCTATGAAAATCCCCACTTGTGAGTCCGTGTCCGTGCCCGCCTGCGACTGCGGTCGTCGGCCCTTCAGCCGGCGCGAGTTCATTGCGGGCACGGCCGCGGCCATGCTGGCGCTGCACGTTCGTGCGGCGGACGCGGCGGGTGACCTGCCCACCATCGACATCCACGTGCACTGCACGCATCGCGGGCGGCCCGACGAGGAGATCCTGGGGCATCAGCAAAACACCGGCGTGAAGACGACGGTGCTGCTGCCGGCGGGCGAGACCGGCGGTCTCGCGGCCGGGGCCTCCGGCAATGCGCATGTGGTCGCCTTCGCCCGGCGTCATCCGGGCCGGTTCCATTTCTTCGCGAACGAAAATGTTTTCCGACCCAACGCGCCGCGCGAGATCGAGCGCTACCTCAAGCTGGGCGCGATCGGGATCGGCGAACTCAAGGACGAGGGTGCCTGCGATTCGGCGAACCTGCAGCGGATCGCGGAAGTGGCGCGCGAGCACGATGTGCCGATGCTGATGCATTTTCAGGAGGGCGCCTACAATGTTGGCTACGCCCGCTTTCACCGCATGCTGGAAAAATTCCCCACGGTGAAATTCATCGGCCATGCGCAGTCGTTCTGGGCCAATGTCAGCAAGGGCCACAATGAGGCGGAAGGACTTTACCCGAAAGGCGCCGTGGGGCGCGGCGGGTTGACGGATCGCTGGCTCGCCGACTACCCGAATCTTTACGGTGACCTCTCCGCCGGTTCCGGGAACGGCGCGCTCGTGCGCGATCCGTCTTTCACCAAGGAGTTTCTCACCCGGCATCAGGACAAGCTGATGTATGGTTCGGATTGTTTTTGCGGGACGGGCAGGGGTCCGCAGTGCCACGCCGCGGCGAAACTCGGTTTCCTGAAACAGTTCTGCGCCAGCGACGAAATCCGGAGAAAGCTTCTCTACGGCAACGCGCATAAGCTGCTGAAGATCTCGTGAGGGGCCGGCTGGCGGGACACACGTGAAGTTCTTCCCATGGCCTGCTCCGCCAAAATATCTGCGTCGCCGACCGCGTTGAACCGGCGCTCGTTTCTCCGCGGGGCGGGGCTCGTGGTGGCCGCGGGCCCGGCGCTGATGCGGGTGGCCGTGGCGGGATCGGCGCGGACGCCGGGCACCATCCGGCGCGAACTCTTTCTGCGTTCCCCCAAACCGGGCACGGCCGTGCTCGCGGCCAGCTACTACACGCGCCGCCAGGGGCTGGAACTCATCTCGATGCACCAGCTTATGTCGCGGTCCGACACCGTGGACGTCGCGTATTTTCGCCACTCGCCGGACAACGGGCGCACGTGGACCGGGAAGAGCGAGATTCCCACGCTCGAGGTCCGCCCGGAGGGAAAATTCCGGCGCGCCCTCCGCAGTGCGTTGGTCGATCCGCACACCGGCCGATTCGTGCGCTTCCGCATTGAAGGGTTGCTGCCCAACGATGATCCGCTCGAGGGCATGCGCCGGTGGATCGTGGGCTACAGCGTGTCCGGGGACGGCGGACACACGTGGAGCGTCGACGAACAGATCATCCACCGCGGGCCGGAGTATTCGGCGACACATCCCCTGCCGAGCGTGTTCACCGGAAAAAATTGCGTGATGGTGGGTGACATCGCCTCCGTGCCCCTCGCGCTGGCCGACGGCACGATTCTGTTGCCGGTCATGATTACGCCGCTCGGCCCCGACGGTATGTACTACAATCCCGGCGGAGGGTACACCTACTCGGACGCGGCCGTGCTGCGGGGCCGCTGGCGCTCCGATGGACGGTTGGAGTGGGAGCTCTCCTCGATGATCAAGGTAGACCCGGCGCTTTCAACCCGCGGCATGGACGAGCCGACGCTCGCGCCACTCGACGACGGCCGCCTGATCATCGTGCTGCGCGGCTCCAACGACAAAAAGCCCGCGCTACCCGGCCGCCGCTGGATCGCGCAGTCGGCGGATGGCGGACGCACCTGGAGCGAGCCCAAGCCGTGGACGTATGCCGGGGGCGAAAGCTTCTTCTCGCCCAGCGCCTGCTCCCAACTCGTGGCCCATTCGTCCGGTCGCATTTTCTGGCTGGGCAACATTTCGCCGGAGAATCCAGTCGGCAACCGGCCGCGTTATCCTTTCGTCATCGGCGAAGTGGACCGCCGCAGCGGTCTCCTGCTCAAACCCAGCGTGCGCGTGGTCGACACGCGCGGCCCGAACGACAGCGCGTGGTTGTCGCTTTCGAATTTCTCCGCGCGGGAAGACCGCGAGACCGGCGGCATCGCCCTCAACCTGAGCCGGCTGTTCCAGAACTCCCGGGGCGATGAGCCCGACTGGAGCTCCGACGCCTACCTCTACCGGATTCCGCTCGAGTGAGCGAAATCCGGACGGAGGTTACCGGCCGGCCCGCGTGCGCGCCACCAGCTCGCCTGCTTTCGAAACAATCTTGTTTTCGAGACCGGGCGACCAGGGGCTCGGACGGCCATAAGGGAACTTCGCCGTGTCGCCCTCGTAGCCGCCCTCCTTGAGCACGCGTTCGCTGGGAATGTAGTCCATGACGTCGTTCGAATAACCGAAGACCCAGAGCCCGCCCGGGATTTCCTTTTTCAGGCGCAGGCTGTAGTCGACGACCACCTCGCCGCCGAGTGCGAGCCACGAAAGATTGCCGAGCGTCCAGGCCTGGACGGGGTAGGCGTAGTTCAGGATGCCGTCGCCCTTGGCGCGGATCTGCTCGCGCACGGCGGAGGCCCAGGCGGTGCGATTGGCGGCGCTGGCCTTCTGCAATTCCTCCTCGGTCGGCTTGTGCGCAAACGTGAGCGTGATGTCCTCAAGCGCCGAACTGAATATCCCCGTGACGCGTTGCATGGGTTTCGCCAGCGCGCGATCCGCGGCGTCGGCGAGTTCGCGGCCGTATTGGTCGGCCAGCGCGGTCGAACGGCGGGGCAGGGGATTCTGGTCAGCGCCGCAGCCGATGGTGAACAGCACGGTGGCCTGCGGGTGGCGCTTTTCGATTTCGACCTGAGCGGAACCCGCGTAGTCGCCGTGCCACTGGTAGAAATCGAGCACGGTGTTGTGACAGGCATAGGAGATGAGCAGGCCCCGCAGTTCGCCGTCGATGCCGCGAACGGCCAGCACGGGCACGCGATGATCGACGGGCCCCTTGAGCTGGCCGGCCGCCCGCAATGCGGACACTTTCGGCTCCGGGTTCTCGCGGCGGTTGACCGCGAATGTCGCCTCGTCCTCGCCCCAGCTGATCGTGGCGGGCGCGAGGCTTTCCAGCGCCTGCGATGCCGCCCGCACCATCTTGCCCACCAACTGGCGGGTGTATTCCTCCGCGGCGGGACGGATCTCCGGCGGGTTGCGGAAGCCCAAAGCCACGCCGACCAGCCACGGTCCGCAGTGCGTGTGGGAGACGTTGATCATCACGCCGCTGCGCGGCAGCCCGTGCTTCTTTTGCAGCTCCGCCGCCACTTCCTCGGTGATCTCGCGGCTGACCATGCAGAGATCCGCCGTGATGATCACGCCGCGGTTGCCGGCCGGATCGGAGACCGCCAGCGCTTTTGTCCACAGGTCCTGCGCCGTGCCTTCGGCTGGGTGATTGCGCGAGCCATAGCCCGTCATCCACAGCGGCTTGTCAGGCGTGATCTTCACCCGACCCGTTCCCGCCTTCCATCCCGCGTCAGCCGCGGCCAGCGCCTGATGGCCGGCGAAGCAGCCGACGAGGAGAACGAGGCGAAGGCCGAGACGGAATCCCGCCGGTAAGATTTCCATCGCCGATGCTTTTTTCATGAGAGTAAACGTGACGGGTGTGGTTCGACTCGAGCGCGCCTCAGGCGTTTTGCAGCGCCCCGCGCAGGTTTTTCAAAAGCGAAGGCACGCCTTGCAGCGGATCCTCGGTCGCCTCGAATTCGAGGCCGAGGTAACCCTGGTAGTTGACGGCCTGCAGCATTTTCAAAATGCGCGGGATGTCCATCGGCTGCGGTTTGCCGCGGGGACGCACCTGCGACTTGAAATGGACGTTGATCGCATAGGGCGCTAGTTGCGCGAGGTCGCCGTAGACATCGTCGGTGGCGCTGAAGTTGCCGGTGTCGAGATTCGAGCCGAGCCATTTGCTCTTCACGCCCTGAATGATGGCCAGCGTGCCGGCGACGTCCGTCGTCAGGCCGCCGTCGTTTTCGAGTCCGAGAAAAATACCCTTCTGGCCCGCGTAGTCCGCGCATTCCTCGAGGGCGGCGATCACCGAGGCCCGCGCGTCGTTTTCGGAAAGGGGGTCGCCCTTCCGCACGCCGCCGCTGAAAACGCGCACGAACGGCGCGCCCAGAACTTGGGCATAATCGACCCGGCGTTTCACGTCACGGATCTGTTCGTCGAGTTTCTCGCCCTTCGGCAGCGCAAAATTATTGCCCACGCCCGATCCGCTCACCGCCACGCCGCGCAGGAAACAATGCCGGCGCAGGCTGGCGAGGTACTCGCCGGTGACCTCTTTTGGGAAATAATACTGCGTGATCTCGACACCGTCGAAGCCGTGGGCCGCGGCGAAATCGACGTACTTGAACAGGTCCATTTTCTTCGCCGGATCCTTGGTCAGGAAGAGATCGCGAAACGAGTAGGCCACCAGGCTGGTGCGGAAGCGCGCGCCGCCCGGGCGTTTGACCGGTTCGATGGCGCGGGCGGCATTTTCGAGCAAGCCGAGTCCGGCGACGGCGAGGCCGGATTGCAGGAACGTTTTGAAAAACGAACGGCGGGAGAGGGGGCTCATGCACGAGTCCTAGCGGACGCCGGGGGAGAATCAATCTGCGTCTGGGTTTGCCCTCGCCGCCCGCCTTGACGGCTTGGACCGGCCGCTTCTGGCTGGCGACATTCCGGTGCGACGTTGGATCGTCGTGCCGGCCACCCCAGCATGAAGCGGCGCAAATTTCTTCAGCACACGATCGGTCTGGCGGGACTCGCGGCCGGAGTGCACCCGCGGTTGAATGCGGCCGCGGCCACGCCGGTGCGGAAGGCGGCGGTCATCGGTCATACCGGCCGGGGCAACTACGGGCATGGCCTCGACGTGCTTTTTGCGGGCCGCTCCGGGATCGAGCTTGTCGCGGTGGCGGATTCTGATGCGGCGGGCCTGGCCAAGGCCCGGGAACGCACCAGGGCGCGCCGGGCGTATGCCGACTATCGCGAGATGCTCGAACGCGAGCGTCCGGAACTGGTGTCGGTCGCACCGCGCTGGACCGATCAACACCACGCGATGGTCAGCGCGGCGCTGGCGGTCGGGGCGCATGTCTATTGCGAGAAGCCGTTCACGCGCACGCTGGCCGAGGCCGACGACTTGTTGCGGCAGGCTGATCGTGCCGGACGGAGAATCGCGGTTGCCCACCAGACGCGGCTGGTGCCGGGCACCCTGCAAATCAAGCGGCGGTTGGACGACGGCCTGATCGGCGATCTGCGCGAGATTCGCGTGCACGGCAAACAGGACCGGCGCGGCGGCGGCGAGGACATGGTGGTGCTCGGCACCCACCAGTTCGACCTCGTGCGGTTTTTCGCGGGAGATCCGCAGTCCTGTCGCGCCCGCATTTTGCAGGACGGGCGCGAGATCGGGCCGGCGGATGTGCGCGCCCCGACGGAGGACATCGGCCCGGTCGTGGGCGACGACGTCGAGGCGACCTTCACGCTCAAGAGTGGCGTCACCGTGCGTTACGCGAGCCGGGCCGGTCGCGCGGCGGCGGACGGCCCCATGGGGATGGAGTTGATCGGCAGCCGCGGCACCGCGCGGTTCCTGAACGACTTTTCGCCGAAGATTTTTTTGCGCGAGGGCGATCAATGGCGACCGCTGGAAATGACTCCGGCAGCGAAGGCGCTTTCCGCCGCGGATGCGTTGAAGGTGGCGAACGGGCGCGTGGTCGACGACTGGCTGGCCGCCATCGCCGAAAAGCGGGAACCGGTGTGCGGCGGGCGCGCGGCGATGAAGTCGCTGGAGATGATTCATGCGGTCTTCGCCGCCGGGCTCTCGCGGAGCGAGGTCGAGTTTCCCTTGAAAAATCGGGCGCATCCGCTGGCGGTTTGAGCCACGCCGTCCGACTGGTCATGCGCCGAAAACCCGTTTCGTCCCCGCCCGTCCGCTGGAGAGTGGCTGCGGTGCAGATGACGTTCGGCGCGACGATCGCGGAGAATCTCCGGAAAATCGAACGGGCGGTCCGGCGCGCCGCGCACCGCGCGGCCGATGTCGTCTTGTTTCCGGAGTGCGCCATCACCGGGTATGGCGGTGAGTTCGCACCCTTGCAGCCGGCGAAAATCCGGGCGGCCCTGCGGACGGTGGCGGACCTCGCGGCGCGGCATCGGATCAACCTCCTCGTGGGCTCCCCGGTTTTTCGGGGCGGGCGCTGGCGCAATTGCCTCGTCGTGTTCGACCGGGCGGGCCGGGTCGTGCAGTGCTACGCCAAGTGCCAGCTGACGCCGGATGACCGGCGGTTCTTCACGCCGGGCAACGCCATCGCTTTATTCGAACTCGATGGCGTGCCGGCGACCGCGATCATTTGCCACGAGCGGCGTTATCCGGAATTGGTGCGGCTGGCCGTGATGGCCGGAGCCCGGGTGCTGTTTCATCCCAACGCGGGGCTCGACTCGCTCGCGGTCTCGCGCCGCAAGCGCGGCGGCAAAGACGGGATCGCGGTGCGGGCGTTCGAAAACGCGATCTACTACGTCTTCGCCAACTCCGCCGGCCGCCAGCACGGCGGCAGGTGGTCGGCGGGCGATTCGAAGATCGTGGCGCCCGACGGCAAGGTTCTGCGGTTGGCGAATCACCGCGACGAGGTCGTCCTCGTGGGCGATCTCGATCTGCGCCAGGCCACGGGCAAGTACGCCAAGGAAAGCCTCGAGCATCCGCGTTTCCTGGCGCCGCACTGGCGCGAGATGGTGCGGACCGTGCGCCGGCAGGCGAAGCGGGCCGCGAAGCTTGGGGCGGAGTGACGGATCCGCGGGCGGAGCGCCGCGCCGCCCGCCTGTGTCAGTCGGCGTCCCCGGTGTCGGTCTCGTGCATGTTGCCTGACAGGTAGGTGTCGTAGGCGGCGAGGTCGAGCAGGCCGTTGCCGCTGAGATTGAAGACGATGACCTTCTTGCGGTTTTCGTCCCGGCACTTGATCGCCTCGTCGATTGCCACCGCGATGGCGTGCGACGACTCGGGCGCGGGCACGATGCCCTCGGTGCGGGCGAACTGAACGGCGGACTGGAACACCTTCAATTGCGGCACGGCGACGGCGTCGATCAGGCCGAGCTTTTTGCAGTGGCTCACCATCGGGGCCATGCCGTGGTAGCGGAGGCCGCCGGCGTGGATGCTCGGCGGCATGAAGGTGTGGCCGAGCGTGTGCATCATCATGAGCGGCGTGGTTTCCGCGGTGTCGCCGAAATCGTAGCGCAGCTCGCCCTGGGTGAGCGACGGGCACGACGCGGGCTCGACGGCGATGATGCGGTAGTTTTTCCCTTCCGTAATTTTTTTCTGCACGAACGGAAACGCGAGGCCGGCGAAATTGCTGCCGCCGCCCGCGCAGCCGATGACGATGGCCGGCTCCTCGCCCGCCATCGCCATCTGCTTGATCGCCTCCAGGCCGATGACGGACTGGTGGAGGCACACGTGGTTGAGCACGCTGCCCAGCGCGTATTTCGTGCCGGGATTCTTCATCGTGTCCTCGATCGCCTCGCTGATCGCGATGCCGAGGCTGCCGTTGCTGTGCGGATCCGCGGCGAGCACCTTGCGGCCGAATTCCGTTTCCGGGCTCGGGCTGGCGTGCACGGTGGCGCCGTAGGTCTGCATGAGCAGCCCGGCGGTAGGGCTTCTGGTGGAAGCTCACCTTCACCATGTAAATGTTGCACTCGAGTCCAAACACGCTGCACGCAAACGCCAGCGACGAGCCCTACTGGCCCGCGCCGGTTTCGGTGGCGAGGCGCTTGGTGCCGGCGATTTTGTTGTAGTAGGCCTGCGGGATCGCGGTGTTGGGCTTGTGGCTGCCGGCGGGGCTGCCGCCTTCGTATTTGTAGTAGATGTGCGCGGGCGTCTGCAGCGCCTTCTCGAGCCGCACGGCGCGCAACAGCGGCGTGGGACGGTAGAGCGCGTAGACCTCGCGCACCTCCGACGGAATCTTGATCATCCGCTCCGCGCTCATTTCTTGCGCCACGAGGCTTTCCGGAAACATCGCCGTCATCAGGTCGGGCGTGACCGGCTCGCGCGTGCCGGGATGCAGCGGCGGGGGCAGCGGTTCCGAAAAATCCGCCAGCAGGTTGCACCAGTGCGTCGGCATTTCCTCCGCACGAAGCAGGAATTGGGGGTGTTGGCTCATGGCGTAACGGGAAACGGAAAACGTCCGTGCGACGAGCACCCGGTCCGGGGGCCGTCAGCAGGCAATTTCCGCCGCGCTCCGTCCGGCGCCGCCACTCGGAGTGCGAGCGCTTCGTCCGGCTTTCGGGATCGCCGTTACTTCCGCCGCGGCATGCGCCGCGAAAACGCCCCGGGCAGCCGGGGGATTCGTGTTTCTTGAACTCGCGACAGAATGACTCGGGGCACGCAAGACTTGAGGCGGACTAAGGGATTATACCGGACTTCAGCGGCGCTGATATCGCTCCCCCCCGCCCCCCCGGGGGGGCGGGCGGCTTTCGGACGCTGGCCGTGCCGGCGTCGTTTTCCAATTGTCGCAGGAACTACGCATGGCGGGAGCCGGGTTGGTCGTGTATTTTATGATTCATTTCCAACGTTTGTGATCCGTCCAACCATGTGCACCGAAACGCTCGATTCTCACTCCCCGTCCGACCTGGCTGCGGCCCCGGACGGGCCCGCCTTGCCCGCAACACCGAAGGAACTTCGCGTGTGGCTCGTGGAGGACCAGGAAATCTTCCGCCAGCTCCTCGCCGAGTACCTGAGGACGCTGCCGGCGATTGCGATGGTCGGAAACTCCCCGGATCACGACCGGCTCATGGCCGCCGCCGCGGCCGGCGAGGTGGATCTCGTCGTGCTCGACCTGATGCTCGAGGGCACCGGCGGCCTGGCCATCCTGCAGGACCTGGCCAAGCTGCCGAACGGGCCCGCCGTGCTGATCTTGAGCGCCCACGCCAGCGCCCACGCGGTCGTGCTAGCGGCCGAGTTGGGGGCGCGCGGTTTCGTGGAGAAAACGGATTCGCTGCAAACCATCGGTCTCGCCATCCAGCGGATCGCCGCCGGGGGGATCTATTTCAGCGATGGGCCCCGGCGAATGCTCGGTCTCTGCGCCTTGAAAAAGTGGTCGAAGCTTACGACGGAGGAAGTGAGCAAGCGGGAGGTGGACCTGCTGGTGGCTCTCATCAACGGCCTGCCGATCAAGGAAGCGGCCGGGGTACTCCACTTGTCCGTTTGGTCGGCTGCCAAACTGCGGGCGGCGCTGCTCGAGAAATCCGCGGCGCGGGACAATGACGACCTGATCCAGTATGCCCGGCGGATCGGACTTATTGGCGCGAAGATGGACTCGTAGGCCTTGCCCGCCGCCGGTCACGCCCGGCTTTCAGAGGTTGGCGAGGGCGGCGCGGCCGCGGGTCTTGGCGATGTCGTCGTGTTTGCGGCGCGACGGGAGCGCGAGGCTTTTTTCAAACTGGGTCCGGGCCTTTTCCTTCTGGCCATCGGCGGCGAGGGCGAACCCGAGTTCGAGCTGATGGGCGATTTCGTCGGGTTCGAGTTCGACGGCGCGCTGGAGCGCCTGCACGGCGGCGGCGGTCGAGGCGGCGGGCAGGCCGCCGTAGAAAAGGCGGACGAAGATGCGGGCCGTGGCGCCGAGCGTGGCGACTTCGTAGTGCCAGCGGCCGAGGACGTGGTGGGCCCAAGCGTAGCGCGGATCGAGCGCGAGGGCGCGCTCGGCCTCCTCCCGCACGAACCGCGAGTATTGGATGCGGGTCTTGAGGTCGCTGTAGACGGCGAGTTTGCCGTGCGAGATAGCCAGCGAGAGGACGTTTTCGGGGTTGCGCGGATCGAGGGCGACGGCGCGCAGCGAGTAATCGAGGGCGCTTTGCGCGTAACGGCGGCGGGCCTCGTCGGTGGGGAGATCGACGACGAGGTCGGAGTATTGCCGCGCGATTTTCTGCAGGATGCGGGCGTCGTTGGGCCGGGCGCGATCCGCGGCGAGGTAGAGCTCAAGGGCGCGGCGGGAATCGAGTCCATCCTGGGCGGCGTGGGCGGCGGCCAGCGTGGCTTCGACGTCGGTGCCGGTCGCGGACCGCAAAGTGGCGGTCAATAAAATGGCGAGCGCGGTGAGCCGGCAGAGCCCGGACGGGTGCGGTGATGAAACGGTCGATGGCGCAGGCACGACGACGGATTGGTCAGGGTTTGCGAAAAAGGTAGTGGCTCACGAGCCATTCCTCGCCGCCGCGGTAGCCCCAGAGTTCGGCGCAGCTCAGGTAGAACACCCGCCAGTAGGCCCACCATTTGGTCGCCTGCTCCGGGCCGTAGGTTTGGGCGAAGAGTGGCATGATCTCGGCCCGGTGCCGGTCCATGTTTTGCAGCCAGTGTTCGGCAGTTTTTTGGTAATGGGTGCCGTCGACCTTCCACTCGGAGACGAGTTTGAGGTCGTCCTGAAAATGCGGGAGCAGATCGTGCGCGGGCATCTGGCCGCCGGTGAAGAAATGCCGGCTCATCCAGTCGGTCGGGCCCTGCGCGACGAAATGGTAGCTGAAGCGGCTGTGCGAGAAGATGTGGGTGAACAGCAGGCCGCCGGGTTTCAGCCAGCGGGCAATGTTCGCGAACAGCCGCTGGTAGTTTTTCAGATGCTCGAACATCTCCACGGATACGACGCGATCGAACCGGCCGGGCTCGATGTCGAATCCGTTGATGTCAGCGGTGACGATCCGGAGGTTGGTGAGGCCGCGCTTCCTCGCCTCGGCGTCGATGTACTCCTTTTGCGTGCGGGAATTCGAGATCGCGGTGATCTGCGCGGCGGGAAATTTTTTGGCGTTGTAGAGCGCGAGGGAGCCCCAGCCGCAACCGAGTTCGAGGATGTGCTGGCCGTCGGCGAGCCGGGCGCGCTCGGCGTAGAGCGCGAGCATCGCGTCCTCGGCCTCATCGAGCGACTCGCGGCCGGTCGGGTAGAGGCAGCCGGAGTATTTTAGATTTCGGCCGAGACAGAGCTGGTAGAAGCGCGTGGGCACCTCGTAGTGCTGCTCGTTAGCGGCAGCGGTCTGCTCCGCCAGCGGGCGGGTCTTCAGGTCGGCGACATACGCGGGGCGGTCGTAACGCGCCGTTTCCTCGCGGATGCGCCCGGCGAGGAGACGGCGGATGCCGCTGCGGATCAGCCAGTCGGGCAGGAGATTTTTTTCCAGCAGGGAATCGATCATGACGGCGCGAAGAACGGGCTCACCCTCTTGCTTCGGGAGGGACGGGGCCCGGCACGAGGCGGGTGCGAGCAGACTGGGCGCGGTGCAGCGGGCGTTTCATGGATTCCGGTGTTACGCGCGGCACCCGGGAATGGATGCCCGGGAGAGAAAGTCGCCGCCGGGCGTTGTCCCGAGTGCTCTTACGGGGTGGGGTGGTCGGGGCCGGTCGCGGCCCTGACGGCGGCTTCGGTCCGGAGCCGGTTGACGGTGCGCAGGATCGGCCGGGTGAGGTAGTAGACGGCTGCGATGTAAAACGGGGCGACGATTGTCCAGCCGACGACGGCGTGGAACACGGTGGCGCCGAACTCGTGGAAGAATTGCACCGGGCTGTCCCAGAAAAGCTGGTTCATCCGGGTCAGGCTGAAGCTGACCCGGGGGGCGCCGGTGACGACTTCGCCAATATGCACGCAGGCAAAGATGGCGGAGACCTGGACGGGCCAGAGCACCTGATTAAGGAGCTGGATAATGGGTTGGTTGAGCCGGAGGAGGAGGGCGACGAGGAAGCAGAGGAGGGTGGTGGTGCCGATGATCGGGAAGAGCGCACAGCTGCTGCCGATGGCGAGGGTGAGGGCGATTTTCTCCGGTGTGATGCCCTGCGTAAGCTGGGCGATGATTGGATCACGAAAGCGGCGCTGCCAGAAAGTGCGGGCGGGGCTGGCGGCGGGGGCCGGCGGTGCTGCGGGTGAACTCGGTTCGGCCACGGCAGCGAGCGTTCGCGCCACCGGCGGACACCGCAACGACCAAAACGGCGGGCGCGTTGCCGCGGCGCCGTCCGGGAAAAGGTTGCGTTGCCACGGGCGTGGGGAAAACGCTTTCTCGTCGCGCCGGTCCGAACGCCCCACCCCATGATCGCAGTCTCCCGAACTTTTGCTGTCCGTGCCGCCGCCGGCCTGACGCTCCTCGTTGTCGCCGGCCTCCTCGCCAGTTGCACGCATCCGCCAACGTACGATCTCGTCCTCGCCGGCGGTCGCGTGATGGACCCCGCGACGGGACTCGATGCACCCCGCCACATCGGAATCACTGCCGGCAAGATCGCGGCGATCTCCGCCACCCCCTTGGCGGGTGCCACGGTCGTGGATGTTTCCGGCCACGTGGTCGCGCCGGGCTTTATCGATCTTCACGCCCACGGCCAGACGACCGGTGATCTTCAGATCAAGGCCCGCGACGGAGTCACCACGGCGCTGGAGATGGAAGTCGGAGTTTACCCCGTGGCCCCCTGGTATCGGGCCATGGAGGGGAAGGCGCCGATCAACTATGGCGCAACCGTAAGCCACCTGGCGGCCCGGTTTGCCGCCTTTCATCCCGGTCTCGAGATCGGGCACTGGCCCATCAACCGTGCTGCCGTCGCGGCCTTGGGCGCGACCCCGGCGGGAGCCAACCGGCCGGCGGGCCCGGCCGAGCTCAAGGCGATGAGCGACGCGATCCGCCGCGGCCTCGACGACGGCGCCCTCGGCGTGGGCTTCGGGATCAACTACACGCCGGCCGCCGCCGCCACGGAAATCGAAGCGATGTTTCTTGTGGCCGCGGAGCGCAAGGTGCCGGTCTTCGTGCACACGCGCTCGTTTGGCATCGGCGCCATCAAGGAGGCGATCGCGACAGCCAAGACGACGGGCACCGCGCTGCATGTGGTGCACGTGGGGAGCAGCAGCATCGGCGATTTACCCGAGGTCCTGGCCCTGATCGACGCCAGCCGCGCCGCCGGCCTGGATGTGACGGGGGAAGTCTATCCCTACACCGCCGCGTCCACGATGCTGGAGTCGGCGATGTTCAACCCGGGGTGGCAGGCGAATCTCGGGATCGACTACGGCGATCTCGCATGGGCCGCGACCGGCGAGCGGCTTACGCGGGAGAGCTTTGAGCGCTACCGCAAACAGGGCGGCTGGGTGATCCTGTATATGATGAAGGATGAAAACGTGGCGCGGGCGGTCGCCCATCCCGGCGTGATGATCGCTAGCGACGGCGTGCCCTTCGTCAACGGCACGGGTCATCCCCGGGGCGCCGGCACCTTCGCGCGCGTGCTGGGCCTTTACGTCCGCGAGCGCAAGGTCCTCCCGCTCATGGACGCCCTGGCCAAGATGACGATCCTGCCCGCCCGCCGGCTCGAAGGCTCTGTGCCCGTGATGAAGGCCAAGGGCCGGATCGCAGTCGGCGCGGATGCCGATCTCACCGTTTTCAATCCTGCCACGGTGATCGACCGTGCGACGTTCGAGACGCCGACCACGCCCTCGGGCGGCATTCCCCACGTGATCGTGAACGGCACGTTTGTCGTACGTGACGGCGAACTCGTGCGCGGTGCGATGGCCGGCCGGGCGGTGATCCGCCGGGACGATTGACCGGGTGCCGTCACGCCGATCACCCGCTTCCGCTAAAATTGATCCTCCTGCCGTGAAATTTCCGCTCCTTCCGCGCCGCCGATTTCTCCAACTGGCCGGCGGCCTCGCCGCCGCCGGGTTCGCCACCCGCGGCCTGGGGGCGGCGCGGACCACGGGGCGCAAGCGCGTCCTGCGGGTCGCCCACCTCACCGACTTTCACGTGCAGCCGGAGTTGCGCGCGCCCGAGGGGATGACGTCCTGCCTCCGACACCTGCAAGCCACGGCGGAAAAACCCGATCTCATCCTGTCGGGCGGCGATCATGTGATGGACTGCGTGCGGCAACCGCGGGAGCGAACGAAACTGCAGTGGGACTTGTGGCAGAAGATCATGAAGGCCGAGACCGCCATTCCCGTGCGCGCCTGTATCGGCAATCACGATATCTGGGGTTGGAACAAGGCAAAGAGCGGCACGACCGGCCACGAACCCGAATTCGGCAAGAAGTGGGCCAGCGATGCCCTCGGCCTCGACCGGCCCTACTACAGCTTCGATCAGGCCGGCTGGCATTTCATCACGCTCGATGGCGTGCAGCCGGGCGAGCCCGAAGGCTCCTTCTACGGCGCCCTGGATGAGGCCCAGCTGGACTGGCTCCAGCGCGACCTGGCCGCCGTGCCCAAGACGACGCCGGTTCTGATCTGGTCGCACATTCCGATCGTCTCGGCGCTGGCGCCGCTGATCAACCGGCCGGGTCCGCGGACCAAGCCCATCGCGATCGAGAACGGCCACGTGCACTGGGACGCCGTGCCGATTCTCGCCCTGCTCACCAAGTATCCGAACGTCAAGGCGTGCCTCAGCGGCCACCTGCACCGGATCGAGCACGTGGAGATGAAGGGGATTCATTTTTACTGCAACGGCGCCGTCTGCGGCGGGTGGTGGAAGGGCAAGAACGACGGCTTCGACGAAGGGTATGCCCTCGTCGATCTTTACGACGACGGCTCACTCGACTGCCGCTACACGTCGTTCGGCTGGAATGCCGCGAGCGTGTAGGCCGGGGGCCGATTCACCGCCTTTCCCATTAACGCCCGGAAAGCGGCGCATGCGGCCGGCGCACTCCTCCGCCGGGTGCGGCCCGCGGGCCTTGAGCGGATTTTCGCCGGGGGCTGGTTCGTGAGCGCGGAGGAAGAAAGCGAAGGGGCACGAGTCATCTGCGCGCAGGGCTGGGTTCCCCATCCGGGAATTCGGGAGGGGCCTTTGACCGGGGAGGTTCATCGTGGAACGAAGACGCTTTCTCAAAACCCCCGCGTCGGGGTGAGCATGCTTTCGGCGCTGACGTCCACCGGCGCGACGGCCCGGAGCACGGCGACGGTGCCGGTGCCCGTGGCGGACTTGGTTCCTCCGCCCGACGGTTACCAGTCGCCGGACTGGTTGCGGCACATGCGGGCGATTTATTTCGAGGGTTCCCCCCCGCCCATCTACCCGCACTTGGACGAATTCGACGCCGAGCGGCTCGTCAAAATCGTTTTGGAATTGGGCGGCGACACGCTGCGCTTCCAGCCCATCGGGTTCTGGGCGTGCTACCCGACGAAGTCCGGCTACCCGATTCATCCCGAACTGGGTAAACGCGCTCTGCTCGCCGAGACGGTCCGCGCCTGCCGCCGCGATCTGGAGAAGCTTCCGAACGGAGCCTCCCCGGTGGAGTTGACTCCTTCGGCGGTGAGAGGAACGCTGGGCGGCAACCCTTCCCCGCATGCCGACTCGTTTACGCTCATTCTTCCGCATTCTGCTATTCGCCGGCGCATTCGTTGCCGCCGCCGCCGCGCCCGCCCGGGCCGCCGACGGACCGGTGATCGAACTGCGCACCTACACGACGCTGCCGGGGCGGCTGGATGCGTTGCTCGCGCGTTTCCGCGATCATACCTGCAAGCTTTTCGAGAAGCACGGTATGGTGAATGTCGGCTACTGGGTGCCGCTCGACGCCAAGGATGGCGCCGGCGAAAAACTCATCTACCTCCTTGAGCACAAAAGCCGGGAAGCGGCCGTGGCCTCGTGGAAGGCGTTCGGCGCCGATCCGGCGTGGCAGGCGGCGCGCAAGGCCAGCGAGGAGAGCGGCAAGATCGTGTCCAAGGCGGAGTCGGTGTTTCTCGCCGCGACGGATTTTTCGCCGGCGCGCGGCAGCCTGGCGGCGTTGCACGCCGGGAAGCGCACCTACGAGTTGCGGACGTACACCGCGGCCGACGGGCGGCTCGCCGATCTGGATGCACGCTTTCGGAATCACACCCTCGCGCGCTTCGCGCAGCACGGCATGACCAACGTCATCTACCTGCATCCCCTCGATGCCGACAAAGGCGCGGGCCGGACGCTCCTCTATTTCCTCGCCCATCCCGATCGCGACGCCGCGACGAAGGCGTGGGCCGCGTTCCGGGCCGACCCGGTCTGGCTCAAGGCGAAGGCGGACTCGGAAAAGTCCGGTCCGCTGACGACGAAGGTCGAGTCGGTCTACCTCGCGCCCGCGGACTTCTCGGCGCTGAAGTAGGCAGGCCGAGTTTGAGAGTCGATCGCATCCCCGGCCAACCTCCGTGATTGCCGACCAGGTCGGAATTCGGCCGAGGCGACCATGGCCGTCTGCCCGAGCGGGAGGCTGAAGCACGTATTACGCGCGACGATCAGGCGTGGCGTCGCCCTTGCCGTTTCGCGGCGAGGGTTATTCCGCGTGATGAGTTCGAAATGGACGCGGGAAGCAAACGGCCTTTTCGGTCTCCGCTCGCTCCAGCAGACGCGAACTTATGGAAAACAATCTCGACGAACTCAAAGCCCTCGTGGCGACGATCACGGCGGACCGCCAGATGCAGAAAGAGCGGGAAAAGCGCGACGCTTGGACCAAGTACGTGTCGCTCTCCACGATCATACTCGCCGTGCTGGCCGCCATCGCGACCCAGAAAGGGGCTGGTTTTTCCTCGGCGACGATCAAGCACCTGAACGAGGGGACCTTTGCCCAAGCCCAAGCTTCGGGCGGCTGGGCCTATTATCAGGCGAAGGGCATCAAGGGGAGCATCTAACAGCAAGAGTTGGAACTGATGTCATCCGGCCCTGCGCCCGACGCCAAACGCCTCGCGGAGATCAAAAAGACCGTCGACCGATACAAGAGCGAACAGGAGCAGATCTCCAAGGAGGCCAAGGCGCATGAGGCGCAGCGCGATGTCGCCCGGCTGGCGGCGAACAAGGCCGGCGACAGTGCGCGAGGCATGGGACTCTCGACCACGGCCTTTCAAATCGCGATCGCACTCGGCGGTATCACGCTGGTCGTCAAGAAACGCCCCCTGTGGTTTTGCTCCCTCCTTTGTGGAGGGCTGGCGACGGCCCAGATGGCCCACGTGCTTTGGTGGATGTGAGTTTGCCCCGGGCTGGGTCGTGGCAAGCCACAGTTGGCCTTCGCTGCCACCTCCGCCCCTCGGGCCTTGTCGCGCGACCTCCTGCCTGGGCTCCGGCGGCCCTCGGCTCTCCGGTTCGATTCCCTCGCGCCGCCTTGCCTCCGGTCGGTCTCCTGGCGGATGCTGGGGGCCGTGAACTTAGGCGAACAACTCTGCCGCGCGTGCGGACTGTGCTGCGACGGCACGCTCTTCGATCTCGTTAAACTCGAGCGGGGCGACGATGCTGGGAAATTGAAAGCGCTCGGGCTGCCGGTTTCCCTGTCACGCGGCCAGACGCCCGTCGCCCGCTTTCCCCAGCCCTGCTCGGCCTTGTGCGAGGATCGCACGTGCCGGGTGTACGCGGAGCGGCCGCGGCAATGCCGCACGTTCGAGTGCCAGCTGTTCAAGGACGCGAAGGCCGGCCGGATCACGTTCGCCGCCGCCCTGCCGGTGGTCAAACAAGCTAGGCGACGGGCGGACACCGTTCGCCGGCTGCTGCGCGAGTTGGGCGACACGGACGAACACCGCGCCTTGGGGGAGCGCTTCCATCGCACCTCCGAGCGCATGGAATCCGGCAACGCGGACGAAGCGGCGAAGACCAAGTTCGCCGATTTGAGCCTCGCGGTGCACCGCCTCAAATTACTTTCGCATAAGAGATTTTATACCCAGAACGACGCTCCCTCGGAGGGAAAATCTCCCGCGTACGAGGCCCCAGCAACGAATTCCAAGAACGCCGCCCGCGGCCGAAAAATTTTCACCTGAATGATTCTGCTCGTGCTCGAGCAGGGCGCACGTGAAGACGCGAAGGGAATTATACCCGGCGCACTTGGATGCAAGAGGCTCGGAAGGCGCAAGAAGCGTCTGGGTCGCACCGCGCAGACTTGTTTGGCTCCGTGAACTCTGTGTCCGAGCTCCGTGCGCCCTGTGAGAAACAGTGTTACCCAAGCTGCGCGACGGCCTGGCTTTTGATTCTACTGGCATTTATCCCCGTTGCCCGTGAAGTTCCCGGCATGCCCGCCTCCATTCAAAACGTTAAGAAACGAAAAGCACGCCGGATCAAAAACGACCGTTTGCAGGCGGCAAAGAAAGCCGCGAAAGCAAAAGGCTAGGCCGAGGCGGTTCTGCCCGACGGGGCCGCAGGGCAATCTCGGCGTCGTCTTCGAGCTATCAGTCGTGGAGTAAGGTTCCCTCGACGCCGACGAAGGCGTGGGCCGCGTTCCGGGTCGACCCGGTCTGGCTCAAGGCAAAGGCCGACTTGGAAAAGTCCGGTCCACTGACGACCAAGGTCGGGTCGGTCTACCTCGCGCCGACGGATTTCTCGACGCTCAAGTAACGCCGGCGCAAGTCTTGGAAATCTTCGTGGAAGCCGTGGCGGGCTTTGCGTCTACCGTTTCGGAAACTCGACCTCGCTTCGAATTTTGAGCTGGCCCGCCTCGCTGACCAAAATGGCGAAATAGGAAGTCCTTTTGAGCTGCGCCGCCGGTCCCGAGGTGAACGCGCCTTCGACGAAAACGGTGTCACGGGAAACGGCTCGATATACCAGGGACTGCCAGGCAAACGCGCCCAGGCCTTTCCATCCCGGACGGCGGTACTGCTCGGCGATTTGCTGCGCCGAAACGAAACGATTTCGAGAAGCGGTGATCATCAACGCTCCCTCGGAATGGTACCGCGCGATGATCCCCTCGCGATTGAGGGCGAGAAGATCTTCGGCGTAGCCGGCCATGAAGGCGCGCGCCGCGGCTTCGATCGAGTCCACGCCCTGCGATTCTGCCCGGGAGCGCGGGATGAAAACCACGGACAGGGCTACAATGGCGGGAATCAAGAGCCCTTTGAGCACGGTATTCATGAGAGCTCGGATTAATCCCCCTCCGGCTCTTGTCCAGCCCCTCGTGGTGTCCTTGGTTTCTCCGCGCCCGCCACGAATCCCGTCCACCGAGGTCGCGACTGGGTCGCGTCGTGACAACGGACAGCTGCAGTGCCTTCTCCCGGAGCCGCAGCCTCGAACGCGCACGGTAACCGGCAGGATCGACGTCCGCCACTGGCAACCCGTGGGTGTTTCCAAAATGGAAACAGTTCACCTTAAAGGCTAATCTTGCCATTTTAGCCAAAACAGGAACTTTCAGGCCATGGCCCACACCGCTCCCGCTCCACACGCCTTTGGTTTCTCCGCGGTCGCCGACTTGTCCGAGGTCACCGCCAGCGTCCTGAAAAACAAGTTCAGCGAAGTCGCGCGCCTCGCCTCCAGCGGTCCCCTCGCCGTCTCCCGTCACAACCGCCGCGAATTCGTCATCCTCACCGCCGGGCAATACGAGGAACTCCAGCAGAGCCGCCGCGCTCCGCTCGAAAGCCTCACCGCCGAGTTCGATCAGATGGTCGCCAAAATGAACACGCCCGCCGACCGGGTTGCCCGCCGGAGCTTCTTCAAGGCCTCCGCCGTCAAGCCCAGCGCCGCTCTGGCCAAGTTGAAAAAAGCCCGCGCGCATGCCCGCTAAGCTCCGGCCCGCGCTCACGATTCTAGCCGGGGTCAACGGTGCGGGCAAAAGCAGCGTCGGTGGCCAGGCCCTGCGTGACTCCGGCGCTGCGTATTTTAACCCCGACGAACATGCGCGCCTGCTCCGCGCGAAGCAGCCAACCCTCACCCAGGAAAAAACCAATGCGCTCTCGTGGGCCTACGGTAAGGCCAAATTGGAAGAAGCCATCGCCACGGGAGCCGATTTCACTTTCGAATCCACCCTCGGCGGAAAAACCATCACGAATCTCCTGATTCAAGCCGCGCAGAAGAACCATCAACTCGAGATCTGGTTTGTCGGGCTGGCGTCCGTGGAGCTGCACCTCCAGCGCGTGGCGCAACGAGTCGCCCAGGGCGGCCACTCGATTCCCGAAGCCGATATCCGCAAGCGCTGGATCGGCAGCCACGAGAATATCATCCGCCTGATCCCGTTCGTAACCACGCTCCGGGTTTTCGACAACTCCGCCGAAGTCCCCGTCGGCGGCGCGCCGGAGCCAACCTTGCTCTTATCCATTGAGGAGAGCGAGTTGACTTACCCCGACCTCGCCCAACTGCAGGATACTCCCTCATGGGCCAAGCCCATCATCGCCGCCGCCTACAAGCATTTCGGTCTCATGGATTAAGTGCGGCCTTCTTCGCCGAGTTACCCAATCCACCCCATGAGCGATCCCACCAAAGAACTGATTTTCCAAAGCGACGTCATCGCCCGGATGGCGCCTCGGGTTGGAAGCGCGGCGCGGTGGAAGACTACTGCGGTGATCCCCCGAAATCTGGTCCACTTGTAATGTTAGTCTGCGGCCCTAAAAGGAGCCCAGACCATGAAAGGCAAGAGCCACACGACGGAACAGAAGATCCGCATTTTGCGGGAAGCCGATGGCGGCAAGAGCATCGTGGCAGT